>NZ_JBXWSR010000018.1:0-146850 GCF_059613525.1 Ruegeria sp. SATB045 | reverse complement strand
CTTTTGCAACATTCAAAATCCTTACTGTCCCGCGTACCAGACATTCACTGAATTCTGCCGAACGACTGCTCTGAGCCCAAAATGACCGATGCTGCGCTCTCTATGAACGTCCGCTTTGAGACGGGCTCTGATCTTGTCGCATTGATGCTTCTTCGAGACGCGATTTAAGAAGGTCAACAACGTTTTGCGCTGTCGCAATATCATCTGGCGACAGACCTTCCGAGAGTTCATTCACCCATGGGATTTGCTTCGCAATCGCGGCTTTGTACAATTCCTGCCCCTTTTGGGTCAGTACGACTAAGTGCGCCCGCTTGTGGTGTGGGTTCGGCTGAAACTCCACTATGCCTTCTTTGCTCAATTCATTGATGATCCTTTGTACGCCCTGCCGGTGAACGCCCATCGTCCGAGCATGCCAGGCAACGGATTCCGGTCGATCAGAATAGGCGATGGCACCAAGAATCTGCCATCGAGCACTTGTAAGACCTAGTTCTGACACGAGGCGATCACCGGCAAGCTGCAATCGACCGTTTAGCCGAAACACATCCAGTATCAACGCTGTAACGGCTTCTCCTTCTTCGGTTCTTCGCGCATCCGGCATGTCGATTCCTCATTTAAATTGACAACGTGTTGTCGTTATGGTTGGTAAGCCCTAAATATGACAACATGACACCAAAGCGAAGCTACTTTCAAGGAGTACCGAAATGGTAAGTTTTAAACCCCTCGACCCTGAGTTTCCCATTGATCGGCAATTGGGCATCGACGCTGGCCCCGTCGTTCTCGTCAATCTCTTCACAGTCGATCCGGTTGACCAAGCCGCCCTGGTTGAAGCCTGGAAGAGCGATGCCCAATGGATGAAAAAGCAGCCGGGTTACATCAGCACCCAACTGCACAAAGCCGTTGGCGACGGCAGCATGTACCTGAACTATGCGATCTGGGACTCTGTTGCGGACTTCCGCGTGGCGTTTTCAAACCCCGAGTTTCAGCAGCAGCTCAGCCATTATCCCTCAAGTGCTGTGACCGCCCCCCATCTGTTTGAGAAGGTTGCGGTGCCGAATTGCTGCACGGCCTGACAAAATCATTTCCAAAAGCCAATTTGAGGGAACCGCTATGAAAACAAAGATTCACGCCATCGCGGGCGGCATCGGCTTTGTGATGATCCTCCTCTTCTGGACGTCAACGGCCACCAGCGAACTCTTTGCAAGCCATGAAACAGTCGCGACCGTCAAGGCATTGATTCTGAAAGGCATGTTCATCCTCATCCCGGCAATGGCAATTGCTGGCGGATCGGGCATGGCAATGGGCCGGAAACGCAAGGATGCGCTTACGAAGGCCAAGAAAACACGAATGCCTGCCATTGCGCTGAACGGCTTGTTGATCCTCGTACCCGCCGCTTGGTTTCTGGCTGGAAAAGCCGCCGCCGGTGAATTTGACAGCACCTTTTACACGGTTCAGGTGATTGAGCTGATCGCCGGGGCGGCCAACCTCACGATGATGGGGTTGAACATTCGTGATGGCTTGCGAATGACCGGTAGAATTCCGAGGCCTCGCTGAAGATGTGGTTCCAATCCATGCTGCCGACATTCGAGCAAACGCAGCGAATTGGCGCTCTGTCCGCAAAGCGGTCCTTGAAGCGAATTGAAACAAACGACCACTCAGACCTCAAAACAGTCGCTCAAAAACTCAAGAGACGTTGCAACGCAGAGAACGGTTATTTGGAACCAAAGCAGCCTTCAAATTGAACTGTTTCTCAATTGTAAGCACCGGACGAATACGTCAATTCATAGGAATGGCTGTACAGTTCGAACACAATACCGAATGGATCTTCTACATAGACCATCCGGTAAGGTTTATCGCCCGGATAGTAGTAACGAATGGGCATCCGCTGCTTTCCCCCCGCCGCTACGATTTTTTTCACCAGGCCTTCCACGTCGGGATCTTGGATGCAAAAGTGAAATGTCCCATTGCGCCGGTAGTCTATGTTGTTTTCGGGCGCATAATTCCCGTCGAACTCGAAAATTTCAATCCCAACACGGTCCGCAGTCGCCATGTGAGCTATGCGCAGTTTTTTCCATTCTGGTCCAAAGACATCCGTGCACATTACACCAATATCGCTATCATCCTCCAGAACGTCCGTTGGCGGCATGATGACGTAGAAGCCAAATACCTCGGAATAAAATTTTACTGCTTCATCCACGTCCGGCACTGAAAGACCTATGTGAGAAAAGGATCGAGGCGTATGCGACATTGTTGTTCCCTTCAACTGTTGTGGACCAAGGATCAGTTTCAACAAAATGATCTGCAAGTAGAAGTTTGCTTAACAACAGAAAAGTCAAATTGAGTTTGCCAGATTCACGACCATTGCAGACAAATTGATTGACCCTTCGGCGTTGATCCACGGGTAGCTATCTGACAGGTATCGAAAGCGACCAAGTCAGCAATGCAGGCGTTGTTTAGCCTGCAGAAAACGTCTTTTTCTTTATTGCGTCTAAAGCCCGCCTTAGCGCGGAAGTTCAAGGTGAAGAGGTGCAAATTACAGTATTGCGCTTCTCAAAGTGCCGAATGCATTCCAAGTTCTGATTTGATTATTTGCCTCCTAGCGACGACCGATTTTAAATACATTTGGATAAAGCCATTTTGACGTTGCCACTGAGGAACAAGATAATTTTTGATCATGGGCCTGAATCGAGCTTTCGAACGTCCCCAATTTTCTATCTCTGAGTTGCGACCGCCGGCAGTCGCACGCGACCCGCGCGCTATGTCCACAAAATGAAATCCGTCCGCATTGTTCTTCCGTATCCAACTATGAAAATGGAGGCGTGGAATGTTTCGGATAACTGTGCTTTGCGGCTTTCTCTTGCCAGGCGAACACGTTCGCGCCCTTGAACTTGACGCGAAGTTTGACTCGATCGACGGGGGAACCTTGTCTTTGTCAGATTGGAATGGTCAACCGGTTCTAGTCGTCAGTACGGAATCCCAATGCGCGTTCACCCGTCACTACCGTGGGCTTCGAGACCTTTATGATCGGTATCGCAACCGGGGACTGGTTGTCGCCGCGGACCGTTCGGATAACTTCAAGCAAGAACTGGTAACCAACGACGAAGTGCGCGATTTATGCGAACTGCAATACGGTACCGATTTTCCAATGAGCGTGATAACACACGTGACTGGCCCTGACGCTCACCCTTTCTTCCGGTCCTTGAAAGAGGAGGAAGGATTCGCGCCAAGGTGGAATTTCAACAAGGTCTTGATTGGCCCCGGTGGTACAGTTGTCGAAACATAAGGCTCGATCATTGATCCGCTTTCGGCGTCCGTTACGAACGAGATCGAGGAACTCCTGCCATGAAAAACCGCTCCAGCCGGATCACACTGCCCATTCATCATAAAGCGCAAGCACCCAGATGATTGTGCGGGTATAGGACTTGAACCGCTCGTCCAGCAATGGCATCCCAAAAGGAAACCAGTCTCACGTGGAAAATGTCAGATGAAAAACCTTCTTCTAACGTGCTGCTTTGGATTTGTTTTTCTTGGGTTCACTTCGCTTCCGTCGGCCGCCCAGCCTCAGTTAGGCTGGGCGTATCAGGTTGATGGGCTTGCCGCGTTTCAAGGGGATGCGGATTTGAGTGGCGGCGGCAAGTTCTCTGCAAGTCGAGCGTTTCTACGTACTACCGCACTTTACAAACTAGAAGGCGGAAGCAGCGTTGGGCTTTCCACCAGCTTTGGCAAGCTGGATTACAATTTCAGCCAATCTAACAACCAGCCTTGGGAAAACATCCGGGACCTTCGCGTAGCTGTTCCTGTCCGGTTTCGTGTGGGGGATACAACAACGGTTTTTGTTTCGCCACAGATCAGGTGGGACTACCAAAGCGGGGCCTCCTCATCTGACGGTAGAACCTACGGTGTTTTTGCAGGTATTGCATGGCAACTGAACGAGCGCCTAACGATAGGCCCAGCCTTTGGTGCGTTTTCCGAATTAGACGAAAGCGGTACTGATTTTTTTCCGGCTCTGCTTATCGACTGGGACATAAATGAACGTTGGAATTTGAACACTGGCTCTGGTGTCGGAGCAACGCAAGGCCCCGGGTTGTCACTAAGCTACGCTCTAAACGAGGCTATCGACCTTTCGTTAACCGCACGATCAGAGAGAATTCGTTTCAGGTTGGATGGGGATGGCGTCGCCCCTGATGGGGTGGGTGAAGATAAGAGTATCCCTGTGGTTCTTTCTCTTGGGTACAATCCGAATCCTGGAGTTTCATTGAGCGTATTTGCGGGCGCAGAATTTGATGGCCGCCTGACTTTAGATGATGCGAATGGAGCAGAAATCAGTCGGCAAAGCTATGACACTGCGCCGTTGGTTGGGCTGGCGTTTAGGGTCAGGTTCTGATCACGGCATCGAGCCAGTTTGCCATATGTGTGCGGAGGTTTTCTCGCGGCTGAGTCTGAACCACCGCTTTGTCCGCAAAGCGGTCATTCAGCCAGCCTTCAACCAACGTCCACTTCAACAAAAAGAAAACAAAGTGAGCACCCCCGACAACCCGCTAAGGGCCGCCGAGGGTTCTGTCTATGAGGGTGGTCTGCGGTTAACGACATAGTCCGCCAAAGGAAGCTTAAAGTGGATTCAAGAGGCTATCCAACGCTATCCGAACTTGTTGCAGCCATCGAGTCTTCCAACGATTGAATGGGTCTCGCCTCTAGCGGAAGACGACTATGCCGAATATCGCGATGCGGCTTTCTTGAATCGCCTCGGAATCGGGCACCTTGCTGCATCATTGAAGGACTTCTGGCCTCAACGAGGGCCTCAATGGGATGCTTTAGGTTTAACTTCGCACGGTCCAGTTCTAGTCGAAGCAAAGGCTCATTTTCGCGAGTTTTTCTCACCCCCGTCGCAGGCTGGTTCACGTTCTCGCGAGCAGATTAATCGAGCTTTCGCGATAGTCCGTGCCGATCTCGGAATTGGAGACCATGTTAACTGGTCGGAACTTTATTATCAGTACGCCAACCGCTTAGGTTTCCTTTGGTGGCTTCGGGAGCACGGGGTTGATGCCAAGTTGCTCTTTGTCAGCTTTCTCAATGACAGCGAAATGGGTGGCCCTCAACACGCCGAGACTTGGGATGCCGCGTTTGCAGCAGCAGACTACGCTTTAGGTCTACTGGGGCAAAATAAACTGAGGAGCCACATTTACCACGCGACGCCGGACGTTCAAGAGATATCCCATTTCTAATTGACCCCCGCCACCCGCCAACACCAGCGACCAGTCTTCAGCACCCGGAACGACTCGTCAGCGGTCCAGCACCAGTGGACGGTTGATCTAGCGGTCCAGTCAGCGGCCCCTCTAGCGGTCGAGAATGCCCGCGTTCACCCTCGAAATGCCCCCGAAATCGCCCCAGTTTCGGCCACCGGTTGGAAAAGCCTATAACGATCATCGGACGTCAAGGATTCCTACCACCCCAGCCAGTTCATTCATGCATGGAATGACGACAGGCTCTTGGGCTAAACCCTCCGAGAAATGCCCCAGTTGTTTCAGGTGTTCTGACCGCTAGAGGACCTTCACTGGCGCTGACCACCGCTAACGAGTCGTTCCGGGAGCTTGCAGGTGCTGGCGAGTTGGGGTGGAGTAGCCGTTCCAGCTTAGTGCGGTGAAGGACCTTTGAGAACTCTAAATGCACGTTCTTGTGGGTAGAGCATTGCAACCGAAATGGCCCGAGGCGTTCAGGGCACCAGTTGTGACCAACGTGAGTTTTTCAAAATGTCTCAACCCCCCGGAGTATACCAAATTGGCGAAGTGTAAGCACGTTCCTGAGTTGACGTAGGCACCTCGGCAGGCAGTTCGTCGCCGAACCGAACGGCATCGTAAATTGTCCATCTCGGTGTGGGAATTTCCAAGACACGGGCATAGTAGAAAGCGCTCATAGAAGGATCGAAATCGGGGTCTTTCCAAACGGTGATCAGTTCCGGGGAACCTATTGAATTCGTAAACGTGCCCGTTGCAACATCCACGGTGTTCCCTACCGTTGGCAGGTTGCCGTCCGCATCGGGTTCTCGGTCTCCCGACCAAGCCACATCATAGACACGCTCCTCAGTTTCGCCGCTGGAATTTAGCCAACCTTTCACAATCTGAACACGGTCGAGATTGCCGGAGAACGGATCTTTCAGCGCAGCAACCAGGAAGGTTGGGGCGTCCGCGCCTTGTGTCGCGTCCGCGAGGTCCCCACCCATCGGAACGCCTTTTTCATATCCTATTTCTGCGGGCAATCGAGATCTTGCGTCAGCTTCCGTAAAATCCCAACCACCAAAGAAACGAACCGCGATGCGACTACCGGTTGTCCCGTATACTTCTTTCCGTTCCATGGCGTCGAATATGGCTTCGCGTGTGTTGTCCTGAGCCCAAACCGCTGCATAGCCTGAGGCTGCCATTTCCCACCCGAGAATCCTCAAGGCATCGAACTCGCCAACGACATGCTGCCAACGGCCAGGTTCCGGCTCGACGCCAGAGTGTTTGCCAAAGAAATTGTCTTCTTCCGCCGTTGCCAAAGCAGTATGGCTGTCGGTCGAGCCCACTACTCCGAACTTGTATGGATTGGTGCCGAGCTGAGCTTCTAGCTTGAGACCGTTCTTCAAGGCCTCGCGGGCGTATTCGTACTGAAGCATCCAGTCTTCTTTGAGTGTCGGACCCAGATTGGATTTGTCCCAGGTTTCATAGTCAGCGAACTCATCGTTCGGGCTGAGAAACGGGTGAGTTTCTCCATCACCTTTGATCTGGGTAATCTCATACATCGGCTCCCACTTGGCACGCCGCTCTGCGTAGTCTTCTGTCAAAGGCTCACCCGTTTCGGGGTTTGTCTCGACCGGAAACATCAAACCGTTGGAGACGTTGCCGTTGTGAGCAAGGGCCAGTACACGACCACCAGTCTCTAGTTCAAAAGTTTCCATCCAATCCCATAGCCGTTCCGGATTAAATGTTTCTGCGGTTGTGAAGGGCAACATTTGCCGAGCGCGGATGGCATCATCCCGGTAGATCACATTGCGGTGGAGGTTGTTGCCAGCTTCGGTAGATGTCCACTCGTACCCGATGAACGCAGTGAACGTGCCAGGGTCATTGTGATGATCCGCAGTTTGCGTGAACTTGTCCCACACGGATTGCACAAACCTTCGATCTGCAACAGCCTCGGGAAGTGCCTCGCCCGTGATGCCAGCAAAGGTTTCAATAACTTCCATAGTGGCGCCAAGTGCAACGTCTCCGCCCGCATTAAGCCGTTCGCTCCAGTCTCTGAGCGTTGCATCGCGCATCAGTGTGGAGTTTCCCGCGATGATTTCATTCATTGCACCCATGGCGTCAGAATGATCGGATACAACAAGCCAGTCGAGCGGGCGCGATAACTTCACACGGAGGCCATGTGATGTGGTGACTTCCTCACCACGTGCAAACCTATAGGCATCGTCGGGGCTAAGAATAACGCCAAATCCGCGGGCATCGAGTGAATTTGATGTGTGCAGGTGAGTGTCACCCCACAGCGGGCGTGTAGGAAAGTCTCGACCTGCATAGGGTGAGAAATCGGCGGGTGCGGGTTCACGCATATCATCAACCGATATGGTCATTTCTCCAACTTGCCCACCTTGTGCCGCCTCTTGAGCATGTGAAGAGCTTGTTATGAATGCTGCGGAAACTATTGCTGTCGATGTCGTTAGAAAAAACTTCATATGAACCTCCCAGCCGAGATGAATGCCAGCTTATGGCAACATCTGAGTCGGTTGTTCGTCAAGGAAAACAACGGTTTTTCATTGTTGAGCAAAAGAGAGCCTGAGGGAGATTCGACCAAAACCGGACCGCAGCTTCGCCCGCAAATCTGACGCTCTACCGCTGTGAGAAAATACCGCAACGAGTGGCCGTTCTTGACGACTGGCAGCTTCGTTCGACAGTCTTGAGTCCATGAGCTTAATTGGAGATGTTGTTATGAAGTGGATGTCCCGCACATTCCTACTGTCCTTATCTCTTCTATTTGCCGAGGCCGCTTCGGCTCAAGAAAAACCTAACATCGTATTCATATTTCTAGATATTTTTGGGTGGGGCGAACCCGGGTTCAACGGAGGTGGCATAATCCGTGGTACTGCGACTCCCGAGATGGACGCCCTCGCTGCGGAAGGACTACGACTCACGAACTTCAACGTGGAAAGCCAGTGCACGCCGTCCCGCGCAGCGACCATGACTGGACGGTACGGCATCCGGAGCGGCAACCATACGGTCCCACTGGGAGGTGGCGTTTACGGTCTGACCCAATGGGAAATCACGATCGCTGAGATGCTGAAGGATGTAGGATACAGCACGGCCATGTACGGGAAATGGCACCTTGGATGGACCGAAGGGCGCTATCCAACGAATCAAGGATTCGATGAGTTTTACGGCGTTGAGACCACTGACGTTACAGTCTGGCGCACGCTTCCGGGTTTTGCCGATGCCAACATGGAAGAGCCGGTTGTGATGCAAGGTGTTGCTGGCGAGCCAGCAACCATCGCTCAAGACTACGATCTGGACTATCGCGGCGAAATAGATGGCGACCTGACGAAAAAGGCCATCGAGTTTATCGAAGCAAAGAGTGCCGAAGACGCGCCGTTTTTCATCTATCTTGCTTATACTCAGACCCACTATCCGAACATCGCGTCCGAGGAGTTCGAAGGCGCCACTGGAAACGGCGTCTGGGCCGACATTCTGCTTCAAACAGATAGCTATATCGGACGTATTGTTGATGCGATTGAGGCGGCAGGCGTTTCCGACGACACCGTGGTGATATTTACTGCTGACAACGGCCCCGAAGCTCTTCCGGTTGGGAACGCCAACGTCTCGCCAGTTCCTGCGGTACATGGTACGGCCGGGCCTTGGCGCGGTACTCTGTTCACCAGCCTCGAAGGAAGTATGCGTGTACCCTTTGCAATCAAGTGGCCGGGAAAGATCCCTGCCGGTTCTGAAAGCAACGATGTTGTCCACTCAATGGATCTCTATCCGACTCTTGCGGCTTTCGCAGGGGGCAAGGTGCCTGATGACAGGGCCTTTGATGGTGTCGACCAGTCAAAGTTCTTTCTTGGTGACCAACCAAACTCAAACCGAGAAGGTGTTATCGTCTACATGGGTGAGCAGATATTCGGCGTAAAATGGAAGGATTGGAAAGTTCTTTTCAAAGAGAATACGACTGCTTTTGGTGCAACGGAGTCTTTCGACACACCAAGGGTCTACAACCTTTTGAATGATCCACACGAGCGTGAAAGCGTACTCTTCCCGCACACATGGGCAGCCGAAAAGGCGCTGCCGCAGTTGCAGGAGCACATTGCTACATTCGAGAAGTTTCCTCCGATCCCCCCGGGAACGCCGGATCCCTATGAACCACCCAATGACTGAGTGACGGCTTTGTCCGCAGTACCGTCATTTAACCAACCCTCAAACAATGCCCACTTTGGAAAAAGAAAAGAGAAGCAGAACTCCCGCGGCAACTCGTTAAGATGCGCCGAGGGTTGGTATACAGGGTGGTCTACGGTTGACGACATAGTCAGCCAGCCATTGCCAGTAGGCTTCCGCATCTCGGAAAGCTAGATGAATCCTCGGGCTCAATCCTTGCCAACAAAAGCAAGACAACACCAAGCCAACAGACCTGTTAGTGATCGGAAATTTGTTACCCTTCGGGCGCATCCATAGTTTCGCCGTAGGATCAAGCGATACTGTCAGGCTAAAAAGCGTCCCGACGAACTGAAATTGGTTTTTTTGTCCTAAGTGGCAATTCGCATTTTTTCATCGCTGCAACAGGACGCAATTGAGAAAATTTTTGACAGAGGGTACCTGCAAAATGATATAATAAAACGTGAATATTTATTAATACAACACTTCTTGCGTGTTCAATAATCTTGAATTGGGAGGTTCATATGCTTGGGCGCTATGCTTGTTTGCTGACTTTGTTAGGTGTTCCGCTGAGTGCATGGGCCGACGCCATACCCACGAAAGAGGCCGCCGAAGGCACCTTTGCGGAACGACCGTTTTCCCCATATGCCAACCGCTCGTTCCCTGAACGGCCACTTTGGGGGGATACACATTTGCATACCGGCCTGTCGCTAGATGCAGGTGCCTTTGGAAATACACTGCTGCCTGATGAAGCCTGGCGGTTTGCAAAGGGTGAACAAGTCATTTCCTCGACAGGTCAGCCGGTAAGGTTGGCACGGCCACTAGATTGGATGGTTCTGACCGATCATACCGATCTGATGGGATTTGCGCCCGACCTGCAGGCCGGAAAGCCCGGCGTGATTTCCGATCCGAAAGGACTAGAATGGTACGAAGGATACAAAGCCGGAGGAGAAGAAGCCGGAAAAACCGCCTTCGACATCATCACCAATTTCTCGCAGATGACCCTGCCCGAAATCCTCCTAGAGTCGTACAGCCCCGGCGCTGACGCATTTGCATTTACCTGGGAGAACATCGTTCTGGCGGCAGAAAGACATAATGATCCTGGCACCTTTACAGCCTTTATTGGGTTTGAATGGACCTCGGTACCCAAGGGGTTCAATCTACATCGGAATGTCATGCTGCGCGACGGGCCAATTCGGGCGCTTCAAATGGTGCCACCAGTGACGCAGCCGCCTTATGGGAATACCGACCCAAAAGCGCTCTATTCGTGGTTAGAGGAGTATCAGGCGAAAACTGGCGGCCGCGCTGTCGCCTTTGCCCACAACGGAAATTTGTCCAATGGCTGGATGTTCCCGACCGAAGACACCTATCACGGCGGCAAGGTTGATGAGGAATACGTGAAGGCTCGAGCAAAATGGGAGCCCCACTATGAAGTCACCCAGATCAAGGGCGACGGTGAAGCGCACCCGTTCCTAAGCCCGGATGATGAGTTCGCCGATTATGAGAACTGGGACGTCGGAAATCTGGATATCACCGAACTAAAAACAGACGATATGCTGGCCGGTGAATACGCCAGAGAGGCGCTGAAGCGCGGCTTGTTGCTGGAAGAGAAGTTCGGCGTGAACCCCTATAAGTTCGGAATGGGTGGAGCGACCGACAGCCATACTTCACTAGCGACCGCCGAAGAGGACAATTTTTTCGGCAAATCCGTCAGTGTCGAACCGTCAGCGGAACGGATCAAGCATCCCTTTATAGCCAATGATTTGGGCGAAATTCCCGGTGATCTTCTTGTGGCCTCGGGATATACAGCCGTCTGGGCCACTGAAAACACGCGCGCAGCGATCTTCGATGCATTCAAGCGGCGCGAGACCTATGCCACCACCGGCCCTCGGATCGGCCTGCGGTTCTTTGGCGGATGGGCGTTCGACGATTCCGATATCGAAACCCGCTTCCTTGCTGATGTCGGCTATACCAAGGGTGTTCCGATGGGGTCGGACCTTAGACCGCGCGAAGGCGACACGGCGCCCTCTTTCCTGATTGCGGCACTGCGCGATCCAATCGGCGCCAATCTGGACCGGGCCCAGGTAATCAAGGGTTGGCTGGATTCCGAAGGAGAGCTGCACGAGAAAGTCTATGATGTCATATGGTCGGATGACCGGACCGCAGATGACAGCGGCAAGATACCTGCCGTTGGAAACACGGTGGATATCGACACGGCAAGCTGGACTAACACGATCGGATCAGCTGAACTGGTAACTGTCTGGACTGATCCGGACTTCGACCCGGATGTTCGGTCATTCTACTATGTTCGCGCCATCGAAATTCCGACGCCACGCTGGGTGTTGTATGATAAAGCTCGCTTTGGAACTGATCTGCCAGAAAACGCCCAGTTGACCCATCAGGAGCGGGCGTATTCTTCACCAATCTGGTACACACCTAGCGAATGACCAAGTCTGGCTGAGTTTCTTGTATCAAGGGCAGAAATTTCTGCACCACAAGCATTTTTGACGCTTGGAATGGGCAGCGGCGCGGTTGCCAAGCCCATTTGTAAGGGTCGCCTAACCGGTGCCGGACAACAGTTTAAGTAAGGTTGCCTATGCGGGTAATGAGAGAGCCTCTATTCCATTTCATTCTGATTGGAATAGCTATCTTTGGCTGGTTTTATTGGGTGTCTCCGGAAGAGGAAACAGCCGAGAACGTCGAAACGATCACGATTGGCGCGGAAGACGTCGCCCTACTGGCCACACGATTTGAACAAAGGCGAAAACGGGCACCCGACGACGCCGAACTACAGGTGTTGATAGGCGCTTTGGTCCGGGAAGAGGTGCTTGTACGCGAAGCAAGAAAGCTTGGATTGGATCGTGGCGATCAGGTGATCCGGGCGCGGCTTGTGCAAAAGATGGACTTCCTGACCGGGGCCATAGCATCGTCTGTGACGCCAGAAGACGCCGTACTGCGATCCTATCTCGCGGATAATTCGACCCGCTTCGAAACCCCTTCTATGGTCGCGTTCGATCAGGTTTTTTTGGGTGAATCCCCTGAACAGAGCCAGATCGCCCAGACCCTGTCTGCGTTGAATGCCAAAGAGGATTGGTCAAGCCTTGGCATCTCTTCTCTTTTGCTCAGTACGATGCCGTTGTCAGCAATGAACGTGGTAGACTCCACCTTTGGCCGCGGGTTTTCTGCCGCTATCCAAGATTTGGAGCCAATGGTTTGGTCCGGTCCGGTACAATCGGGGTATGGGCTGCATTTTGTCCGGGTTACCGCGTCTGAGGCCGGCCAGGTACCGCCCCTGGAAGCAATACGCGATACTGTGTTGCGGGAGTGGCGCCGCGAAACAGGTGAAAAACTGACACAAGCCCAATACGAGAGCTTTGCGGCTGGATACCAAGTGGAAATGCCACCTGACCACGAGGCTGGTCAGTGAAGCTGTGCCTGCACATCTTGTTCGCCCTCTGGCTTTGCTGTGTACCGCAGCGCGGAAACCCACACGCGCTTGACCCGGGGTTTCTGGACCTTCGCCAATTGGGTCCGGAAACATGGCAAATCCTCTGGCGCGTTCCGGATGTGAATGGTGAGCCCATGGAAATTGATGCTGTCTTACCCGGACAATGCTCTCCGGCGCGCAGTACCGGTCTGACCGCAGACAATGTCGCTTGGGTATCCACTTGGGTTGCCGAATGCGATGTCCCGTTGGCGGGTCAGGTCGTTTCAATCGAGGGGTTAGGCCGACAGCGAAATGATGTTCTGTTACGCATACAACCTTTGAACGGTGCACCCAAAACCATGCGGTTCACACCCGACACAACGGCACTGACAATCCCGGAAAGCCCCTCCACCTGGTCGACCATGAGCACCTATTTCTGGTTAGGTTTCCAACACATCCTGGAAGGCGTCGACCACCTTTTGTTTGTCTTTGCCTTGTTCATACTCGTGCGCGATCCGTGGCGATTGGTGGGGGCAATAACGGCTTTCACCGTAGCTCATTCCCTGACGCTTGCGATGGCAACCCTGGGGGTTCTGCGGGTCCCTTCTGGGCCTGTCGAAGCGATAATCGCGCTATCCATCGTTTTTTTGGCCCTTGAAATACTCAAACGCAAAGAAGGGAAGATCAGATTGGCGGAACAATACCCATGGATCGTAAGCTTCTGCTTTGGCCTGTTACACGGGCTGGGCTTTGCTGGCGCTCTGTCCGAAATTGGGTTGCCCGCTCAGGATATTCCGGCGGCGCTGCTTGCGTTTAATCTTGGTGTCGAAGGAGGCCAGCTGGCGTTTATTGCGGCACTATCCTTAGCGGTGTTTATCTGGCGACTGTTAGCTCCGGCGGCAAGTTCGCGCCTCCACATGATAGCGACGCCAACCACCGGCTACGTGATCGGCGCGGTGTCAATCTATTGGCTTGTGGAACGCATCAGTGGCTTTTGACACCTGGAATTTGCGGGGCATTTTGACGTTTCTTTTCGGGCCAGAATTCATCCACCACGATATATGCGGCGATCACAAAGAATGCCGCGCTGGCAACTTGCAAAACACGGACAATGCTTTTGACATCTGCCTCGTCCGAAAAAGGTGCGATTGATCCGCCATAGACAATCAGGGTCGTTGTAATAGCAGATCCGGCAGCTGCGGCCAAAGGCGTTTGGGTTTTGCCAAGCGCCCCAAGGGTCAGGCAAAAGAAAAAGCACAGCAATATGGGTGTCAAAATGACCGGTGCGATGACATTCGCTTCATAACAAACGATCGACACCGCCGCGCCCAGCAGGTTGGCCGTCAACATCGCCTTGGCTACGGCTTTGCCTGCTGCAGGCATTGCAGCAAGTTGTTGGCTGAGAAGTGCGACAAAGAACAGGACAAGCAGCGCTGAAGCACCCCACACAAAGAAAACCAAGGCGAATGGAACGGTGACAAGTGACATGCGGACAATGCGCCGATGGGGATCGAAATCCTGAGCCACTGCTGCTTTTTGCTGGGCAGCTGTCGGTGGTTCAGCAGGTATGAGCACAAACATCATCGTTGCTGCAAACCCGGCGAACAGCAGGTTCAGAGGAATCCAAAACACCAAGACCAATGCCAGATCCTGTGACTGAAGCACAAGGTTTGGGATCATCAATGCTCCCATTAGGGCAATAACACCGGGCAAAACCCCAGCACCGGAAACGGACCAAGTGAACGACAGAATGATTCCAATGGCCACGAGGATCAGAAACACAACAGGATATGGGGCAAAAACTGACGCCAGCAGAAAGGATAGGAACATCAGCCCAATCGAGAACACGAACAGCTTGCCAAAGGCTGCCAAAGGCAACGCAGCAGGGGCTTGCAAAAACAGAGCTGTGAACACCGCCCCCACCACAGCAAGCGGCCACCCCAGAAGTAAACCCATCGAAAAAACACCGGTTACGCCCAGCGCAAGGCGAAGAACGGCTTGGCGGTCGTCAGTACGCATAGGACAGAATGGAAACCACGCGGATGTAGGTTCGACCCACGAGGTTCAGGAACCCATTGTCGCTGAGATACATAATCACGTCGGCCTGCCCGTTGAGCTGAAAGCGCAGATCGTCTTCGGCGCTTCCGGCCTCATAACCCGGCAACACGATCCGAACGGGGAATCTTTCTGGTTCACGCAGAAACCCTTTGGTACTAGGCGGGCTTGCCAATTGGCCAGGCTCATCGCCACCGCTCAAAGATACAGCCGCGCTAAAGCTCTCAATGACACCTGGAATGATTTGACCGGGGTGCATATCCAAAACGACATCAACAGGTGAACCCAACTCTGCCCGACCTAAGTTGTTTTCAGTAAAATACGCCTCGATCCAAACGTCGGTTGCATCTAGGAACGTCAAAAGATCCTGACCGGACCGTGCATATGTACCAGGGGCGATCAATAGATTGGATATGACACCCGTCGCCGGGGCACGCAGTTCAGTCCATTCGATGTTTAGCTCTGCATCTGCCAAGGCTGCCAATGCGCGCTGAATTTTTGGGTTTTCTATTCCGTCTTCGCCCAACCTCTGCTTTGCTTTTTCCAAATCCGCTCTGGCATTCTCATAATTGGCCTCTGACTCTGTCAGTTGACCTCGGGCATCATCGGCTTTTGAAACGGCGATCAAGCCTTTTTTTTCCAACGCAAACACACGCTCTGTTTGAAGACGCATCGTATCAAGATCGCTCTGGGCCCGCGCCAATTTAGCTTGCGCGGCCCTCACCTCTGCCGAGGAGGCGCCCACCTCCTGCGTAGCAGCTTCGAGATCAGCTTCCGCCTTGTCGCGTTGGATTTCATAGGGCCTGGGGTCAATCCGAACCAGAACATCACCTGCCGAGACGACCTGTCCATTCTCAACAAGAACTTCGGTCACTGTACCGGTGACCTGTGGAACGATCTGGGTCGCAATGGCCTTTACTCTGGCATTACCGGTAAACGGCGTTTTTCGGTCAGCGACAAGGTACCAGACCAGGAAAACAAGAATGACGGCCAAGGTGGTCCAAATCGTCTTTCTCATTCCGCCGCTCCTTCAGCCGCGCTTTCGGCTTTTTCGGGCGCATCGATCCAGACCTTGAACAGTTCATAGAAAACGGCGAACAGAACAGGGCCCATAAAAATACCGATCAAGCCGTACGCCATCATGCCACCGAGAACACCAATAAGGATAACCAGCATGGGAGTTTCGAGGCCCTTTGAGATGAATACAGGTCTCAAGAAGCTGTCCATTATCGCCACGGGAACGGCCAGTACGGTGAAGATCAACGCTGTGCCACCGGACATGGTGCTCCAGGCGTAGATGACCACTGGAAGAAGAACCAAGCCGGGGCCGATCTGGATAATCGAGAGGATCAGGCAAATGAACGCCAGCGTTGCGGCCGAGCCAATCCCGAACAGCGCCAACAATACCCAAACAACGACCGCCTGAATCGCAGCAACGCCAATCACACCCTTTGTCACATTGCGGATTGTCGCGCCGGCCAGTGTCACGAACTCGCCACCGCGAGGCGCAAAGATACGGTTGGCAAAACGCTGAAGGCCTTGCACCAGGCTTGGACCGGGGCTGAACAAGGCCCCCATGATCAAAACGGACAGGGCCAGCGCCAAGAGCCCAAGCCCGATGCTTAACACCCTTCCGAACAGTGATTTGGTGATCTCAAGAATCTGCGCGCCGTATTTTGCAAGTGCGCCATCGAGGTTTCGTTCAAACAAGCCCCAGACTTCAGCAATCTTGTTTCCAACCAGCGGAAGCTCTCGTAGGCCATCGGGTGCCGGTGGGACTTTAAGCTCGCCTTTGTCTGCTTGTTCCGCAAATTCAGACCCAAGTTCCGCCGCGCCGGATACAGCAGTAGCGACCGGCCCCAAAGTCAGAACGAGGCCCAACAATACCAGTATAGTCGTGGCAAGTTTCTTCCGCCCGCCCAACTTGGACTGCAACCAATCGAAAACTGGGTACAGCGCTACGCACAGAATCGTAGCCCAGATGACCACGCTTGCCAGTGGGGCCACCATCGCCAAAGCGCTATAAAGGAATAGCCCTAGAAATAGTAACCTAATTGCGAGATCGACGATCCTCGCATCCTGAGTCTTTTCCATACCATCCCTCCAACATTTGTTTTTTGATCACTATACTCAAAAAACTTAATATATAAATTTTAAAAGTTCCGAGTAGCTCTGCAGAAATTTGAAATCTCTCGTAAATTCAGAATTCAGAAGGGCTAGCCGGTCAAATTATGGTCTGCGCATCAAATCACATCGGCTCAACGAGACAAAAACCTAGTCGTCCTCGTTCTTGTCATCCTGGGAAAGAATTGTATCCGCGACAGTGGTCGCTGCGGTTACGAAAATACCGAGCCCCACAATGATGTAGAACATAGTAAAGATTTTCCCTGCCGCGGTTTCAGGAGAAAAGTCGCCGTACCCCACAGTCGAAATTGTCACCACAGAAAAATAGATAGAATCTAACCAGCTCCAACTTTCGACATAGCGGTAAAACACCGACGCCCATAGGATCATACCGGCTGTAAAGGCAAGAAGGCCCTTCACCCTGCCATCTTTAAGGGCAACGCGGACACCTCGCGTTATTCTGGTTAGTGAATTCATATTACTACAGTATCAAGTGTTTCATAAATACATAGTGTTTATTGAATTTCTTTGTACGTCTACAAAAATCTGTAGCACTCGCGCCTTGCAAATCGAGTGAGAGTTGTAAGCAGCTTTTGTTCGAGTTGCTTTTGGAATACTCAATTCCACTATGCTACTCACATGCCAGAGTCGGCGATTGGATCTCAGCTGTTTCTGCTGACCCACGAATGGTCAGAATTGGTGATCCAACTTTGGGTCGCCTGTCAGATGTATAGGACGACACTGTCGAATGAAGTCAAAGATCAGCCTCAAACAGTTACAAGCACTGGAATCCGTCGTGCGGCTGGGCAGCTTTACCCTGGCGGCAAAAGAGCTTGGGGTGTCCCAGCCCACGGTGTCAAACCTCGTCAATTCGTTGGAGCAACACTATCAGTGCCGACTGCTAGACAGGTCAGGGTCGGTTATCAGTTCAACACCTTTGTTGAACAGCATACGAGGTGACATCAAAGCGCTGATCGCCTTGCGAAATGACATTGACGATCGATTGACGGAGGCTCGGAATTTGCACTCTGGAACCTTCCAGATAGGCTACTCCACGTACCAGATAGCGATGCCCTTTATATCCGAGTTTGTCCGTGCCTTCCCAGCGGTCGACGTGACAGCCCGCGCTTTGGCCTCGCATGACCTGCTTCCCCTACTCTACACCGGCGAATTCGACGTGGGTTTAATCACTGCCAAGGAATTGCCACCAGATCTGTCGGGCAAAGAGATATCTGAAACCAGAATCGGCCTGGTTGTTCCCAAAGATCATGCTTTGGCAGACAACGGACCCGTCTCTTGGGCCGAGGTCGCCCCATTGAAGCTGATTCAACGTGAACCCAGTTCTTCGACACGGCAAATTTTTGATGCCGCCGCCCAGGTTGCACGGGTTAAACTGACCACGATTTTGGGCCTGGGATCATGGGGATCCATCCGAACACTCGTAACCACAGGCGTAGGCGTTGGCGTCGCTTTTGCGCAGGAATGCCAAAATGAAACTGGGGTCGCTTTCGTTCCGGTTGCAGACAAGAACCTGACGGCGCGCCACTTTCTGGCCTGCCTGCCAGCTATGCGCCATACATCTGCGGTATCAAACTTTTTCCGGATTGCTGAAGGAAAGCGTCATTTGTAACGATCTCATGTCAACTGATCCGACATAGCTTTTCACTATACCCACCAAACCATCATAAATTTGTTAACTTTCATCTCTAGCGCTCTGGCGTCACACAAACGCAGGGATGGCTATGAAGCTTCGCACCTCTCTCCTTTCATTCACCGCATTGGCCACATTGGGAACCCCGGTTCTGGCCAACTGCCCCGTTGCAACCGTAGCCGACCCGATGGGTCTGGAACCCGTATTCCCGCAGCAGCTGGAACTGGTCGAGCTGCGGGCCGCTGCCTCGTGCGAGCTGGGTTTTGCACAAAACCCGGCGATCGCCGATTTGAACGCCCGGATTTTGGGGAACGCGGATCTTGGGCCAGTGGCAGATCGTCTGCCAGTCGAGCCTTTGGTCGTTATGCCCTACGACTCAATCGGTCAGTATGGCGGAGCCATCACCGGCCTGTCCAAAGCGACCGAGTCCGGCACTTCGGACCTGCTGTCGGTGCGCCATGTGAATTTTGTGCGCTATGCTGATGATTTGCAGACCGTGGTTCCCAATATAGCAAAAGCGTGGTCGTGGAATGACGATTATACCCAGCTGACCATCACGTTGCGCGCCGGGCACAAATGGTCTGACGGCGCGCCGTTTACTGCCAAGGACGTTGAGTTCTGGATGAATGATATCATCTATAATCCCGACGTGTACGATAAGACACCGGATCGGTGGTTGTTCGCAGGTGAACAGGCTCAGGTCGAGGCCGTTGGCGACACCACCGTTATATTCACCTTCCCGGTACCGACCCCTGGCATTCTGAACCGCTTTGCCGTGGACTACGGCCAGCCGTTCCAACCCAAGCATTTCCTGGGCCAGTTCATGGCCAAGCATAACGAAAACGCCGAAGCACTGGCGCAGGAATACGGTTTTGAAAATGCTGCTGCTGCCGTTGACTTCTATTACGGCGGTTCCGACTGGAAAGACGTGCCCAGCCCTCTGCTGAAAGATGCTGACAAGGCTGCCAAGATCGGTCGTGCCGTGGTGCCGACGCTGGAAAGCTATATTGTTGTCGAAGAGACCGCCGAGGGCCGTAAACTGGTGGCCAACCCCTATTTCCACCAGGTCGATACCGCAGGCAACCAGTTGCCCTATATCAACGAAATCGTTGAGACCTATGTCGGCGACAAAGAAGTCCAGAACCTCAAGATCATGAATGGGGATGTGGTCTGGAAACAGCAGGCGGTCTTCTTGGAAGACTTCCCGCTGCTGAAGGAAAACGAGGCCAATGGTGGGTACACCATCAACTTTGCCCCGACCTTTGGCGAGAACGTGTTCTACTCGTTCAATCGCACCCATCAGGATCCGGTCCTGCGCGACATCTTCTCGGACGTTCGTTTCAACCGCGCCATGTCGCTGGCGATGAACCGCGATGAGATCAACGAGATCGTCTATCTGGGTCAGGGCACTCCGATGCAGGGCGTGCCTGCCGAGCCCAAAACCGTGTCCTTCGTCTCGGACGAAGTGCTGAACCGCGACATCGGATACGACCCCGAGGCTGCCAAAGCTCTGCTGGCCGAAATGGGCCTGACCGATGCAGATGGCGACGGCACCGTGGAACGCCCTGACGGCAAGCCGCTGGTCGTGCGTCTGGTGTATTCCTCGCAGGGTGCGCCGGTAAAGATGCAGGAACTGGTGCGCGACTACTGGTCGGCCGTGGGCGTGCGGGTTGACTTGAAAGAGGTGACCTCGGACGAATACCGCGCCTCGGGCAACAACAACGACCTGGACCTGACCGTTTGGAAATATGACGGCAATGCCGGCCCGACCATCAGCCAGGACGTCACGGTTTTTGTCCCGCCGTTCGGTGACTTCTTCAACCCTGGCACGGGTTTCGGCTGGGCCGCCTGGAAAACCAGCGGTGGCAGCGAAGGTATCGAGCCGCCGGCGGATATCCAGAAACTATGGGATCTGAGCGAAAAGTTCATTCAGGTCGAAATGGGCACCGACGAAAGCAACCAATTGGGCGAAGAGATCGTCAAGATCCACACCGACAACATGTTGAAAATCGGCACTGTCGGCGACATCGTCGCCCCGTTCCTGTATCGCAACGGCCTGAAGAACGTGAAGCCGATCAAGTCGAAAACCTACGACTTCTACTGGACCTATCCTTACCGCCCCTCGCAGTGGTGGCTGGAGCAGTAACACAGAACACAGTCTGAAAACCGGACCGGAGCGCGGGATGACTGCGCTCCGGTTTTGGCCCCTCTTGTGGGGCCGGATGGGGGATTTTTAAGTGCTGAGATTCACTCTGGAACGTCTCGTCGGGATGGTCATCACGATGCTGCTGGTATCGGTGATGGTCTTTCTGATCATGGAACTGCCGCCTGGCGACTATGCTGACCGTTATGCGTTCCGCAAATATTCGGGCACCGGCGTCAACGTCACCGAGGCAGATATCGAGGCGATCCGCCGCGATCTGGGTTTGGATAAGCCCATGCTGTTGCGATACTTCGACTGGATTGGAGGCATCGTTCTGCGCGGCGATTTCGGGCAGGCTTTTGCGTTTGAAACTTCGGTGACCAAAGTGATTGGGGACAAGGTCTGGCTGACGGCCGGTATCCTGTTCTCGACTCTGCTGCTGACCTACATCGTGTCGATCCCCATCGGCATCTTTGCTGCGGTGCGACGTGTGTCAGCAGTCGATTATGGTTTGACGGTGTTCTCCTACCTGGGTCTGGCGCTGCCAAACTTCCTGCTGGCCCTGGTGATGCTGTATTTCGCGAACCGCTGGTTCGGCGCCGATATCGGAGGGTTGTTTTCCGACCAGTACCGCGATGCGTCCTGGTCGGTTGGCAAAGTCTGGGATCTGATCAAGCATCTATGGCTACCTGCGGTCGTACTGGCCTGGTCGGCGGTGGCGATCCAGATACAGACCGTGCGGGCCACCATTTCGGACGAACTGAACAAACTGTCCGTCACAGCCGCCCGCGCGCGCGGCGTGCCCGAGTTACGGCTGCTGATCAAATACCCGGCGCGGCTGGCGATCAACCCCGTGGTCTCGACCATCGGGTTCGACGTAAACCGCATCTTTTCCGAACTGCCCATCGTCGCCGTGGTGCTGGGCCTTACCGAACTGGGAGAGCTGTTGCTGCGTGCTTACCTGGACCTGGACATGAACGTGGCGGGAGCCATCCTGCTGATGCTGACCTTCACCATCGTGTTCATGAATTTCGTGTCCGATCTGTTGCTGGCATGGCTGGACCCGCGCATCAAACTGGGGGCCTGATCCATGACCGATGCAACACATCAAACAGATACTACCGCCGAGGAAGCGCGGCTCAAATACTACTCGGCCTCGCAATGGACCCTGATCTGGTGGCGGTTCCGCCGTCACCGCGCCGCCATGATGGCAGCCTCGGTACTGGGGTTGATGTTTCTGGCCGGGATTTTCGCCGAGTTTGTTGCCCCCTACGGACCAGTGACGCGGGATACCAACTATATCGAAGGCGCACCGCAGGTGCCGCGTTTCTGCGATGCGGGGGGCTGTTCCGTTTTTCCCTTTGTAAACGGCACCAAGACTGAGCGTGATCCGGTCACCCTGCGTGCCATCTCGGTCCCTGATCCCAAAGTGCGGAACTATCTGCATTTCTTTGTCAAAGGTGAACCAGTCAAGCTGTTGGGCTTTATTCCGACGGACCGGCATCTGGTGGGGCTAAGCCCCGATGTTGAACAGAAAATCCATTTCTGGGGCACTGACGATCTGGGGCGCGACGTATTCAGCCGCACGATCTATGCCACCCGAACTTCATTGTCGATCGGGGTGATCGGGGTGATGATCTCTTTTGTTCTGGCGCTGATCATCGGCGGCATTGCGGGGTATTTCGCGGGCGTGATCGACAATATCATCCAGCGCGTGACCGAGGTGATCCGCGTGGTCCCCATCATCCCGCTTTACATGGGGTTGGCCGCCGCCATGCCCAAGGAGTGGTCGACCACGCAGGTCTATTTCGCCATGACCCTGATCCTGGGCCTGTTCGGCTGGCCCACGCTGGCGCGGCGGATACGGTCGCAGCTGCTGTCGATCCGGAACGAGGATTATGTGATCGCCGCGCGGCTGGCAGGTGCGCGGCCCGGTCGGATTATCGCGCAACACATGCTGCCCAGCTTTACCAGTTTCATCATTGTCGATCTGGTGATCAGCTTTCCTTACATGATCCTGTCGGAAACGGCGCTCTCCTTTGTTGGGCTGGGTCTGCGTCCACCCTCGGTCTCGTGGGGGGTGCTGTTGCAACAAGCGCAATCGGTGCGGGCAATCGAACAAACACCCTGGCTGTTCATCCCCGCGATCTTTGTCGTTGTTGCCGTACTGGCCTTTACCGTGATTGGCGACGGGCTGCGCGATGCCGCCGATCCGTACTCGGAGGCGCACTGAAATGCCGAAAATGCTGACTGTAGAAAACCTGTCGATTTCGTTTCGCACCAGCGAAGGTGTCATCACCCCGGTGCACGACGTCACCTTTGGGGTCGAGGCGGGCAGAACGCTGGGCTTGGTGGGGGAGTCCGGATCGGGCAAGTCGATTTCAACCAAGGCCCTGATGCAGCTTTTGCCCGGCAACGCCTCGTTGAGCGGTGAAACCCGGATGACTTACACAGACAAGGCCGGGAAAGAGATCGCGCTTGGCCGCTTGAAAACCGGCAGCAAGGAACTGCGCCGCATTCGGGGCGGCGAGATCGGGATGATTTTTCAGGAACCAATGGCCAGTTTCTCGCCTGTTTACACGATCGGCAATCAGATGATGGAAGCCATCATGCTGCATCGCGGACTGAAAAAGCGTGCCGCGCGGGAATATGCAATCGAGATGCTGAACAAAGTCGGCATATCGAATGCCTCTGCACGGGTTGACCAGTACCCGCACGAATTGTCTGGCGGGATGCGACAGCGCGCCATGATCGCACTGACCCTGTCTGCCGGCCCTGCCCTGTTGATCGCAGATGAACCGACTACGGCGCTGGACGTGACTATTCAGGCTCAGGTGTTGGACCTGATGCGCGATCTGCAACGCGATCTTGGCATGGGTATGATTTTCATCACCCATGACCTTGGCGTGATCGCCCAGATCGCCGACGACGTTGCCGTGATGTATCTGGGAACTATCGTCGAGCGCGGCCCCGCCCGGGACGTGATCAGAAATCCGCAGCATCCCTATACCCAGGGTTTGTTGGACGCGATCCCCAGCGTCGAACACCTGCACGACCGCCTGAAACCGGTGCCGGGAGATATCCCCAGCCCGACCGCGCGCCCAACGGGCTGTCCATTTCATACCCGATGCGCCCAAGCGATCGCGGGGACCTGCGACGTGACAGCGCCGACCGAGGTCTCAACCATTCCCGGCCGCGCAGTACGCTGCTGGTTGCACAGCGACAAAGATCGGAACGCCGCATGACCCCGAAACACGATACTCTGATCGAGGTGAAAGACCTTTCGGTCCATTTCCCGATCAAAACGCGCAAGCTGTTCAGAAACGAAGTGCAGATGCTGCGTGCGGTTGACGGTGTCAGTTTCGATATCAAACGTGGCGAGACTGTCGGACTGGTCGGAGAGTCCGGATCGGGTAAAACAACCGTTGGCCGCGCGATCCTGCGCGCGATTGATCCGACGGATGGCGAGGTGATTTTTCACCGCAAAAACAAGGCTGACATCGATCTGGCCCACGCATCCGAGACTGAGCTGCGCAAGGTAAGGTCGAAAATGAACATGGCCTTCCGAGAAGGAGGGATCAACGTCCACAACCTTGCTGGCGACCTTCTGCGCGCCTTTCGGCCTGAAGTGAGCCTCGTGTTTCAGGATCCCTACTCGTCTTTAAACCCACGAATGACAGTCCGCGATATAATTGCCGAACCGTTGGTGGCGTCAGGCAAGTTCAAAGACCGAGCCAAGATCGACGCCCGCGTTCGTGAAATAGCCGCGCGATGCAAATTGAACCTCGAACACTTGCGCCGTTTTCCTCATGCTTTTTCCGGCGGGCAACGGCAACGAATCTGTATCGCACGGGCTTTGGTGTCCAAGCCAAAGTTTGTCGTTTGCGACGAAAGCGTCTCGGCCCTGGATGTCTCGATTCAGGCAGAAATCGTGAATCTGCTAAAAGATCTACAGGATGAGATGGGTGTCTCGTTCCTGTTTATCGCCCATGATCTGAGTGTCGTCGCACAGATGTCGCACCGCGTGGCGGTATTGTATGTCGGGAAATTCGTGGAATATGCCCCGACTGAAAAGCTGTTTTTTGCGCCAAAACATCCCTACACACACGCGCTGCTTAGCGCGATTCCCACAGCGGACCCCGACGCAGATTATGACCCGATCCGTTTGAAGGGGGAAATCCCGAACCCGCTGGCTGCGCCGTCAGGGTGCCGGTTTCACACCCGATGCCCCTTTGCAAAAGATCGCTGCAAAACCGAAGTTCCGGCGTGGCGAGAGCTGGATACAGACCATTTCGTAGCCTGTCATTTTGCGGAAGACTTCAATTTTGAAAGGCACCAGAAAGCGTCAGGGTCCGGCCCTAAGGGTGCAGTTTAAAGCTCGTATGAGGTGCTCTTCAGCTTACTCAAAGCGCTGCCGACATGTATCAGAATTTATAACCACTGCTGCGGTCTGATACCGAGGGCTCGAAGCAATACCGAGGTTGTAGCAACCCGCTTTACATCAGGACCGAAACATAGCTTTCGACGGAGGCGCTTTTCAGCCAGTACAGCAGCAGGCATACGCATGCGGCGGCTGGCAAAGCCAGTTCAAGCATTTCTCTGTTCTGCTTAGAAGAGCCGTTCCCCAGACGCGTGGCGATGGCAGTTTTCCAGTGTGCCGGGAACGGCTCTCTCATCATAGATTTTAACATATTCTACTCGTTACTTTAACCACGAATACAAATTACCCGTGCAACTTTAACCCAATATTAACCGGGCGTTTTATGCCAAAATCACCCTTTTTTTGGCGCTTGGCCGAAGATAATTCCGACGCCTTATGGTCGTTGTTCACAATTTCTGAACGAACAGCCACCTTACCGATCTCAGATCCCTAGTGTCTGAGGGTCATTCCGTCTAAGGCATTTCTCTTGCCTGCGTCACATTCTGATGTTTCAATGTGATATACGATTGCCTTTCTCACCCGGAGATTCATTTAAAAACAAGGGGAAACTAATGAGATTGTCCTGCCTTCTTGTTCTGACAGCAAGTTTGAGCGCTTCATTCGCCTCTGCGCAAAACGAAGCGATTCAACACGATGCTGAATACTATATTCTTCACGCCCAACACGCCGATCAATGGGCGCAGGACGACTCTGTGGTCGATGCGGCATTGGCAGCCTTTCAGGACCAGAACGGTGGTAAACCCCCGAATATCGTCAGCGTATTGATCGACGACATGGGGTTTGGTGACATGGGAATCCCCGAGTTGAACGCAGTTCGTGGTTACGAAACGCCGAATATCAACGATTTTTCGGATCAGGCCCTAAGGATGGTCCGGATGTATACCGAGCCATCATGCACCCCAACCCGCGTGGCGCAAATGACAGGACGCTTGCCAGTGCGAATGGGTATGGGCGACACAACCGTCGACATTGCCGGGTTCGGGCTGCCTGATGGTGAAGTCACGCTCGCCGAAGTTCTGAAGCAAGCGGGATACGCTACTAGCCATGTTGGGAAATGGCACATGGGCGATATTGCTGAAAGCTGGGCTATGAACCAGGGGTTCGACTACGCCCAACACGCGATCCATCAACAGGGCCAGCTTACAATCTTCAATGACGACGCGATAAAAGAACAGGTCTCGGTCGCGATCCGGGACTTTGATGACAAGTACACTCTGGACGGTTGGTTCCGCCCTGATGCCGCTGCGATGATGACCGTGATCGAGGGCGAAGCCGGCGGGCCGATCCGCGAGATCCGAATGCAGCCCGGCGAAAGGTGGAACGCAGAAAAATATGATGAAATGAACCAGGCATTTCAGGACAAGACTCTGGAAGAACTCGAGCGCCTCGCTGAAGGCGACGAGCCGTTTTTTCTGCAGTATTGGCCGATGATACCGCTGGACAATACCCGCGCCGGACGATCAGGCCCCGAAAGTGTGAACGGTGGCCTCTACGTTGACAAGATGCAGTTGCTGGACCAGTGGCTGGGCGAGCTGTTCACGCGTATGGATGACTTGGGCGTGTCCGAAAACACAGTCGTAGTTGTCATGGGCGACAACGGTCATTTCACCAAATACGCGCCGCAATCCGGGTTCACGCCGCTGATCTACGCAGGAGGGAAAGGCGATACGACCGAAGGCGGTGTCCGCGTCGATGCCTTTATCCGCTGGCCCGGCATGATCGAAGCTGACGGTCTGCTGAACAGCATAATCCATGTTTCAGACCTCTATACGACACTATCGCGTTTCGCAGGGGCTGATCAGTACATCCCTCGGGATCGACTGGTGGACGGGGTCGATCAGTCTGCTTCTTTGCTGTTTGCTGATGAAACCAAGGCGCGCCGCGACCACGTCATTATCTATTCGGTCAACAAACCTAAGGCGGTAGTAAAAGATCAGCTAAAACTAAAACTCCCTGGCCCGGGTGAAAGCGCGATTCTGGCAAAGTTCTTCGATCTCTACCGCGACACACGTGAAGAATATTCGGTTTCGACCGAGGTGGGTGCCTGGGGCGGGCAGGAATTCGCGCGGATTTTGGGGCGTCACATGGCCCGCAAGGAAAAGTTCCCCGACACCCCACCCGCGTATGGCGCGCCGTATGAGGGGATCGAGAACATTCGCCCCGAAACTCAGAAAGCCGTCGACGCGTTCTTGATCAAACGCGCGTCACCTCAGCAATAACTCGGTAACTGGTTTCAATTCAGGAGAAGCAGATGGTCGGAAGCATTCTATTTGCGCTTGGCTTAGTCATTTCGTTGGGTATCGGCTTTGTCTATTTTCGCGATCTGGGCGACGTATCCCAGATGGTGTTGACCGTAAAACGCAAGAACATGATACGGTTTATCCGACATGAATATCAGTTGATCGCAGTTGGCCTTGGCGGTTTCGTGGTCGCCACTCTGGCGCATTTCATTACGGGCAGCGGACCGTTCTGGCTGTGGGTGATTGCAGCATTGCTGACGGTTTTCCTTTATGGCTTTCCCTATGTGTGGGTGCATTTGGGACTAAGGAACCAACTAAACGACGCCGCCTATTTCCCGATTGACGAAGCCCGCAAATATGTCGGTCCAACCGCTCCTGTCATCGTGATCGAAAATAACGGCTTTGCCCGCGCGCACCCGGACGCACAGATCATGCGGCCGCATCTTGCTGGGAATACAGACGGTCTAGGGGGCGAGGATATCGTGATGACCTATTGCGCGATGGCCAACCTTGGGCAGGGTTACATCCCAAGGAT
Organism: Ruegeria sp. SATB045; assembly: GCF_059613525.1. Classification (NCBI taxonomy): domain Bacteria; kingdom Pseudomonadati; phylum Pseudomonadota; class Alphaproteobacteria; order Rhodobacterales; family Roseobacteraceae; genus Ruegeria; species Ruegeria sp. SATB045. Next base: position 118,854 of record NZ_JBXWSR010000018.1, on the reverse strand, counting down.
CGAAGGCAAACGGCTGAACCTCGAGGTCTTGGCCCAGCACGGCAACAACCTGATCCTGCGGGATAACGAATCTGGTGAGCCAATCCAGCATATCTATGGGTTTCGCGAAGCCGATCACGACAAATACGCCGAAGGCCCAGCCTGCCCTGTGCGCCCCGAGGCACAGATGACGCCCTGGCCAACCTACAGAATGACCTTTCGCGGCTTTCAAAAGGCATTCCCGGCCGGAGAGGTTTTTCTGAACAAACCCTCGCCCAATCCCATGCTTCGGCTGCTGGACATGGTCACAGAGATCACTTTCGGATGGGGAATCGGACGCCAACACCAAGAGGACGCGCCCGTTATGGACAACATGGACCGCACGGACGAGCGTTTGCCAAATAAAACCTATGTCTGGGGAATTACGATCGGTAAGGACGCCGCCTGCTGGACCGATGACTTTGTGATCGACAACAACTGGATCGTGAATGCGAATGTCGGCGGGCGCGATGTGGTCGTGAGCTTGGACCCCAAGTATGAAAGCCTGGGGATTTGGTACAACGACAGTGGCGTACCTGTAACCCGGTGCGATTTCTGGGGCATGTCGGATCAGGGCAGGCTACGACGTGTCGAGACGCTGCGCGCAGGTGTCTTTTGGCATGTCTGGGCCGAGTTCTTTCCAAGCACTGATATCAACCGCGTCAGCCTAGGACAGAAGCAGGATACCAGCACCGCAGCTTAAAGCACATCGACTAGTGTTTGAACGACAGGAGGAGACAAATGAACCGGATTAAAAGTTTAAGGGACGCAACCGCAGGCTTGATGTTTGCCGCCTGCGCTCCGATCTCTGCGCTGGCGCAACAGTCGGATTGGTCATATCAGGCGACGATCTACCTGTTTACGCCAGAAACAAACGTATCGACTGAAACGGCAATTGGTACTTTAGAAGGGACACTCTCGTTTTCGGACGCGCTGGAGAACCTTGATTTGGCCTTTATGGGTACATTCGCGGCGACCAACGGCCAATGGTCCATATTGGGGGATTACAACTATACGGACTTGTCGTTCAGCAACAGCGCCCCGACTCCCAACAGCTCAGGGCTGGAGACGTCGTTGACGACGCAGTTTCTAAGCGGCTTTTTGGGGTACCGGGTTTTGAGCACAGAAAAGTCCACCGTGGATCTTGCTGCCGGGTTTCGTTGGTTCAAGACGGAAACCGATCTGACGGTTCTACCGGGTGCGGCCCCCGGTCGCTCTGCGAATGTTAACGAAAGCTGGACGGATCCTGTTATCGGGATCAGGGCTCGGTTCGACTTAGCTGACCGATGGTCGGGAACAGCATTTTTTGACTACGGTGGGTTCAGAAGCGGCAGTGAAACATGGCAGGTACTGCTGACCGCAGATTATGAGATAAACGACCGATGGATGATCCGCGGCGGTTATCGCTACATTTCGTTTGAGCACGACATAGATGGGAATGAATTCAAATTCGATCAGTCCGGCCCCCTGATTGGAGCAACCTACCGATTCTGAAATACGAACCGTTTAGATAATCAGGCGCTGCGCACAGCGACAGGTTGCGGCGTTGGGGATGTCCAAAGCGGGCCCGGCATATCGGTTGACAGTACTTGTGACACTGCCTTTGCCCATGTCGAAACCTGCAACAACACAATCGCACCGCCGACCACGATGGTCGCGCCAAGTACAGGCGATGCCGCCAGTTCATGACTTTGCGTGGCGGCGATCCAAAGCGCAAAGCCAAGCCGCGTCACTGCAACGGCGTCGGTCACTTTGGTTAAGCCCGGAAGAAAGTAAGTGGTCACCACAGTGGCGCAAACAATAGCGCACATATAGATCAACCCGGTCAACACCGGCAACGGCATTCCATACCGCATCACGTCAATATGCGAATATAGAACGTAACCAGCAGAGAAGGCGAGAAAAGCAATAGAGTAAAGCCTGCGCTTTTGCTGCTCGAAATGTGTAAAGATCCGCTTCACCACAAAGACCCTCTGCCCAATGCCAAGAACCTTTCTGGGTGTTGAATTTGCGGTTGGTCTGACGAAAAAAGGGCGGAAATTTGACTTTGTGGGCGAATGCGAACCGAGTTTCGGCCGGGACGTCCGTCAAAACCCGAACGAGACCATTGACGCGTAGTTGTCCGCCAACATCCTTGCGCCATCGCGATCGAAATCGACCGAAGGCAATGCCCCCATGTCTACTTCGTAGGACCCGGCAAACATTTTGGACAGATCTACGGTCAGTGCAATTTCAGTTTTGCCGCCTGTGTTGTGCTGTGCAGGCAAAGACACAGAAATCTCTCTCGTATTTTCCGAAAAGCCTACATGATATGTCAATAGCGACACAGTTTCGCCAATCCGAAGCGCACCTTCGAAAACTACAAACTTGTAGCCGTCTTCTCGACTCCAAGCCATCTGGCCTTCGGGGTCAAGCTTATCCCGCATTTCCGGCGACGTATTGGCTTGCGCATCCAATCCCACCAGAAAACGCAGATACTCAACGTCGCGCAGTGGCACATCTGTCAAAGTGATCGAGTGCGACAACGAGTCGTTGTCGAAACGCAACAAATGGTAACTGTCAGGCACGACATACGTTTCGCCGCCCTGCGACAGGCTCAGGTTACTGATGAAGAACTTGAAGTCGTGAATTTCAAACACCCCTTCCCCGCCGGGGTTGTCGTAGATGAACTGGTCGTAGACCAAAGGCTCACCACCCATTTGCGCTTGAAAGGTCAACGTCACCGTTTTGTCCCGGACATCCCGCGAGGCCAGGATTGCCCAGACGCCTATGATCAGGACCAACAGCCCGGCAAGTCCCGTCATGATCTGGGGTCGCTGCATTATTAAATAGCCGCCAAAGTAAATCGGAAGCTTCTGCAATCGTCACCGCTTCTGTTCACACAGTACAGATTTACTGACCGGAGGCTCATTCGCAGTTTCGCACGGATTGTGCGAACCCCCGAGATGCGATGGCATGCGCCGACCAAACCGCCGTCGAAACAACCGAGTTGGTCTGTGTATTTGGATCGCATTTCATTTCCCCGGTGTGACATGCTCGCAAAAAACCCTAGTGTAATACGCGCTTTACCTTACGTCACCTCAGTTTTCAATGCCGATGGTAAGCCTTGTGACTTGTCACGCTTGGAGAGCTGATCCGCGGTTAGCGGCTTCACCTGAGGCAAAGACATCCCCGCTTCAAGAAGAGTTTAATGAAATTTCACTCAACTATCATCAATACTGGCAGGTAAACGCCAAATGTGTGCCGTTGGGTCACATTTTCAAACACAACAAACTCAAGGTTGACAAAATATACTAAATATGTAAATACCGCCTCGTGTGATTTCCATTGGGCTTCAGTTCGAAAAGGCCACCAAAGATGCTGACAGCAAAGCTCCCAGTTACCATGTTCACCCTGACAGCGATGATCGTTGTCGCAGGATGCAAAGAAGAACAGACAACAAAGATCCAAGTCAGACCAGTTCTGTCAACGGTCGTTGCGGATGTGGATGCGGTTCGGTTAGCTAGCTATCCGGGTCGGGCCAAAGCTGTACGCGAGGTCAACATCGCTTTCGAAGTTCCCGGAAAGGTTCTTGCACGTCCCGTCGATGTGGGATCGCAGGTCGAGGCTGGTGATGTTTTGGCCACTTTGGACTCAGACCCTTAAGCAGCGCGTGTGCGCGCATTGGAAGGACAGCGCGACGCGCTGAAAGCCAATCTGACAAATGCGAAGATCGAGTTGGAGCGGCGCGAGCAGCTGGTGAAAAACAATCACATTGCCCAGGCACGCGTTGACGATCAGATCGCTCTCGTCAGGGCGACCGAAGCCAATATCGAAGCCACCCAAGGCCAATTGGATGAAGCACGGCTGAATCTTGGCTATACGACACTGGTCGCCCCTTTTGACGGCGCGATATCCGCAACTTATGTGGAACAATTCCAAAACACCATCGCTGGCCAACCCATTGTTCGGGTGCTCGACACCTCGCGCATCGAAATGGAGGTTGCAGTCCCTGAACACTTCATCAACCTCGAGCCCTTTGTCGAAGGTATCGAAGTTGAATTCTCAAGCCTGCCTGGCCTGAAGATACCTGCTCAAGTCGCACATGTCGGGAACGAAGCGTCTTCAGCGACCCGGACCTATCCGGTGACGATCATCATGGAACAGCCAGAGGGTGGCGTTATTCAACCCGGAATGGCTGGTCGCGCCACAGCCAAGGTACATCTGCCGGATAGCTGGAGCGATCAGGGCATTCACGTCCCTTCAAGCGCCGTGTTTTCACCCAACCAGAAATCGCCGGACGAAACATTTGTCTGGGTCATCGACCCCGAAGACCTGACCGTATCCGCCACACCCGTAACCGTTAACGCATTCAACGACCGGGGATTTTTGGTCAGCGGCCTTGAGGCTGGTATGCGGATCGCGACTGCCGGCGCGAACACTCTGAAGGACGGTCAGAAAGTCACTCTGACCACAGGCGGAGAATAAGTTGATGTCGCTCGCTTCGGTCGCGGTCAAGAACCGCACGGTCACCTATTTTGCGCTGGTGCTGATCCTCGTGATCGGGACGCTCAGCTATTTTCGGCTGGGTCAGCTGGAAGACCCTGAGTTTACGGTTAAAACGGCGCTGGTCGTAACCCAATATCCCGGCGCCAGCCCGACCGAGGTCGAACTGGAAGTTACTGACAAGATTGAAACTGCCATTCAAGAACTGCCGGAACTGCGTTTCCTAACCTCGTATTCTCATGCAGGTCTGTCCATCGTAAAAGTCGAAATTCAGCAGGAATATTGGGCCGACCGCCTACCCCAGGTCTGGGACAAAGTGCGTAACAAAGTAGGCGATTTGCACGGCAGCCTACCGCCCGGCGCTGGTGCACCGAACGTTATCGACGACTTTAGTTTTGTCTACGGGTTCGTTCTGGCCGTGACAGGAGATGGGTTCACCTATGCAGAGCTTGAGGAACACGTAAAAGCCATCCGAAAGGAACTGAGTCTGGTCCAAGGCGTATCCCGTGTCGAGACCTGGGGCCTGCAGCCCAAGGTGATCTATCTGGATGCCTCCGAGCAGCGACTGCTGGATCTTGGCGTGTCTGCGCAGGACTTTCTGTTAACCCTGAACTTGCAGAACCAGGTGGTCGACTCCGGCGCGCTCACAATCGGAGATCGCAGGCTGCGGATCGCGCCGACAGGGGAATTTCAATCACCTGAGGATATCGGCAACCTGCAACTACGCCCCGGCCTGACAGACCGGGTTTTGGATGTGGCAGAGGGGGCCGACATACCTGTCCAACTACCTGTGTCACGCGACTCCGATGTGATCCGACTTCAAGATATCGTGGACATCCGGCAAGGATATCTGGAACCTGCCCTGACCCAGATGCGCTATGACGGACAGCCTGCAATCGGCTTGTCGATTGCAAACGTATCCGGAGGAAATATCGTGGATACCGGGCGCAACCTCGATGCGGCGCTCGAAGAAATCTCGTCCCGCCTCCCCGTCGGCATCGAAATGCACCGAGTTGCCTGGCAAAGCGATCTGGTGACCGAGTCGATCAACTCGTTCATGGTCAACCTTCTCGAGGCCGTATTGGTCGTCTTGATAGTCGTTGCTGTATTCATGGGATGGCGCATGGGCCTGATCATAGGCAGTGCACTGCTTCTGACCATTTTGGCCACGTTCATGGTAATGGTCGTTCTCAAGATCGACCTGCAGCGGGTCTCTTTGGGTGCGTTAGTGATCGCGCTGGGGATGATGGTGGACAACGCCATTGTCGTAGCCGATGGAATGGCCGCACGCATGAAAAAGGGCATGGGCAAGATCGAAGCCGCGATCGAAGCCGCGGGCCAGCCCAGCATGGCTTTGCTGGGGGCCACGATAGTGGCAGTGATGGCCTTTTTTCCTATCTACGCCTCGTCGGCAGCCGCCGGGGAATACGCGGGATCTTTGTTTGTTGTTGTGGCCGTTTCGCTGTTGATCAGCTGGATCATTGCCATGACGATTACGCCGCTGATGTGCATTGACATGTTGCCCACCCCCAAGGTCGAGACGACGCATACCGAAAGCGCCTTTACCTCGGGGTTCCTTGCCGTGTTGGGGCGTTGCCTGCGTCATCGTGGCATCACCGCGATGGTGTTTCTGGCCTTGCTGGGCGGCGCGATCTACGGCTTCAGCTATGTCGACCGCCTGTTCTTTACCGACGCCACACGGCAGCAATTCATGGTCGATGTCTGGGCCGAGGAAGGCAGTACGATCGACCAGACCTCGGAATTGGCACGTAGAGTCGAGGATAAACTGAATGGCGATCCGCGTGTGAAAGGCGTATCGACCTTCATGGGCGCAGGCGGCCCCCGGTTCTATCTGCCGGTCGACCCCGAGCTTCCTTATGCCAGCTACGCACAACTTGTGGTCAATACTGAAAGCCTTGAGGTCGTGAACGACCTTGTCGCAGAACTGGACGCATGGATCGAAGGCGCAATCCCCGAGGCGATGACGCGGGTGCGCAAGTACACGGCTGGGCCTGGTAATACATGGCCGTTCGAGGTTCGCTTTAGCGGCCCGGCCAATGCAGACCCGCAAGTACTGCGCAACCTGGCTGAACAAACGATGGATGTCTTACGCGCTTCCCCCCATGCCAAGGACATTCGAAGCGATATGCGAAACCGCGTCGCCAAACTGGTTCCGGAGTATGATCAGACAACCGGCATCTGGACGGGTACGTCCCGCAACGACATAGCCAGCGCCGCGCGCTTTGCCTATGACGGGCTGCCGGTTGGTCTCTATCGTGAGAATGAGGATCTGCTGCCCATCATCTTACGTCGGACCGAAGACGAACGGCAGACCGTCGGGCGTGACTTTGAGCAAATCCAGATCCAGCCGGCCTTCTCGACCAAGTCGCTGCCATTGTCTTCTGTAACGCAAGGGGTCGAGATCGAATTGGAGGATCCGACTATCGTCCGTTGGCAACGCCAGCGCGCGGTTACGGTTCAGGCCAGCTCGAAAGGCGTTACCCTACCCTCTTTGGTTGATGAGGTCCGCGCTGACATCGAGGCAATCGAGCTGCCTCCCGGATATCGGATCGAATGGAGAGGTGAGACTTTCAGCACAGCAGATGCCCAGGATTCGCTGAAACCCGGGTCCGGCCCAGCGCTGGTGATCATGGTCTTCCTGGTGGTTGCGCTGTTCAACGCTTTCCGTCCGGCGCTGGTTGTCTTTACGGTCGTTCCCTTTGCGATGATTGGGATCACTGGTGGCCTGCTGCTATTCAATCAACCCTTCTCGTTCATGGCCCTGTTAGGCGCGATGAGCCTTGTCGGCCTGATGATCAAGAACGCGGTCGTGTTGCTGGATCAGGTCAGCGTCAATCTGGAAGAAGGTATGAAGCCTTATGATGCGCTGGTCGAAGCAACCGTCTCGCGTCTGAATCCCGTATTCCTTGGGGCAGCCACGACAATCCTTGGTGTGTTGCCACTGCTGCAGGACATCTTTTGGGTGGCCATGGCGACCACAATCGCTGCCGGTCTGACCGTGGGAACAGTCGTAACTATGCTGATGGTTCCGGTCTACTACGCCCTTTTCCACGGCATCCGTCCTCCAGGAACCAAAGACACCTAAGTGCACGAGCCGAAGCGCAACTCTGGCTATCAACTGAAACGGAGCGATCCATGTCGAAACCCAAGTTGTTCGCTGCGATCATTGCAAGTGCAATGGTCGCGGGTGGCGCCCTGGCCTGGATTGCAACAGTGCCAAAACCGCTGGTGGTTCAAGGCGAAGTCGAGGCGACCCGCATTGACCTGGCCGCAAAAATCGGCGGCCGTGTCGCCGCTGTGAATGTCGATTTCGGGGATACCGTACAGATAGGCGATGTGGTCGTGTCCTTGGGCAGCCCGCAATTGCAAGCGGGTCTGAAGACGGCACAAGCCGCTGTCGACGTGGCGATTGCCAATCGTGATCTGGTTTTCGCAACCCGACCCGAAGTCATCGACGCGCGCCGGGCCGAGCTTGCGCGCGCCAAAGCCGATCAGGACTTGGCGCAAAAGACTTATGACCGGATCGAAAAACTCAGCGAAACCTCGTTTGCTTCGCTACAAAGGCTTGACGAGGCCTCAAACACTTTGGCGGCCGCCCAACGTGGGGTCGACGCGGCGCAGGCCAATCTCGAACTCGCCGAAAACGGCAACAGCATAGAACAAAAAGCCGTCGCTCAGGCTCAGGTCCAAGAAGCCAACGCCGCTTTGCTACGCACGCAAACTGATCTTGAAGAGCTGCAAATTGCAGCACCTATCAGCGGTCAGGTCACCGCCCGGCTTGCAGAACCTGGCGAGCTTTTCTCGGCCGGGGCTATTTTGTTATCCATAGTGGATATTGATAACGCCTGGTTCACGTTCAACCTGCGCGAAGACCTGCTGAACGGGCTGGAAATTGGGCAGGAATTGAATGTGCGCGTACCGGCCCTGGGTGATCTGGTGATCCCTGCTCGCGTTACTGCCATCAATGCCGAAGGCAGCTATGCCAATTGGCGCGCCACGAAAGCCACGGGTGATTTCGACCTGCGCACATTCTCGATCAGGGCCGAGCCGGTCACGCGCGATGCGGCCCTGCGGCCGGGTATGAGCGCTTTGGTGGATTGGGCGGCACGCTAGGCCATGTCGCGTCCGCTACCAGCCGGTTTTCGGCGCACCTTTCGTCGAGAGCTGCGCCGGATTGCCCATCAACCTCGCCTAGCATTTATGCTGGGGCCATTTCCTTTGATCCTGATGCTGTTGCTTTCTGCGGTCTTCGCGCCCGGGCTTCCTTCGAACCTGCCCGTAGCCGTTGTCGATCAGGATGGGACAACCCTGTCGCGCCAGGCTGTTCGCATGATCGACGCCACTGCGGACCTTGCGGTCACTGTCCGCGCGACGTCTCTGGCCGAGGCGCAGGACGCTCTCGTCTCGGGCGCGGTGTACGCCGTTATTTTCATACCCCAGTCAATGGGGCGCGACTTGCTGCAAGGCAACCGGCCCGAGCTTGTTACCTTCTATAACAACCAATTCCTGACCGTCGGAGGCATCGTTTCAAGGGCTAGCAGGCAGGCAATGGGGACCTTTTCGGCAGGTGTTGCAACCCAGGCTCTGGTCGCAAACGGGGCTATCCCCGAGGCCGCGGTTGAAGCGGTCGTACCGATCCCGGTTCAGCGCAGTCCTCTGTTCAATCCGGCTCTGGACTATGTCCAGTTCCTGCTTGCCGCCCTTATGCCCACTGTATTGCAAATCTTCATAACAGCCAGCGCTGCACTGACCATCGGCAGCGACGTACAGCACCCCAATGGCATGGCAAGGCTGACCCGGATTGGCGGCTCGTCGATCACGGGTATCGCGGGAAAACTGGCCCCTTACGGGTTAGCCTATTTGCTGACCCTTATTTTTGCGGACGTGATCATTTTTGGGGCATTTGATGCTCCGTTCAACGGAAACATTTGGCTGCATGGAGCTTACTCGGCCAGCTTTGTTTTAGCTTGCCTGTGTCTGGGCGGGATGCTCGCGATGATCGCCGGAGAAACCGTGGGCGCGCTAGGCTTGACCGGCGTGCTGACCGGCCCAGCCTTCGGCTTTGCCGGCATCAGTTTTCCGCGCATTACAATGAACACTTTTGCATGGATTTGGGGTGGATTGCTGCCGCTGACCGCCTATCTGCAACTTCGCACGGATCAGGTACTGCGCGGCGCGCCGATTGAAGTATCTCTGCCTGCCTTTGGCTGGTTGCTGGGGCAGATACTGCTTTACGGTTCAGTTCTGGTGTTTTTGGTGGCCCGCTCGGCGCAAGTGCCAGCTAAACAGGCGAGCACTGCATAATGAGACGCTTTCTCGACGCTGTTTTGGACTCGATCTTCAGGCTGTTTGCCGACAAGGGTGCGCGCATGACGATGGTCGTTTCGATCCTGATCTATACGTTTCTCTACCCCCAACCCTATACAGGCGAAGTGGTTCGGGATGTCCCTATCGTCGTACTTGACCAGGACGGATCAACCGCCAGTCGAGAACTGCGCCGACGTGTCGACAATTCGGATCAGGTCGCAGTGGTCGCGCACACCGACGGACTGCCAGCCGCGCAAGAGATGTTCAACGCGCGAAAGGTCTATGGTGTCCTGATCATACCGCCTGATTTCGAACAAGATCTTTTGCACGGGCGCCAATCCCCAATCGCAGCCTTCGGAGACGGCAGTTATTTCCTTCTTTATGGAGCGATTTCCTCGGCTGTGTCATCTGCTGCGAACAGTTTTGGGGCCGAAATCCGTGTAAGCCGTCTGACCGCTCTGGGCGTTGACGCAGGCACGGCTGCAGCTCTTGTTTCGCCGGTGGTGATTTCTTCGGTTCCTCAGTTCAACCCGAACGGAGGATATGCCAGTTTCGCAGTTCCAGCCGCGTTTATCCTGATAATCCAGCAAACGCTGCTGATCGGAATAGGAATAATGCACGCAGGCAAACCGGCTAGACCGGGCATAGCGAGGGTGGCAACACCCACCGCCTACATTCTTGTGTATACATTCTGGGTCGCGGTAACACAGTTGCTGCTGCCAGTGATTTATGGGCTGCCGCAGGTCGGCCACCCGATAACGCTGTTTGCCATTGCGGTGCCGTTTCTAATGGCCGTGACCGCAATGGGTTTTGCGCTTGTTCAGGTGATCCCTACCCGGGAAGGAATGATCTTCTTTCTTGTCGTGCAGGGATTGCCGCTGTTCTTCATAACCGGCGTCTCATGGCCGATCGAAAGTGTGCCAGATCCAATTCGCTGGCTGGCGATGGCAGTGCCCTCAACTTCGGCTATGTCCGCCATCATCCGCGTCGACCAAATGGGCGCGTCGCTTTCAATGATCATACCAATCGTGAAGCTGCAGCTTGCGCTTGCTGTTGGTTATGCAGCCATAGCGTACGCGCTGCACAATTGGCGATTTCCGAACAGCAGCTGAGCCTCGGCGCGCTGCTTACGTGTCCAAGAACACAGTCCGCAGAATGCGGTGGATGTCGTCTGAAAACTCGTCACGAGAAGTCGAAACAACCAAGGCTCCTCGGGTCGATGTGACCAGCAAATGCGCCAAATCGAGCGCCCTGTCCGGCGTCGTCGCCAAACCATTTTCTGACATGAACCGGGCAAGGTTTTCGACGTAGACCTTGGGCCAGTTTTCCGGCTGGTCTGCCGACAGTTTCAGGGCATCTTCCAAAAGCTCTGCCCCATGTCGTGTTTTCGCCAGCTCGACCGAGTCTCCGACCACCGAGGTTAAAACCGTGGCCAGAACGTCGATAGGGTCGCCATTTGCCTCATCCAGAATTCCAAAGACGTTTTGGTACAATGCCTGCATATACGTGACTAATGACCACGAATAGCACGCGTCTTTCGAACCGAACTTCTTGTAAATCGACTGCCGCGACAACCCGACCGCCCGGGCGATATCTTCCATCGAAGTTTTGCGGAAACCGTATTGGGCAAAGGCCGTCATGACATCGCGAGGATTGACGCCAGAGATTGTGTAAGCCGTTACCATTTGTCACCTTTCTGAGGTTTTGCAAACCACATCCGGCACTGTTTCCCCTTCGCCGGATGTCGCTTGTCCAACCCGTTCCTGCCAGGAGGACATACCCCATGTTTTGCATCATGTTTACAGTATTGATACTTAATGTCAACTGACCGTGATCACAAAACGTCGCGAAATTTTAGCCACAACCGACGCAAAAGCGCCACCCCATTGGCCGGGGCGGCGCGCGTGCAAGGTCACATATCAAAACCGCAAAGTCAGGCTTGCACTGCCCTCATGAAACGGTCCCGGATGACGACTGGATCCATGGTAATCGGCGGCATTTTAGCGTTTCCGCTTTGGCATTTGGCAACGATGATGGTCATCTTTCGCGCCTCCAACGCCTCTTGCACAACCCGACCGGTGTCTTCGGCCTGACACTCGATCACCCTGTCGCAACCGGCCGCTTCTGCCATTTTCGCAAGAGAGGTTTTCTGTCCTGCGTAAGTAGGCTGGTCGCCGGTAGAACCATATGATCCGTTATCAACGATCAGCAGAATATAGTTGTCGGCCACGTTGTTTGCGATTGTTGGCAGCGTACCCAGATTGGTCAGAACCGACCCATCCCCGTCAATCACGATGACCGGTTTGGGTTGTGACAGCGCAAGGCCAAGACCTATGGACGACGCCAACCCCATCGTCCCCAACATGTAGAAATTAGAGGGCTGGTCATCGATGGCATGCAGTTCCTGACTGGGGATACCGATGTTACAGACAACGAGCTGATCGCGCAGAATCGGGGCGATTTCTTTCAGGATTTCAGAACGGATCATTGGTCGCCATAGCCTCCCCAAAAATTGGCGTCGGTCAGGATGGCGACCGGCTTGTTGCACATGAACGTGTATTTCAGGATCGCGTCCAGCTCTTCTACGTCCGACTTGTGATGAAAGTGATAGGTCGGGATATTCAGCTGCGCCAGCAGTGCCTTTGTGTGAACGGCCATTTCGACTTGACAGGCGATCGGTTCGCGCAGCTCACCCCGGTACGAAATCAGCATGGGCAATGGCATTCTGTAATACTGGATCAGCGTGGCCAGCGTATTGATCGTCACTCCGATCGCCGTGTTCTGCATGATAATCGCGGGGCGTTTGCCACCCATCCAGGCACCCGCGCACAGGCCCATTCCTTCGTCCTCTTTGTTCGAAGGGATGTGATAAATACCCTCGCGTTCGTCGATCTCGGCAATAACGCCGGCCAGCTGTTTGCAAGGAACGGTAGTGACGAACGAGATATCGTTGGCCACCAGATCGTCCGTGATCTTCTTGTCTATGTTCATATCCTGTCAGTCAGTCCTGTTTTGGCGCACAAAGCGCAGTTCGAAGTGTTATGGCCTGCGGTGCACGTGGACCGCGCAGGCAGCATGACGAACGACCCGAGACGCGGTCGATCCCAAAAAATAGTCACTTAGGCCCGGCTTGTGCGACCCGATGACGATGCAATCAACGTCGTTATCCTGGACGAAATCGATGATGGTTCGGGCCGTATGCCCTTTGATGATCTCGGGCTTGACCCCGTCCAGCCCCGAAACCTTGTCACGCAACAAATTACGGGCGGAGCGAAACCCTTCGGCGACCATATCTTTGTCGAGATATGCGCTGACCGATCCCTGCGGCATTTCATAGACGTGTAGCGCGACTATCTCGGCGCCTTCCGCTGACAAGGCCCGCGCGACTTCCAGCGTATGTGGCGATATGCCGTGGTCCAAAGCCATGGGTACAAGAATTTTGCGATACATATTACCTCTCTTTCTGGCGCGGTCAGTGCTCCGGTGCGAGGATGATTTTCGGCGCGGCGACCATTCCCCGACGCAGATCCCGAAACGCCCGGCCCCCCTCTGACATCGGCCGCTCCTCAACCCAGTCCAAAGCACCCAGCCGTCCATCGAAAATAGCCGCAGCCGTTTGGCGAAAATCCTCAGCCGTATAGGTATAGGTGCCGATAAATGTGATCTCCTGCAAGGTCATGCGGCGAATATCCAAACCTCCGGCACCCTCGCCAAGTCCGACATGAACCATGACCCCACCAGATTGCGTCAACGCCGACGCAGTAGCGCGCGTCGCCGCAAACCCCACTGCATCGATCACCAGAGGGAAGGTTTCTGACGTTTCAGAGACTACGTCGAATGCCCGCAAATTCAGCAAATATGCCCGTCGCAGCGCGTTCGGTTCAACTATGACGACATCCTGCACGCCCATCGCCTGCAGGGCCAAAGCTGCGGCCAGTCCGATCGCCCCCCCGCCCACAACAAGAGCGCGACGCTCCATCGCTGGGTGCAAGGCTTCCAACCCCAGCCGCACGGCATGCCAACTGACCGCCAACGGCTCGGCCAAAGCCGCGCGCGACAAAGGAATATCATCTGGCACATCGACCAAATTGCGTTCGGGCATTGAGATAAATTGGGCAAATGCGCCCTCTCGTGGCGGCATTGAAATGATCTGGCGGTTTTGACACAGGTTTTCCCGCCCCGCTTCGCACACCGCGCACGTGCCGCACGTGACCAGAGGGTTGACCGTCACCCGCGCCCCGTCGCGTGGTCCACTAACGATCACGCCTGCCGCCTCATGCCCCAGGATCAATGGCGCGGGACGTCTGGCATCATGTCCCAGATAGGCATGCATGTCCGATCCGCAAATACCCACGGCTTCGACACGGATCAGCTGTTCCTCTGGTCCGGGAACTGTGTCCGGAACATCCCGGAATTCAAGGTGTTCAACCCCCTCATAAACCAGAGCTTTCATTTCGCAGTAAACCCCCCATCGACCATCAGCACCTGCCCGGTGACGTAGCTGGACGCTTCTGAGCACAAGAACAAGATCGGCCCGTCGATATCCTCCACCCGCCCATTACGCCCGATACAGGTCTGCGCGGCGTTGCGCGCGGCGCGGTCAGGGTCGTCGAACACGGCCTGAGTCAGCTCGGTCGGAAAGAACCCCGGTCCGATGGCATTGGCGGTGATGCCATGTGGCGACCATGCCTCTGCCATGGCACGGGTCAGCTGCCCGATCCCGGCCTTTGACGCCCCATACGCAATCCCACCTGGAAAGGCCCGCGTGGTCTGCAGTGAAGCAAAGTTGACAATGCGCCCCCAACCTTTCGCCTTCATTGCGGGCACCAATGCCTGGCTTAGGAAAAAAGGCGCGCTCAGGTTCAGCGCCAGCGTCGCGTCCCAACCATCAGGCGTGACTTCATCCGCCACCTCGCGGGTGTTGATCCCGGCAGCATGGATGACGATGTCAGGCGCGCCGAATGCCAAGCTGATCTGTTCAACCAGCCTTCCAAGCCCCGCACGGTCGGCCACATCAGCTGTCACTGTCGCGCCCTTGTCGCCAAGTTCGGCTTTCAGTCCTGCCAACGCCTCTGCCCGGCGCGCGACGCCCACTACCCGTGCCCCAGCGGCGGCCAGAGCCTGCGCCGCCCGTCGGCCCAGGCCCGAGCTTGCCCCGGTGACGCAAGCCACCCGCCCGGTCAGGTCAAACAACGCGCGCGGGTCATCCATCTGCGGACAGGTCGAATTGCTCATCGGGGAAATACTTCGCCAACCGCACATCAGCCGCGCGGGCGTGGCCCTCCATCCCTTCCAGACGGGAAATGCGAGCGGTCGCAATGGCGATGGGCTTCGATCCCTCGCGCGTTGCGCGTTGCCACGTGACGATCTTCATGTATTTGTGGACACTCAACCCCCCAGTATAACTGGCCGCGCCGGACGTCGGCAGGACGTGATTGGTGCCAGTAGCCTTGTCGCCATAAGACACTGTCGTCTCTTCGCCCAGAAACAGAGACCCATAGCAGGTCAGCCGGTCCAGCCACCAATCCAAATCCTCGGCCTGCACAGTCAGGTGTTCAGGCGCATAGGAGTCAGAACAGGCGGCCATTTCTTCGCGATCGGCGCACAGGATCACCTCGGCATAGTCGCGCCACGCGGCCGAGGCGTTTTCGCGGTTCAGTTCCGGAAGGTCTTCGATCAGTGAAGGAACCAGTTGCATCACTTTCTCGGCCAATGGTCGATCATCCGTCACCAGCCAGACGGGTGAATTGTATCCGTGCTCGGCCTGACTGACCAAATCGGTCGCGACCACATGCGCGTCAGCGCTGCTGTCGGCAAGGATCAGACTGTCTGTGGGACCGGCGATCATGTCGATGCCGACCTTGCCATAGAGGATGCGCTTGGCCTCGGCTACGAACTGATTGCCCGGGCCCACAAGGATATTCGCGCGCGGCAGGCCGAACAGGCCATAGGTCATCGCCGCCACGCCTTGCACACCGCCCATGGCCAGAATGCTGTCTGCCCCACAGATATGCGCGGCATAGACAATGGCTGGCGCCACTCCTTCACCGGGGCGCGGCGGCGAACAGGCTGTGATATGACGACAACCCGCCACTTTGGCCGTGGTCACGGTCATGATCGCGCTGGCGATATGGCTATACCGCCCGCCCGGCACATAACACCCCGCCGCGTCCACCGGGATCGCTTTTTGCCCGGCGATGACGCCCGGCACGATCTCGACCTCGACATCTGATACGGTCGCTTTCTGAGCCTCTGCAAAGCGGCGCACATTGTCATGAGCAAAGCGGATATCAGCCTTCAGCTTTTCGGGCACCAACGCGATGGCCGCATCAATCTCGGCCTGTGTCATCAGCACATTGCCGTCGAACTTGTCAAACTTGGCGGCGTATTCCAGCGCCTTGGCATCACCACCCGCCTCGATATCGGCCAGGATTGTCTTGACCGTGTCGTGCACTTCGGACGCATGAGATTGCGCCGTCAATGTCGCCTTTTTCAAATAGTCACGGGGCATGGTCAGCAGGTCCTATTGGTAGATTTCAGGAAGCAAGGTGGTCGAAACCGCCGGTACATAGGCGATCAGGATTACCACGATCAGCATGGTCAGAACAAAGGGCACGGCGCGCGCCGCAATTTTTAGAATTGATTCTCCGGTTATCCCGGAAACAACGAACAGGTTCAGACCCAACGGCGGGGTGATAAAGCCCACACCCAATGCGGTGATCATCATGATGCAGAACTGAATCTCGTTCATGCCGATATTGTCCGCCAGCGGTTTCAGGATCGGGGCGAGGATCACGATATTTGGCGTCGTCTCCATCACACAGCCTGCCGCGATGAGGATACCGATCATCAGCAGGATCAGCAGATACGGATCATCGGTCAGCGAGGTCACGGCCGTCACGAACCCCTGCGGTACGCCCATGATCGCCAGTGCCTCGGCCAGCGGGGCCGAGAAGGCGATGATCGGCAGGATCACCCCGTTCACCTTGGCGGAACTGACCAGCATCGACGGGAAATCAGCCAACGTCAGCGTCCGCAGGATGAAGCCCATGATGATGGTGACAACCACGGCGGTCGCGCCGGCTTCGGTCGGGGTCAGGCGGCCTGAGAAGATGCCGTAGAAGATGATCCCCGGAACGATGAACGCGTACCAGCCGGATTTCAGCGCCTTGCCCAGATTGGCCAACCACTCGCCCATTGTCATCATGCCGCCGCCTTCATAGGCATAAATGCGGTTCATGATGATGTTGGTCACAAGGATCGAGATCAAGATGGCCAGACCGGGGATAAGCGCCGCCAGAAACAGGGTGGACGCGGATATGCCCAGCACCAGACCGATGATGATATAGGCAATCGAAGGCGGGATCAGGATACCGGTACAGGCCCCGGCAGCCACCAGCGCACAGGCATAGGGGCGAGGATAGCCGCTTTCGACCAGCCGGTTGATCGTCATTCGGCCCACGGCAGCAGCACCCGCCGCGTCCGAGCCCGAGATTGCCGCGAACATGCCGCAGACCAGAACGGTGGCCGACCCAAAGCCACCCTTGGCGAAACACGTCAACGCCTCGGCCACGTCCAGGAACTTTCGCGACAGCCCGGTGCGGACCAGCACGTCGCCGGTCAGGATGAACAGCGGCACGGCGGTCAGGGCAAAGGCGTCGATGCCGGTGAACAGGCTTTCGCCCACAAGGCTTAACGGCAGGTCGCCGGACATGACCAGCATCACGATGGCGGCAGTGCCGATGGCCGCCCAGACGGGCACAGCCAAGGCAATCAGGCCAACGAACAGGATCACAGGCAGGTAGAAATCCCACCCAAGTTCAACAGTTTGATTGAGAGAACCCCAAAGCATCGCGTGTCCCCTCAGTCAAACAGCTTGTCGCCTTCGAAGACGGGCGTACCGTCCCTCAGGCATTTCAAATCGCGCATCAGTGACTGGATCAGACGCCAGATCATCAGCGCAAAACCGGTGGGCACGGCCATCAGGAACCACACCTTCGATACCCGCAGCCCGTCCGTCACCGAACCGAACTTGGCCGAAACATGCACCGCCTCATACGACCAGTAGAGCGCGATGATCGCCACGCCGAACATCACCAGATCGCCAAAGATATACAGCAGCGCCTTGGGCCGCGGCCCAAGGTAATGCATGATCACGTCGATGCGGATATGGGCGCGTTCCTTTACGGCTGCTGCCGCACCGATCCACGCAAGGTAGATGAAAGAATAGCGGACGATCTCTTCGCCCCAGATCGACGAGAAAGCGAAAATCTCACGCCGAAGAACCTCGATGGCCATGGTGATGACCAGCATCACGTAGAACACCAGCAGCAGCCAGCGCTCGGCGTTGCGGTCTATGTTTTGAAGTAGGGTCATCTGTTCCCTCGGCAAAAGAGCAACCGGGCCATAGCCTTCTTTGGCGGGCCTGCTTCAGGTCCGGCTGCTTTGAAAGATCGCGGGCTCACTCGCTGCGCCCGCTGCCTGTCTGTTAAGCGTCGTGGACGTAGTATTTGCCCTGCGTGCCTGCGGCCTCGACCAGCTTTTCGAACGCGTCCATCGACCCGGCAAGCTCGGTCTTGAAAGGGTCCCATTCGGCGTTCTGATAGCCGCCGACGCTTTCCCATTCGGCCAATTGATCGGAACTGAGCGAGTGGAACTCGACTCCCGCCTTGTTCAGCTCGGCCATGGCATAGGCGCGGGCCGAGGGCACTTTGGCCAGGTTCTGATGCGCGGTCATTTCCGCACCCCACATGATGCCTTCCTGTACGTCAGGCGGCATCGAGTTGAACCATTCCAGATTGCAGGAATAGACCTGACTGTCCGGAACCGCCTGCGTGAAGGTTACATGGCTGAGGATATCCTTGAAGCCGAACACGAAAAGCGCGCCCACTGACGGGTCCAGCGCATCTGCTACGCCCTGCTTGATGGCCGAGGGGGTCTCACCCCAAGCAACCGGCGTCGGGTTCGCGCCCGCCATACGGTAATATTGCTGCAGCATCTTCGAGCCCGGAACGCGGAACTTCACACCGCTCATGTCGCCCGGCGTAATTATCGCATTGCCACCCTGACGCACCGCAACCACGCGCGGGTCGATCACAACGTAGAACAGCGCCTTGAAGCCGGCCGCCTCGACCTTAGGATGAACTTCGTTCTTCCAGGTGTCGGATGTCACAAGGTTGGTGAACTTCTGGTTCGAGCCGCACAGATACGGCATGTTGATTAGGTCAACGGTCGAGGCAAACGGTGCAAAGTTCGACAGCGAGTGCTGTGCGGCCTGAATTGTACCACCCTGAACCTTCTGAACCAGCGAACCGCCCGCGCCCAACTGCCCGCCGGGGGCTAGTTTGACATAGACCTTGCCGTTTGTAGCGTTCTGGATGTTTTCCTTCAGGTCCAGTTGCATGATTGGATAGCTGCGCGATGCGCCCAGCACATAGGCGGTGGCGATGGTCATCACGTGGTCGGCTGCCTTTTCGCGCTCGCTTTCCTCCTTGGCAGTCTGAGCCGCGGCTTCGGTCGACCACAACACCCCACCGACCCCAGCGACCAGCGCGGCAGTGAATGCGCCCGTGGCACTGAGTTTCAGGAAGTTGCGGCGCTCGGCCGACGCCAGTTCCAGTTTGTCCTTGTTCATTGATTGCCCTCCCAAGCAAAAAAGTCAGCTGTCGCGTTCTGCGTTGCGGTCAGCCTCCTTTTTCAGAATTGCGACAACGAACAGGATCGACGCCGCGAATAGAACCAACATCTCGCCCACGTCTCCTAGGAATGCGCCGCTCGCAAACGCGCCCATCGCAACATTCGCGAAATAGATGACGAACACGATGATAGAGGCAAACAGAAACATATTCCGGGTCCCATGGTGGATTCGGCTCAACCTCACTTGTAAGCGCTTACATGCAAAATGCAAGCGCTTACATATCTGCTTTCCATATCACCTCCATAGATGTACACTCATTGGCAAAGGTGAATTACGGATTTGGAAATGTCGAAACCGCGCTCAGCCCCGACGCTGGATGATGTCGCCAAAATGGCCGGAGTTTCGACCGCGACGGTGTCACGATGCCTGAACAACCCCGATCGCGTTGTCGCCACAACCCGCGAACGGGTTCAGGCCGCCGTTGACGCTTTGGGCTATACCCCCAACTTCGCCGCCCGGGTTATGGCGGCCAAGCGCAGTTTCACCATCGGGGCGATCATTCCGACCATGGAGAATGCTATTTTTGCAAGGGGCCTGCAGGCATTCCAGGAGGAGTTGCATCTGCGCGGTTACACGCTGCTTGTGTCCAGTTCCGCCTACAAACCTGATATTGAAGAAGAACAAATCCGAAAACTGGCTGCGCGGGGTGCGGATGGCCTATTGTTGATCGGCCATGACCGTGACCCAGAGATTTACAAGTATTTGGAAAGCCGCAGAATTCCGACGCTGATCGCGTGGTCTTACCGGCCCAATGCATTGGCACCGTCTATTGGTTTCGATAACCGCAAGGCAATGCGCAACCTTGCAGAGCGCGTGATTGCGGCGGGTCACACCAGAATCGGGATGATTTCGGGGATCAGCGAAGGCAATGATCGCGCCCGGCTAAGAATTGAGGGCGTTCAAGACGCCGCCAACGCGCGCGGTCTAAACCCAGACGGTTTCACAATAGTCGAAACGCCTTACGAAATCGAAAACGGTGGTGCCGCGTTTGCTGAACTTATGGCACAACCTGTCCCACCGACCGCAATCCTGTGCGGCAATGACGTTCTGGCTGTGGGGGCTGTGCGGCGTGCACAAGACATGGGCCTGCGTGTCCCTCAGGATGTATCCATCACCGGATTCGACGATATCGAACTGGCCCGGATCGTCTCTCCGGCATTGACGACAGTGCATGTGCCACATCGTGAAATGGGGCGCAAAGCGGCGCTACAACTGGTTGAGATGGTTGAAACGCAAAGCCCCGGACAAGGCGAGCAACTGGCGACCAATATAGTATCGGGCGGATCACTTGGACCGCCACCCCAAGGTTAAGCGGCCTCGGCCTCCATTGTACGGAAATCATCCTTGAGCCAACTGTGGGTGGCACACATCGGATCGGTGAAGTGCTGACGAATGAGTTTTCCCATGGCCTTTTGGATCAGTGCCGATGTGGTTTCAGGGTAAACTTCGGTTGTGAATAGCGACACCGTGCGAACAAAGTTACGCCCGGGGAACGGCATTGCCTTCACGCTATCGTGGAACCTTTGGGCGCGGTGGAAACACGCGGCGGTCGTAATGGCCCACCCTGCCCCTTCCGCGACCAGACCGATGATGGACTGGTTGCACTCCAACTCGAAACGGTTGGGCAAGTTGTACTTGCTTCGCGCCAGTTGGATTTCGATCTGCTTGCCGATCATGTAGTCCCGAGAATAGCGTAAAAGGGGCAATTGCGCATCCGGCGTGAACAAATCGCTCGCCGTTCCCTCAAAACCAACGGGCAGGATAACGATGAACGGATCCCGCATCAGAGGGTATTCTATCAAACCATCCGTCCGCTCGGACGGGCGCGTGGCGACCCCTGCATCCAGCTTGTGTTCCTGCAGCTTCGCGATGATCTCATGGCTGGGCCGGGTGAAATGGCGGAAGTTACAGCGCGGTAGGGCCTGGGCCAGAAACCGGAACAGATCTGGTGCGATCTGATTGTCAAAATCGTCGATCAGTGCCAACCGTAAATCTGTAGCGTGCCGCCAGTTTCCTGTGCGGATTTCAGCTTCACCTCGTTTCAACGTGGTAAGCCCGTCGCGCACATAACGCGAAAAGACCTCGCCAGCCGGGGTTAGACCCATCGGACGTCGACTGTGATCAACCAATTCGATACCCAATGCCTTTTCAAGACTGCGCAAGTGATTTGACACAGTACTGATCGACAAACCGGTTTCCGACGCAACTTGCTGAATAGACCCGGATTTGGCGATCAACTGAAAGACTTCCAGCCAGCGCAAGCTCAGGGTTTTGGACACGAGGACCACCTACAGTTTCGATTACTTCGAAACTATCGAACCAGAGAATGATCCCCAGAGCAATCCGGAAGTTGCGCTTGTATCGCGTTCAGGATTTGATCCGACCGAAATCCGGATCGTAAGGCGACGGTGCAATCACAACCGCCGACACACGCTC
This sequence comes from Ruegeria sp. SATB045, assembly GCF_059613525.1. Classification (NCBI taxonomy): domain Bacteria; kingdom Pseudomonadati; phylum Pseudomonadota; class Alphaproteobacteria; order Rhodobacterales; family Roseobacteraceae; genus Ruegeria; species Ruegeria sp. SATB045. Next base: position 96,890 of record NZ_JBXWSR010000018.1, on the reverse strand, counting down.
ACCGCATCGGTCCAACTCCATTTCCGACCCGACGTCTGCCAGCCCGGGATCAACAAAAGCATGGGCAAGGTTCAGTCCAATCCGATGCCCCCATTCACCCGAAGTGATCGTTCCGATGACCTCATTTCCCCGCATCAGCGAAGCGCCGGGATGCGCCGGGCCTTGATCCGTCTGAACCTGCAGCGCCACCAATTTCCGGCGCGGGCCCTCGGCCTGTCGCTGGAGCAAGGCATGGCGTCCAATGAAATCGCCCTTGTCCAGCCTGACGAACCGATCCAGCCCGGTTTCGAACGGGTCAAACTCAGTGATCAGATCGGCCTTCCAATGCAGAAAGCTCTTTTCCATGCGCATTGACTCGACCGCGCGCGCGCCGAACAGTTTGAGTCCATGTGCTTCGCCCGCCTGCTGCAATGCCAGATAGGCCACATAAAGCGAGGCATTGGGAACGTGGATTTCATAGGCCAGCTCGCCTGAGAAACTGACACCCATCACAGTCGCCGGGGCGATGCCGATGAAACACTCTCGCACACCAAGCCATGGGAACGCCTCAGCCGACCAGTCCCCACGCGCGCAAGCGCCTAGAACGTCGCGTGCTTTTGGGCCCGCCAAAATCAGGATCGTCTGGTCGTTGGTCAGGCTGCGCAGCTGGACGTCCTCGTCGCTCCGCAAATGGCGGGTCAGCCAGTCCATGTCGTGGAACTCGCTGGCTGCTGCCGAGCCGTACCAGACACGCGCTGGCCCCCGGTCGCTGGCGGGAAGATTGGCCACGGTCGCCTCAGCCTTGACCATACCATGGTGGTTCAGCAGATAGCCCAGCCCCACGCGTCCGTCGCGCTTTGTCACAGACCCACAGAACATCCGATCAAGAAACGCATGACGGTCCGCGCCGGCGATCTCGATCCGGTTGAAACCGTTCACTTCGGCCAGCCCCACGTTGGTTTGGACATTGGCAACCTCGGCGGCCACCAGATCGAAGGTTTCGTCAAAATCGAAACTGTGAATGGGCGCGAAATCGGGCGATGGCTTGATGTAATCCACCCTTTCCCACCCGTTCACGACGGTAAACTCGGCCCCCTCCGCCGCCAGAACCGGGGTCAGAGGGGTCGTCTTGGCGGGTCGCCCTGCGGGGCGGTGTTCATGTGGGAAGTGAAAGCGGAACTCGTTCTGATAATCCTCAATAGCCTTCAGCGCGGTCAGTTCGACATTCGCGTGCCCCGTGAACCGACGCGGATCAAGGCACCACGTGTCATAGCACGCCTCACCATGCACGATCTGTTGCGCCAGCAGCCAGCCGTGGCCGCCACCTTCGCCAAGCCCCGCCCGCAGACCGATGATACAGAACGCATTGCGCTTGCCCGGGATCGGCCCGACCAGAGGCGCACCGTCAATCGTATAGGTGATCGGGCCATTGACCACCGTATGCACGCCCACCTCCATCAGCGCGGGCATCCGGGCAAAAGCGCCTTCCAGCACATCCGTCACCCGGTCCAGATCGTCAGGGCAGAGCGCGTTGACGAAATTCGGGTCAATCCCGTCCATGCCCCAGGTCTTGCAGTCCTGCTCATAGAACCCCAGCAGCAGCCCGTTCTTTTCCTGCCGGCAGTAATAATCGCTGATCGGGCACCGCAGCAGCGGCATCCTGTGTCCCGCATCGCGAATGGCCGGAATCTCTTCGGTCAGGAAATACTGATGCTCCATCGAGGCGACGGGATGATGCACCCCCATCATTGCGCCCACCTCATTCACGCGATAGCCGCCCGCGTTCACGACAATATCGCAGTCGATATCGCCCTTTTCGGTCAGCACCGTCCATGTGTCGTCAGCGTGTTGTTTCAGCCCGATGACCGGCGTGTTGCGATATACCTCGGCCCCGGCCTTGCGCGCCCGCCGCGCCAGCGCCTGACACAACTGCGCGGGGTCGATATCCCCATCCATCGGATCCCAAAGCCCGCCGATCAGGTTCTCGGTCGAGATCAGAGGGTGACGACGCGCGCATTCCTCGGCGTCTATCACCTCGAACTGCACGTCCATTCCGCGCGCCATAGAGGCGAATTGACGGTACCCCTGCATCTGCGCTTCGGTATTTGCAAGACGGATACCGCCGTCGCCATGGTGGTAGTTGATGGGATAGTCCGGGTCGTCGGCCAGTTCCTTGTACAGCCGGATCGAGTGCGATTTCAGCCCGACCATCGTCTGGTTCATCCCGAAATTCGTCACCTGCGCAGCCGAATGCCACGTGGTGCCCGAGGTCAGCTCGTTCCGCTCCACCAGAACCACGTCGCTCCACCCCTCCTGCGTCAGGTGATAGAGGGTCGAACAGCCCGCGATCCCGCCTCCGATGACAACGACCTTGGTGCGTGATTTCATGGGCGCGGCTCCTGTTCTGTTCCGCCCAAGTCTTGCGGAACAATGCGCGCGCACGACAAGTCGCCCGGCGCTTGTATTGAAAAATCGAAACCGCGATTGCGGATTCTGCAAATTGCACTTCGCCTTTGCGTGGGGCGCAATGTGGCGCTTAGGTTTCGGGAAAAGCAACGGGAAAGGAACCGGATGAGCACGGGCAGCAAACGAAGCGGCAGACGCGCCCGGCACGCGCAGCGCGCGGCCGCCCCCGTGATTGATCCCTGCCCGCCCGGCCAGATCGGCGGGGCCTTCAAGCCGCTGATAGACGTCGAGATCGCGCAAATTTACTACACCGCCCTGCGCCTGTTAGAAACCCTGGGGATGGGCGAGGTGCCGGATCGGCTGGCCGGCGACCTGCGGGCTGCCGGAGCGCAACCCGGCCCTGACGACCGATTGCTGTTCCCGCGCACCATGGTCGAACAGGCCATTCAATTCGCCCCCAAACAATTCACCTTTCACGGCCGCGATCCCGCGCGTTCGATCGAGGTGGGCGGAGACCGGGTGTATTTCGGTACCGGCGGCGCGGCGGTTCAGACGCTGGATATCGACACGGGGCTATATCGCCCCTCAACCCTGACCGATCTGCATGATTTCACCCGGCTACAGGACACGCTGCCCAATGTCAGCTGGTTCACCCGCTGCTGCGTGGCCACCGATGTGCCCGACAATTTCGATCTGGACGTGAACACAGCCTATGCGCTGGTCCGCAACACGACAAAGCCCATTGCCACCTCCTTCACGCTGGCGGAACACGTCGCGCCCATCATCGACATGCTGGACATCGTGGCCGGTGGTCCCGGCGCATTCGCCGCGCGCCCCTTCCTGAAAGCCCATATCAGCCCGGTCATCTCGCCCCTGCGCTATGGCGAGGATGCGGTGGACGTGGTCTATGAATGCATCGCCCATAACATCCCCATGTCCTGCATCACCGCAGCGCAAGCGGGCGCGACCGCCCCGGCCACGCTGGCCGGGTTTCTGGCGCAATCGCTGGCCGAGACTTTGGCCAGCCTTGTGATGGTCAACACCATCAAACCGGGTTTTCCGATGGTATTCTCCAACTGGCCCTTCATCGTGGACCTGCGCACCGGGTCTTTTGCGGGCGGCAGTGGTGAAACCGCGATCCTGAACGCGGCCTCGGCGCAGATTTCCAACTGGTTGGGGCTGCCCTCGGGTGTGGCGGCCTCGATGACGGATGCCAAGGCGATTGACGCGCAATACGGGGCGGAAAAAGGCATCACCTCACTGGCGGCAGCGCTGGCGGGCGGGAACCTGATCTATGAAAGCTCAGGCATGACCGCATCGTTGCTCGGGGCCAGTTTCGAGGGTTTCGTGCTGGACAATGAGATGCACGCCCACACCTATCGCGCCCTGCGTGGGATCGAAGTGACCGAAGAAAACCTTGGGTTCGAGGCGATCTGCCAATCGGTTCTGGGCGACGGGCATTTTCTGGGCAGCGCCCATACTTATGACGCGATGGAGCGAGATTATTATTACCCCGAAATTGCCGACCGGTCCGAGCCCCGCACTTGGGCGGATGAGGGCGCTAGCGACGCATGGACCACTGCCCGCTCACGTGCCAAAGAAATCCTGGGTACGCACCACCCCCAATACCTGACCCCCGAACAGGATGCAGAAATCCGCGCCCGGTTTCGTATCCTTCATTGACCTTCCCCAAGCCTCCTCCGGCGGCTAGGGTCGGCTTAAATACACAGGAATGAGGCCCCGATGACCGATCCCTTCTTTCAGCCCGTCTCGGCCATGGAACTGGCACGATTTGCCGGCGTGCCGACCTTTATGCGCTTGCCGGGCATGACGCTGGATCACGCGCGGATCACTGAGGTTGATATCGGGCTGGTCGGCATCCCCTGGGACGGGGGCACCACGAACCGCCCCGGCGCGCGCCACGGGCCGCGCCAGTTGCGGGATTACTCGACCATGATCCGCGCGATGAACCCGGTGACCGGGGTTGCACCCTTTGCGATGATGAACTGCGCCGATCTGGGCGACGTGGCTCCGAACCCGGTGGATATCGAAGACACGCTTAACCGCGTGACCTCGTTCTACACCGGCCTGACCTCGCGCGGCATCACCCCCCTGACCGCCGGAGGTGATCATCTGACCACCCTGCCCGTCCTGCGCGCGCTGGCCAAATCCGGCCCGCTGGGACTGATCCAGTTCGACAGCCATACCGACCTGTTCGACAGCTATTTCGGCGGGCACAAATTCACGCACGGCACCCCCTTCCGGCGCGCGGTCGAAGAAGGCTTGGTCGATCCCAAACGCTTTGTTCAGGTTGGCATTCGCGGCACCGCCTATAACACCGAGGATATCGAATGGGGCGAAGCGCAGGGCATCCGCATCATCCGAATCGAAGAGTTGTTCGACCGGGGCATCGGCGATGTGATGGCCGAGGTTCGTAGCATTGTTGGCGACGCGCCGACCTATTGCACCTATGATATCGACTTTGTGGACCCGACATTTGCCCCCGGCACCGGCACGCCCGAGATCGGTGGCCCGAACAGCTTTCAGGCCCAGCAGGTGATCCGCCAGATGGCCGGGGTGAACTTGGTGGGCGCCGATCTGGTCGAGGTTTCACCGCCCTTCGACGCCTCGGGCGGCACCGCGTGGCTGGGGACTTCGCTCATGTTCGAACTGCTCTGCGTATTGGCGCAGGCCGTCGAGGCCCGCCGCTAACGGACGTTTTCGGCGATCATCGAGATCATCTCGAACATCACCGCCGCTGCGGTCAGGGCGGTGATATTGTTGGGGCTGTCCTTGGTGGGCATCATGCAGACTACGTCTCCGCCCACGATATTCAACCCGCGCGCGGCGCGCAAAATCCCCACGGCCTCGTCAATGTCAAAACCCTTCTCGCCGGGCTCCAGATTGGACACCGCAGGCGCGACAGTGGGGTCGAGGCAATCCAGATCAAAGGTGATATAGACCGGCCTGTCGCCCAGCACTTCACGCGTCTGCGCCACCACGTCCTCCAGCCCGCGCTGACGGAACTCGCGCATGGTGACGATGTTGTAGCCATAGTCATAAGACGGCTGCAGCCAGTCCAGACTGCGCGGATGACCCCGTAGACCGATCTGCATGGATCGCGTCGGGTCGACCTGCCCCTGATCGACCAGATAGGCCCCCCAATGGGCGGCGGATTTCTTGGCACCCAGGAAGTGATCGACCTTGGTGAACACATCCGTATGCGCATCCAGATGCAAGAAGCTGACGGGCTCTCCCCCGGCCAGTTGACCACGCCCCAGCGCCTGCACGATGCCGCCCGTAATCGAGTGATCTCCACCCACCGACACAGGCCGCGCGCCTGCTGCGTCGATGTCTTTGTAAAAGGTCGTAACACGCTCGATGCAGTCCTCGTTGTCATTCGCGCGCGGAAAGGGCACGTCGCCCACATCGGCGATCTTGGCGCTGCTCCACGGGTCGATTTCGAACACCGAGTGCACCCGCCGCTGCACCGCCGAGACATGGCGCAGCGCGCGCGGACCCAAGTGCTGATCCCGCTCGGTCGTGCCGTTTCCGGTGGAATGCGGGACGCCGACAAGCGCAATGTCCTGCCCATCGGGGCCGGTATTGGGACAGCGAAACAGGGTCGGCACGCCCCACCAATACAGGTTATCCATCATCGACTGTTCATAGCGGTCGGTCATCTGCATCCCCTTAAATAAAAAACGCCCCCGGCTGGCGGGGGCGTTTTGTGTTTAGATTTTCTCGTCTTCTCGCCGGAAGGCCCCCTGCACGATCCGGTCGATGACCATGGCACAGAACAGGATGGCAAAGCCGCCCAACAGACCCGGACCCTTGGCCGCATATTGCAGCGCTTCAAGGATTTCCTTGCCCAGACCGCCGCCGCCGATCAGCGAGATGATCACCACCATCGACAGACACATTAGGATCGTCTGGTTCACCCCAGTCATGATCGAAGGCAGCGCCAGCGGGATCTCCACATCCTTCAGCAACTGCCATTTCGATGCACCAAAGGCGACCGCAGCCTCTTTGATGCTGTCGGGCACGCCCCGCATCCCCAGCGCCGTCAGGCGGATCACCGGCGGCATCCCGAAGATGATCGTCGCCAGAATGCCCGGCGGGTTTCCGGTGCCAAAGAAGGCGATGATCGGGATCAGGTAGACAAAGGCCGGTAGCGTCTGCATCAGGTCCAGCACCGGTTCAGCCGCACGGTAAGCCCGTGCAGATTTGCCGAACCAGATGCCCAGAGGAATGCCGATTACCACGCATAACAACACGGCTGCACCTACCAAAGCGACCGTCTCCATTGCGACATCCCAGTAACCCAGAAGTGCGATGTAAGCCAAAGAGGCGGCGGTGAAAATCGCCACACGCGGCCCCGCCGCACGCCACGCGGTGACGCAGATCACCAGCATCACGACCGGCCATGGCGATCCAATCAGTGCAATCGTCAACGCATCCAGGACCGAGCGCACCCCAGCGACGATCCCGTCGAACACGTCCCCGCCCGCAAGGGCTGCGGCGTCGATCTTGGCCTCCATCCAGCTGGCGAGGCTTGAGAACAGCGTGCCGCCATCTTCGCCCAGAAACAAGGCCGAGACCTCTTTCTCCGGGAACGCATCCAGCATCGCGAGCGAAGCGTTGACGGTGAATTTATAGACGATCAGAGGCCCGATTGCGGCAATCAGAACGGCGCCCAGAACCGTGTTGCGCGTAGAGCGCCCGCTTTCAGTGCTGTCGGGATCAATCCGCCAGCGCGAATACTGCTTTTCGTAGATGCGGTCCGCATAAAGCCCCTGCACAAGCTTGAACACCAGCAACATCGCCAAGCCAATCAGCATGATCCCCAGCGATTCCGACTGGGCGGCCGCGGCTTTTTCAAAACTGCTGTCTGCCGCCTTCTGGATATTCTCGGCCAATTTGGTGAACCGGTCGATATCGCCCTGCTCTGTCGCTGCGGCGGCGCGTTCCAGCAGCTCGTTCGCACGGGCTTGCTGGCGTTCGGCACGTTCGGCCATGTCGGCGCCGGGATTGCCCCAGGCCCCGCGTCCGATTTGCACCCACGCGATGATTTCAAGAATCAGGAAGGTCCAGAACATCCCCCAAATCGCGCGCGAGGCGGACCAGAACGGACCCAGCGCCGCCGCCCATTTGTTAAACGTGTTTGGCACCGCGCTTGTCGCATCGTGGATCTTGTGAAAAGCGTTGACGTAGTAATCCCCGTTCGGACCCGCAAATTCGTGGATCGAGCGGTCAAGTGCGTCGCGATCCACCTCGATATCTGAGGCGGCAGTGACTTTCAGTTCGGTGGTTGCGTCAGTCATTTTTGCCCCCCTGAATACCGCGCAGCAGACGCGGCTTGGTCACGACACCCACGTCGCTGCCACCATCCGTAATGATCACCGGCAGTTCAGTGTTAACGGCCAGATCAATCAACTGGTCCAGATCAGCACCTTCATCGGCACGCGGCGCGCCTTCGGTTGGGCCGGAATAGCTGGCCAGCGGCTCCATGATCGAATGGGCTTTGACCAGTTTCAGTTTGGAAATCCCCTGCACAAATTCGCGCACGTAATCGTCGGCGGGGTTCATAACGATATCTTCGGGCGTGCCAATCTGCACGATCACACCGTCCTTCATGATGGCGATGCGATGGCCGATGCGGATGGCCTCGTCCAAGTCATGCGTGATAAACAGCGTGGTCTTTTTCAGTTGCGCCACCAGCGCCTTGAACTGATCCTGCAACTGCAAGCGGATCAATGGGTCGAGGGCCGAGAACGGCTCATCCATCAACAGAATCTCGGGGTCTGAAGCCAGCGCACGGGCGATGCCAACACGTTGCTGCATCCCGCCCGACAGCTCTTTGGGCAAGCGATCCTCATAGCCTGTCAGGTCTACCAGACCCAGCGCGTGGTCGGACACAGCCCAACGCTTGGATTTCGACACCTTCCGAATCTCTAGCGGGTAAGCCACGTTATCGCGGACCGAGCGGTGCGGCATCAGCGCCATATGCTGAAACACCATCCCGATCTGCTGGGCGCGAATGCGACGCAATTCGGATTCCGAGATTTTTGAGACATCCTGCCCCATGATCTCGATCTTACCCGCAGTCGGTTCGATCAGCCGGTTCACATGTCGAACCAGAGTGGATTTGCCGGACCCTGACAGGCCCATGATGCAGAAAATTTCGCCACGCGGCACCTCGAAGGTTGCGCCCTGCACACCTACGACACAGTTAAAGCGTTCAAGCACCTCGGGTTTTCCAATACCCTCGCTGCGCACAGCCGCCATGGCCTCTTCAGCGCGCGCGCCAAAGATTTTCCAGACATTTTCAAGTTTTACGACAGGTTCGTCCATTTGCCCCTCATATGCGGGGTTTTCCCCGATCTATATGCAAAGGGCCGCCGCGAACTGGTCGCGACGGCCCCCTGGGAATGCGTCTTAGTTGGTCAGCCAGTTCAGAACGGTATCCTCGTTGTTGGCCACCCATTCGCGGGCAAAGTCTGCTGCTTCCACATTGTCCACAGCCAGGGCCTTGCCCATCGCGCTCAGGTCGTCACCCTGCATTTGGTAGTTGCGGAACAGAGCGGCCACCTCGGGGTAGGCGTCTTCCAGCTCCTTGGCGTAGTGAAGGTGCAGCGTGGCGCCGTTCCAGGCCGAGGATGCCTCGGATTTATCCAGCCAGTCGGGATCATCTGTGGGCTGCACGATGGTCCAGGTCGCCGGATCATGGGCGGGCTCTTCCAGAACGGTCAGGTCCTGTGTCACAAAGATGTAGTGCGGGCTGTAGCAGAAGCCGATCCACGGATCGCCGGCCTTGGCGGCGTTGGCCAGATTCGCATAGGCGATGGTTTCTTCGTACTCGGTCAGATCGAAAATCTGATCATAGCCATAGGACTTGGCCCGGATTTTTTCGACCACGGTCGAAGCCCAGCCCGGCGCACCGATCCAAACCTCGGGCGTTCCGTTGCCGTCAGTGTCAAAGATTGCCATCTTGTCCGGATCACTCAGATCGTCGATGGACTTGATGTCATATTTTTCAGCTGTCGCCGTGGGCACACACATGCCCTGCTCGGCCTGAACCGGGTTTTCGTTCATAACCACGGTGCCGTTATCTTTGACATAGGTGTCGTGCAGGTTCTGCTGGTTCGGCATCCAAACCTCGGGGTGGACATGCATCGCGCCAGAATCCATCGCCTCGAACACGATCGGGTTGGTGCCGTTCTGAAGCTCTACGTCCAAGCCCAGGTTTTCTTCGATCACAACTTCAAGGATATGCGCCGTGGCGTTCACCGATGCCCAGTTTGGCACACCGATCACGATATCTGCGGCAAGCGCGGGACCTGCGGCAAGAGCTGCTGCACTTCCCATAAGTGTGGTGAGTTTCTTCATCTGATATCTCCATGTTGGGCGTTCGCGATGCTGTTCTTTCGGCAAATGCCGGTCCCGCACCTTACAAACAGTCTCGGGAAGCTCTAACTCCCCGGATTTTTTGGCCAGCGGCTCGACGCGCCGGATTGGCCAGAAAAGTGAAGCATGGTGACACAACACCCATCAAGCCCTACGGAGGACAAATACATGTATTTGATATCATCGTATATTAGTTTCGAAAATTTCCGAACTATTAACCGATGTCTGAAACGACGGCCGCAGGCAAAGTCTCGCTCCACTTGCTCAAATCGTCCAGAATGCCCAGCGCGCTGCGGCCAAGCTCGGTGACAGAGTATTCGACTGAAACGGGAGATGTCTGTAGCACGTGTCGCTTCACTAAACCTTGTGCCTCAAGCTGACGCAAACGCTCGGTGATCATCTTTTTGCTGGCACCTGCAATCATGCGGGACAAGTCATTGAATCGCACGGGCCCGTCTTTCAGGTGCCATAGGATCGAACCCGTCCACTTACCGCCGATGATCCGCATCCCGCGCTCGACCGAGCAAGGCTCGAGGCAGGCTTCTGCCACTTGTTTTCGCCCCCGATTATCCTGACTGACCTTTGCACGCATGGCATATCCCTTATGAAAAAGAAGGTTACTAAAAGTATACTGGTTGCTTTTTATCTCCGCCACCCCCAACTGCTTCGACACGACATTCCCAAGATTGGAAAAAGGGCATAGACATGAGCAATATCCTGATCCTCAACGGCACACAGCCTTATGAAGCGGCCCCCGGTGCTCTGAACGCCAGCCTGACCGAACAAGCCAGCACCCAGTTGCGCACGCTGGGCCATGATGTCCGGGTGACTACGGTCGCCGAAGGCTATGATGTCGATACAGAAGTCGCGAACCACTTGTGGGCGGACACTGTCATCATGCAATTCCCGGTGAACTGGATGGGCGTGCCGTGGGTCTTCAAGAAATACATGGACGAGGTCTATACCTCGGCCATGGATGGACGGTTTGCGCATGGCGATGGGCGCACCAGTGACGCCCCTAAGTCCAACTACGGTATGGGCGGCGTTTTGCACGACAAAAGCTATATGCTGTCAGTCACGTTCAACGCCCCGGTCGAAGCGTTCGACAACCCGACCGAGCCCTTCTTTGCCGGCGATACCGTAGATGACCTGCTGAAACCGCTGCACCTAACGGCGAAATTCATGGCGATGAAGCCTCTGCCAACTTTTGCCGCGTTTGATGTTATGAAGAACCCGACGATCGAGGCAGATTTTGCCCGATTCCAGACGCATCTGATTTCTACATTCGCCGAGGCAGACGATGTCGCAGCCTGATATTCACCTGTACACCGCAGGAACGATGAACGGTTATAAACCGGTCATTTTTCTGGAAGAGGCCGGAATTCCTTACGACCTCACCCATATCAACTTTTCCAAACAAGAACAAAAAGCGCCAGATTATCTGGCGCTGAATCCCAACGGTAAAATACCGACGATTTATGACCGGTCCGAGGGGCGCGCCATATTCGAAAGCGGCGCGATCCTGTGGCACCTGGCCGAAAAATACGGAAAGTTCCTGCCGGAAGACCCGATCAAACGATCCGAAGTCATGCAATGGGTTTTCTTTCAGGTCGGTCATATCGGGCCCATGATGGGACAGGCGATGTATTTCCAACATATCGCCGCCCCCAATGGGCACGACGAACCGTTCTCCATCCGCCGTTATGTTGATGAAAGCCGCCGCCTGCTAGAGGTTATGGACACACGGCTTGAAGGGCGCGACTGGATCGCCGCAGATGAATACACCATTGCCGATATGATGCTTTACCCGTGGGCGCGGGCCTATGTCTGGGCACGGGTCAAGGTGGACGATCTACCTCATCTGAACGCCTGGTTCGAACGCATCGACGCCCGGCCCGCCGTTCAGAAAGCGTTGACCATTCCCAAGGCAAACCCCCAATTCTGGGACTCAAGCGCCGATGCGTCGGCCTTTGCCAAAGAAAACGCCGCGCGGTTTGCGGGCGACGTCAAAAAATAGAAGCCCTAAGCATCATATGCGAGAATGAGGTGCTCTGCGGCCTCGGTCAGTTCGGGAAAACGTGACCGTTCTTTGACGTACAAAAAGACCTGCCTTTGATCCGGCAGGTCTTTTATCTCGCGAAAGGCGGTGGCTTCGGGAATGAACTCTGCCACCGTTTGAGGCAAGACCGTCGCCCAATTGCCCGTCCTGACCATCGTAATCAAAGAATGTGTGTTGCGGATCGTGATGTCAGCCTGATCAATCGCTTGGTGAAACTGCGGCGACGTGATCAGGTCGCACAGGCTGTTTCGAATGAACGGCACGGTCCCCAGATCGGCAATACACGGGGGTTCAACCTGCCGGATCAGCGGGTGATCGGCAGCACAGACCAGCCCGAACCGGTCTTGTAACAAGGGCTTGGTATGAAAACCGTTCAGCGCGTGATGCCCCGAGGCAATTCCGATATCCGCCTTCCCTTCGACCAATGCATCCAGGACCTGCTGCGTGTCAGTGTCCCGCAGATCAACCTTCGCCCCAGGAAAGCGTTGTATCAGGTGCCTCAGAACACGCGGAAACACCAGCGCGGCGACTGATGGCACCGATGCGATTCGCAGTAACCCCTGCTCGGCCGAAGCTACGGCTTCAATGTCACCTACGGCTTGATCGAACTGACGCACCTGCCTCAACGCAAGCTCAAAAACTTGCTCTCCCAAAGGGGAAAGACGATTCTTGCGTTCGCCTTCGAACAGTTTGCGACCCAAATGGCCTTCAAGTTGCTTAAGTGTCATGGAAACGGCTGACTGAGTTCGCCCCAATCGGTCCGCAGCCTCGGTCAAGTTTCCGGATTGAACCACGGTACAAAAACATCGCAAGGTTTCGATCTTAATCGCCATACTTCAATTTTCCTGAAGTTTTCTTCACCTGTTTGAATTTGACTGATGACAAACGAAAAAGCCATGCTCTGTGTAACTCTTGTTTTCTCTGAGGCGTGGTGTGACCAAACTGAACCTGATTGCCGGCAACTGGCTGGCTGGTGACTCTGAAATCGAAAACCGCAACCCGTCGGATCTGAGCGATCTTGTCGGCATGTTCGCCCAAGCCAGCGTGGACCAGTTGGACGCAACGCTAGAGCAGGCGCGCATTGCGCAGGCTGAGTGGGCGACGTATCTGCCTGAACGCAAGCAAACTGTTCTGAACGCCATCGGCAACGAGCTGATGGCCCGCGCCGAGGAGTTGGGCACGCTGCTGTCGCGCGAGGAAGGCAAACCGCTGGCCGAAGGTAAAGGCGAGGTTTATCGCGCGGGACAGTTCTTTACCTACTACGCAGCCGAGTGTCTGCGTCAGATCGGTGAGAATGCCGACTCTGTCCGCCCCGGCGTTGAGATTGACGTGCGGCGCGGACCCGTGGGTGTCGTCGCCATCATCAGCCCATGGAACTTTCCCACTGCGACCGCCTCATGGAAAATCGCACCAGCGCTGTGCTACGGCAACGCGGTGGTATGGAAGCCTGCTAACATCACCCCTGCATCGGCTGTAGCTTTAACCGAGATCATTGAACGGCAGGATATCCCCAAGGGCCTGTTCAGTTTGGTGATGGGATCGGGGCGCAGCATCGGTCAGCGTCTGGTGGAAAGCCCCAAGGTGAACGCGATTTCATTCACCGGGTCGGTGCCGGTGGGAAAAGGGATTGCGGCAGCGGCCATCCATAACCTGACCAAGGTGCAGATGGAGATGGGGTCCAAGAACGCGCTGGCCGTCATGGACGACGCCGATCTTGATCTGGCGGTGACGCTGGCGCTGGGTGGCGCGTTTGGAGGCACCGGGCAGAAATGCACTGCCTCGTCGCGGCTGGTTGTTCATGCGGGCGTCCATGATGCGTTCGTCGAGAAACTGGTCGCCGGTGCGCAAGCGATGAAAGTCGGTCACGCGCTGGAGGATGGCACCCAGATGGGGCCGGTCGTCAGCGAGCAGCAGTTGCAGGAAAACCTCGCCTATGTCGATCTGGGCAAGTCTGAGGGCGCCGAACTGGCCTGTGGCGGCGCGCGGCTGGAGATGCCTCATGACGGATTCTACATGTCGCCTGGGGTGTTCCTGAACACCACCAACGACATGCGCATCAACCGCGAAGAAATGTTCGCGCCGCTGACCAGCGTAATCAAGGTTGGCAGCTATGATGAGGCGCTGAGCATCGTCAACGACACCAATTTCGGCCTGACTTCGGGAATCGTGACCCAAAGCCTCGCCCGCGCCACGCATTTCCGCCGAAACGCTCGCACGGGCGTGGTCACCGTGAACTTGCCGACCGCCGGAACCGACTATCACGTCCCCTTCGGCGGACGCGGCGACAGCTCTTACGGCCCCCGCGAACAGGGAAAAGCGGCAGCTGAGTTCTACACCACCGTCAAAACCGCCTATATCAGCGCCGGGACGCCGGTCTGATGCGCATCGACGGGCTGCAATATGCCAACTGGTCGGAAAAGATTTTCCGACAACTGCGCGAAGGTGGCGTGGATGCGATCCACGTCACCATCTCTTATCATGAGAATTTCCGCGAAACCGTCCTGAACTTTGAAAAGTGGAACCGCTGGTTCGAGCAATTCCCCGACCTGATCATGAAAAGCCGTTGGGCCAGCGACATCGACACAGCGCGCGAAACCGGACGGACGGCTGTTTTCTTCGGCTTTCAGAACCCCTCGCCCATCGAAGACGATATCGGTCTGGTCGAAATCCTGCACGATCTGGGTGCCCGGTTCATGCAGTTGACCTATAACAACCAATCCCTGCTGGCCACCGGCTGCTATGAGGCCGAAGATACCGGCATCACCCGCATGGGCAAGCAGGTGATCAAAGAGATGAACCGCGTGGGCCTTGTCGTGGATATGAGTCACTCGGCTGACCGATCCACAATCGAGGCCGCTGAACTGTCCGAGCGTCCCATCGCCATCACTCACGCCAATCCGCACGACTGGTCGCCTGCGCTGCGCAACAAGCGCGATGCGGTGATCCGCGCGGTGACGGACCATGGCGGGATGCTCGGCTTTTCGGTCTATCCGCATCATCTGAAAGACAAATCAGCCTGCACGCTGGATAGCTTCTGCGAGATGATCGCCCGCACCGCCGACAAATACGGCGTCCAACATCTGGGGATCGGCACTGACCTGTGTCAGGACCAACCCGACAGCGTGGTCGAGTGGATGCGCGTCGGGCGCTGGACGAAAGAAATCGACTATGGCGAAGGCTCGGCCTCGGCCCCCGGATTTCCACCCATGCCCAGCTGGTTTCAGGACAACCGCGATTTTGGGAATATCGAATCCGGACTACGTTCCGTGGGTATGAACAAAGATGAGGTTTCAGGTATCATGGGCGGCAACTGGTATCGTTTCTTTGCTGAAAACTTCGGGCCACGCGCATGACTGATACGCACCCCCAAATCGCCAGACGCGACCCCGCGCAGGTCATGCGGCTGTCGCGATTGGGGTCGCTGCACCAATGTCGCCTCAGTTTCATGCGGCAATTGACCCGGCGGATGGCCCGCGAGAACTGGCGTTTTACCCGGCCCGTTTTTGACATCGACACGAACGGGGTGGGTCATGCGGTCTATACCGCGCATGGCCCCGAGCGCGCTTATTCACTGGTTGCTTTCGCTCATGACCTGCCGCCCGAGCAACGCTCCGACCGCGTGATAGCCGAGGCTTGGGACGCCACTTTTACCCTGTTCGATGGCATCCCTACGACCGAAGACATCGAACGTCTTTCCCAAAACGTCCCCCTGCAAGAGGCCGGTCGGGTCAGCGAAAACGAGTTGTCTCTGTCTCGCGCCAACCGTTCGGTCCGGCTTTGGGCGCATGTGGTCGACGCTCTGGCAGCAGGCAAACAGCCGGACCCCGAGCAGATCTATAAGGTGGGCTACCTGATGCGCACCACGGCCGTATATGGCTCGGGCAAGTTCGGGGCGGCTGATCGTGAGACAACCGCCGACCGCCCGGAACTAAGCGCGCCTTTCCAGACCGAGATGCTTTCGGTCTATCTGACTCGCACCTTCGTGCGCGATCTGGTGCAGCACATGGCGCAGGCCAAAGGGGGCGATGAAACAGCCAGTCTGGATCCGGCGATTGCGCAGTGGCTGGGCATCGGCAATTCGACCGGTCTGGGAATGGCGCCGTTCATCATTAATCACCCCGTTCTGTTCAACAACTGGATCATGGTTCGCGAAGAAGCCATCGCGCGGGTGCGGTCCGTGCCACACGCCACACCGGACCGCATGGCGCAGTTCCGCGCGATTTTCGAACGCAGCAGACTATCGGTGTCGTGGTGGCGCTCGGATCATCCGGTTCAAATCGACAAACTGGCCGCGCTCAGAACTGATCTGGACATGCTCACCGCCGAGCTGACCCAGCGCGACCTGACCGAACACCACCCATGGGACGCTCTTATCTGCTGGTCCGAGGATCATCTGAGCGAAGAGGGGCAAGAATTGCTGGCCTCGCTAATTCTGGAACCTTATGGCGATTTGGTCGACGGTCTGGTCGATTGCATGGCCGACAGCAACGCAGGCGCGCAGATGATCGACGGCAGTATGAGCGTCGCACAAGTGCGCGCGCTGATCCGGCAGAGTTTTGACTGGGCGCTTGATCTTGACTGGCAGGAACAAGCCAACTGCGCCCGCGCATGGTACGTGTCCGAAGAAAAGCTGGAACCCCGCCTTGGCGAACGTTTCGAAGAACCAATCGCGGAGTACGAACAACCTCTGGCCCCTGCACGGGACGCGGCCGCTGCCTATCGCGCCCTTGAGGATTGGGCGGACACAGACAAGATTGCCGCGTTTCTCCTGCACCATCCGGAACATCGCCACACCATAAGACGCGCGCAGATCGGTCGCGTCGCCCCGTATGGAGAAATCCGCGACAACACAATCAGTGCAAACGTGTTGCCCATCGACATGCTAAGGGCAAAACTATCATTCTTTGGAGCAACACAGTTCGACCCGCGCTCGGACCGGTGGGTTCGCATCTGCATGTATTCGGGCGCGCCCTACCCGGACGAACTGAACACAGAAAACGCAGATCTTTGGGTTTACCCCGAGGCGCTACAATGAACCTGTCACTGAACGAGGTCGAAGCCACTGCCAAACGGGCAATGCGCGGTGTCGGACATAGCTGGGGTCCCGCGGAAGAGGCCGCCAAGGCTACTCGCTGGCTTTGTGCTCAGGGCATGGACGGGATCGGGGCGTTAGCAAAACTGGCGAAACTACAAAGCGCGCAACCAAGTTTGCCCGTAGCTGAGTGCCCAATTGCCGCAGGAGCACACCTTTCGGACCAAGCTGCTGAGTTGCGCAAAGAAGACATCACGTTGCAGGACATTGTCTTCCCGGTTTTACTTTTGCCTTTCGCAGCCAACGTGGCGCGGTTTTTGGATACCCCCGTTTCCGTGACAATGGATAAGACACAGTTTGTGACCGATGGGTTTGCCCTCACCACGGCCTTTTCGGTCCCCGAACAGGCAAGCCAGATCACAATAAAGCGGGGCGGGATAATGATCCAAACCCATCCTCAGTGCACACGTGCCACGCCCGACCCTGCAGACTGGTCCGAGCTGAATCGCCTTGCCCACTTCACCTATGCCCCCGCAACCGAGGACTCCCGCCTGCGCGGGGCCGGAGCGGGTCTGTCTGACAACGATTGATGAGACCCAAAATGACCGAGACCCGCACCCTGACATTGACCCAGATCGAAGATCTGGCTTTTCGCGCCCTCGTTGCCGCTGGTACGACCGAAGCAAATGCGCGCCCCTTGGCGGTTGCAACTGCTGCAACCGAAGCAGACGGCGTCTCTAGCCACGGGCTTGCCTACATCCCGATCTACTGCGAGCATGTTCAATGCGGGAAAGTCGACGGTGCCGCCCAACCGGTGCTGTCACGCCCACGTTCGGGTGTTGTGAACGTGGACGCCGCCACGGGATTTGCGCATCCCGCAATTGATTTGGGGTTCGAGGCGCTGCTGCCTGCCGCCCGCGAACAGGGAATAGCGGCGCTCGCCCTTCGCAACAGCTACAATTGCGGTGTTCTGGGATATCACACCTTCCGGATTGCACAGGCTGGTCTGGTCGGGTTGGGCTTCACCAACGCGCCGGCCTCGATCGCTCCGTCCGGGGGATCAAAACCTGTGGTCGGGACTAATCCGTTCTCGATCGCGGCTCCGGGCGCGAACGGGCAACCTTCGCTGGTGATCGACCAAAGCGCCAGCACCATTGCGAAAAGCGAAGTCATGAAACACGCCCGAGAAGACAAACCGATCCCGGTAGGCTGGGCGCTGGACGCAGACGGCAATCCAACAACAGACCCGGCAGTTGGATTGAAAGGGTCGATGGCACCGTCCGGAGGTTATAAGGGTGTCGGCGTCGCCCTATTGACCGAGGTTTTGGCTGCCGCGCTTACGGGTGCCACTCTTGGCCTTAACGCATCTCCGTTTTCAGGTACTGTTGGCGGACCACCCAAAACCGGGCAGTTTTTCATTGCCATTGATCCAGCGGCTACGTCGCAAGGCGCATTTGCCTCTGGTCTTGGCGAATTGGTTGACGCGATCCGATCCCAGGACGGCGCTCACCTTCCAGGAGACAGCCGAGCCGCCAACCGCGCCACGGCGCAGGCAAATGGCGTAGCTGTCAGCACAGCAACTTTGGACAAGGTCGAAGCGGTTCTAGGAGTTTGAAAATGGCCACCGGGCAGTGCTAGCGCACGCCATAGACAGTCATCGTAGAAGTTTCCGGCGTTCGGATCAGTTCCAGAAAGTCTGGGACACTTCCCGATTTTAAATCCAGGCTGAATCCCGAATACCCAATTCGAGACAACCCTAACAATACCGAGTCATGGCCACATGTCACAACGTAGGTCACGCCATGTTCTTCAATTATTTCTTTCGCCGTTTCGGCATCCTTGGCAATCGAAAGTCGGGTTTGTGCCAGTATTCCCGAACCGTTTCGATGATATGGCGCCGCCAAAACTCTATGGGGGGTGTTGACCAGAACGTTGGTTCCAAAGTCCCAACTGACCGCGACCGTACCTTTCGGCAATCCGGCTAGCGCAGCGACCGATTCCTGCGTCCAGCATTCGCCCAAAGCAACGTTCCCACCGTATTCAGGTACTGATGCATAGTCAGTGGTCGGAAAAAGTCGGACATAAACCGAAAAACCGTACCCCCAAACCCCCGGCAAGATCGCAAGCAAAGGAATCCATATCAATACAAGAGAAAACTCGCCAAAACGGCGTCGTAAGACACAACGCGCTTGGGTAACACATTTCACCAACGGGAACACCGAAAGTACCAACAGGCCAAGAGAACCACGAATCTGATACACAGTAATCGCCAAGGCTACGCCAAGCAGGATAGAAAATGATATCCACTCTGTGCGCCTAGCCCGATCCGCCCTGATTTGGAATAAACTGGCGAGCAGACCAAAGAACCCTGCGACGTAATACACGATATAGACATCGTTATACCCAGCGACACCGTTGATAATATCGAGCAGGCCGCCTGTTTCTGAGACATGGTCCAGCCAAAATATTTTTAGGTCTGGGTCAAGCCCATCCAACGGGTTTTGTGTGCACGCCGGAAAAAACGCGATTGACACTAAACCAACAGCTGCGAAGGTAACAGCAAGACGCAACACCCTTTGCCATGCACGTTCGGGTGTTTTTAAGGCAAGAATGAAGAGAGTACCGCTGCTTAGAATGACAGGGGCTGCAAGGTCGCGCGACAACGCATCACAAAACCCGCCCGCATAAGCCGCGGCAGGAGCTGACAGCAGGAAAATCACGCACATGCCCAAGCCAATTCCCGCACATATGTACATGACCTGCCTTTGTCGGGATTTACCGTGGTAGACCCAAGCACCGGCAATGCAAAAACATATCACGGCTAGCAGAGGAAGGTTTTCGATACCAATGGCTAGGCTGACCGAAATCGCAATGCCGCCAGCAATCAAACGCCTGATACTTCCAAATGGCGAAACCATCGCCAGAAGGGCAGTCAGCAATAGAACCATCTGGACGTTGTGGTGGTCGATACTTCCCGGCTGGAACCTGCCATCGAAGCCGATGATGATACTGAACAAAACGGCAGTATAAAAAAGCGCGGAACCACCAGCCAAAGCAAACATGATCTTTGCGGATACCAACATAGCCGCCGCAAGTGTGACAAGTGGCCAGATGAGCAAAGAGAGGTACTCAGCATAGGCGCGATCAAAAAAAACTTCGAAAAGTAAAATCAATCCGGCAATTGGCAAGTCGACCAAGCGCGACCAATGCATAAGCGTACCGCCATCAACCCCAAGACGGTATTGCACCAAATCAAACCATCCCTGCCCTGCCAAAAAATCGCGCACTATGACAAGACGCATGGCGGCATCGTTGTCTAGATCCAGCAACAACTCTGTAGCTTCGGGCGCACGCAATATCTGCCGCACCGCAACGAGTGAAAAAAACACTACAAATGCGATTACACCTGAGGCGTCAGTTGCTTTTTGTTTTTCGTGCATATCCTCACCTGTTCGGATCATCGAACAAGGATAGGCGGTATTTGACGCGCTATCACCTAGGTCAATGTCATTTGGTCTTGCCATCAGTTTTTCCGCTTACAGGATGACGGCTCAACAAATTGATACTAAACTATTATCTCCAGAATTCCCCCTGACACCTGCCGCCATTTCAGCATTGGCGTTCAATTTCATTGCCCCGCGTTTGATCTTGTTTCGGTAACGTCCGACCACGTCGAGGCAGAAGAATTCCAAGGTGGCGGATAGCTAAGGTAAGCAATGCGTCGCGCTTCCCTCCTCCCCCGCGCAACAGTGTCAAGAAGCACAGCGCAAACAAAGGATAAAACTGCGATCACGAAACCTGAAAGCGCCGTAAACAGTGACGGGATTCGTTCGACAAGGCCAGTCTCCAGAAACTCCCGGAAGACCGAGGCAAAAACCACCAGAGACGGCAGAAATGCACACGCTGCGATCACTGAAAAGAACTGCATAGGCTTTTCTTCCTTCAGCATCAGCCCTATCATTCGCAGGATCCTAAAACCGTCGGCAACAGAGGATAGTTTGGAGTTCGAACCCTCCATGCGAGCCCGATAGGGAGTGTCCATCTCATCAATCGGAAGCCTGAGTTGCAACGCAAAAACCGTTAATTCGGTTTCGATGTCGAAACCACGGGAATGAGCAGGAAAAGTCTTTGCAAAGCGGCGACTGAACACGCGGTATCCTGAAAGCAAATCTCCGACCTTACATTTGAATAACCATTCAACCAAACCTGTTAAAACTCGATTTCCGAACCGATGTCCTGGACGGTAGGCCGCTTGCTCTGTACTGCTCCGATTTCCGGTGATCATGTCAAAATTCCCGGACACGAGCCGCTCTATCAGGGCCGGTGCGCTGGCCGCGTCATAGGTGGCATCGCCATCAGCCATGACATAAACGTCCGCGTCAATGTCGGCCAACATCCGGCGGACAACGCTACCTTTCCCCGGGCTGGCCTCAAACCCTACAACAGCGCCTGCTTCTCTGGCCACCTGCGCTGTGTTGTCAGTAGAATTATTGTCAAAGACATAAATGGTAGCATCTGGCAAAGCATCCTGAAATGCTGTCACTGTCGGACCGATCGCCACACTTTCATTGTAACTTGGCAATATCACCGCCACTCGCAAGCTGGCAGGCAGAGTCCTTTCGGGTTCTACAGTTTTCAAAACAACAAGTCCCGTGTCCAAATGCGGTTGCAGGTTGGGCCTGGCAATACTGTTCAGCAAGACGTTTGCCGCTAGCAGGCTCCCGTCGCGGAAGAATGTTGCCTAATCGCAGCAAATGCATTCGATCGCCTCCTCTTCTGTCAATGAAGATCGCCAGCCTCTGGACCCACTTCGGATCGGACGTATAACGGATGTGGTAATTGACCAAACCCAAGCCGAAACCCAATGCGACGAGAAACAACCAACAAACTGCGCTTCGTTCTCGAGGACATCCTTCCCGCGTTTGTTCGAGACTCCGCTTTGTTCCGCATTCTGGCCGAATTAGCCTGGGGAAAGCACATATCGCGGCTTGCCGATTTCCGTAGTCGCGCCCCTTTTCTGACCAATGATGAGTACGAAGCACTCTACCGCGAACATCCAAGGGTTCATGACGAGACTGACTGCTCTGACAAGTGTATCAACAAGATTGCGCAAGAACTGGTCGAAGGATCAATCTGCGATGTCGGATGTGGCACCGGCGCGCTACTGACCAGACTGGCTGAGCGTCACCCCGGCCTGACCCGTAAGGTTGGAGTAGATTTCGTAGTAGATGATGCCGCCGCATTGGAAGGTATCGAAGGCATTTCAGCTCGCATCGAGGAACTGCCTTTTGAGGACGGTGAATTCGACAACGTGGTTTGCACTCATGTCATCGAACATATTCTGGATTACCGCGCAGCGATTGCCGAACTACGTCGCATCACTCGTAAGAGACTGATTATCATCGTTCCGCGCGAACGAGAATACCTGTATACTTTCAATCCACACTTCAATTTCTTCGCTTACCCACATTCGTTTCTACGCGCGATGATTCCGGTTCCGGATGACTTTGTTTGTATTGATATCGGACGCGACATTTACTACCGCGAAGATATAACCAGTTAAGAAAAACGGTTAGTTCTCGCAAAGCCTGTTGAGTAGAACAACGCGGGAAATGCCAATTCAACACACAGCGCGCATCATATCCACACCTGAAACCCACCCAAATATGCTGAAAAGCATAACGCTCAGCTGAAAGCGTGGTTTGGAGCTGCAATGCACGGAAACCTGAGCCTCAGACAGCGGTTCGTTCAACAAGCACTAACGACTTGGAAAAAAGTCCCTGCGCTTCGGGTCAACCGACACCTATGATGGGATTTCCTTCAGACCGAGTATCCGCCAAGGGCGTCTTGTTCGTTTTTTTCGTGGCCGAAAGGCATGTGAACAGGGATACACCCGATCCGGTTCATTCCGGCCGGACCGGATATCGATCCCCTTTTTCGTCAATCAGGATCAGCCGGTCGCCGCTGCGCACGTACAGATCGCAGCGACCGAACCCGTTGCGGTAAACGATGCAGACGCTGCCGTCCTCGGCGATGGAATAGGTGCCAAAGGCGGCGTCTCCGCTGGCGTAGGTGTAGGAATATGCGCCTCCAGCCGAAAATTTGGCCTGCCCGTCATCAAAGAAGGTCAGCGTGCGTCCAGCCAAGGCATCCAGTTCTTCGGGCGACAGGGGGACGTCTCCGGGTTTGGTGGGCCATTCGGCGGCAAGGGCGGGGCCAGCACTCAGCAAGGCGAGGATCAAAAAGCGCGTCATAAAGTCAGTCTAGACCGAACTGCCCTGCAACAGGCATAACGTTGCAGTGACAGATCAGGCGACCATCTGTTCGGCCTTTTTCAGGTCGACCGAAACCAGCTGGCTAACGCCCTGTTCCTGCATGGTCACACCGAAAAGCCGGTCCATCCGTGCCATCGTCACCGCGTGGTGGGTGATGATCAGGAACCGCGTGTCGGTCTGGCGGCACATCTCATCCAGCAGGTCGCAGAAACGCGTCACGTTAGCATCGTCCAGAGGCGCATCGACCTCGTCCAGCACACAGATCGGTGCGGGGTTGGCAAGGAACACACCAAAGATCAGCGCGGTTGCAGTAAGAGTCTGTTCACCGCCCGAGAGCAGGCTGAGCGTCGAGAGTTTCTTGCCCGGTGGCTGGCACATAATCTCAAGCCCCGCATCCAGCGGATCGTCGCTTTCAACCATGACCAGATTGGCCTCACCGCCGCCGAACAGGTGTTTGAACAGCATGGCAAAGTTCGAGTTCACCTGTTCAAACGCGGTCAGTAGACGCTCGCGACCTTCACGGTTGAGACTGGCGATGCCGCTGCGCAGGGCTTTGATCGCCTCTTCCAGATCGGCCTTTTCGCTGTTCAGCGTGTCGAATTCTTCCTGGACTTCTTTGCTGTCCTCTTCGGCCCGCAGGTTCACTGCCCCCATCGCGTCGCGCTGGCGTTTGTGGCGGTTAACCTCGGCCTCCAGCGCGTCGGCGGCGGGCATCTGGTCGGGGTTCACGTCCAGCTGATTCAACAACTGGTTTGGCGTCAGCTGCTGATCCTCGGCGATGCGTTCCGCAGCGGCGGTCACGCTTTCCTTGGCGGCGTCACAGCGCGCCTCGGCGGCGGCCCGGCTTTCGCGCGCTTCCGAGGCCAGACGTTCCGCATCACGTTCGGCCATCACCCATTCGCGCTGCTGAGCCTCGGCTTGAGCCAGCTTGTCAGCAGCCTCTGCCCGGCGCGCTTCGGCAGCTTCGATCAATTCGTTCAGTTCCTCGCGCGCCTCAGCGATTTCGCCGGGGGCGGCCATCGCGTCGGTCAGCTCCTCCTCAGAGCTTTCCTTGCGCTCAGCCAGTTCCGAGATGCGTTTTTCCGCCGTCTCCAACCGGTGCTTCCAACCGCTGAGGTCTTTCTTGACCTCCTGGCTGCGACGGGTCCGTGCTTCGCCCTCGCGGCGCAATTCGTCATGGGTCGAGCGGTGGGTCAGCATGGTGATCCGCGCGGCCTCGACCGTTTGTTTGATGTCTTCGACCTGCGCACGGGCGCTGTCCAGATCGCCCAATCCGGCCAGCGCGCCCTCGGCCTCGCGCAGTTGGGCGCGTGCGGACATGGCGTCTTCCTTGTGGCGATCCACGGCCAGCGTCAGGGTTTCCAGCTTGCCCTGCGCCAGATTGCGATCCGCCTCAGCCCGGCTGAGTTGCCGTGCGGTTTCCGCCATGCGCTGGTCGGCGGCACGGCGTGCCTCACGCGCGCGGCGGTCAGCTTCAG
Source organism: Ruegeria sp. SATB045 (assembly GCF_059613525.1). Taxonomy (NCBI): domain Bacteria; kingdom Pseudomonadati; phylum Pseudomonadota; class Alphaproteobacteria; order Rhodobacterales; family Roseobacteraceae; genus Ruegeria; species Ruegeria sp. SATB045. Next base: position 72,254 of record NZ_JBXWSR010000018.1, on the reverse strand, counting down.
TCACGTCGGCCAGTTGCTGTGACAGCGCCTCATGCGCCGCCCGCGCGCCATCGGCCTGCGCCTCGGTCCGGGCCAGTTCCTGTTTCAGCGCTTCCAGCTTGTTCAGCTGTTCCAACCGCAGCGCGGCTGCACTCGGCGCGTCCTCGGCCCAGGCGCGGAACCCGTCCCAGCGCCACAGATCGCCCGAGCGCGACACCAGCCGCTGACCGGGTTTCAACGCCGCCTGCAGCCGTGCGCCTTGGTCCCCGTCAACCAATCCGATCTGCGCGATCCGACGGCTGAGGCGATCTGGGCCCGACACATGCAGCGCCAAAGGTTCAGCTCCTTCAGGCAAGGGCTGATCCGCGTCGTACTCCGCGACCTCCACCCAGCCCGACGGCCCGTCACCGTCGACCAAAGGCGCGCGCAGATCATCCGCCAGCGCGGCACCCAGCGCCTTTTCATAGCCCGGAGCAACGCGCAGCAGGTCCATCACCTGCCCCCCCTCAGCGGTGTCACGTTCAACCAGCTTGGCCAAAGCGGTGGTCTCAGCCCGAATGGCCCCCAACTCACCCTCTGCCTCGGACCGTTGCGCGCGGGCTTCAGCCTCACGCGCTTGCGTCTCGCTACGCAGCTCATCGGCTGCGGCCAGCGCTTCTTCGGCGGCCTCGGCGGCCTCGCGGGCTTCTTCTTCATCCTCTTGCGCGGCCTCGAACGCCTCGGCCGCGCGAGTCAACGCCTCACGCGCGTCATTCACGGCACCGCGCGCCTTTTCTTCTTCGCCCTCGGACCGGGCCAGCGTTTTGCGGCTGTCCTCGACCAAACGTTGCGCCGATTGGTGACGGGCGACAAGACGGGCCATATCCTCGGTCTGTTGCGAGAGGTGATCCTCGCGGTCCTGCAGCACCGAGGCCGCCTCGCGCGCGATTTCCGCCGCCTCGGCCACCTTGTCATCGTGACCTTCAGCCGCCTTGGCCAGCTCGCGGGCTTCCCATTCCAGACGTTCGATCATCTGGCCCGCGTCACGGTTCAAACCGCTTTCACGCTCGATATCATTGCCAAGTTGTTGAATACGGTTGGTCAGGGTTTCAATCGTCTGACGCGCGCGGGTTTCCTGATCTGAAAGCTGGTCGCGCTGCACCTGCTGACGTTGCAACACGGCCGCAGCGATGGCCTCTTCCTCGCGCAGGGGCGGCAGGGTTTCTTCGATCTCGGTGCGTTTGGCAGCGGCGGCGCGCGCCTCGGCCTCGGCGCGCGAGGCCTCAGTAATCCGGTCGCGCAGCTTTTCCTCGGCCTGTTGACGGGCCATGTCGGCCTCTTTCCAGCGTCGGTACAGCAGCATCCCTTCGGCTTGCCGCAGCTGTTCACCAATCTCGCGATAGCGCGCAGCCTGACGGGCCTGACGCGCCAATTGCGCCAGCTGCGTGCCCAACTGTTCCAACACGTCATCAACGCGAGTCAGGTTGGATTCCGTGCCCTTCAGCTTCAGCTCGGCTTCATGCCGACGTTGATAGAGACCCGAGATCCCGGCGGCCTCTTCCAGAATACGCCGCCGCGCTCGGGGTTTGGCGTTGATCAGCTCGGCGATCCGGTTCTGCCCTACCAGCGCGGGCGAATGCGCCCCCGTTGAGGCATCCGCGAACAGCATCTGAACATCGCGCGCCCGCACATCCTTGCCGTTGGTCTTGTAGGCGCTGCCCACATCGCGGGTGATCCGGCGGATGATCTCCAACTGATCGGTGTCATTGAACCCCGAAGGCGCCAGCCGTTCCGAATTGTCCATGGTCAGGACCACTTCGGCAAAGTTGCGCGCGGGTCGCGTGGCCGCCCCGGCGAAAATCACATCTTCCATCGCGCCGCCGCGCATGGATTTGGGGCGGTTTTCGCCCATCACCCAACGCAGCGCCTCTAACAAGTTGGACTTGCCGCAACCATTTGGCCCCACCACACCGGTCAGCCCGTCCGCGATAATCAGATCGGTCGGATCGACAAAGCTTTTGAAGCCGGTGAGTTTGAGTTTGCTAAAACGCAAAGGCAATGAGTCCCGTGATTCCTATACGCTGGAAGTCTGCGCAACGGATTGGGGTCGAGTCAACGAACTTGCGCAGGATATGGGATATCAACCCAAGTTATCCACAATATCTTGGCAAAATACGCAGGAATTCGCGTATGTCAGTATGCAGTACACTCGAACACCTGATAACCGTAGCCATCGCCGATGTGATCGAAAATACCTGTGTCCACGCATTCGTAGTTCGGGATGGCCACCGCAGTCTGCAGCAAGCGCTCACCCACCTCTCGGTCGCAACCCAACACCCCAACCGTCACAGCGGCATCGCCTAGCACATCCAGAATTGGGCACCCCGAAACCTGTGCCATCGCCTGAGCAGCGCGACCACGGATCGGCCCGAGCCGCGGGGCGTATTGCATGTTCACCCGCACTGCTTCGGCCAGATCATCGCGCACGCGCACATCAAAGACACTACCATTCACCGCCACACGCGTCGCGGGCACATCGCGGAAATGAGGCGTGCCCGCCGAACATGCAGCCAGGACCAGCAGGGCGAAGTATCGGATCATGTTCTCTATGGTGAGGTGGAATGGTTAACAAACCCTTTCCACTAGTGGCGCAGAACCTGACCCAGACGTTTAATACCCTCTCGTATCGTGGCCTCGTCCGAATTGGAAAAACTCAACCGGATTGTATTCCGACCCGAGCCATCAGGAAAAAATGCGCGCCCAGGTACAAAAGCCAGCTGTACCGTTTCCAACGACCGTGACAAAAGATCGGCTCCGTCATGTGCTTGAGGCAAGGTCAACCAGACGAACATTCCGCCTTCGGGCTTGGTCCATTGCACCCCTTCGGGCATTTCCTGCCGCAAAGTGTCCAGCATCGCATCGCGCCGCCGGCGATACGTTGCCCGCACACGCAAGATGTGCGTGTCGAAACAAGCACGTGCTACTTCGTTGATCGACATCTGATTGATCGTTGGCGAATGCAGATCAGCCGCCTGTTTGACCAAAACCAACTGCGAAATGACCTCTCGCGAAGCAACAACCCAACCCACGCGCAAACCGGGCGACAGTGTCTTCGAAAAACTGCCGCAATAGACTGTCCGGCACGCCTCGATCGTTCCCTTTCGGGCAAGCTCCAAGGCAAGAATCGGCGGAATGTCTTCGCCGTCATAGCGCAAGGCCTGATACGCGCCATCCTCGATCACTGCGATATTCAGGTCCTCAGCAAGATCAAGCAGTGACTCACGTGTAGCGCGGTCAACAGTTTCACCCGTCGGGTTTGCGAAATCCGGGGACAAATAAGCGAATTTGATCTTTCCATCACCGGACGCAGCTGCATATTCAGCCGCCCGGCGGTTCGCCTTCAAGTCCAACCGATCAAAACAGGGCTCATATGCGTCGAATGCGTTGATTGCGCCCAGATAGGTCGGCCAGCCAACCAAAGCTGTATCTCCGGGGGACAGGTAAAGTTTTCCTAAATAATCCAGCGCTTGCTGCGAACCCGAGGTGATCAGGATGTTTTCCGCGGAACATTCGATTCCGATCTGCTGCATATGTCCGACAAGCCATTCACGAAGGGGAAGATATCCTTCGCTGACCGAATATTGGAGCGCATGAGGCCCATCTCCAAGGCACGATTGGAACGCATTGGCAAAGGCATCTGCAGGAAACAAAGCCGGGTCGGGAATACCCCCGGCAAACGAGATAATCCCCGGCTGATCCAGCAGCTTCAGCAATTCACGAATCTCTGAGGCTTTCATCCGTGAGGCCCTGGTCGCAAACAAATCTGGCGTTGACATAAGGCTCCTCCGTTTAGAGGCAGCGTAATAGATAATGAATTAATGTCAATATTGCTGACCTAGTAATGTTATGTCCTTTCTAGGCATTCTTGAACCGGGCCTGAATCCGTGGTCATATGATTTGACCAATCTGGAAAAGTGTCCCGATGCCCTTTCAAAAAATTCAGACCGAAAAGCTATCGATCGCGGTGGTTCGACAGATCGAACTGCTAATCCTTCGGGGCATCCTGCGTCCGGGTGAACGACTTCCTGCCGAGCGTGAAATGGCCGAGCGACTGGGCGTGTCGCGGCCGTCGCTGCGGGATGCGATTTCGGAACTGCAAGAACAAGGGTTGCTGACGGCCAAAGCAGGCTCGGGCATATACGTCGCCGAGGTCTTGGGCTCGGCGTTTTCCCCTGCTCTGATCCGACTGTTCGGCAGCCATGAAGAGGCTGTTTTCGATTATCTCTCATTCCGACGGGATATGGAGGGCTTGGCAGCTGAGCGCGCAGCGAGAATGGGTTCTGAAAGCGACTTGAAAGTCGTCCAGACGATCTTTGAAAAGATGGAGGCCGCCCATGCCCGCAATGCGCCGGAAGATGAAGCTAATCTGGACGCCCAATTCCACATGGCCATCATCGAGGCCAGCCACAACGTCGTGATGCTGCATATGATGCGGTCGATGTTCGATCTGTTGCGACAGGGCGTCTTTTACAACCGCCAAATGATGTTCAATCAGCGCACAACCCGAGAAGCCATCTTGGACCAGCATCGAGCGATCAATACCGCGCTACAGGCGCGTGACCCAGAAGGTGCCCGCAAAGCCGTCCAGAGACACTTGAATTTCGTTCAGCAATGCACACAGGATCACCAAAAAGCCCTACGAAACGAAGAAATCGCAAGGCAACGGCTGGATCACGAAACACGCTGACCTGGTACGCGGCACCGCCTGAGTTTCAGCAATGGTCACAGCTTGCGAATAACTCGTGCAAACCTGTGCTTCCAAAGACTCAAGCTCTTTATCGGTTTTGGATCGCAATTGATCAGTCCCGGGAAACTGCTATCAGCTTCGGACCAACTCCGCAGCTTGGTAGGCGCGGCCAGAACGGATTTCGTAACGGCGTCAGGGCTATCTGCACTCTGCTTTTCGTTGGCTATTACAGCCAGCATTTCTGCATGATAGGCGTCTATTGCTTCTGAACGTTGGCCTGTGCGGAACCGAAACGCACCGATCTTGTCGTGAACGGGGATCAGTTCAGCGTAGCGTGAGAACCGCAGCCAAAGTTCGCCATCCACAGCCAAGGACAGGCGCTCGTCAAGTTGTCCTCCGGCTTTGTCCCAAAGGCTGCGTCGCCAAAATGTCGACTCCTGCTGCACCCACTGATAGTCGCCCGCAAGAAACCGTTGATACGAAATTGGTCTTGGGCGTCGAGAGGCCAAGATACGCCCTGCCTCGTCTATCGTCGTGAGCTTGCCCGTCACCCAGTCCAACTTTGACTTTAGCGCAAAAAGAGACCCAACAAGTCCGAGACCTCCCTGCATTAGGACATCATCGGAATTGATCCACCCCATGACCTCGCCAGTGGCGAGAGCAAACCCCTTGTTGACCGCGTTGGCTTGCCCGGTATCTGGCTCGGATATGATATGTGTGAATGCGCCGCGATATCTTTCGACAATATCAAGCGACCCGTCTGTGCTTCCCCCATCCGACAAGATCAGCTCAAGATTGGGGTAAGACTGGCTGACAATTGACGTAATGGTCTGCTCGAGAAATTCGGCGCAGTTCAGGTTTGGAACGACCAGACTTATCTTGGGCATATTCGTCATGCGTAATCCTACCACCCAAGACCAAGCTGCATTGGTGCAGCAAAAGGGTTTCTGTGCGACTGCATCATTTCTGACAAGCCGATCATTTCAACAGCTTCTTTGGAATGCGCTTTCCGCTGCCGGGGCCCATATGCTCGGTTTGTGCCAAAGTTAAAAGACCGGGGTCAATAAAAAGACGTTTTCCCGCGCTACGCATCGATTGATGCAGAGTCGTATGCTCGCAGGTGATTTGACCGGTCTCATCCCGTGGCTGGTACGTCGCACCGCGCAAAGCTTCGGTCTTATACAAGCCCAACCCACCGAAAGCACTCTCCACCTCAATCAGAGGCGCGTCGGTTGGTATTGAGTATTGACGATTATAGATGATTTTCCGCTGCATCCGTCGCCACCAGACACTGGGAAACATCCGTGGTCGCGTTAGCGCCGTAAGCTCTCGCCACGGGTCTTGGTCGCTCCAGCCCGCACATCGCAACGCGTAAAGGTCATAATATGCAGGCAATGAGTTGGCAAACACGGCGTCCCATTGTGGCACCCGACGCGCTGCCGCGTTCAACACCTGATTTGGTTCCATTTGCGTATTGGGTCCGTCCATATCAAGAACCAGTGTCAAAGGATGGACCGGATTGGTGGCAAGAAGATGTTCAAGAACTGCATTTCTGGCGACGGCAATACGCTCGACGCGTTCATCGAACAGGTTCGACATACTGTCCAGAATGAGCACATCTACTCCCGCGTTCTGAGCCGCGTAATCTTGTAGGATGTCGTCGGTATTGTCTTTATTATCGTTGGTCGCGATGATCACGCGACTGCTCTCAAGGTGCGCCCGCAGCTGTTCGATGCGCAAGAGCGTTGCGGTCAGGGAATCTCCACCATTTCGAACAATGCCGAGAATGTTCATCAAAATTCCAGCAATTCAGGCGAGGGGTCTTTAAAAGCGCCTTGACCCGAAAGCGGGCTTTCGGGTCAAGGTTTCGAATTATGTTAAACGGTCAGTGCAGCTTTTCGCCTACATCCGCGATGGCCGCGTCGATCAGCTTGTTGGCCTGCGTAGCCGTCATCTGCTTTGCCAGAACCGCGTTGGCTGCGGAAACAGCAACGGTGATGGCCTGATCGCGCACCTCTTTCACGGCAGAAGCCTCCGCCGATGCGATCTGGTCTTGTGCTGCCACCAAACGACGAGCAATGGACTTCTCCAGATCGACCTTGGCTTGTTCAGCTGCCAGTACAGCATCGTCCTTGGCTGCTGCCACGATGGCATCCGCCTGAGACTGCACTTCGCGCTGCTTGCGCTCATACGAGGCCAGCAAGCTGCGCGCTTCTTCGTGCAGCGCGCGGGCTTCGTCCAGTTCGGACTTGATGCCTTCGGCCCGCTTGTCCAGCGCGCCACCGATCATGCCGGGCACCTTGAAGTAGAACAGAACCGCGATGAACACGATGAAGCCCAGCAGGACCACAAAGTCGGTGTTGCCAAGCGAGAAGAACGGGCCACTTGCGGCCAGCGCAGGGCTGGCAGCGCCGAAAGTCAGGATAAGGGCAAGAGTATTCCGCATGTCACTTATCCTTTCATCTGCGCGTCAACAGCACCGTCGATGGCTTTGGCATCCGCCTCGCCGCCCAGTGCGGTGACCAGTTCAGCTGCCGTATCCTTGGCAACCACTTGAATGCTTTCCAGCGCACCGGCACGGATTTCGGCAATTGCCTTTTCCGATTCAGCCGCTTTTGCAGCGATTTCAGCATCCGCCTTGGCAATCGCGTCATCCAGACCAGACTGAATCTCGGCGCGCGCCTCAGCAGCGATACGCTGCGCTTCGGCACGGGCATCGGCCAGCGCCTTGTTATAGGCCTCTTCGGCCTCGACCGCCTTGGCCTTCAGATCTTCGGCCGCAGCCAGGTCATTTGTAATGGTCCCCTGACGCTCAGCCAGGATTGCCGCGATGCGGGGCAGAGCCACGCGGGACAGGACCAGAAAGATGACGACCAGCGTGATGACCAGCCAGAAAATCTGGTTGGGGAACCAATCAAAGCAGAGCTGCGGCATCCCGATGGCCGACCCATACGAGTCAACACAGGTGCCTGCTACTTCTTTGGCTAGGGGTTCAGTCGCCATGATGTCCTCCGTCGGAACGTTGTCTTTACAACAGGTGGGTCGCTATGGCTTGGACCCACCTGCGCGTAAGGATCAGGTTCCGCAGATTAGACGGCGAACATCAGCAGCAGCGAGACCAGGAATGCGAAGATCCCCAGGGCTTCTGCGAATGCGATACCGATGAACAGGGTTGCGGTCTGCGAAGCAGCCGCCGAAGGGTTGCGCAGGGCGCCGGCCAGGAAGTTGCCTGCAACGTTGCCCACCCCGATTGCGGCTGCGCCGGAACCGATTGCTGCCAGGCCTGCGCCGATGTGTGCGAGATCGCCTTCCATGATGTTTCTCCTTACGAATTGGAAGTTTCGATGTTGGGTTATCGTTCCTGTGCTGGGTGCAAGACCCAATCAGTGATGCGGATGCAGAGCGTCCTTGAGGTAAACACAGGTCAGAATGGTGAATACGTAGGCCTGGATAAAGGCCACCAGGACCTCAAGACCGTACATTGCGGTGATTGCCAGAACCGACACGGGCGAGATCACGGCAATCGCGGCAAAGCCTGCGAACACCTTGATCACCGCGTGGCCCGCCATGACGTTACCGGCCAGACGAATGGAGTGGCTGACCGGGCGCACAAAGTACGAGATCAGCTCGATGATCGCCAGGATCGGGCGCAGCGCCATCGGCGCGCTGGAGACCCAGAACAGGCTCAGGAAGCCCGCGCCGTTCTTGACAAAGCCCAGAATGGTGACGGTCAGGAAGACAGCCAGCGCCAGCGGGATGGTCACGGCGAAATGCGATGTGGTGGTGAACGAGGTCGGGATCAGGCCCAGGAAGTTCGCGGTCACGATGAACATGAACAGGGTCATGACATAGGGGAAGAACTTGACGCCTTCCTTGCCGCAGATGTCTTCCAGCATCTTGTAGATGAAGCCGTAGGCCAGTTCGGCCACCGACTGCATCCGGGTCGGAACAATCGCACGCTTCGAGGTCGGAACGATCAACAGCAGAACAATCGCAACGATCGCAAAGAACAACCACAGCGTCACGTTGGTGATGGTGAACATGCCCACCGCACCGTCGCCGAACAACGGTTTGACGATGAACTGGTCCATCGGGTGGAATACCAGGCTGCTGCCTTCTGCTGCGGTGGTCTCGGTTGCCACGTTCAGTCCCTCTCGTCCTTCTCGGCAGCCGTCGCCGCCGTTTGTTTCTCTTGGACCTCTTTCGCGCTGCGGAGCATAACCTTCACGCCCGCGACAAGGCCCAGCAATGTAAACAGCACCAGAAAGATCGGGATCGTCCCGAGCAGGCTGTCCAGCCCGTATCCGATGCCAAACCCGATCCCCAGACCGGATACCATTTCGATGACCATCCTCCAGGCAAGCTCGCCACCGGATATGTCACTGTCTGCGCGTTTGGGGGGCTGTTTGGCCTTTTTCGCCGCGTCGATCTTGGCCTCCAGCTGCGCCATACGCTGCTTTTGGTCATCATCGGTCACGGGCGTTTCCCTCGCACAGTCTTGGGTAGGGTGCTAAGGCGATGCGGGCATAGAGTCAACGGTGTATAGGTCGCACCCGAATTATATTTAAACCTTTGATTTTATGTATTAAAATATTCCACCATCTCACCGTAGGCGCACCCGTTGGCCCCGCGCGGGCATGAATGGAACGGATCTTCCATATTCAACCAAATGGTTGACCAAAGCAGACCGCTGTGATTGAGCGGAAGCATGTCCAGTGATCTCGATACCGTTTTCGCGGCCCTTGCCGACCCCACACGCCGCGCCATCCTTGCAATGCTGTTGGAGGATGACATGGCCGTCACCGATGTTGCCGAACCGTTCGAGATGTCACTGGCCGCGATCTCAAAACATCTGATGATCCTGACCAAGGCCGGGCTGATCAGCCAGGAAAAACGCGGCCGGGTGAAATGGTGCAAGCTGGAACCCGACGCGCTGCGGTCGGCCTCGGTCTGGATGCAGGGGTTCGGACAATTCGAGCCGGTCAATCTGGATGCGTTCGAACGGTTTCTGGAAAGCCAATTGCCTTTGGCAGACGACACCTGACCGATTGACAATGGCAGGCGCATTTTTCGTGGTATGCTGCCAAAACCAAATCTATCTCTTCTGCGGATGACGCAAACGGTTCATGCCGCACAGGTCGAGACGTTTTGCGGCCTCGGCCTGTTGAGCACCCTTCAGTTCAGTTTCGATCGGCCTTAAAAACACGTTCCGCCCCTGTGGGTCCTTCGGGCCTGAGGAGCATCAACAAAGCAACGCATGTCAGAGCGACGCCGACCAAAACCAGTGCCACGGGGGCGCCGTTGCCCAGCGCAATCTCCCATAGAATGACCCAACTGGGGACAAGATAAGTATAGGCCATAACCTTGGCCGACGGCAGACGCAGGGCCGAAAACTGAACCAGAACAAAACTGGCGGCGGTCGCGAAGATCGACAGATACAGCAACCCGACCCACACGATCATGGGCAGGTTGGCCCAGTCGGTGTCGCGAATGTCGGACCACGCATAGATAGTCAAAAGCAGGCAACCTGCTACCATGGTTCCGAAACTGAACACCACGGCGGGTTCGCCGCGGTTCAGTTTACGCACCATCGGCGTATAAACAGCATGAGCTATACACCCCCAGAAATAAATGACCTCACCCTTGTTGATTTGAAAAGCCATGAACGCTTGCCAATCCGCCCGGAAGATCACCCAAAGCGCCCCAACGGCACCAATGCTTAGCGCCAGTGCCATCCTTGGCGTGGTGACCTGACGCAACAGAAACCATCCGGCGATCGCTGACAAAACCGGAGTCAGGGTAAAAACCGCAGCCGCGCTGACCGGAGGGGCGGTTTTCAACCCGTGAAACATAAGAACAAAATAGGTCGCAAAAAGCCCGCCCAGCACCAGGTAACGCCAAGGAGCTTGCGCAGCGCTGCGCGGCAAGCCTGTGGTCATCAACGCTGTTGCCCCGATCACGATGGCCGCAATTGCAAACCTCACGGCAGTGACCGCCTCGGGCGAGATCTGGTTGGCAATCATTGAGCCTAGTGAGAAACTGCCCGCGACCAAGGCAGAAAAGACCAGCATGGCCAAATGGCCACGCGCCGGAGGGGTCATGGCTGCCAGCCTTTGGATTGCTCTTTCAAATAGGAAAGGAACGACTGCACCTTGGTCGTGCGGTGCAAATCCACATGCGTCACCAGCCAAAGGTTGCCGAACCACTCGGACAGCGGCGGGATCACCTCGATCAGATTGGGGTCACGGGCAGCCTCCCACCGCGCCATGAAACCAATGCCTGCTCCAGAAAGAACGGCCTCGCGGATGCAGAAATTGTTGGTGCAGCGAAAAGTGATGCGATCAGCAGGGACCGTTTCGCGCAACCAACGCGAAAACGGCGCGCGGCTGGTTTCGTCATCGGTACTGACAAAGAAATGGCTGGCAAAATCCTCGACCCCGGCTGGTTTGCCGTGAAGTTCGATGTATGCCGTGCTCGCATATAAGCCGACCTCTTGTTTCATGAATGGCTGCACAACATTGTCGGGCTGATCCGGCGCCGACCCGGCGCGGATCGCCACATGTGCCTCACCATATTCCAGCCGGAATAGACGGTCACCAGTCAGATAGCGGACGATCAGATCAGGATGCAGGCGCTGGAATGTGCTCAGCACCGGCACAACCAACGGCGCCAACGAGGACAGAGAAGTCACCACCAGCTCTCCGGATACGTCATCTCCGCGGCCTTTCATGCGCCCAACCAACTGGTTGAATTGATCTTCGGTCGCTTGCGCTACGCGCAGAAGGTCGTCGCCCGCCTCGGTCGGCGTGTATCCACGGGCGTGGCGCTGGAACAATTTGACCCCCAGCCGCGCCTCGATCGCGTCGATATGGCGGATAACGGTGGCGTGGTGAACGCCCAACACTTCGGCGGCACCGCTGACCGTCCCCATGCGCGCCACCTGATACGCGGTTCTCACTTCATCCCAATTGTCCATTGCATCTTGTCCATTGTGCAAATTTTAACACTTACTGTTGGGATATCAGAGTTTTGTTCACCAACGCAACATTCATATTGGGACCAGACACAGAATTCACCGCCTGAAGGAGACCATCATGACCAAGACAGTTCTGCACATTGACGCCTCGGCCCGCCGAACAGGGTCAACGACCCGTGACCTTTCTGACCGTATCGTCAAGCACCTCGGTGCCAGCCGTATCATCCGCCGCGACCTGGCGACTCCGCTACCGCTACTGACCGAAGCGTGGATCAATGCCAATTTCACTCCCGCTGATCAGCGCGAAGCGGTCCAGCGTGACCTTCTATCCCTTTCCGACGCTCTGGTGTCGGAACTGCAAGAGGCCGATACGGTCGTGATCGGCCTGCCCATCTATAATTTCTCGGTGCCTGCGGCGTTCAAGGCGTGGATCGACCTTGTCGCCCGCGCCGGACTGACCTTTTCCTACAGTGAAAACGGCCCAAAGGGACTGTTGGATGGCAAACGGGCAGTTCTGGCCATCGCTTCTGGCGGCACCGCAGTCGGGTCCGAGATCGACTTTGCCACCGACTATGCCAAGCATGTTCTGGGCTTCATCGGCATTCATAATGTCGACGTCATCGCAGCCGATAAAATGGCATTGGACGCTGAAACGACCCTTAGTAACGCGCAAAAGGCTGTTTCGGAATTGGCGGCCTGATTGACCGTTACGCCCTAAAACGTCCAGTCTGCACCTGAACAGACAATTGCAGACTGGACACCGGGCATGAAAAAAATTGGAATTCTGGGCGGTGTGGGCTGGGCCTCGACCGTGGACTACTACCGCGCCATTGCCGAGGGCGCGAGCCGCCATTTCGCTGAACGGGGTCATACATCTCCGCTGCCCATCCCTCCGATGACCATCGAATCCGTCACGCAGGCCAAAACGCGCGCTTTGCGCGGTATCGCCGGGGACGAGGAGAGTTGGTCGGCCTTCGACGCAGTCTTTCGCGAGGCACTGCTGACGTTGGAGCGGGCCGGATGTGATTTCGGCATCATCGCGTCCAACACCCCCCACGCTCGACTTCATTCGATACGACAAGGCGTGGCGATGCCGATTTTCAGTATTTTCGACGCCACTGCAGAGGTGACGGCGCGCACCAAAGCCTCAGAAGCGCTGGTTCTGGGAACAACCGTCACGATGGAAGCGACCAACTATGCCGAAAAGCTGGCCGAACATGGCGTTGTCGCCAACAAGCGGCTGCCCGACGCCGAGATCGCCGAGATGCAAGCGATGATCGACAGCGACTTTTACGGTGGGGCGTCCGACGAAGCGCATGCCCGTTTGCTTGCGTTCTGCAACAAACATGCGCGCACTGGCACCGCGATCCTGCTGGCCTGCACCGAACTGCCGTTAGCCTTCCCCAACCATCTGGACGATCCGGTGTTTGAGGCAGATGGGCATCTTTTCATCAACCCTTCCGCCGCACATGTCTCGGCCGCCTTGGCCCAAGCGCTAGGGGACTGATCAAGGCAACCAGTTAATCTCGACCCCGATACGATCACAAAACGCCAGCAGATCGTCCCGTGGCATTGCAACGGTGCGGTCATTGACCAGCGGGTGCATATAGATGACATCCGCCTGCTTGGCTGCGCCGTCCATGAAGAACCGTACCTCGTTCTGCACCCCGTTGATCATCGCCAAAGGGCTCACCGCGCCGGGACGGATACCAAGGTTCTGCAGCAAACGATCCGCCGACCCAAAGGACAGGTTACCGACACCCAGTTCAGCCCCCAGCGCCTTAAGCTCGATCTCGGCGTTCTGCTCCAGCGTTACAAGATAGTTCCGCTTTTTCTTGTCGCGCAGATACAGGTTCTTGACCCGCAACGCGTTTTCGCCGGGCACCATGAACTGATCCTCGACCGCCTTTGAATCCTCAACCGTGCGCAGCGGCACATGGGTGTGCAGCGTATAAGTCAGGCCCCAATCGTCCAGTTGCGCCAGCAGCGCGTCGGAACTCAGCGGTAATGTGTCCTGAAAAGCAGATGATGCGTCCATGGGTATCTCCTGTTTGGCGTGCTCATCGCGCAACGTGCGGACAAATTCAAGCCAGACAGCGTCGGAATTCAGTGCTAGCGTGCCGCCATGAAAGTCACGCGCAATACTCCGAACCAATTGATCCTTTCTAATACGCCCTGGTTCATTGGCATCTCACTGATCCTCTTCATCCTTGCCTTTGTCGGCGCTGGTCTGTTCATGGCAACCGAAGGCGGCGAGGGCATTCTGTTCGGTCTGTTCTTTGCTGTGTTTGGCGGCGGGATGGGCATCGGCGCTTTCTGCGTCTTTGTGCGGCGCGTACAGGTGATTTTGGATCGACCCAGCAACAGCGTTTTGATCCGCCGCCAATCCGTCTTTGGCTATGACACCGTAGAACATGAGCTGTCGAACCTGTCCCATGCCGAGGTGGAAACCACCACATCGACCCGCGACAGAACCACGTCCAAGATGCACCGACCCGTTCTGATCCTGGAAAAGGGCATGAGTGCAGGCCGACACCCGATTGTCGAAGCCTATGTAAGCGGGCACGGGGCGCAGCGGCTGGTGGATGCGGTCAATGACTGGCTTCCGGCGCGAGCGGTTGACTCTGACAGCCAATCGGCCTAAAGCCCCCTTCAAACATCCGGAAGCGTCTGATCTTCCGGTCCCTTGAGTCGATCAGGGATCGCCCCCCACCAGCGAGTTTCGCCCGTGGGGGCGTTTGTGCATTTAACCGACGCATCCTATCTAGGAGGCGCCACCAGATAACCGGCTAAGGAGGCCGAAGGCATGTTTGAAAATCTATCCGAACGCCTTTCTGGCGTCTTTGACCGGCTGACCAAACAGGGCGCTCTGTCTGAGGAAGACGTCAAAACCGCCCTGCGCGAAGTTCGCGTTGCCCTGCTTGAGGCCGACGTCTCGCTGCCGGTGGCCCGTGCCTTCGTCAAGAAAGTGCAGGAACAGGCGACCGGTCAGGCCGTCACCAAGTCGATCACCCCCGGCCAGCAGGTCGTCAAGATCGTCCATGACGCGCTGGTCGATACCCTGCGTGGCGAAGAAGACCCCGGCAAGCTGAAGATCGACAACCCGCCTGCCCCGATCCTGATGGTCGGTCTGCAGGGCTCGGGCAAGACGACCACGACCGGTAAGCTGGCGAAACGCCTCAAAGAGAAAGAGGGCAAGAAGGTTCTGATGGCCTCGCTCGACGTCTATCGCCCGGCGGCGATGGATCAGCTGGCCGCTCTGGGGACGCAGGTCGGCGTTGATACGCTGCCGATCGTACCTGGTCAAAAGCCGGTGGATATCGCCAAGCGCGCCAAGCAGCAGGCCACTTTGGGCGGCTATGACGTCTATATGCTCGACACCGCAGGCCGTCTGCATATCGACGAAGTTCTGATGGACGAGGTCGAGCAGGTCCGCAATGTCGTCGACCCACGCGAAACCCTGCTGGTGGTCGACGGCCTGACTGGTCAGGTCGCTGTTGAAGTGGCCGAAGAGTTCGACGCCAAGGTCGGCATTTCCGGCGTGGTCCTGACACGGATGGATGGTGACGGTCGCGGTGGTGCGGCGCTGTCGATGCGCGCAGTCACCGGCAAGCCCATCCGCTTTGTCGGGCTGGGCGAGAAGATGGACGCGCTTGAGACCTTCGAGCCGGACCGGATCGCCGGTCGTATTCTGGGCATGGGCGACATTGTTGCCCTGGTCGAAAAAGCCCAGGAAACGATGGAGATCGAACAGACCGAGCGCATGATGAAGCGCATGGTCAAAGGTCAGTTCAACATGAACGACCTGAAAATGCAGCTGGAACAGATGATCCAGATGGGCGGCATGCAGGGCATGATGGGCATGATGCCCGGCATGGGCAAAATGGCCAAGCAGATGGATCAGGCCGGTCTGGACGACAAGATTCTGCGCCAGCAGATCGCCATGATCCAGTCGATGACCAAACGCGAACGCGCCAACCCTCAACTGTTGCAGGCCAGCCGCAAGAAACGGATTGCGGCGGGTTCGGGGATGGAGGTCAGCGACCTCAACAAGCTGCTAAAGATGCACCGGCAGATGTCGGACATGATGAAAAAGATGGGTAAGATGGGCAAAGGTAAGATGCTGAAACAGGCCATGAAAGGCATGTTCGGCAAAGGCGGCCCGTCGCCCGAGGACATGGCCGCAGGCATGGACCCCAAGGCGCTTGAGGCTGCAGCCAAGGCGATGGGTGGCAAGATGCCCGGTGGCATGCCCGGAATGGGCGGCGGCATGGCCCTGCCTCCGGGCCTTAGCGGGTTCGGGAAGAAAAAGTGAACACCCTCACCCCTCATATCCCCCGGCTTGAGACCGAGCGCCTGATCCTGCGCGCGCCCTCCGAGGCTGATCTGGACGCGGATACCGCGTTCTTCGCCAGCGAGGCGTCGCAGTTCGTTGGCGGCCCGTTGCGGCGGGATGAGACATGGCGGCTTGTCGCCAGCATCCTCGGCCATTGGGCAATCCGAGGTTATGGGTTCTGGAGCGTTGAGGAAAAAGAAACCGGCATCTATGTGGGCCGCGTCGGCCTGTGGTTCCCCGAGGGCTGGCCCGAGCCGGAAATCGGCTGGACCCTGATGAACCACGCCACCGGCAAGGGCTACGCGACCGAGGCCGCAACGGCCGCGCGCACTCACGCTTATGACGTGCTGGGCTGGGACACGGCGATTTCGCTCATCGCCCCGGACAATCACGCCAGCAAGGCCGTGGCCAACCGTCTGGGGGCCACCTTCGACTATCACTATGAACATCCGAAATTCGGCGCATCCGAAATCTGGCGGCACCCCGCCCCCGCCGATCTGGTGAATGGCGGCATGGAGGCTTACGCATGACCGACCCCGTAGCACAAGCTGCCGCGCTGCTGAAAGAGCATCGCGAAAGCATCGACCGGCTGGACGCGATCCTTGTCTATACGCTGGGCGAGCGTTTCAAGCACACCCAGGCCGTTGGCAAGCTCAAGGCCGAACACGACCTTCCCCCGTCCGATCCTACGCGCGAAGCCGCGCAGATCGCTCGGCTTGAAGATCTGGCGAAAGAGGCCGATCTGGACCCCGACTTCGCCAAGGCTTTCCTGAATTTCATCATTCAGGAAGTCATCCGACACCACCGGAAACACCAGGAATGACCCGTCGTTTCCACCCATAGAATACCCGGTCCGTGACCGGTCACGCCATCTTAAGGAGATACCACCATGGCAATGAAAATTCGTCTCGCCCGCGGCGGCTCGAAAAAACGTCCCTTCTATCGCATCGTTGCGGCTGACAGCCGTATGCCTCGCGATGGCCGTTTCATCGAGAAACTGGGCACCTACAACCCGCTGCTGCCTAAAGACAGCGAAGAGCGCGTGAAAATGAACCTGGAGCGCATCCAGTACTGGCTGGACCAGGGCGCCCAGCCCACCGACCGGATCGCACGTATGCTGGAAGCAGCTGGCGCACGCGACAAAGCCGAGCGCAACAACCCCAACAAGGGTACCCCGGGCAAGAAAGCTCAGGAACGCGCCGAAGAGAAAGCGGCCAAGGCTGCTGAGGCGGCAGAAGCTGCCGCTGCACCGGCTGAAGAAGCGGCTGCAGAAGAATAAGCAGGCAGGCGCGTGCGGGATCAGACTTTCACTGACGATTTTCGCGCGCAGTTTGACCTGTTGCTGCGGCTCCGGCGCGATGTGCGTCGGTTCCGCACCGACGCGATTGACGAGGCAGTGCTGACGCGCTGCCTCGACGCGTTTCGGCTGGCCCCTTCGGTGGGGCTGAGCGAACCCTGGCGCGTGATCCGCGTCGAAAACCAGCCCGCGCGCGACGCGGCGCTGCGAAATTTTCAAACCGCCAATGCGCAGGCATTGGAAGGGTATTCCGGCGAAAAGGCGCAACTCTACAGCCGCCTGAAACTGTCGGGGATGCAAGAGGCCCCGGTGCAACTGGCCGTGTTCTGCGACGATGCCACGGACAAGGGGCAAGGTCTGGGCGCAGACACGATGCCCGAGATGCGGCGCTATTCGGTGGTTTCGGCCATCACCCTGTTCTGGCTGGCCTTGCAGGCCGAAGGTCTGGGGTTGGGTTGGGTATCCATTCTGGACCCAGACCAGATGGCGCGTGATTTGGACGTACCCGAGGATTGGCGCCTGATCGGTTATTTCTGTGTTGGCCTGCCAGAAACGCAATCGGACACGCCCGAGCTGGAACAGGTCGGTTGGGAATGCCGCGACGACAGCCTGCCCATTGAGGTGCGATAGGCGCATGTTCGGGTTATTTCGCCTTCCCATCCTGCTGATGATCGCCTTTATTGTCGGCGTATTCTTCGAACGCTCGAACCAACGCGAGGCGTGCGAAGGGATCGGACAATGGGATGATGGGTTTTGTGTTACGGATGGGGCAAATGAGTGATCTGATCTGCGTCGGCAGCATTGCGGGATCGTATGGCGTACGCGGTGAAGTGCGGCTCAAGAGCTATTGCGCCATCCCCGAGGATATCGAGGCCTATTCCCCCCTGACGGACGAGGCCGGTGGCGAACGCTATCCGCTGGTCCTGACTCGGTCGATCAAGAATGGCTTTGCGGCGCGTCTGGGCGGAGTTGAAACCAAAGAACAGGCCGACGCGCTGAAAGGTTTGCGCCTGTTTGCGCGGCGTGATCAACTGCCCTCGTTGCCCGATGATGAATTCTATCACACCGACCTGATCGGGCTGGAGGTCTATGACACCGGCGGCACCCTGCTGGGCCGGGTAAAATCGGTGCAAAACCACGGCGCTGCCGACCTGCTGGAACTGCACGGGCCGGGGCTGAAGGCGACCGTTCTGCTGCCCTTCACGCTTGAGGCCGTCCCCACGGTCGATCTGGATCAAGGCCGCATCATCGCCGACCCGCCCGAAGGGCTGATCTGATGCGCCGCGTCCTGCTGCATCTGGGCCTGCACAAGACCGGCACCACTGCGGCACAGTCTTTCCTTTATGAAAATCGCGAGTTGATCTGGCCGCATTTCGCGTTGGTCCTGCCCTATCGAACGCGTAATTCGGGCCTGTCGCGGGCAGCGACCAACCATTCCGTTTATGGCACCGTCGGCACCTTGTCCGAGTTCGGCAGCCAGATGCGCGACTTCCTCGACTCGCTGGATTTCGGGGAAAAGCGCGGTTTGATCCTAAGCGAGGAAAACTTCGCGGGCCTCCGCCCTAGTCGCAATCTGGAACAGGGCTACGCGGCAGCCCCCGATCTGGCCGCCTGTCTTGTGGATTCGATCCACCAGAGGTTTTCCGGGCAAGAGATCGAGATCACGCTTTACCTGTCTTTGCGTCAGCGGGGCAGTTGGTTGCGCAGCCTTTGGGCCCATGATTTGCAGCGAATGCGACAAGTGCAGGATTTCGATACATTCCGCGACAGCATCGACCATTTGCCCTCGTTGCAAGAAACCGTAAACCAGATTCGTGACAAGCTGCCCACCGTCACCGTGAACACGGACTGGCTGGAGGAGCTGCAATTGCGTCAATTCGGGCCGGGTGCGCCTTTTGCCGAGTATCTGGACTTGTCCCATGACAAGGCGCAACAGCTGGTTCCGCCCTCCAAATCGAACACTCGACTGCCCGAGGACGTTTTGGCCGAATTGCTGGACCTGAACAGATCACGTCTGGACGAAGCCGCCTTGGTCGCGCAAAAAGCCGCCGTAGTTGAACGGGCGCAGCAGGCGTTGATGGGTGCGACATGACCGAAAAACCATCGAAATCTCATGGGCGCAAGGCGATCCGCCCGACCCTGAAACCGCGTGAGCTGCTGACCCCCACGCCCGACCTGCACGGGGTGTGGAAGGCTAAGATCATCACTCTGTTCCCTTCAGCTTTTCCCGGTGTGTTGGGCGAAAGCCTGACCGGCAAGGCGCTGCAAGAGGGTCTGTGGCAGTTGGAAACCGTCGATCTGCGCCAGTTCGGCGTCGGTAAGCACCGCAATGTGGATGACACGCCCGCCGGCGGCGGCGCGGGCATGGTGTTGCGCGCCGATGTACTGGGCGAGGCGATTGAACACACGATGGCGGGGGCGCGGGGTAACTGGCCGCTGATCTACCTCAGCCCGCGTGGCCGCCGGATGGATCAGCGCATGATGCAGAATCTGGCGCGCTGTGACGGCATGACCCTGCTGTGTGGCCGGTTCGAAGGCGTCGATGAGCGCGTTCTGGAGCATTACGGCGTGCAAGAGGTCTCCTTAGGCGATTTCGTCATGACCGGCGGTGAGATTGCCGCGCAGGCTTTGATCGACGCCACCGTAAGGCTGATCCCCGGCGTTTTGGGCAATCAGGTTTCGGCTGAGGAGGAGAGCTTTTCCTCGGGCCTGCTGGAACACCCGCAATACACACGCCCCGCCGAATGGAAGGGCCGCCTGATCCCGGACATTCTGATGTCGGGCCATCACGGGCGTATTGCCAATTGGCGGCATGAGATGTCCGAGCGGATCACACAGGAACGCCGCCCCGACCTGTGGGACGCCTACTCCAAAGCCAAGTCCGAAGACTAGCCGTTCTTCCACCGCGCCCAGATCTCGGGCGGGCCGTTGAAGGTGTTGATGTCCACTGGTCCCTGCACACCGGGCACAAGCCCCGTGCCCGTGTATTGCCAGAACCGCCAAATCGCATTGGGATAAACGTTCCTTGGATGCCCGGCGACGGACCTCAGCCAGAACTCTGTCTTGGGCAGGCGCCCGATGTCTGTGTCAGCATAAAAGTCCACAGTCGTGTAGACAATCGGACGCCGCCCATAATGACGTTCGAGAATATCGAGAAACCGTTGAGCTTCGGCGCGAACGGTCGCACCGTCTGGGCGCAGAGTGCAGGTCTTGGAATGGGGCGTCCACTCCATATCCAGAACATGCGGAAGGTCCGATCCTTTGGGAACATTCTGGATGAACCACCGCGCCTGCTCGCGCGCTGGGCGGCAGAAATAGTAATAGTGATAGGCCCCCCAAGGCACTCCGGCGGCCTTTGCTCCGCTGCTGTGACTTGCAAACATCGGATCAGCTACATCACCACCCTCAGTCGCCTTGATGAACACAAAGCTAACACCCGATGCCTTGGCCTTTTGCCAGTCAATCGGCCCTTGCCAGCGCGACACGTCCAGCCCGTGCACGGGATAGTGGCCTGGATGGCGCCCCTCCCACGGGTGCGGATCAGCATCGCCGAAAGCCGGGAAAATCACCGCAGGTGAGGTCGTGTCCAGAAACGCGTTGGCCTCGACCTGTTGCGGCGGCGGACTGCTGCAACCGCAGGACAGGATGGCAAAAGCCGCGACAGCAAGCATCAATGCAGTGCGCATGATCAGTTCCTGTTTGAAATGACTGCTCTTGTAATTGCCCTCAGAATGCCTGATCGACGGATCAAAGCAACGATGCTGTTTTGAGGCGGCGGAATCCCACCGTTTCACAGCATTTTGGGCTTGATCCCTGCACATAATGCCCTTAAACGACCGCAATCCGGTGCCGCGTCATGCGACTCCGGTATTTTGGTTTGGTCCATGTCGTGACGCCCGGCTTTCTTCGGCCACGGCGCGGCGGAACAAACTGGACTAAGGAACATTCGATCTGACCTCTGGCGGGCTGCATGCAGGACCCGGTGAAGACCAAGAGCTCTCAGCCCGTGCCCAAACTTCGTGGACCAACCACGAGCAGATAGGAGTGAATGCGATGGACCTGATCGCACAGCTTGAGGCGGAACAGATTGCCGCCCTGGGGAAAGACATCCCCGATTTCAAAGCCGGTGACACCATCCGTGTCGGCTTTAAAGTGACCGAAGGGTCGCGTACCCGTGTGCAGAACTACGAAGGTGTCTGCATCGCGCGCAAAGGTGGCAGCGGCATCGCCGGTTCGTTCACCGTCCGCAAAATCTCGTTCGGCGAAGGCGTGGAGCGTGTGTTCCCGCTGCATTCGACCAACATCGACAGCATCACCGTTGTCCGCCGTGGCCGCGTCCGTCGCGCCAAACTGTACTATCTGCGCTCGCGCCGTGGTAAATCCGCGCGTATCGCCGAAGTCACCAACTACAAGCCCAAGGCAGGCGCCGAGGCGTAAGGAGCGGAAAGATGAAAAAAGACATCCATCCCGACTACCACTTCATCGACGTCAAACTGACCGATGGCACAGTGATCAAGATGAAATCCACCTGGGGTGCCGAAGGCGACCAGCTGGCCCTGGAAATCGACCCCTCCGTGCACCCCGCATGGACCGGTGGCGGCGCCCGCCTGATGGACGCCGGCGGCCGCGTGTCGAAATTCAAGAAGAAATACGAAGGTCTGGGCTTCTAAGCCAGATCCATTTCAGATGCGAAAGGCCGTCCCAAGGGGCGGCCTTTTTGTTTATCTTCTCAGCGGCATGTGGCGCTGGCTACGGTTGGAATCGATCCGCCTGGTTCGATGCGAGCAGCTCCATCAAAGCCGCATCAGGAGCTGTGGCTTCATGTGTTCGGTCAATCAGTTCAACTTGCTTGAAGACGACTTCAATCGTTTCATCGTTGAAGGAGATCGTCCAAAAGCGGGGTTTCAAAGCCTTCCAGCGTTCGGTTTTTTCTGATCCCGTGACCTCTTGAAAGTCCCATGGTTTGACAGGGAACTCGGCGGCCCGCAAACCTTCGACATTCATTGGATCTATCCGAAATTCGATAACATCATCAAATTTCAGTATCGCGACCCCGCCGCCCGACACCGGTGCAATTTCGTAAGACAAAAATACAGTTCGCCCGTCATAGAAAACAGCGGGGCTTTCTACAGTCCCAATTTCGGGAAAGCTAACAGCAGGGGAAATGCCTTCAATAGCCAATGCTCACATCCTAAATTGATCCCTATTTCCCAAGTGACCATCCCACTTGGGTGCTCCTCGACGCTAGTGGCTCTAGTCTAATTGGCTGTCAGATCGGCAGCGCTGTGCAGTGGTGGAATTGGTCCACGCAGCAATAGCAGCGCCAACGCCATCCCCAACAAGGCTGCCATCGCTGTAAAGACCATGGCGCTGTCAAAGGTATTGTCCTGAAGATCCCGAAGGGCCTTGGCCAGCGCGCTTCCGGCATTTGGCTTCAGATCCGCCAGAATCTGCTGAATCTGACTGGGTGAACCATGGGTGAGCGCATGCGCCAGATCCTCGCGCGGGGCCGATCCGACAGGCAAGGCGTTGATTACTTCTGACAGTCCCTTACGGGTTGTGAGGGCCTCGGCCAGGCCACAAACGACGGCACCAAGCGTAGCGCCGAAATACAAACACGCATTGATCACACCGGAACCTTGCCCCACGTGCCTTTCGGGTAGCAGGCGCAACCCAAGGCGTGGCAGCAATGAAAAACAGATACCTAGACCAATGCCGACAATCATAAGTTTCCACCAAATCTCGGCGTATTGTGTTGTGTTCGTAGTTGCGGTCAGCGAAAGGAACCCAACCGCCATCAACCCCAACCCTATCGCAACAGGCCATTGGAAACTGTAGGGCGCGAGGAAACGCGGCGCGGTGACCGAGATGACAAACATGCTTAGACTAAGCGGCATGATCGCCAACCCGGCCTCGACCGACGTATATCCGAAGGCGTCGGGTGACTGTACGAACGTGTTGAAATAGACAAAAAATCCGAACAGGGTAAACCCGGTCAAAAACATGCCAGCCGCAGCCATGAAGTAACGCGGGTGGCGAAAGTATCGCAGTTCGATCAGAGGGTCTTGGCTGCGGCGCGAAGCGATGACAATACAAACCATTGCGGATGCGGAGACCGCCAGCGGCACCAATGTCGAAGGCGTATCCCATCCAGCGCTTTCGCCATTGCTGAGTGCAAAAGACAACGGCCCAAGAAACAATAGAACAGCGCTTGCGCCAACGTAGTCAAATCTTGCGCCCGCAAGCCGCGTGTCGGGTACATAGCCCCGCCTGCTGACCGTTAGACCTATGGCAAAAGCGCCGGCCAGCAAGATCAGGTCGGTGGCAAAAACGGCTCTCCAGCTGATGTAATGAGCAAATGCCCCACCCAAGATAGGGCCCACGCCAATCGCCAACCCTACAATTGCGCCCCAGGCCCCGGTGACGCTTGCCCTCTGATCTTCGGGCGTTGCAGCCGTCAGCAAGGACAGAGACGTTCCGAACAAAGCCGCTGCCCCTGCACCTTGCGCGGCGCGTCCACTCAGTAGCATCGCTCCGTCATGCGCAAACAGTACAGTCGCTGAACCAAGGGCAAACACTATCATTCCAAAGAAGAACACGCCCATTTTGCCCGTTATATCGCCCAGTCGGCTAACAATTGTAACAAGCGAAGCACTAGCGACGGTATAGGTCGCCATCACCCATTGAAGCTCTGCGGGAGTAAGGTCAAACTCGGCCTTGAGGTTGGGCAGGATCGTGGCAACAGCCGTCGTATTGAAACCAACCACCATCATACAAATCGCCGTCATTGCCAAAACAACACGCGCTTTGTGCTGAGGTGATTTCGCATCCGACATCGCCAAGCCCTCGTATCCGCTGGGTATTTACTCGCCACATCAGAATCTTAGCAGAGTTCATCCTTCGACATAAGGTCAGATCCAGTAAGACAACGCCAACGGTAAAACGAGAATGGTTACCAATGTCGAAACCAGAATGAACCCCGCAACGTCCGGTCCGTATTCGGGCATGTGCTGATCAATGAATAGATAAGTTGCGACCGATGACGGCATCAGACAACACAGGATGACCGCCCCACGTTCAGCCCCTGTGAACCCGAAGGTCCAAACCAACACTGAGGCAATCAGTACGGCCATCCCAAGGTGCAACATGGTCAGCACCACTGACCGGCCCAAGCTTTGAACGCGTAGGCCAGCCAGTGTGTGGCCCAGCGTCAAAAGCATAAGTGGGATCGAAAGGCCGCCCAGGATGTCGAACGATTTGGCCACGGGTGCAGGCAAGCTGTACCCAGTCGCCATCAGGCCCAGCGAAATGGCGACAGCATAGATAATAGGCGAGGTTACCAGCTTTTTGGCCGAGAACGCTCCGGCCGGTATCCACATGCCTACGGTAAAGATACTGATCAACGCGACGACCACGAACGCCATCGTGTAGGCCATCCCGGCATCGCCCAGCGCCAGCAGAGTAATCGGCAGACCGATATTCCCGACATTCCCATGCATCAACGGAGTCAGAAATGCCCGCACCGGCAACTGAATTGCCCTAAGCGCGACCAATCCCAAAATGCCGAAGCCCGCAATCGCCAGAGCCGCGGCAGCCATGACGTCGACAAATGTGCCAACGGCAATATCCGTTGTCGACAGATGCGAGATAATCAGCGTCGGATACCCGACCCGAGAAACGATCCCGCCAACAACTGTGTTGTCGAAAGGCGCCCGAGTGATGGCCAAAACGTAACCGATCCCCGCGCAGATAAGTACAGGCAGCACCACATTGAGCACATTCAGGAATATCTGTTCCATCTCAAGCCCTTCCCGCTGCTGCCACAGACCCACAGTGAGACAAGGGTGCCAAACTGGCAAGCAGCACGTCCATTCTTGGGTCTATGAATTCGCAACAGGCTTTCAGAATGGCGTTTCGGGTTCTTCCCTTCCACGTTTCCACAACATATAGTGGTGTTCAACAACGTGTGGTCAAACACGGCGGGACTTGGGAATACAGGCATGGCACACATTATCGTAGTGGGGAACGAGAAGGGCGGCGCGGGCAAATCGACCGTCTCGATGCATGTGGCCACTGCGCTGGCGCGGCTGGGTCACAAGGTCAGCACTCTGGATCTGGATTTGCGCCAACGCAGCCTTGGCCGGTACTTCGAAAACCGTGCTAATTTCCTGAAAAACTCGGACCTGTCTCTTCCCAGCCCCCGCCATCATGACCTGCCCGAGATTGACGCGACCAAGCTGAAACCGGGCGAGAACATTTATGACCACCGCCTTTCAGCCGCCGTGGCAGAACTGGAAAGCGACAGTGACTTCATCCTGATCGACTGCCCAGGCTCGCACACCCGTCTCAGCCAGGTTGCACATTCGCTGGCTGATACGCTGATCACACCGCTGAACGACAGTTTCATCGACTTTGACTTGCTGGCCCGCATTGACTCGAAAGGCGAGAAAATCCTTGGTCCTTCGGTCTATTCCGAGATGGTATGGAACGCGCGCCAGTTGCGGGCACAGGCCGGATTGAAGCCCATTGACTGGGTCGTCGTAAGAAACCGTGTCGGAACCCAGCGCATGGTCAACAAGGAAAAAATGCAGCGCGCGATCGAGATGCTGTCGCAACGCATCGGCTTCCGCGTCGCCTCGGGCTTTTCCGAGCGGGTCGTCTTTCGCGAGCTTTTCCCACGCGGCCTGACTTTGCTGGACCTCAAGGATATCGGGGTCAAACAGCTCAACATCTCGAACATCGCGGCCCGTCAGGAACTGCGAGACATGATGAAAGAGCTGAACCTGCCGGGCGTCGAAATCGACTTTTAGGTACCTCTCGCGAGTCAAATTTGCGGAGTTTTCTGCCGCCCAAGCCCTCGGATCGAACTGTCACAAACTGTGTTTCTGGACATTCGCGCCCGGCGAAGTATCCGCTTGTGAAGTCCGAACCAATTATTGAAGTCTAGTCTGTGCGCGACTTTTTGTTGATGTGTCTTCGCCATTGCCCCATAGAGGCAGTGCGCTGGGTGTTTGTCAGGCCACGCGCCCAGAGGGCAGGCAGCGAAAGCCAGACGAAGGACCCTTGTGGCCATCCCCAGGACAGCAACACTTGCAACGGAATCCATGTCACTGCAACGTCCGGAAGAACGAGCCGCACCTGCGGCAATAGACTCAACCGGCGTGCGCATCATCAAGCGCATGACGCTGTTCCTGCTGGGCCCGGTATATTTCCTTTTCGTTGCGTTTGTGCCCTTACTCTGCAGTAAACGGCGGGGCTTTCGCGGCTGGTACTGGCGACTGGTCAAACGTGCTTGTTCGCGGCTTTTATGGTTGCTGAGCATCCGGACCGAGATGACACAGGCAGAAGTGGCAATGTTATCCGCCGACACCGGCAGCATCATTGTGATCAACCACCGCAGCCATCTGGATGGCTTCGCCCTGATGGATGCTCTGCCAGAGGCCAAGTGGATCACCTTTGCCGCCAAGAAAGAACTCTGCGACGCGGCCCTTTTACGCCGTGGGTTCAATGGCGCCGGGCTTGTTGAGGTTGACCGCAAGAGCGGCAGTGTAGCGCTTGAAACACTTACCGCTGCTATCCAAGCAATGCCCGCACGCTGCTCTGTCGTGCTCTTCCCTGAGGGCACACGCACCCGGTCCGAAAGTCTTGGCACGTTCAAGGCGGGAGCTGTATTAGCCGCGCGCAATACGGGCCGGACAATCCGACCCATCGTCATCCACGATTCTGATCGCTTGTTGCCACGCGGCAAACACCTCCCAAAAAGTGGAACGATCCGGATCGAGGTTCTGCCGCCATTCGAATGCGACCCATCCGCTTCAGTAGACGAAGACGTGTCTCGATTGAGAAATTCGATGATGGCCGTTTTTAATAATCGAATACGCCGCTAATCATATAAGGGGCGTTCACTATCATGCCGGCAGATCGACTGGATCGACGCCTTCATTGGCAACCTTTCGTCAGTAGCAGTTTTCTGATGTTAAGCGGAACCGGCTGCGGTGCGCTCGCAGCCGACGCCTAATCTCCTGGCCGGTAGACCGTAAACAGCTCTTTCGGTTCGGGCACGCCACGCAGCATGTAGCGCCCGACCGAGATCAATTCCTTGCCGCAAGGCTGAGCAGCCCGAGCCACGTCATCCGAGATCAAAATGCGCTGACCCAAAGACCGGTGCATCCCGGCAATACGCGCAGTCTGGTTCACCGCCGGGCCAATGACAGTGAAATCCAACCGGCTTTCCGACCCGATATTGCCATAGAGAATTTCGCCGGAATGCAGGGCCAGCGTGTAATTGGCCACCGGCAAACCATCTGCTTCGCGCGCGGCATTCAACTCTTCGATCCGGGATTGCAGCATCGGCACAGCCTTCAGCGCAGCCCGCGCGTCCGCGTCAATATCGCCAACATCAAACATGGCCATCAACCCGTCGCCCATGAACTTCAGGATATTTCCGTCGTTGTCATGCACCACGCCCACCGCAACCGCGAGGTAATCATTAAGCATGTCGATGATCTCGTTTCCCGGCAGCTCTTCGGACAGGCTGGTGAACCCTTCAAGGTCGAAATTCCAAATCACAGCATCGATTTGCTGCAATGACCCGCGTCGAATCTCGCCGGACAGCACGCGGCGACCGGCATCGCGGCCCAGATACACGCGCATAAGATCTTTGGAGACTCGCGCATTCGAAGCCGATTTCAGCGCCAACCCAAGATGAGGCAACGCGGTGTGGATCAGTTCCAGATCGCTGTCTCGAAATCCTTCCGGCGCGTTCGACGTCCAGGACAAAAGCACCCCGTCCACCGTCTTTTTGGCATCGGGCGGCATGTTGTGCGTTGGCACGTCAAAAGCCACGCTGGTGGCATAGTAATCAGTTGCGCCAACCTCTCGAAGCTCATTGATCAGAGGGTATTTGCTGGGTTCGTTCTGATCGACGATGCGTTCATGCACATAGTCGATGTCGTCATTGAGGATCGCGAACAAAGGACTGTTCTGCCAATCCTCGCTGACATCTTCGGAATACTTGAATTTTTGATAATCTCCGCCTCGTCCCTGATACCAGCTATAGCCAGTACCGCCATAGACAGGGTGCAGGGCCGATTGGGCCGCATGAAACCGCATCAATGGCACGCCAAGTTCGACCAGACGGGTACAATACCCATCCAGCAATTCTTCCTTGTCCGCGCCCTCGAGGCCGCGTGTCACTATCCAGTTGATCAAATCGGTTGATTTCGCCGCGTTGGGGTCCGGGGCTGTCATTTATTGTTATCCTATGTCCGCTCTGCACGTCATCTGGGGGCAATGGACGACAATTACCAGAGGTCACCCCATATCCGCCAGCTTTCTCAACATCCCGCGGAGCTGAGAGGCGTCATCCAGCCCAATCATGTTGGCCAATCTGGCGTCGTATCGCTTGGCGACCTCGCGCAGGTCCCGGTAAACCGACTGCCCCGCCGAGGTCAGCGTCAGATGCTCGACCCGGCGGTCATTCTGGCTGGGTGTACGCGTTAAGTATCGCCGTTGCTCAAGCTTGCTGACGGCGCGACTGATCTTGGTTTTGTGAATGCGAGCCCGCTCACCAATTTCTTTGGCCGTCATCTCGCCGTAATTACCCAAATGAAACAACACCCGCCATTCGGTGCGAAGCATCCCGTACCGTTCTTTGTAGACCCGTTGAAACTCCAACGAGCACTCCTCGGCCGCTCTATTCAGCAGATAAGGAAGGAAATCCTGCAGATCAAAGGCATCATTTTTTTCGGGGTCAGTGTCTGTCATGCTTGTTAGTTACAAAATCAACTATTATTTCACAAGCAACAAAGAGGAGGAGTACAGGATGAACCGTCCGACTGATCCACACCAGATGACCCAAGCCAGCAGCACCGTTGGCACACATGCAGGCTATATGCCCGGCTTCGGGAACGACTTTGAAACCGAGGCCCTGCCCGGCGCGTTGCCACAAGGCATGAACAGCCCACAACGCTGCAACTACGGCCTCTATGGCGAACAGCTGAGCGGAACGGCCTTTACTGCAAACCCGCCCGAACGGACGTGGTGCTATCGCATCCGGCCCTCGGTCAAGCATTCACACAGGTATGAGAAAGTCGATCTGCCACTGTGGAAATCTGCCCCTTGCGTTGATCCCGATGTGATCAGCCTGGGGCAGTATCGCTGGGATGCAGTACCGCATTCCGACGAGGGTCTGACATGGCTGTCAGGTATGCGCACCATGACCACGGCGGGCGACGTAAACACGCAAGTGGGCATGGCCAGCCACATCTATCTGGTCACAGATTCCATGGTGGACGAATATTTCTTCTCGGCCGATTCCGAGCTGCTGGTGGTGCCACAGGAAGGCCGCCTGCGTTTCGCAACTGAGCTAGGGATCATTGATTTGGAACCCAAAGAGATCGCTATTCTACCGCGCGGACTTGTGTATCGCGTAGAAGTTCTGGACGGTCCTGCGCGCGGCTTTGTATGTGAAAACTACGGGCAGAAATTCGAACTTC
The DNA here is from genome assembly GCF_059613525.1 of Ruegeria sp. SATB045. Classification (NCBI taxonomy): domain Bacteria; kingdom Pseudomonadati; phylum Pseudomonadota; class Alphaproteobacteria; order Rhodobacterales; family Roseobacteraceae; genus Ruegeria; species Ruegeria sp. SATB045. Next base: position 42,443 of record NZ_JBXWSR010000018.1, on the reverse strand, counting down.
CGGGACGTGGCCCGATCGGCGCCAACTGCATGGCCAACCCGCGTGACTTCAAGGCCCCGGTCGCGGCGTTTGAAGACCGAGAAGTGCCCTCGACCGTCACCGTCAAATGGTGCGGGCAGTTCCATAAAACGCAAATCGACCAAAGCCCGTTGGACGTGGTCGCATGGCATGGCAATTACGCGCCCTACAAATACGACCTGCGCACCTATTGCCCGGTCGGCGCGATCCTGTTTGATCATCCCGACCCGTCGATCTTTACCGTTCTGACGGCCCCATCAGGTCAGCCGGGGACGGCCAATATCGACTTTGTCCTGTTCCGGGAACGCTGGATGGTGGCCGAGGACACCTTCCGCCCGCCCTGGTATCACAAGAACATCATGTCCGAGCTAATGGGCAATATCTACGGCCAATATGACGCCAAACCGCAGGGCTTTGTTCCCGGCGGGATGAGCCTGCACAACATGATGCTGCCACACGGGCCGGACCGCGAAGCCTTTGACAAAGCGTCGAATGCAAACCTCGGGCCGGACAAGTTGGACAATACCATGTCCTTCATGTTCGAAACCCGCTTTCCGCAGCACCTGACCCCGTTTGCCGCAAACGAAGCGCCCCTGCAGGACGACTACATTGACTGTTGGACCTCTCTTGAGAAAAAGTTCGACGGAACGGCAGGGAAAAAGTGATGGATGCTGGTTACATAGTAATTGCTGTTTTCCTAGGCTTTGCATGCTTGTTTCTTTGGAGTCGGCGTGCGCGCTGGAACGGCAAGCGGGACCAATGCAACCACAATCCAATGCCCGGCCACCGGCAGGACGGCTCATCCGGCGGAACCGACTTGAACGACTGATCAACAGAAACAGGCACAAACGGCGCGCCCCTTATCGAGTCGCGCCGAAAAAGACGACAAGGAACGCCAATGACCCTTTTGAAATCCTGGATCGCCTCGGCCAATAACGCGACCCATCCCTTTCCGCTGAACAACTTACCTTATGGTATTTTCGCGACAGAAGGTGCCGAGCCGCGCTGTGGCGTTGCAATCGGGGACTTGATTTTCGACATCACCAGCGCCGAGGCCGAAGGTCTGATTAACCTGATTGACGAACCCCTGTTCGACCTGCCCTTCTGGAACCCGTTGATGGAGCAAGGCCCCGCCGTCTGGGCCGCCCTTCGCGCGCGCCTGACCAGCCTTTTGGCCGAGGGATCAGAAGAGCAAGACAGGGTTGAGCCTCTGCTTGTGGCGCAGAGCGACGCCGTATTGCATATGCCCTTCGCGGTCAGTGAGTACACAGACTTCTATGCAGGTCGTCACCACGCGCAAAATGTCGGCACCATGTTCCGCGGGTCAGAGAATGCCCTGCCCCCCAATTGGCTGCACATTCCGATCGGCTATAATGGCCGCGCCTCTTCTGTCGTTGTGTCGGGGACAGATATTCGCCGTCCCTGGGGCCAGCTGAAATCGCCCGATCATGACCGTCCCGCCTTTCTGCCCAGCCGCCGTTTTGACATTGAGCTTGAGATGGGCGCCATCGTAGGCACACCATCGGACGGTCCGATCTCGGTCCAAGAGGCGGACGACAACATCTTTGGTTATGTTCTGCTAAACGATTGGTCCGCGCGCGATATCCAGGCGTGGGAATACCAGCCGCTCGGACCGTTTCAGGCCAAAGCTACAGCCACGTCAATCAGCCCGTGGATCGTGACCAAGGCAGCGCTTGAGCCCTTCCGCTGTGACACACCCGCGCGCGAGCATGAGCTGTTGGATCACCTCAAGGATTGCGGCCCAATGTTGTACGACGTCGACCTTTCCATCACGATGGCTCCGTCCGGAAAACCAGCAAGCACCATCGCCCGCACCAACTACCGTGAGATGTATTACTCTGCCGCGCAGCAACTGGCGCACCACACGACATCGGGCTGCCCAATGAACACGGGCGACCTGCTGGGCTCAGGCACCATCTCGGGGCCAACAAAACCTGAACGCGGCTCGCTATTGGAACTCAGCTGGGGCGGGAAGGAACCGCTGACGCTGGACACGGGCGAGACCCGCCGCTTTATCGAAGACGGCGACACCATGACCCTGACCGGCGCGGCAAAAGGCGACGGTTATTCGATCGGCTTTGGCGATTGCGTGGGAACAGTATTGCCCGCACTAGAAAACCCATTCGCACGATAAGGAACCCAACATGGCCAAAGCATTCGCGTCCCAGGGGGACATGTCCGAGAAGAAGACCTCATTTACCGAAATCGGTGACGGGCTCTATGCGTTCACCGCCGAAGGCGACCCGAATTCCGGCGTGATTATTGGCGATGACAGCGTCATGATTGTCGAGGCCCAAGCGACACCACGTTTGGCACAAAAAGTCATCGACTGCGTCCGCTCGGTCACTGACAAGCCAATCACCCACGTGGCGCTAACCCACTATCACGCCGTGCGTGTGCTGGGCGCCAGCGCGTATGGAGCACAGCAGATCCTGATGTCGGACATGGCCCGTGCGATGGTCGTGGAACGCGGGCAGGAGGATTGGGATAGCGAATTCCAACGCTTCCCTCGCCTGTTTGAAGGGCACGAGAGCATTCCCGGCCTCACATGGCCCACCACCACCTTCAGCGACACAATGACGGTCTATCTGGGCAATCGCCGGGTTGACCTAATGCATCTGGGCCGCGCTCATACGGCGGGTGATATCGTCATTCATGTACCCGATCAGAACGTCATGTTCACCGGCGACATCGTCGAATACCACTCGGCTTGCTATTGCGGCGATGGGCATTTCGGCGACTGGGGTGATACCTTGGATGCAATCAGCCTGTTCGACGTCGACGCCATCGCTCCGGGACGCGGAGACGCCCTGATCGGGAAAGAGATGGTGAATGCAGCTATTGAAAGCACCCGTGATTTCGTCGACAGCACATATCGCCCTGCAGCAAAGATCGCGGCACGTGGTGGTTCTTTGAAAGAAGCATGGGACGCCGTGCGCGCTGAATGTGACCCGAAATTCGCGGATTACGCGATCTATGAACACTGCCTGCCCTTCAACGTAGCCCGCGCCTATGACGAGGCGCGCGGTATTGACACGCCACGCATCTGGACCGCCCAACGCGATCTGGACATGTGGGAGGCCCTGCAAGGTTAAGGACAAACCGTCGCATTTGATCCAGATCGTTTTTCGTCGGCGTATTCGATGGAACCATTCCCACAGGGCTCTGGCTTGGCCTCGCCAGAGGCAAGCAGTTGCGTCTATGCATCGGGGAGAGAAACCATGAACAAGATCTTCGAAACACCGCTCTACGCTTACGAGCGCAGCCCGGATCAGGACACTGCGACACCTATGCGCCACAAGGTCATCGTTGTTGGCGCCGGCCCGGTCGGCCTGACCGCAGCCATCGACCTGGCCCAGCAAGGTGTTGGGGTCGTTGTTCTGGACGACAACGACAAGGTCAGCTTTGGCAGCCGCGCGATCTGTTTTTCGCAACGCACATTGGATATCGCCGACCGGTTGGGGTGCGGCAATCGGATGGCCGAAACCGGGGTGCAATGGGAGGCGGGCAAGGTCTTTTTCGACGACCGCAAAGTCTTTGAGTTCGACTTGCTGCCCGAAAAAGGCTTTGCCAACCCCGCCTTCGTAAACCTGCAACAATATCATCTTGAGAAAATTCTGGTCGACCGTGCCCGCGCTTTGCAGGCCGAAGGTGCACCGATCGAAATTCGCGGCCGCAACAAGGTCGAGGCGATCGGCACCCATGACGACCACGTCAAGCTTGAGGTCGAGACGCCAGAAGGCCCCTATAACGTCGAAGCCGACTGGCTGATTGCGTGCGATGGCGCGCATTCTCCGACCCGCCGGATGCTGGGGTTGGATTTTGACGGGCGGGTATTCGAAGACAACTTCTTGATCGCCGATGTGGTGATGGAGGCCGATTTCCCTTCCGAGCGCTGGTTCTGGTTCGACCCGCCCTTCAACAGGGGCCAGTCCGCCCTATTGCACAAACAGCCTGACAGTGTCTGGCGCATTGACCTGCAACTGGGATGGGACATCGACAAAGAGCGCGAGAAACGCCCCGAAAACGTCATCCCTCGCCTTAAGGCGATGCTGGGCGAGGATGTGGAGTTCGAACTCGAATGGGTCTCGATCTACACATTCCAGTGCCGCCGGATGGAGAAGTTCCGCCATGGACGTGTCCTCTTTGCCGGGGACAGCGCCCATCAGGTCAGCCCGTTCGGCGCGCGCGGGGCAAATTCGGGCATTCAGGACACCGACAACCTGTGCTGGAAGCTGAAACTGGTGATCGACGGGAAAGCACCTGAACTGCTACTGGATAGTTATAGCCGCGAGCGCGTTCAGGCAGCAGATGAGAACATCACCATGTCGACCCGCTCGACCGATTTTATCACGCCCAAATCCGAAATGTCCCGTTTACTGCGCGACGCGGTACTGGACCTGAGCGAGAAATACGAATTCGCACGCCCTCTGGTAAATTCCGGACGTCTTAGCGCGCCCTGCACGTACAAGGGATCATCGCTCAGTTCGGCGGACGCATTGAATGGCCCGGATATCACATGCCCGGGCTCGGCCTGTCCGGACGCGCCTTTGGGCGACGAATTCCTGCTGCCTAAACTGGCCGGAAAATTTACGCTGCTGACGATAGACGCCGAAGCGCCTGAGCGCCTTGAAGAAGGCGGCATCCAAGCCACGCGCTTGGCATTGTCCGTGAAGGATGACCTGACGCTAGAGTTAAAGCGTCGCTATCTGGGGGATGCGGACAGCGCCGTCTATTTGATCCGCCCCGACCAGCACGTGGCCGCCCGGCGGGACACTTTCGAAGAAAACGCGTTTCGGCAGGCGATGCGCCGTGCAACCGGAAAGGAGTAAGTGGGATGGCTGACTTGATACTCACACCGAATTTCGACAATGCGGACGACTTTTATGCCAACCTGCTGGCCCTGCATGACGGGCTGGATAAGACAGACAGCGACGCGCTCAACGCACGGCTGGTTTTGGTGCTGGCCAACCATATCGGTGACGCCGACGTCTTGTCTCAGGCTTTGAAAACGGCAGAATTACCTGACGACCAAAACTGACAGGAGGTAAGGATGAGCGTCATACTGTATGACTTCTGGCGCTCTTCAGCCAGTTACCGCGTGCGCATCGCGCTGAATTTGGCTGGGGTCGCCTATCGCGCAGTTTCTATCGATCTGGCCAGTGGTGACCAAAAGTCTGACACGCATCTGGCACGTAATCCGCAAGGGTTGGTTCCCGTGCTTGAGATTGACGGCCTGCGGCTGACTCAATCGCTGGCGATCATAGATTATCTGGACAACACGCGGGGGCTGGGTCTGTTGCCCGCTGAACCCGCAGCCCGCGCACAGTCATTGGCCTTGGCACAATCCATCGCGGTGGATCTGCACCCGGTCTGCAACCTTTCGGTCGCGCGCCACGCCACCACGCTGACCCGCGATGCAGGCGATATGCCCGGCGACTGGATGCGCCATTTCATCCGCCCCGGCCTTTTGGCGTTCGAAACCCTTTTGGGCGATTTTGAACAATCCCCCTACTGCACAGGCGCACAGCCCGGTTTGGCCGATCTGTGTCTGATACCTCAGCTATACAACGCACGTCGCTGGCAGGTCGATCTGACCGGACTACCCCGTATCCTGAGTGTCGACGCTGCCTGCGCAGACCTGCCCGCCTTTGCACAGGCGCACCCGGACCGGCACGAGCCTGACTGACTGCACAGGGTCTGTGTGCGCACGTTAGTAGGAAATAGAACCGCCGCGGCATAAAGTCTTCTCAGCAAGGATGGAGGCCCCTATGCCCGAGATCACCGGCTATCACGCCCATGTCTATTTCGATGCTGATACTCAAACAATCGCGCAACAGCTTTGCCAAGAAGCAGGTCGCCTGTTCCCTGTTGAGATAGGTCGGATGCACGCCAAAAATGTCGGCCCGCATCCGCGGTGGAGTTGCCAATTGGCATTTGCCCCGGACGCCTTCGATCAGGTCATTCCATGGCTGATGCTGAACCGGCAAGGATTGACCATCTTTACGCATCCCGAAACTGGCCAACATCTTGAGGACCACCGGGATCGCGCCATCTGGATGGGCGAGATGCTGAAGCTGGACCTGTCGATCTTTGACCGAATGGGTGCTTAGCCCAGCGCTTTAGCCTGATCCCGCAGCTTGAACTTTTGGACCTTGCCGGTCGACGTCTTGGGTAGCGGCCCGAACACCACCGTCTTGGGCGCTTTGAAATGGGCCATGTGATCGCGACAGAATGCAATGATGTCTGCGTCACTCGTCTGCGCGCCGGGCTTGAGTTCGACAAATGCACAGGGCGTCTCGCCCCATTTATCATCGGGCCGGGCGACCACGGCAGCCTCCATCACGGCGGGGTGTTTATACAGGATATCTTCCACTTCGACCGACGAAATGTTCTCGCCCCCCGAGATGATGATGTCTTTGGACCGGTCTTTGAGCGCAATATAGCCATCGGGGTGCATCACCCCCAGATCGCCCGAGGCGAACCATCCGCCGTTGAACGCCTTGTCGGTCGCATCTGGGTTCTTGAGGTACCCCTTCATCACGACATTGCCCTGCATGAATATCTCGCCCATGGTCTCGCCATCGGCAGGCACAGGGGCCAGCGTTTCAGGGTCGGCTACCATCAGCCCGGACAAAGCCGTGTACCGCACACCCTGCCGTACCTTCAACGCAGCGCGTTCGTCTGCATCTTTAGTGTTCCACTCGTCTTTCCAAGCGCAGACAACCGAAGGGCCGTATGTCTCGGTCAGCCCATAGACATGGGTGACCTCGATCCCCATCCCTTCCATATTCGCGATAACTGCCGCAGGTGGCGGAGCACCAGCGGTCATCACTTTGATCTGGTGGTCGAAATCCTTGAGGTGATCCGGCGCGTTCGCCAGCATGTTCAGAACGATCGGCGCGCCGCAGAAATGCGTGACCTTTTCATCGCGGAAAGCAGCATAGATCGGCTCGTCCCGCACAGCGCGCAAGCAGACCGAAACCCCCGCATTCGCCGCCATCGCCCACGGGAAACACCAACCGTTGCAGTGAAACATTGGCAAGGTCCACAGATAGACCGAGTGTTTGGGCATATCCCAATCCAACAGATCAGACTGCGCGTTCAGCATCGCACCCCTGTGATGGTACACAACACCCTTGGGATTGCCCGTTGTACCCGACGTATAGTTCAGGGTGATTGCGTTCCATTCGTCATCTGGCAAAGACCACGCGAACTCTGGGTCGCCTTCAGCCAGCAGCGCGTCATAGGTCAGCGCCCCAAGCTTTTCACCGCCCTCAAAGCTGTCATCTTCTATGTCGATCAGCAGTAAGTCGTGATCGACATGTTTCAACGCCTCTTTGACGACGCCCGAGAATTCTGGGTCAACCAGCAGGGCCTTGGACTCTGCGTGATTCAAGATAAACGCGATGATCGGTGCATCCAGTCGCGTGTTGATGGCGTTCAGCACCGCCCCGGACATTGGGACACCGAAATGCGCCTCGTACATTTCGGGGATGTTGGCGGCGATGATCGAGACGGTGTCGCCCTTGCCGATCCCGCGCGCGGCTAAAGCGCCAGCCATTTGGCGGGACCGGGTATATGTCTCGGCCCATGTGTACCGGCGCGCGCCGAAAACAACGGACGGATAGTCGGGATAAATCTGCGCGGTCCGCTCTATGAAACTTAGCGGCGACAAGGGCGTATAATTTGCCCGGTTCCTATCCAGGTGACGCTCATAGATATTGGCTTCGGTCATCGTTTGCCCCTCCCTTATTGCACGGGACTTGATCACAATCCCGCAGGCAAGACAAATTCGTAGAAATACGCGCACAGTCATGGACTGGCGATACGCGATGATGCAATCTGGCCCTATCTACGGATGGCCATTCGCGGTGATCTGAGCCATCAAGAACACACAGGCCGGGACCCAGTTCCCGCACCTTGCGCACCCATACTTTGTGAAAGGACATGTCATGGACGGCACGTTCAACGAAAACGATCTTTCCCGCGTGGTCGAAGCCGACCGCGCCCATATCTGGCACCACCTGATCCAGCACAAACCCTTTGAAACCAATGATCCGCGCATCATTGTCGAAGGCAAAGGCATGCGCGTTTGGGACCAGAACGGCAAGGAACATCTGGATGCCGTATCCGGCGGGGTCTGGACGGTCAACGTGGGCTATGGCCGCGAATCGATCTGCAAGGCGGTCTACGACCAGCTGATGAAGCTGTGTTACTTCGCCAACTCGGCCGGGTCGATTCCGGGCTCGATCTTTGCGGAAAAGCTGATCAGCAAGATGCCGGGGATGAGCCGCGTTTACTATATGAACTCGGGCTCTGAGGCGAATGAGAAAGCCTTTAAGATGGTCCGCCAGATCGCCCACAAGAAATACGGCGGCAAGAAGACCAAGATTCTTTACCGCGATCGCGACTACCACGGCTCAACCCTCGCGGCGATGTCGGCGGGTGGTCAGGATGAGCGTAACGCTCAATACGGCCCCTTCGCGCCGGATTTCGTGCGCGTGCCGCACTGCATGGAATACCGCAAGCACGAGCTGGACGGCGCCCCCGAAGAGAATTTCGGCGAATGGGCTGCTGATCAGATCGAAGAGGTCATCCTCCGCGAAGGCCCCGATACTGTCGGCGCACTGTGCCTCGAACCCGTGACCGCTGGCGGTGGTGTGATTGAGGCCCCCGAAGGCTATTGGCAGCGCGTGCAGGAGATTTGCGACAAGTATGACATCCTGCTGCATATCGACGAAGTTGTCTGTGGCATTGGTCGTACCGGCACATGGTTTGGCTATCAGCAATATGGTGTGAAGCCTGACTTTGTGACCATGGCCAAGGGCGTCGCCTCGGGTTACGCCGCCATCGCTTGCATGGTCACCACCGAGGAAATCTTTGACATGTTCAAAGACAATGCAGACGACCCGATGAACTATTTCCGCGACATCTCTACCTTCGGCGGCTGCACTGCAGGCCCGGCGGCGGCGATCGAGAACATGCGGATCATCGAAGATGAAAACCTGCTGCAAAACTGCACCGACATGGGCGCGCGCATGATTGGTAACCTGCAAGAGCTGATGGAAAAGCACAAAGTCATCGGCGACGTGCGCGGCAAGGGCCTGTTCCTTGGCGCAGAACTGGTTGCGGATCGTTCCACCCGCGAGCCGGTGAACGAAAAGATGGCACAAGCAGTTGTGGCCGACTGCATGGCGCAGGGGGTGATCATCGGTGTGACCAACCGTTCGGTGCCAGGCAAGAACAACACGCTGTGCTTCTCACCCGCGCTGGTTGCCACTCCGGACGATATCGACCAGATCACCGACGCGGTGGACGGTGCGCTCGGGCGTGTGTTTGGGTAGACTACTAGTTGATTACAGCCCAGAAACCGGTGCCCATGGCGCCGGTCTTTTGGTCGTAACGAGAAACAACGAGCCAACTATAGCTCTACTGCTCCGTTGCTATAGCTTACGGCCGCTGACGACGAAATGAGTTAGAGAAAAGAAAAACTTTCCTTGCATAGCCAAGGCTCTCTGTTCATCTGCCCAGGCGGCCGCTTCCTCATCAGGTAAAAGCTGCTTGGACTTAGTGAACCTTTCCATCAGGACAATCAACATATTGGCCAGCCCATCTGGCCGGAGTTGAGTATCGCAAACGGTAACGGGAGCTACTCCCTCCACTTCAAAACCAGCATCCGTCAGGATTGGAGGCAAAAGAGCTGGCACTCCTCTCTCAACAAAATGCTCATCCCATGCCCTTACCATCCGCGCCATCCGAGCAGGATCTTCACTGAACCAAATCAAACTGTCGAAATGGATATCGCCTATGACGAGCAACCCCCCTGGTTTTAAGCACCGATAGGCTTCGCCCACCGCGGCCGGAATATCGTCCAGGTACTCATACACCTGCACTGATACGGCCTTGTCAACCGAGGCGTCTTTGACGGGAAGGCGTCCGGCTTCGCCTTCAACGATCTTGACCCAATCATAAGTTTGACATCTATTTTCGGCCGAATGCCGCATAGCGTCACTAGGATCAATTCCTATGACATGGCCGGTTCCACCAACTGCCCGAGCTAGCTCTGCCGTTAATAGGCCGTTGCCGCATCCTATGTCCGCTATGGTATCACCGGGGGAAGGCTTTAGCGCATCAAAGGAACCGCGACGTCGACGCGTTACGTCGGCGCCTTCATAGACACTATCCAAAAGACGGGTTGTCTCCTCATCAAACTCAAGCATGTCGCCGACCCCGAAGAAATTAGTTTAACCAGTGGTTCGACATCTAACATTTCCTGACAAATAAGTCTGCCGGCAGAGCAAAGCCAACTTTCAGACAACCGCCGAACAAAAAAGCCGCCCCGAATGGGACGGCCTTTCATTCACTGTCTCTGTATCAGAGGATCAGGCAGCCAGAGCGGCCTGAGCTTTGGCGACGATCGCGCCGAACGCTTCCGGTTCGTGCACGGCCAGGTCGGCCAGAACTTTGCGGTCCACTTCGATACCGGCCAGGTTCAGGCCGTTGATGAAGCGGGAATAGGTCAGAGCCTCGTCATGCGAACGGACAGCAGCGTTGATACGCTGGATCCACAGCGCGCGGAAGTTGCGCTTGCGGTTCTTACGGTCGCGGGTTGCGTACTGGTTGGCCTTGTCGACGGCCTGACGGGCAACCTTGAAGGTGCTCTTGCGGCGGCCATAGTAACCTTTGGCGGCCTTGATGACCTTCTTGTGACGGGCGTGAGTTACGGTTCCACCTTTAACGCGGGACATGTTGGTATCTCCTCTTAGCGGTCGTAGGGCATGTAGCCCTTGACGATCTTGGCGTCGGGGGCGGACAGGGTGGTGTTGCCACGGGCGTCGCGGATGAACTTTTTGGTCCGCTTGATCATGCCGTGCCGTTTGCCGGCCTGGCCAGCAAGGACCTTACCGGTCGCAGTCACCTTAAAGCGCTTCTTGGCGCTCGACTTGGTCTTCATCTTAGGCATTTCCGTCTCCTTCCAGGGTTCGGTTTCAGACGCGACTCGGCATGCCATCTCGGCCGGTCACGCAACAGATGCGCCGTTTACGCAAGTTCGATCATACTGGCAAGGGGGTTTGGACCAGAATCTGCGGATTCTGCAACTGGTCAGGCACCGGGGCGACGCAAACCGCCCCGGTGAAATGATTTAGTGGCCAAATTTGCGGATTTCGCCGCTTTTCAGCCGGGCCGCATAGCTCGCCAGCTCTTCGCGCACGACCTTCATCAGGAAATACAGCGCAAAGACGTTCACAACCGCCATGGCAAAGATCGCCGCGTCCGAGAAATCGATGACCGGACCAAGGTTGGCCGCCGCACCGATCACCACGAAGACACAGAAGATGATCTTGAAGATCAGCTCTTTGGTATGACCCTCGCCAAACAGGTAGGTCCAGGCCTTGAGGCCGTAGTAGGACCAGCTGATCATGGTCGAGAAGGCGAACAGAACCACCGCGATGGCCAACACGAACGGGAACCAGCCAAAGGCGCTACCAAAGGCCGCCGAGGTCAGACTGACGCCCGAATTGCCGTCAACGGTTGCGATACCGTTGCCCGCTTCGTTCAGCACGTACAGGCCAGTTGCCGGATCAACGATCAGCTGTTGGGTGATGATGATTACCAGCGCTGTCATGGTACAGATCACAACCGTGTCGATGAACGGCTCCAACAGGGACACGAACCCTTCGGTTATCGGCTCGCTGGTTTTCACCGCCGAGTGCGCGATCGCAGCCGAGCCCACGCCCGCTTCGTTCGAGAATGCCGCACGACGGAAGCCCTGAATCAGCGCACCGACCATACCGCCAGCAACGCCGAGGCCGGTGAAGGCGCCTGCGAAAATCTGACCAAAGGCCCACCCGATCTGATCCGCATGCATGATGATAATGACCAGAGCGGCCAGAACATACATGACACCCATAAACGGCACGACTTTTTCGGTCACACGCGCAATGGACTTCAGGCCACCCACGATCACAGCGAATACGATACCCGCAAAGACCAAACCGGTGATCCAGCCGGGATAATCTCCGACGATGCCCGCGATCTGCTGGTGCGCCTGGTTGGCCTGGAACATGTTGCCCCCGCCCAGCGCGCCAAGGATACAGAAGATCGAAAACAGAACCGCCAGGATCTTGCCACCTGGCAGGCCTAGTTCAGCAAAGCCCTTGGACATGTAATACATCGGGCCACCCGACACGGTGCCGTCGTCGTATTCATTTCGGTATTTCACGCCCAGCGTACATTCTGTGAATTTCGAGGCCATGCCCAGAAGGCCCGCCATGATCATCCAGAAAGTCGCGCCCGGCCCGCCGATCCCGATGGCCACGGCCACACCGGCAATGTTGCCCAGACCGACCGTACCTGAAAGCGCAGTCGCCAGCGCCTGAAAGTGGCTGACTTCGCCGGCGTCATTCGGGTCAGAATAATCGCCTTTGACTAGGCTGATCGCGTGCCCAAAGAAACGGAACTGCACAAAGGCGAAATACACTGAAAAGACCGTCGCGGCGACAACCAGCCACCCCACGATCCATGGGAAACCAGTGCCGGGAAACGGCGCGAAGATAAAGCTGACGAACGGGCCGGTAAAATCGGCAAAAGCCTGATTGATCCTTTCGTCCAGACCCGCGGCCTCTTGCGCCATTGCGGGGCTTGCGCCCAGCATCACGGCGGCGGCCAGCGCTGTTTTCTGATAGATACTCATTTTCATCGCTCTCCTCAGTTCACGACAGTGACCGGTACATCGGCATGCATGACCAGATTCTGGGTCGAACTGCCGAACAGCCGTTTCTTGAACCCATCTGCCGATGCTCGCCCGACGATGATCTGGGTGCCGCCATTTTCGACCGTGATCGCGTTCAGCGTTTCGGCCACGTCGCCGTGGCGCACGATGCCCTGGGCCGTGAACCCGCCCGAGGTCAAAGCATCAACCGCAGGCGTAACGATGCGCGAAGTCGCCAATGCAACTTCTTCTTCGCGCCGCTTGTGTCGCTGGGCGTTTTCTTCAGGTGTCTGAAAAGTAAAAGGGGACCATTCGATGACGTAAACCACAAGTAATTCACACGTTCCGATCCGTTCAGCCAGGTCTTTGGCAAAGGCGATCGCGCGCTCTCCGGTTTCTGTCCCGTCCAGTCCGATGACAATCTTGGTTGTCATGACGTTTCTCCAATATTGTTGATTATACCGGGGCCCGTGCCCCCGGGCGGGCAGCCGGAGTCTGGAACGAATTCAATAGACTACCCGTGAAAATCAGTATCCGAGAAAAACAGCGAAAAACAGAGGGGAAACTGCAGATTACCCTCAAATTTCACCTATATATATGTTTTTAAAGTGTATATTTTGCCTATTTATTGAGCAATTCAGGACCTCAACCCGGATCTGTGTTGTAAATCAAACGCTCATCACAGGGCGCGATACGTAGGATATTGGTGGTGCCCGGCACATTAAACGGCACACCAGCAGTCACCACGATCTGATCAGTTTCCGCGGCAAAGCCCCCAGCACGAGCTGCACGGGCTGCATTCACAACCGCGCCCTTGAAACGCTCCAGCTCGGGCGTCATCACGCAATGGCACCCCCAGCTCAGGCATAGTCGCCGCGCAGTGCCGGTGGCCGGGGTCATGGCGATAATCGGCACTTCGGGCCTTTCTCGGGCAGTCAGCAAAGCAGTAGTCCCGCTTTGGGTGAAGCAGCAGATCGCCTTGATATCAGTCTTTTCTGCAATCTCGCGCGCAGCGGCAACGATCCCATCGGCGATCGTTGTCCCCTTGGCCGTACGAGACGAGGCAATAATCTGACCATATGTCGGGTCCGCCTCGACCTCGATGGCGACCTTGTTCATTGTCTGCACGGCTTCGACCGGGTAGGAACCCGCAGCTGACTCGGCACTGAGCATGATAGCATCGGTGCCCTCATAGATCGCGGTGGCCACATCCGAGACCTCGGCCCGAGTGGGCATTGGACTTTCAATCATGCTTTCCAGCATCTGCGTCGCGACAATGACCGGTTTGGCCGCACCCCGGCATTTGCGCACCAGACGTTTCTGGATCGGCGGCACGGCCGAAACCGGCAGTTCAACCCCCAGATCGCCACGCGCCACCATGATCCCGTCAGACGCATCCAGAATGTCGTCAAACGCCTCGACTGCGGCGGGCTTTTCGATCTTGGACAGGATCGCCGCCCGACCATCGGCCAGCGCGCGCGCCTCGAAAACGTCCTTGGCGCGCTGCACAAAGCTCAGCGCCAGCCAGTCGACACCCAATTGGCAAACAAATTCCAGATCGTCGCGGTCCTTGGCCGACAGGGCCGCCAACGGCAGCACCACATCAGGCACATTTACGCCTTTGCGGTTAGAGATCGTGCCACCCACCTCAACGGTACAATTGGCGAAATCCTGACCGCACTCCTGCACGATCAGGCGGATTTTACCGTCATTGACAAGCAGGCGTGCGCCGGGTTCCAACGCGGCGAAAATCTCGGGATGCGGCAGGCAAACGCGATTGATGTCCCCGGCCTCCGGGTCAAGGTCCAGCCGGAACGCCGCCTCCTCTTCCAATTCCTCAGAGTCGTTGGCAAAGACGCCGACACGCAGTTTCGGCCCCTGCAAATCGGCCAGAATGGCAATCGGGCTGTCCAGATCCTTTTCAACCTGACGGATAATTCGGTGCCGCTCGCGGATTTCATCATGACTACCGTGGCTCATGTTCAAGCGGAACACATCGGCCCCGGCCTCGTGCAGGGCTCGGATCATGTCATAGTCATTCGACGCCGGACCCAGCGTCGCCACGATTTTCACATTTCTCAGGCGTCGCATTGTTGGTGTTCTCCTTACGTATTCCCTGGGCGTCGCGCAAATGTTACCGCAAACATTGCTTCAAGCTGCTTATTGCGCAATTCCCTTTTATTAGCAACTGCCCTACACCTGCGACGAACCAGATGACAGGCTTATGACGTATTCTCCGTTTTTTATCCACGGCGCAGATCGCCCTTCGCGTTGGCTGATCACATGTGACCACGCCACCAACACCGTCCCACACGACATCAACGGCGGAGACCTCGGCCTGCCGCGCGAGGATATGGAGCGTCACATCGCCTATGACGTGGGGGCGTACGAGGTCTCGAAACATCTTGGGGAAATCCTGAACGCGCCTGTAGTGGCGGCCAATTTCTCGCGTCTGGTGATCGACCCGAACCGGGGCGAGGATGACCCGACCCTGCTGATGAAGCTGTATGATGGGTCGATCATCCCCGGCAATCGTCACGCCGACGCGGCCGAGCGGGAACGGCGACTGAACATGTGTTATCGCCCCTATCACAATGCTTTGGCCGAGCTGGCGGCCTTACCCCATGCGGTGATTGTGTCCATGCACTCCTTTACCCGACAGCTGCGGGGGCGCGACCCCCGCCCGTGGCATGTGGGCGTTTTGCACACCCCAGACGAGCGTTTTGCGCGCCCGCTGATCACCCGGTTGCAGGCAGAAGACCACCTGTGCGTCGGCGTAAACGAACCCTATACCGGTATCCTGCCCGGAGATGCCATCGACAAGCACTGCACCGCCTTTGGTCGCCCCAATGCCCTAATCGAGCTGCGCAATGATCTGATCGCCGATCACGCTGGACAACGGGCTTGGGCGGAACGTTTGGCAGTTGTGCTGCAGGACGCACTGGATACCAGCGACCTTTGACCACACCTCATTGTGAGGATACCACCTGATCCCCACATATTCGTCGAAAGGGGATCGCCATGACCCAGGAATTCGCAACCTCTGTGTTTGGCTGGATGGCCGCGCTGAACATCGCAGTGCTGTTGTTCACAACATTAATGGTCCTACTGCTGCAGGAGCAGATTGCCGGCATTCACAGCAAGTTATTCCAGATGGAGCGGTCGGAAGTGAAACGAGCGTATTTCCGGTATCTGGCCAACTACAAGATCCTTACATTGATCTTTTGTATCGTACCTTGGCTGGCCTTGAAACTGGCCTGACATCCTGTTTGTTGAAACATCGCCTCCTGGCCGCTAGGTCAAGGACAACGATACTGTCATCCGGAGTCAGCGCATGGACAAGCAAACCGAAATCGAACTTCAGGCCGCAGCCTTCCGCCGGTTGCAAAAGCACCTGATGGAAGACCGCACCGACGTGCAGAACATCGACATGATGAATCTGGCCGGGTTCTGCCGCAACTGCCTGTCGCGCTGGTATCAGGAAGCGGCGAATGAAAAGGGCATCGAGATGGGCAAGGACGAAGCCCGTCAAATTTTCTACGGCATGACCATGGATGAGTGGAAAGCCAATTATCAGACCGAAGCCAGCCCCGAAAAACAGGCCGCCTTCGAGGTCGCCTTTGACGAAAACGTCACCAAAAAAGGTTGAACGCTGAAATCAAAAAGGCCCGCCGGTTTGGCGAGCCTTTTGCTTAGATCGCCGCCTTGCGGCTTTCATCCAGATAAATCTCACGCAGACGCTTGGCAATCGGCCCTGGCGTGCCATCGCCTAGTGCGACGCCGTCAATCTCGACTACCGGCATGACAAAGGCGCTGGCCGAGGTGGTGAACGCTTCATCCGCCTCTTTCGCCTCATCGATCGTAAACAGGCGTTCTTCGACTTCCATCTGCGCCTCGGCAGCCATACGCAACACGGCCTTGCGGGTGATCCCATGCAAGATGTCGTTGGACAGCGGGCGGGTCACGATCTTGCCGTCCTTTACGAAATAGGCGTTGTTACTGGTGCCTTCGGTGACATAGCCATCCTCAATCATCCACGCATCATCGCATCCGGCGGCCTTGGCCATCATCTTGCCCATCGACGGGTACAGCAACTGCACTGTCTTGATATCACGGCGGCCCCAGCGAATGTCATCAATCGAGATGATCTTAGCGCCCTTCTGCGCGGCCGGGCTGTCGGCCAATCCCGGCTTGTTCTGGGAGAACAGAACCAGCGTCGGCTTGGTATCGGCCGCAGGGAACACGAAATCCCGGTCCCCGTCGCTGCCACGCGAGACCTGCAGGTAGATCAGACCTTCTTCGATCCCGTTCAGCTCGACCAGTTCGCGGTGAATAGCCAGGAGTTCATCCTTACTGCATGGCTCGGCCATCTGCAGCTCGCCCAGAGAGCGTTTCAGGCGCACGGCGTGGCCTTCGAAATCGATCAGCTTGCCGTCCAGCACGCTGGTCACCTCATAAACGGCGTCGGCCATCAGGAAACCACGGTCAAAGATCGAGACCTTGGCCTCGGTCTCGGGCAGGTACTCTCCGTTCACGTAAACGGTGCGGGTCATGTCACTCTCCTCAGCCCCAGAGCGCCGCTTTTGGCGGATGCACTCCGGCGTCATCAAAAATAAGCGGGTTGGTGCGGTCTTCGGCCAGAAGAAGCGGGCCGTCAAGGTCCGTTACCATCGCACCCTGCGCCAACAAGGTCGCAGGGGCCATCGCAAGCGAGCTGCCAACCATGCAACCGACCATGACCTTATAGCCCTCGGCCAGCGCCTGCTGCCGCAGCGCTAGAGCCTCGGTCAGACCGCCGGTTTTGTCGAGCTTTATGTTGACCACATCATATTTGCCCTTGAGGCAGGGCAAGCTGCTGCGATCATGACAGGACTCGTCGGCGCACACGGGCACCGGACGCTCCATTCCGATCAGCGCGTCATCTTCACCGGCAGGCAAGGGTTGCTCGACCAGAGCCACACCCAAACGCACCAGATGCGGGGCAAGGTCGGCATAAACAGCGGCCGACCAACCCTCATTCGCGTCGACGATGATCCGCGCGTTCGGCGCGCCCGCGCGAACGGCTTCAAGCCGGGGCATGTCATCCGGCGTGCCCAGCTTGATCTTGAGAAGCGGACGATGCGCATTGGCTGAAGCTTGCGCCTGCATCGCCTCGGGCGTGTCCAGCGACAGAGTATAGGCGGTGATCTCGGGGCCCGGCACCGGCAGACCGGCCAAGTCCCACGCCCGTTTGCCCGCACGCTTGCATTCCAGATCCCACAGCGCACAGTCCACAGCGTTTCGAGCCGCCCCAGCAGGCAGCAGCTCCATCAGTGACTGACGGGTGAAATCCCCAGGCAATTCCGCGATCTCGGCCTCGACCGACTCCAGCGTTTCATCATACCGCGCATAGGGCACACATTCGCCCCAGCCCTGATGCACCCCGTCCGAGATCCGTACGGTCAGCACATTGGCTTCGGTCCGCGACCCGCGCGATATGGTGAACACCTGCGCCAACCGAAACACATCCCGCGAAACGTCTATCCGCATCAAAAATCTTTCCCCTGCAGAGTGACCAAGATTTTTCGACGAAAAACCTTGGTCCGACCGTGTTACAGCGCCGCCAGCGCGTCAACCAGCATACCCGCACCAAAGCGGTACGGGTCGGTTGCGGGCAAGCCCATCTCGGCCTCAACCTCGGCGATATAGGCACGCGCGTCGTCTTCGCTCAGGTTCTGCGTGTTGATCGAGACGCCGACAACCTGACAGGCCGGATTGGCGATCCGCGCCAACGGCAGCGCCGCGTCACGCAGATCCGGCAGCGACGGCAGAGAATATTCGGGCAGGCCGCGCATATGCGTCCGTGTGGGTTCGTGACACAGGATCAGCGCATCGGGCTGACCGCCGTGGATCAGCGCCATGGTCACACCGGAATAGGACACATGATACAGTGACCCCTGCCCTTCGATGTGATCCCAGTGATCGGCGTCATTTTCGGGCGTCAGGTATTCGACCGCCCCGGCCATGAAATCGGCCACGACCGCGTCGAGCGGAACCCCTTGCCCGGTGATCAGAATGCCCGTCTGCCCCGTGGCGCGGAAAGTGGATTTCATGCCCCGCTTGCGCATCTCGGCGTCCATCGACATGGCGGTATACATCTTACCCGCCGAACAATCGGTCCCCACGGCCAGACACCGCTTGCCGCTGCGCTTTTTACCATTGGCAATCGGATAGCCAACAGTCGGCACACGCACGTCGTGCAACGTGCAGCCATGGGTTTGCGCCGCGGCCACCAGATCGCCCTCATCGCGCAACAGGTTATGTAGGCCAGAGGCCAGATCAAACCCCATCTCGAGCGCCTCGATCAGCACTTTCTTCCACGCCGCACTGATCACGCCGCCCCGGTTGGCAACGCCAATGACCAGCGTTTTCGCCCCAGCAGCTTTGGCCTCGGCCAGAGTCAGGTCGGTCATGCCCAGATCGGCCTTGCAACCCTCCATCCGGTACTGGCCCACGGCGTTCTCGGGACGCCAGTCCCGGATGCCGATGGCGACTTTTGCGGCCAACTGGTCGGGCGCATCGCCCAAAAACAACAGATACGGTGTCTCGATCATTGCGGTGCACTCCTTTGATTCCGACGCAGGCTAGTGGAGCCGGCAGGCGAGAGTTTCGCGAATTCCTTGGGCAACATGAGGCCGGTTGGGAAATTTTTGCACAACTACCCAAAATTCCGCAAAAATCTTTCATGTTCTCAAACCGATTAAACTTTAACCACCGGGGACGCAGCGTATTTTGGTGAATGCTGCGAATGCAATGCCGCATCTGCACAAAGGCGCTTGCGCAGGCTTGCGCAATTTAATACCCAATGAGGCAAGAAAATCGTAATTTCCTTACTCGCACGAGGTCCAGATGAGCTTTCGCCTTCAACCCGCCGCCCCTGCCCGCCCTAACCGCTGTCAGCTGTTTGGCCCCGGATCGAACACCAAGCTGTTCCCGAAAATGGCGGCCTCGGCGGCCGATGTGATCAATCTGGACCTTGAGGATTCCGTCGCCCCCACCGACAAGGACGTGGCCCGTGCCAATGTGATCGAGGCGCTGAACACAATCGACTGGGGCGGCAAATACATGTCCGTCCGCATCAACAGCCTCGACACGCCCTACTGGTATCGCGACTTGGTTGATCTGCTGGAACAGGCCGGCGACCGTCTGGACCAAATCATGATACCCAAGGTGGGTTGTGCGGAGGACGTCTATGCCGTTGACGCGCTGGTCACGGCGATCGAGCGCGCCAAGGGCCGCACCAAGCCGATCAGCTTTGAAATCATCATCGAATCCGCCGCTGGTATCGCCCATGTCGAAGCCATCGCGGCCTCCTCCCCGCGTCTGCAGGCCATGAGCCTTGGGGCAGCAGACTTTGCGGCCTCGATGGGGATGCAAACCACCGGCATCGGTGGCACGCAGGAAAACTATTACATGCTGCGCGAGGGCGAAAAGCACTGGTCCGATCCGTGGCATTGGGCGCAAGCCGCCATCGTCGCCGCCTGCCGCACCCATGGCGTGCTGCCGGTTGACGGCCCGTTCGGCGATTTCTCGGATGATGAGGGGTATATCGCACAGGCCAAGCGCTCGGCCACGCTGGGTATGGTGGGCAAATGGGCGATTCACCCCAAGCAGATCGCGCTGGCCAATCAGGTCTTCACCCCGTCGGACGAAGCGGTGTCCGAGGCGCGCGAGATCCTGGCGGCAATGGAACAGGCCAAGGCCAATGGCGAAGGCGCAACCGTCTTCAAAGGGCGTTTGGTCGATATCGCCTCGATCAAACAGGCCGAGGTGATCGTGGCACAGGCCGAACTGATCGCCGCCAACGGTTAACGAAGCAAGGCGCCCCCCGGGGCGCCTTTTTCTTTACCGACCGAAGACGTCGTTGGGCGTCCATGTAAAACGCTCGCCCTTTTTGCCCGATTTCATCATCAGGCAGGATGTGCCATATTTCTGAAAATATGTGATCTTCAGCGGATACCACCCGGCTTGTGGCACTTCGACCTCGGTTCTCTGATTGGCTTCGCAGCCTTGCCGCCCATTGACATAGCCGATCTGCTGCCCCCCGACCCAAGCGTCGATACCGTCATTCGACCAAGTCTCAAGCTCATAGACACCGGGTGAGTCGAACTTGATATACCCAGTGACTTCGGCTGCGACGTTGAACGCCTCGTTGAATGTCAAAACCGGATCGCCTTCGGTCGTATCACGATAATCCAAGCCACGCAGTGGTTTACCTGACTTGGCTTTCTTCAGAAGAAAACCAACTTTGGCCAAGTTTTGAATTTTGCGAGGAGGGTTCCCTTCCCATGCGTATTTCACATCCAATCCGGGTTTGGGATTGGGTTGCGGGTTTGCCGGTTGCAGTTTCAAGGGTGCAGCCAACGCACCCCCGGCGAAAATCGCCAAGGCAGCGGCAAGTGCTCCGGTTCGAACGAGGTTCATGGTCTTCTCCCTGATACGGTCCCTTTGAGGTTATTCCCCATTTCGGTGGGACATTTGTTCAACACTAGGACGTCGGAAATTACCCGGCAAGAGAGTTAACAATCACATTTTCGCAGTCATCCGCGCATATCTTTGGGAGAACCCATCACCACGTATGACGTGATCGAGGTGACATGCGGCAGTGTTCCCAAAACGTCGGTGTGGAATGTTTTGTAGGTGGGCAGATCTTGGCACTCTACGCGCAACAGGTACTCGATCGTTCCGGTGATGTTGTGGCATTCAACCACCTCGGGCGCGTTTTGCAGTGCGCGTTCGAACCCTTCCTGCGCCGCTTTTGTATGCTCGCCCAGCCCCACACCGATATAGGCCACAAAGCCCACCCCTAACGCCGCAGGGTTCAATACTGCGCGGTAACCTGAAATTACGCCTGAGCGCTCCAGCTCCTGCACCCGGCGCAAACAAGCCGAGGGGGACAGACCCACACGGTCGGCCAATTCCAGGTTGCTGATACGGCCATCTCGGGTCAATTCACGCAATATATGTTGGTTTATTTGATCTATCTTCGACATTTGTTGCTAAAAATAAAGACGCACGCACAATTTTGCAATTTCATTTGCCGTTTTCTGGGCAATGCTGCGCGCCATGACCTATGACTTGCTTCTGGCCCTGATCACCTTTGCCTTTGTCTCTTCAATTACACCGGGACCGAACAACCTGATGCTGATGGCCTCGGGCGCAAATTTCGGGTTCCGCCGGTCAATCCCTCATATGCTTGGCATCGGGCTGGGTTTCACCTTCATGGTTGTTTTAGTTGGACTGGGTCTGGCGGCTGTCTTCGACCAATACCCAACCAGTTACACGGTGCTGAAAATCGCATCCGTAATCTATCTGCTATTCCTGGCCTGGAAAATCGCCAATGCCGCACCTTCAGGTCAAGCGGCCGAGGCTGGAACGCCCATGACGTTTCTGCAAGCTGCCGCATTTCAATGGGTCAATCCAAAAGCGTGGGCCATGGCCCTGACAGCGACCACGGCCTATTCACCGGGCCGCACGCCCGAGGCCATTTTGATCGTGGCGCTGATCTTTGGCGCCGTCAATCTGCCATCGGTCAGCACATGGACGGTACTTGGGCAGCAAATGGCGCGAGTCCTCACGAACCCGCGCCGTTTGTTGGTTTTCAATTGGACCATGGCCACGCTGCTGGTTGCGTCGCTCTATCCGGTCCTTTGGCCTGCTTGATTTACTTGAGCGGCAGGCAGATTTCCGTCAGCAGTTCATCGGGCGGCGTATCGCGTGGGTCGTTGAGGTAAATCTCATAGCAGGGTTGATCCGCAGGCTCTTCGCCTGAGTCCGGCAGCCAATTGCCGAACAGGCTGTGATAGGCGGCATGAATACCGGAATACGGACCTTTGTAGCGCAAGACAGCGGTCTTACCGCCGGGGATACTGAGGTCTTCCATCCCGTCCGGGGCCGCGTCTCCACGATATTCCGCGCCTGCGTAGCTGCGCAGGTCCTGCTCGGGCACCTCGTCGGGGCTGTCAAGGTAAAGACCAATGACCGGGCCTAATTGAGGCCAAAGCTTGCGGGATTCGCACAACGCGCCGAAAGTTTCAAAACTCCTGCCGATCTCGGCATAGTTGCCGCGGTGCTTCAACGCGACAATCCGGCGGGCAGGTTCAGTACGGGTTTCAACGGGGTGCATCGGGTAGTCTCCTGTTTTGAAATGTGGATGTGCTGGCAGGAACAGACCGGCCTTGCGAAAGGCGGCAGGGCTGGTGCCATAGGCGTCAGAGAACGCCCGCGCGAAGGAGTTCAGGTTCGGATAGCCCACGTCGTTGGCCACTTGCGCAACCGGCACGTCGGTCTGCACCAACCGGCTGGCGGCACGGTGCAAACGGATCCGACGCACTGCCTGCGCACAGGTTTCGCCCGTTATTGCCCGAAACACACGGTGCCAGTGAAATCTCGACATCGCCGCCACATCCGCAAGTGCATCCAATGACAGATCCCCTGCGGGGTTGTCGTGGATATATTCAAGCACACGCAGGATGCGGGTTTCATAGCTGTTTGCCATCCGGTTTCGTCCTTCTTCCTTGCCCCCTCACACAAACATATTGCCGATCCACAAATCTTGCTGAGTTGCATCCCAGGCGACGTCAGGTCATATAGCAGGGAACTTCCGCGTTGAGAGGCGTCATGACCCAGTATCTGGATTTCGAAAAACCGCTGGCCGAGATCGAAGGCAAGGCCGAGGAACTGCGCGCGCTGGCCCGCGCCAACGAAGAAATGGACGTGGCCGAAGAAGCCGCCGCGCTGGATGCCAAGGCCGCCAAGCTGCTGGATGAGTTGTATGGCGATCTGACCCCGTGGCGCAAATGCCAGGTGGCGCGGCACCCCATGCGCCCTCATTGTCAGGACTATGTCAAAGAGCTGTTTACCGAATTCACCCCTCTGGCCGGCGACCGCAATTTTGCCGACGATCTCGCGGTGATCGGCGGGTTGGCGCGGTTCAACGATCAGCCCGTGATGGTGATCGGCCACGAAAAAGGATCAGACACCAAATCGCGGATCGAACGCAATTTCGGCATGGCCCGCCCAGAAGGCTATCGCAAGGCCGTTCGCCTGATGGAAATGGCGGGGCGTTTTGGCCTGCCGGTGATCACCCTGATCGACACCGCTGGTGCCTATCCCGGCAAAGGGGCCGAGGAACGCGGCCAGTCCGAGGCCATCGCGCGCTCGACCGAGATGTGTCTGAAGATCGGTGTGCCGCTGGTGTCGGTGATCATCGGCGAAGGCGGCTCGGGCGGGGCTGTGGCCTTTGCCACCGCGAACCGCGTCGCGATGCTGGAACATTCGGTCTATTCGGTGATCTCGCCCGAAGGCTGCGCCTCGATCCTGTGGAAAGATGCCGAAAAGATGCGCGAGGCCGCCGAGGCGCTGCGCCTGACCGCCCAAGACCTGTATAAGCTGGGCGTCTGCGACCGGATCATCACCGAGCCCAAGGGCGGGGCCCATCGCGATCCCTCGGCCACTGTTGAATCGGTGCGTGCGGCGATTGCCTCGATGCTGCAAGAGCTCGACGGCAAAGACCCTGCAGCCCTAATACGCGACCGCCGCCAGAAATTCCTGGATATCGGCTCGAAAGGTCTGGCGGCCTAAAGCACCTAGCCGCCCAACCTGCGCAACAGCGCGACCGAGGGCTCTCCGGTCACCGGAAGGCCATTGGCGCGCTGATAGCCGCTGATGGCGGATTTGGTGTTGTTACCAATCACCCCATCCGCGCCTTGCGTGTCGTAACCCGCAGCGGTCAGACGGCGCTGCAGCTCTTTGCGGTCCTCCAGCGTCAGCCCGGTCGCATCCGGCCCGAACGAGGCCTGAAAAGGCGCGCCCCCCGCGATCCGGTCTGACAGGTGTCCGACTCCAATCGCGTAGCTATCCGAGTTGTTGTACCGCTTGATCACCTGAAAATTGCGGAACACGGCAATGCGCGGCCCCGGCACCTGCGGCTGCAGCACCGCGACGGGTGTACCGGAAACCGTGCCGACCTCACCCCCCCAGGGCTGCCCACGCTTCCATCCCGAACGAGCTAGATAGGCCGCTGTCGACGCGAGCGAATCTGAGGGGTCCTCGGACCAGATGTCACGCCTGCCGTCGCCGGTATGATCCACGGCAAAGGCCAGATAAGAGGTCGGGATGAATTGAGTATGCCCCATTGCACCGGCCCAACTGCCGGTCATCTTGTCCGGCGTCGTATCCCCCGCCTGAATGATCTGAAGCGCCGCGATCAGCTGTTTTTCGAAAAACGCACCGCGTCGCCCGTCATAGGCCAATGTAGACGTTGCCGAAACCACCGGCACATCCCCGCGCCGCGCGCCATATCGGCTCTCTAACCCCCAGACAGCGACGACAACCTCTTTGTCGACACCATATTGCGCCTCGATCTGCGACAGAGTTGCGGCGTGCCGAACCATCATCTGCTGGCCTGTCTCGATCCGCTCATCCGAGGCTGCGATAGCCAGATAATCCTCGAGCGAACGCTTGAACTCGACCTGATTGCGGTCACGTTCGATAACTCCGGGCAAATAGCCTGCCCCCTGGAACGCACGGTTTAGGGTTGTTTGCGAAATCCCCTGCGATGCGGCGCGAGTTTTGAAACCGGCTACCCAGGCGTCCCACCCGGCATTCGGAACCGGCCGCATCCGCGATGCAGGAGCTGTGGTTTGCGTGCCACCTGAACAGGCGGCCAAGAGGGTCGATCCAAGACCGACAGAAAATACCCGACGATTGATCATGATTGAAATCTGCTCTTGTTGTGGTTTGGGATCAGAGTAACCCAGACCACCCGTCCAAGCCAGAACTGCTGTATCGAAACAAACGCACGCGGCAATGTCGGCAAATCGCCGCTTAAGTTACCAGCATCCGCAGACCCTGCGTCACGTCCGAACGCACCGCCAGACGCAAACCGGGTTCATCCCCGGCCTTGAGCGCGGCGATGATCAGTTTGTGATAATGCGGGGGTTCTGTACGCCGCAGCCGCCCATAAAGCGCCCGCATGGTCGGCCCAAGTTGCAGCCACACAGTCTCGGCCATCGCCAGCATCGCTGGAGCCTGCGCCCTTAGGTACAAAGTGCGGTGGAATTCGAGATTTGTGCGGATATAGCCAACGGCATCGCGCTTGGTAACCATCTCGGCAACGGTCATGTTGATGCTCTGCAATCGGTCGATCAAGGCCATGTGCGCGCGCGGCAGGGCCCGGCTGGCAAGCTCGACCTCTAGCAGCGCGCGCAGAGCTGCAAGTTCCTCGATACGGTCATTGGTCAACTCTGGTGTCGACACCCGTCCGGATGAGGACAGGAACAAGGCACCTTCGGCCGCAAGACGCCGCACAGCTTCGCGTGCGGGCGTCATGGACACCCCGAATTCTTTACCGATCCCACGCAGGGTCAACGCATGACCCGGAGCGATTTCCCCATGCATGATCCGCGCACGCAGGGTCCGATACACCCTGTCATGCGTAGCTGTCTGCGAGTCGGAAGAACGCGTGTTTAACATTTGACCATGTGATCACAAATTGATTTGGGGTCAACTCACAGGAGCGTCAAATCTGTACTGATGCAACTGCGCCCCGTTGTCGCGCAACCAACGCCGCTGTTCACGGTAGTCACCAAATATCCGCTCAACCTGATCCCAGAACGCTCGGGAATGGTTCATCTCGACCAGATGGGCCACTTCATGTGCAGCGACATAGTGCAGAATTTCAGACGGCGCGAGGATCAGCCGCCATGAAAACATCAAACCACCAGCCGAGCTGCATGACCCCCAGCGCGACCGCGTATCGCGAATAGTCAGGCCAGAGTAACTGCGCCCCAACATTGCCGCGTAGTCATCGCAGGCACCGGTCAACCGGTCGCGAGCGAGCTCTTTCAGAAACCGGGCCAAACGCTTTGCCTCGGCACCCTCGGGCACCGCGATTTCGTCGCCTCTGAGAAGCACGCGCCGACCTTCTGCTGGGACGATTCGCCGTTCGGTTCCTTCGATTGGTAACATCTGACCAAATTGCACCACCGCAGGATCCGGACGATCTTGCAGATGTTGGCGTATCCAGTCTGCCTTGAGATGCGCAAAATTCAACGCCTCAGACTCGGGCACACCATCGGGGTAAGTTAGTGTAACACGTCCATCCAATTGGGAAATCCGCAGGCTGATCCGCCTGGCACGCGCTGATTTGCGCAGTGTCAGCCGCACACGGGGTGTGCCGGGCAGTGCGTGCTCTCCCATTGGTTATGTTCTCCTGTGCAAAGGCTTTGACAGTGCCCGCTGCATGTGGCACGTGACCTGAATCGTTATTACGACTCACCTGATATCAAGGGGATTTCACATGCCCAAGGAAGAATGGGGCGTTAAGCGCGTTTGCCCAACAACCGGCAAGCGGTTTTACGACCTGAACAAGGACCCGATCGTCAGCCCCTATACCGGCGAGATCGTTGAGCTGGACACCGGCAAAAGCCGGATGATTGCGGCTGACGCGGAAGATGCGGCCTCGGCCAAAGCGCGCGAGAATGCGTCGAACGAGGATATTGTTCTGGACGATGACGACAATGTCGACGTCGATCTGGACGATGACCTGCTGGATGATGATGACGACAACAATGATGACGTCTCTCTGGACGACATCAAAGACATGTCGTCTGAAGACGAAAACTAATACCGTTCAGAGGCGGCCCAGCGCCGCCTCGAACCTTCCCGGACGATGAGCGGAAAGATTTTGCCAGAATCCATTTTTGGACTTGCACTCGCTGCCGCCGTCTCATAAACGTCCGTCCACTGCTTCGGCAGTCCCTAGATGGGGCCTTAGCTCAGTTGGGAGAGCGCTTGCATGGCATGCAAGAGGTCAGGGGTTCGACTCCCCTAGGCTCCACCAAAATCCATTGATTTTATCGAACTATTTCGCGTCATTGCGCGTCTGCCCCTATTCTAACCCTAAATTCACGCCGCTTGCCGAGGCTTCCAGCGTCGTATCCCCGAGGCCCAACCGAGTCGGAATGTCGCACCCCACCCCCCGGCCTCACCCGGACGCGACGCAATTTTGTTTATACCCCAAGCACAGCAAGCGCGGGGTATCTGGATTTTTGACTGCCAGGTCAGGTGAGACATGGCCACCCCCGCGCGGCTACAAACTCGTTACGCGGAGCGTACATCAGCTGCTTGGCCATTTGGTGCACTTAGCACGAAAGACCGCTTTGAAGTCCACGCAGACACCCGATCCATTCCGATGATTATCCGCAATGCGGGACAAAGCAGTCACTTGGCGACTGCGGTGCTTCTCTGGAGCTCTGCGTCGCGGCAACAGAGGGTTTCACTCAATGTCGCATTCGGTCAACGGGAATTTCGAGGTGCTGCATGGGCTTTTTCTCGGGTTCCAGCAACAACTGCAAAACGGCTTTGGCTAGAAACCGGCCAGCGTCACTGACATCCTCGAACTCGACGACAATATTCTCACGGAACATTTTCAGGACGGGGATTACTTCTTTTGAATACACGTCGATATCCTCGCCGAGCTTGCGCCCCATCTGTTCAATCGCAACGATTGCCGCAATCGCTGTTTTAGACGACGAACTGACGATTGCATCAACTTCCGACGAGTTCTGTAGCCTGTGTTTTATCCAGTGCCGGAGCTGGTCCGAGGACTGATCGCTGTCAACGTTTTGAGCGATGCGGTAACTCAAGCCTAACCTGCTGCAGGCTTCTTCCAGCCCGCGCTTCATATCTTGCGAATAGTTCTGATTTAGCGGTGGCAGGATCGCATGGATGTTTTCCCGACCTCTTGCAGCCAAACGATTGATCGCCACACGCATGAAAGCGCTGTTGTCATAGTCGTAGTAGGCGTGCCGCTCGCACCATTTTGTCCGTCCATGCGTTGCAAAAGGGAAGTTGTGCTTAAGCAGGTATTCGACGCGCCGGTCTTCGGGTTCGGTCATGTTGAAGATGACGGCATCAGCAGAGCGTGTCTTGACGATATACTCGATGGGCCGCAGCGAATCTTCGTCGGGGAACCAAGGCAGCACGTTGAGATGAAACCTTGTGCCACGCAGTTCCTGCGCAATCGAACTGGTCAATCTTGATGTGTTGTTGATGACGTCGCCCTCGGCGGGAACAACAAGTGAAATAACATTTGTACGTCCGGTTCTTAGACGCACTCCAGCGCGGTTCGGAACGTAGCCGATGGCATCCGCAACGTGGCGAACAAGCTGTTTTGTCTCTTGTCCTATGTCCGGTGCATCGCCCAACGCGCGCGAAACTGTGGCCACCGCTAAGCCACTGATGCGCGAAATGGTTTTCTGCGTCGGTCGCTCTCCCGGCAGAACTTGAGAGACCAACTCTTCAGTACTTAATTGACTGACTTCGGCCACCGTTTTCTTCATCGACCCTCTCCGTTCACCAATAGTTGGCAACTTGCGCAATATGTGTACTTCCATCGCGATCGGCTTCGGCAGTACTCAGATGGATTTATAGCGAGTCAAAAAAAATGCTTGCAAGGTATTTCTGTAACGATATAGATTTTTACTATAACGTTATAGTAAGGGAGGATGACATGAAGCGGATAAAATATCTGCTCTCGGCAACAGCGCTTGTTGTGGCGACAAGCGCGTCGGCAACTGAATTGGAAGTGATGCATTGGTGGACGTCGGGCGGTGAGGCCGAGGCGGTCAAGGAAATCGCGAACGCGTTCAACGCAACAGGCAACACCTGGGTCGATGCAGCCATCGCGGGCGGCGACAACGCAAGGCCGGTCATGATAAGCCGTATTGTTGGCGGAGATCCGATGGGCGCGTTTCAGTTCAATCATGGCAGGCAGGCTGAAGAGCTGATCGAAGCGGGCCTGCTCCGTGACATCACCGACATTGCCGAAGCAGAAGGCTGGACCGATCTGGTAAACCCGCCTTCTCTACTGGCTTCCTGCACTGTTGATGGCCGCATCTACTGCGCGCCTGTCAACATTCACTCCTGGCAGTGGCTCTGGGTCAGCCACAAGGCATACGAAGATGCAGGTGTTCCCATCCCGACAAATTGGACTGAATTCGTAGGCTCGGCCTCCGCGCTCGAAGCCGCGGGCAAGATCCCCATGGCCATGGGTCAGCAGGGCTGGCAGCAGGCCGGTGCGTTCAGTGTTCTGATCGCAAGCCTCTTGCCAAGTGAAGTTTATAACAGCGTATACGGTGACAAGAATACGGATGTTGCTGGTGGTGCCGAAGTCGCCAGCGTCTTCAAAGCTGCTGCCGATGCGCGGTCAATGGCCGCCAACTCAACGGTTCAGAATTGGAACGACGCGACTGCGCTGGTCATCAAAGGCGAAGCCGGTGGCCAGATCATGGGGGACTGGGCGCAGGGTGAAATGGCAGTCGCAAACGTTACCGCTGGCGAGGATTACAGTTGCCTTCCTGGGCTGGGCATGAATCCGCGTCTTTCAACAGGCGGAGATGCATTCTACTTCCCTGTTCTCTCGGACGAAGCCCAGATCGCCGCGCAAACCGAGCTGGCTAAACTGATGCTCGATCCCGAAACGCAAGTGGCCTTCAACCTCAAGAAGGGGTCGCTCCCTGTGCGCGGTGACGTAAACCTGGACGCGGCCAATGACTGCATGGCGAAAGGCCTCGATTTGCTCAAGGCGGGCGCGCTGCTGCCCGACGTGAACCAGTTGATCACGCCAGACACCAACGATCAGCTGAAAACGCTGTTCACAGAGTTCTTTGCGGATGCGTCGATGACACCCGAAGATGCGCAGAAAGAATTCGTCAAGATCATCGGTCGGGCTGAATAAATACTGACAGTGGATTGCGGGCTCACTTGCCCGCAATCCGACACCAACAGTTGAAGGGAGGGGGAGCAGATGGCTTCGCAACGCCCAAACCAACTGTTCCGCAACCTGAACGCAAAAATAGCCTCGATCCCCATGATCGTTACCGCTCTGTTTGTGTTCGTTGGTGGGACAGCCTGGACAGTGGTTTACAGCTTCACCAGTTCGGGATTGCTGCCGCGGCTGAATTGGGTTGGCCTTGATCAATACGACCGCCTCTGGGGTACGAAAAAGTGGCTGGTTGCGATCGAGAATCTTGCAATTTATGGCTTTTGTATGCTCGCTCTGGTGTTCGTGATCGGGTTCATCCTCGCGGCGCTGATCGATCAGAAAATACGTTTTGAAAACACCATCCGCACCGTCATCCTTTACCCCTATGCCCTGAGTTTTGTCGTCACAGGGTTGGTTTGGCAATGGATACTGAACCCTGAATTCGGCATCGAAGCCATCGTCAGGGGAATGGGGTGGCAAAGCTTCGAATTCGACCCGCTTTACAACCCGGAAATCGCCATATTCGGTGTCCTGATTGCCGGGCTCTGGCAAGGCAGCGGGCTGGTTATGGTCCTCATGCTCGCCGGATTGCGCGGGATAGATCAGGATGTCTGGAAAGCCGCACGCGTGGACGGCATTCCCGCATGGAAAACTTATCTGTTCATCGTCATTCCCATGATGCGCCCGGTGTTTATAACGACATTGGTTCTGACAGTAACCGGCATCGTCAAGCTATATGACTTGATCGTCGCGCAAACCAGCGGCGGCCCCGGTATCGCCACCGAAGTTCCCGCCAAATACGTCTACGACATGATGTTTGGCGCAAGCAACCTTGGTCAGGGCTTCGCTGCCTCGACCATGATGCTGCTCACAGTGGCCCTTGTCGTCATCCCTTGGGCCATCCTCGAGTTCGGAGGAGGGAAGAAACATGGTTGATGTCATGTCTACGACGCTCGAGGGGCCGCAGGGGCCCAAACCCACCAAGATGCTTTCGCGGAGAAACATCTTTCTCTATGGTACCTTGCTCGTCGCTGCACTCTACTACGCGCTGCCCCTCTACATCATGGTCGTCACGTCACTGAAGGGAATGCCGGAAATACGCGTCGGGAACATTTTTGCCCCGCCGCTCGAAGTCACATTCGAGCCCTGGGTCAAGGCTTGGTCCGAAGCCTGTACGGGCTTGAACTGTGAAGGCTTGAAGGTCGGTTTCTGGAATTCAGTCAGAATAACAATCCCTTCAGTCCTAATTTCGATCGTCGTCGCATCGGTGAACGGGTATGCCTTGGCGAACTGGCGTTTCAAAGGTGCAAACGCATTCTTCACCATCCTGATATTTGGCGCCTTCATTCCCTATCAGGTGATGCTCTATCCGATCGTCATCATGTTGCGAGAAGTCGGTCTTTATGGATCACTCACCGGGTTGGTCATTGTCCACACGATCTTTGGCATGCCCATTCTGACCCTGCTGTTCCGCAACTACTTTACCTCGTTGCCGGAAGAGTTGTTCAAAGCCGCTCGCGTCGATGGTGCTGGGTTCTGGCGCATCTACTTCCGCATCATGCTGCCGATGTCTGTGCCCATTTTCACCGTCGCCGTGATCCTGCAGGTCACAGGCATCTGGAATGACTTCCTGTTTGGCGTAGTCTACACCGGCCCGGATACTTACCCGATGACGGTACAACTCAATAACATCGTCAATTCCACGCAAGGCGTGAAGGAATACAACGTCAATATGGCCGCGACCATAATTACAGGTCTTGTTCCGCTGACCATCTATTTTGTCTCCGGCAAACTCTTCGTCCGCGGTATCGCGGCCGGCGCCGTCAAAGGGTAAACCCTCATGAGCAACTCAGTTGAAATCAAAAATCTTGATCTGGCGTTCGGTTCGGTCAAAGTGCTGCAAAACCTCAATCTGGAAATCGGCAAAGGCGAGTTTCTAGTGCTTCTCGGCTCGTCCGGTTGCGGAAAATCCACGCTGTTAAACTGTATCGCCGGCCTGCTTGACGTGACCGCAGGTCAGCTCTTTATCAACGACGAGAACGTGACATGGGCGGAGCCTTCCGAGCGCGGTATCGGCATGGTTTTTCAATCCTATGCGCTCTATCCTCAAATGACGGTCGAGGGAAACCTGTCATTTGGTCTGAAAAACGCCAAGCTGCCTAAAGCCGAAATAGCAGCCCGCATCAAACGTGCCGCAGAGATCCTGCAAATCGAATCCTTGCTTAAACGCAAACCGGCCGCTCTGTCGGGAGGCCAGCGTCAAAGAGTTGCCATAGGGCGCGCATTGGTGCGGGACGTCGACGTTTTTTTGTTCGATGAGCCGCTGTCGAATCTGGATGCCAAATTGCGCGCGGACCTGCGTGTCGAGATCAAGCGTTTGCACCAGAACCTTGGAAATACGATGATCTACGTAACCCACGACCAAATCGAAGCCATGACGCTTGCGGATCGTATTGCGATTATGCGCGGCGGTCAGATCATGCAACTGGCATCACCGGAAGAAATCTATGGTCGCCCTGTAAACAAATACGTGGCTGACTTCATTGGATCACCGTCAATGAACTTTCTGGAAGGCCACATCAAAGACGGCGCTTTTGAAACGGGCAACCTTTCGATCCCACTATCGGGGTACGAATTCTCCGCTGGCCCGGCGACAGGTCCTGCGACTTTGGGGATCCGTCCCGAACACATCATCACCGGCGAACTGGTCGGCAAAGCCCCTTTCCAGACAGATGTTTCGGTCAGCCTTATCGAGCCTACAGGATCAGATACACTCGTCGACTGCGAAATTGCCGGTAGCCCGTTCCGCGTCCGTATGGATGGGCAGGCCAAGATCGCGGTGGGCGAAAAACTGCAGCTCGGGCTCGATCTATCAAAGGCCTCGCTCTTCGACACCAAATCCGAACTGCGGCTGTGAGCCAAAAGCGTCCGCCATCATTGAAACAGTCAGACAATCAAAGGATTGAGTTATGCCTGCCATCTCCTATCAGCTTTATTCTTCGCGCAACTGGGACGTGGAGGAAACCTTTGCCATGCTCGCGGATCTGGGGATCAATGAGGTCGAAGGTTTCGGTCCATACTTTGATGATGTTGAAAAGACAAAATCCCTACTCGACGCCTATGGCCTGACCATGCCGACGGCACATTTTGCCTTGGATTTGGTCGAAACCGACCCTGATCGTGTGATCGACGTTGCAAAAAAAATCGGCATTCAAACAATTGTCATCCCGTTTGTGGCACCCGAAAATCGTCCATCCTCGGCGCAGGGGTGGAAGGAATTTGGCGAGCGTCTTGTTTCTGCTAGCAAACCTGTCTTGAACGCAGGTCTTGGCTTTGCCTGGCACAACCACGACTTCGAAATGGTGCCCGTCGACGGTCAGACACCTCTAGATCTGATTGCCGCGGCCTCAGAGGATATCCAGATCGAACTTGATCTCGCTTGGGTAAAATTCAGCGGCGAGGACCCAGTCCAATGGATTGAAAAATACTCAGGACGGCTGGTCGCAGTGCACGTGAAGGACATCGCTCCGGTAGGAGAAAACGCGGACGAAGACGGCTGGGCAGATGTTGGCTATGGCACGATGGACTGGCCTGCGATCAAGCGGGCGATGGATGCTGCTCTCGTGCGACGTTACGTGATCGAGCACGATAATCCCAATGATCACAAGCGGATGGCTCAACGGTCACTCGCAACTGTTCAATCATTCTGAGGAAGAACGCGATGCAGGTATATGGTGTCGGAATAATCGGGTGCGGCAACATCTCGACCGCCTATCTGAATCTTGCGCCTTTGTTCAACTATATTGAAATCCGGGCAGTCGCGGACCTGAACATGGAAACCGCGCAGGACCGGGCTCAAGAGTTCGGCGTCCGCGCGGATACGGTCGAAGGTCTGCTGGCAGCCGACGATATCGACATCATCCTCAATCTCACGATTCCAGCCGCGCATTTCAGTGTCACAACGTCGATCCTCGAAAATGGCAAGCACGCCTATTCGGAAAAACCGTTTGTATTGACCCTTGAGGAAGCTGAAACACTGCGGAAAATGGCGCAAGAACGAAATCTGCGGATCGGATCAGCGCCGGACACTTTCCTGGGCGGTGCCCATCAGGCGGCCCGTGCGGCAATCGACAGCGGCGAGGTGGGCGAGATCATCGGCGGCACATGCCATGTCATGTCGCATGGAATGGAGTCCTGGCACCCGAACCCGGACTTCTTTTTTCAACCAGGCGGCGGCCCAATCCTCGACCTCGGCCCTTACTACATCTCTAATCTTGTGCAGTTGATTGGCCCGGTTAAAGCCGTGACGGCCATGGCTTCGGCAAGCTTTGCTGAACGCGAGATCGGCAATGGACCACGATTGGGTGAAATGGTTCCGGTCGAGATCCCAACAAACGTTCACGCGCTCCTGGAGTTCGAAAACGGCGCTTTGATCACATTTGGGGCAAGTTGGGACGTCTGGGCGCATCGCCACGACAATATGGAGTTATACGGCACCAGCGGCTCTTTGTTCATTCCGGACCCAAATTTTTTTGGTGGCGAGGTGTTGATGTCAAAGGCGCAGGGCGAAATCACACAAGTACCAGACAACAATCATCCATTATCTGTAGCAAATGGTTCGGATGGATCCGGGGTGCATCGTGCCAACTATCGTTGCGCAGGCCTCGCGGAAATGGCTCAGGCTATTCAGGAAAACCGTCCACACCGGTGCAGCCTTGAGATGGCGACCCATGTTGTTGAAGTCATGACCAGCATTTTGGCCTCAGCGCAGGATCGCGGCTGGGCATCCATGACGACGACCTGCGCCCAACCATCTTGGCTTGGCCCCGAACAAGCAGTCCAACTAATGCGGTGAAAACCACAATTTGCGCGATAGACGCAAAGTCAGCAGCTTCCCGCGCGCCGACCATCAGGTGCTAGTCCCTACGATTGTGGAAGCTTTCCGCTGAGTGTTGATTTACTTGTTTGGCCCTTTGTCCGTAGTGCGCTTCTCGCGACACTTTGAACGGGCTGCTTCGGGCTCGGTGCGGTCGTTCGCTGCGATCTGTCTGAGCGACCGCTTTGCGGACATAGTTGCCATTCACCCTCGACCAATAACTCTCTTTTCGTCGCGGTCTCGCGTCTGACGTGCGCTTGACGACGCAACTTATATCAAACGATCATCGTCGAACCATTTTGCAGCGGCCCAAAGGATAACCCATGGAAGTATTTGGAAGTGATGCACAGCGGCGTATGTCGACCATGGGTGAGCACCTTATCCAGCTGTTGGGCGATGACCCTCGATTTTGTAGCCATGGACGCGGTATTCAAATTGCCAACGAGTACAGCGGGGCTTTGGATGATGCCGTTTCAATGGCCCGAATACTTGGCATCACGGCGATAGAAAGCATACCGCGTCAGGAGGTAACGAGGACGCGAGAAGTCATTGAAAGTCAGGGATTAAAAACTGACACAATCGCTTGTTATCTTGGCGGGCTGAAGTGCGTTGACATCGCTCGGAAAGTAATCGCAACACGGGCGCTGCCCGAGGATTTGACCGTACGTGTGATTGATCGAGACTCTCCGCCAGAATGGCTTCAAGCTTTCGCAGAAGTCGCGATGAGCCACGGTGTTCTGCCGCCAATAGGGCCAGTTATGCGCGGATTATCTCGCCCCGGATTTGCTATGGTCGTCGTTGATAGATTAGGTGCTCCAGTTGCAACTGCGGGTTCGGTTCTGTGCCATCCGCCCAGCAGTCGGTTGCATCGTCGCGCTCAATGGGGGCAACTTTCGACCAAACCTGACCGCATGGGTGAAGGTATTGCAAAAGTCTTGGGCGCCAAAGCTATGATACACTCTCATGAAAAGCTTGGCGCAACAGGGTTCAAGACAGGCATCGCTCCTGGCAACGCTGCCTCAGCACGGTTGTGCGAAAGACTTGGCTTGGAGGATAGCGGCAGCGACATAGTCGCGATCATCGACCCGAATGTATACTCGGAAGATCGGTTGACCAAGTGAGCCATTCGGAAGTTTGTTGTCGCGTTATATCAACGACACTCGCGCCAACCTGACTGAAACTTCTTAAAAAACTAAGATTAGGACGAGTTCTAGTTGCATTGGGCTAGTTGTAGCCGCTTGCCGGAGGTTACTGGCCAATTGCTTTGCCGAACCCAAGGCCGCGTCCATGATTTCATCGAATAATCTCCAAGGATCGCTATGTGGGCACAATTGCCATACGGAGCTGGATCTCGCGGTATGGCAGCCGTTAACAGGAAACGATAAAGTGGTATGCGGCGCAGGGCTGGTGTAAAACGATCTTCCCATCAAGGGTTTCGACCGACCGGTTGAATGCGTCTTCCACGTCGGAAGAAACCTTTTCATAAGCTCTAGAACGATCTGGATCCGGCCAAACAATCTTTTCCAGGAACGCTTCGAAACTCGGATATTCACGAGTAAGGACGTACTCTTTTTTGTTTTCCAACCGAAATCCGTCTACTCCGTCCAAGTGGTTAAGTGTTTCGTGAGAATGCGTTCGAACGAGGGTTTCGTCTTCCACCAATCGTACAACGTCAAACATTGTCCCATAAGGATAGGGCTCCACTATGTGCAACCGCCCACTGCTTCCAAGAACGCGGCGAATTTCAGTGAACGCAGTGTTCTGAGCCTCCACTGGAACGTGATGAAGTGAGAAGAACAAACACGCTAGGTCCTGCGAGCCGGAGTCGAGGGGCAGATCTTCGGCAGCCCCAAGCCTAACGTCTATATTTCTTGGAAGATCTTCTTTGGCCTTCGCAACTTTGTCCGGATCTATTTCTATTGCGGTGACTTTGGCCCCTGCTGCGTACAAGTCTCGCGAATAGACGCCGTCACCCGCACCAACATCGACGACTTGAAGCCCATTAAGTTCGCATATCGATTTTAGGTGATCGATGTGAGTCATTGCCAACTCCAGCAAATCTGAATTGTCCTGCAACAGATTAGCACACCAATTCCCCTGTTTCCGTTTTGGGTTCGGAGCGGAACTTAATCTCCCGCAGAAATTGCTTGTCCGGCGACGTGTTGAAGATCGCTCTGTGGCGGCATTTATCCAGCCTGTGAATGCACCAACGTTTCCTCAGGCGAGCATGATCAGCGACCCGCCCCAGACAATCAAAACCACGCCCAATCCACGACTCAGAAACCGCCCGAATGGCAACGTCTTTTCCGCCAACACCACGATTGTAAGTACGGCAACCCACGGCAGGTTCATAACGCCCAATACAAACAACAGCACCATCAGCATCCAGCAGCAGCCAAGACAGTAGGCCCCGTGGTGAAGCCCCATCTTCGCGGCACCCAGGGACCCCTCCTGCCAATGAGCCGTCAGAAAACTCATGGGCGAGCGGCAATGCTCCAGGCAAGCGTTCTTGAGCGGCGTCCATTGAAACAACCCGGCGAGTATCAACATCACGCCGCCCACAGTCGGCGCAACCCTCCCCATCATTGAGGAAAGCGCGCCACCAGTGTGCAGCCACCAATTCAATACAGTCGCCGCCAGCGAGAACCCCAGCCAAACCAACAGATACCCCGCAACGAAGCTGCCCGTTGGCACGAAGGGTCGCCCTGCCTCCTCCCGCTTCGCGCGGACCCGCTCGTAGATCATTACGGCGGGTGTAACCGAAGGCAGCATCATCGCGAACATCATCACCGCCCACATGATAAGCATGAAGACAAAATCCGCGACTGACCAATGCATCATCATCGGCATGGCCATGTCGCCAAACATCGTCATCGAGGACGAACCAAGCCCGAGGTAAATTGTATAGGCCCACGCCAGCGCCGTGAGCGCAACTAGCGCTGCCAGCACCAGCGCCCGATCTCGTCGTGCGACCCCTACAGCATTCATTATGATGGCCTAAAGATCCGGCCCGGCCTCAGCCGGCCCAAGCGACTTGTCCGACCACACCCGACCGGCCCGTCCAGGTCACGGGCATATCCGCGTCGTTCCAAGTGGTTCCTTCACTGGGGGCCAGATCACCTTCATGCCCCTCATGCCCGAAGGCGAGGCTGAACGCGGCGTTCTGCAGTTTCATCTTGTTGCCTAGGTCATTGACCAGACGGCGGGATTTCATCTCGCCCACACCGGCCACGCTTGCAGTTATTTCGCCATCGGCCTCGGTCACGCTGATCCCGGCGCGTTTGGTCGGAAGCCAGGTCGACAACAGGCTTGCCGGCACCTCCATGCCGCCGCCGGACGCACCCTGCAAGATAGTCTCCAATGCCGCCGCCTGCGCATCGCTGGCGTTTTCGTCAATGTACACTCGCCCGGTGCCGTTCGCATCGAACAGTGTCGGCCCGGGGAAATGCAATGAGACAATCGCATTTTGGTTAGTAAGGTCCACGCCTTCATGAGAGCCCTCGCTAATGCGTATCAACAGGGATGTCGCGCAATACCCTTGGTCCAAGAGCATAAGGTCAGCTTGTCCGAACCAGCATGGGCAAAGCATGTTGCAATTGCAGGTTTCGACGAGTTCCCCTGAAACATTCCAAGACATGATTTCTCCTCCCATCCCATATTTTCCACGGCTGCATTTTAGCAGAAAGGCTGCTTTTCACCAATCAACCAGAAGGTTAACCATGTCTCCTCATGGCTCAGAGATGCCTATCCCTACAACTTGCATGATTAGCTGGTTGGTAGCCCATGCCGGTCCTTCTCAAAAAAGTCGCCATTCGTCAGCAAGCGATCCAAACCGAAGTTCAAGGCCGATATCTCGTTGGGCGTCGAAGCTCAACTGATCTTATCAAGCTGGCTTAATCAGTGTTTCCAAGTATGCCCGAGTGTCGGCGTCCCACGAACTGGGGTCCTCTCCATGGGCGACTACCGCGTGCAGTTCCATGAGCTTCCAGACTTCGTCCTTGGTCGCAGCAACTACTTTACCTGGGCAGGCCTCCATGCCTTCGCAATCCTTGCAGGCATATGAGTATGCAGTGTACATCGCTTTCTCCCCCGTGCGCTCGGAAAGTTGGTTAGAACTCAAGATACGTCGGCAGCCCGTCGTCGAGTTTTATCCATGGCTGCTGATGTGAAACGAAAACGTGGGCCTTAGGTTGCGCAATCGATGGGTCGTCCAACGTTACAGCAGAAAACCAAGCGTCAGCGCTCCAGTCTTGGCCCTCAACTTCATTTAGGGCGGCATATGTCAACGTCGTTCCGCAGTCCCGACAAAACCCGCGGCGAATACCCGGAGTTTTCTCCATGTGTTGGATTTCGCCTTTTATAACGGCGAAGTCTTCGGCGGCTACCTTAGCCCAAGTTGCAAAGGCGCCACCAAGGGCCATTTGGCATGAACGACAATGGCAATGTCCCGACCAGACAGGTGGTGTCGCGATCTGGTATCGAACAGCACCACAGTAACATCCACCTTGAAGTTTTTCCATCGTATCAAGATCTCCTGGCATGCGGCTAGGTTGACATCGGTACTAAAGCATCCGCACCTATTTTTTATAGTAACAGCGCAGATTTCACTGTGAATAATGTCAAGAATGCCGATATCATGCGACTCAAATAGTCTAACCAAACGTTA
The DNA here is from genome assembly GCF_059613525.1 of Ruegeria sp. SATB045. Taxonomy (NCBI): domain Bacteria; kingdom Pseudomonadati; phylum Pseudomonadota; class Alphaproteobacteria; order Rhodobacterales; family Roseobacteraceae; genus Ruegeria; species Ruegeria sp. SATB045. The sequence goes on along the minus strand of NZ_JBXWSR010000018.1, from coordinate 2,338 downwards.
GAAAATCTACAGTATGGATTGGTTGCACCTTCCCCCGATGAACGCTTTGCGCGCTTTCTCAGCAGTTGCGGAAGCCGGGAGTTACACCGTGGCGGCTGAACGCTTGAACGTGACCCAAGCGGCTGTCAGCCAGCAGGTGAAATCGTTGGAAAGGCATTTGGGTGTAGCTCTCGTTGCTAAACGTGGGCGCAGCATTGAGCTGACCGAGCCAGGCATCATGCTTTCACGTGAACTGGGTATCGGCTTTGAAATTATCGGAAGGGGCGTCGAACGACTGGCGGAACATGCAGCGCACCGTCCCGTTCAAGTGACCATGTCACCAGCATTCGCAGTGGAGTGGCTGTTGCCGAGAATGGCAGAGTTTCAACAACAACATCCAGAGATCACTTTGATGCTGAACCCAACTTCTGAACTGGTTCAGATAAAGCCGGGTGGTATCGATGTCGCCATTCGGTATCACGATAAACGCATGCCAAGAAAAGAAGAGGATACTGTCCTTGTTTCCGACATGGTCGTGATCGGAGCACCTTCACTGGTGGAAGGCCAAGATCTGCGTGACCCGGCCTCTTTAACGAAGCTGCCCTGGTTACAGGAACTGGGCACCAACGAGGCGGCCGACTGGTTCACCTATCATGGGGTCGTACCTCCCGAGCCATTGACCATAAATCACATGCCTGGGAACCTGATCATGACTGCGGTTCGCCGGGGTGACGGTATCACGTATTCTGCCAGAGCTTTTTTCGAGGACGATCTGTCATCTGGTCGGATGATTGAGTTGTTCTCTGAGCCACTCTTCGGCGTCTATTACATCCAGACTCAAGCAGAATTTCAGCGTCCCGAGGCTAAGATGTTCGTCAAGTGGCTTAAAGCACAATCACAAGTCGTATCGGCACACACGTCCGTAAACTGATCTAGTTACAGTTGGAAACCTTAGATCCAAGCTGGGCTCTAGGCTGTCTCGTAGCTTATTTGTCCGAAGTTGAAATCAAGTGATCAACTACGTACTCCGCGTCCTCGCCCACGCCATAAAACAGGCCAGACCCTTGTGTATGCATCCAATGCAGTCCACAGAAGTACAGGCCTGCTATTTCCGTAGTACCTCGCTCATATAGCGGATAGCCACTCTCATCGAAGACTGGCAAGTCGATCCATCCAAAATCGCGGTGAAACCCAGTTGCATATATGACGGTTGAAACATTTGCTGCAGCCAAGTCGAAGAACGGCGGTTCAGGTTTGGGCTGCCAGTTGATCGGGACAACAATTTCCTTGGGATCATCGAGCCCATTCTCTGCAACGAACGTGTCGATGCTCTCCATTTCCGCGCGACACACATCGTCCACTGTCTTGAGCGTCTCTTCAAGTCCGCCCGCCAAAATCAGACACCCGTCTTGTACACCCTCAACCTTGCTGTGTAGCTTGACCCCGTCGAGCGCCATCTGGCGCAGATCAATAATACGACCACCCTCTCGCCCAGAGAGATGTGGATGGGCTTTGAACCGGATAGCTGTCCCTTTGGGATGGTCTTTTACCGCCATGTTCATGTACCCAGTCGCCAAGTCCCATTCAAAAATGTCGCGCCCCCTATAGCGACGTGGGATGCGGCCAGCACTGCCCACTGCGAGATGTACGTCGCGCCCGGATAAGTGCAGGTCCTCGGCGACCTGACACCCTGACTGACCACTTCCAATAATGAACACCGCACCATCCGGTAGGCTCGCTGAATTGCGATAGTCACACGTATGTATGCCAGTAACTCTTTCGGGCAGATCGTAGTGCCAACTTGGTATATTCGGGTGTTGATGCGTGCCAACGGTGACGATCAAGTTCTGCGCTCTGATTTCGCCATCTGATGTGGTTAGTTTGAACCGACCCGGTCCTGCACTTGCCTCGATTCTAGCCACCTCGACGCCCCCTCGATAGGGCGGACCAAAACTGCTCGCATAGTCTTCGATGTACTTGACGATCTCATCGCGGAGCATGAAACCATCGGGATCATCCCCATCGTAATGGAAACCTGGAAGTCGGCAGAGTTTGTTAGGAGAGACCAGGCAGAACGAGTCCCAACGGTTACGCCATGTGTCGCCAATCTGCCCGCGGTCCAAAACAACGTGATCATGACCAGCCTGCTTTAAGTGCCAGCTAACGGAAAGACCAGCTTGACCTCCGCCCACAACCACAGTGTCAATCAGGGTGTACATAGCAGCAAACCTCTCTATGAAACTCTATCGGCGACAGCTAGTTGCTTCAACGTATCAATGTCCGCTCCGGGCTGATTGTGTTGAAAAACTCTGCTTGAACTGGGCTTTCACCGCTGATTCACTTCTCCCGAGGCGAGGGA
>NZ_JBXWSR010000017.1:0-11555 GCF_059613525.1 Ruegeria sp. SATB045 | reverse complement strand
CGAGGGCAGACAGGTACTTCATGGATCAATCTCCTGCAGTTGCTTCTTTATTTAGATGCAGGAGGTTGCTCGGTTTTGGCGGGTGCGGACGTTCAAACAGTCTGGGCGGATGGCGGGTCTGCGGACAAATTTGCCGTTGGCTCAATCGTTTCTGAGGACCGATCTCAGCCCAAACCCGACATTCAAAACAAGCCTTTGCAATTCTGGCTTTGCGAACTTTGCTGTCCCTCATCAAACGAACCAAAAGAGTTTTGTGCTACGATTGCAGAGAGACGAAAGCTGTAAGGAGAAGAAGTCATGGATGACAAGGTTTGCGTCATCATCGGTTTTGGCCCTGGATTGGGCGCCGCATACGCTGAGATTTTCAAGCATGCCGGTTACTCTCTCGCACTGCTGAGCCGCTCGGGCGCCACATTCGGTGACGAGGGTTCAACTGATACGTCAGTTCGATCCTACAGATGCGACGCCGGAGACCCGGATAGCTTGAAAAAAGCGCTTACCGCAGTCCAGAGCGATCTAGGGGAAATTGATGTCGTTATTTACAACGCAGACCTCGCACAGTTTGGAACGCTTGAAGACGTTTCGGAGATCGAGTTCGAGCAGAGCTGGCGCGTCGGGGCTCTTGGTCTTTTTGCCACCGCAAAGCTTCTAGGACCTCAGATGTCCGAACGTGGTTCCGGGGTGATCATCGTTTCGGGCGCGACCGCTGCACTTCGTGGGAACGTTTGGACGACGGTATTTGCTCCTTCAAAGTCTGCCCAACGTACGCTGGCAAATGCACTGGCCAAGCAGCTCGGCCCGCGGGGCATACATGTGGCGTATCTCGTTATCGACGGTGTGATTGACACCGAGGACACACGGACGAACTTTGCTCCAGATGAACCCGACGACTTCTTTATCAAGCCAGAGCGGATTGCGGAGACGGCTCTGATGTTGGCCCGACAAGACAAGTCGGCTTGGACATTCGAGCTCGACATTCGACCCTTCGGAGAAAAGTGGTAGCTCTCTGACAACCCGAAGCTGACATTGAAAATGCTCAAACTAACGGTCTCTCACCAGTGAACAGCCTGGTCCAATATAGATCACCGATTTCCACATCTCTTCCGTCACTTTGCAGTTGTCGGTTCCTCTTCCTTGGTCATCTGTTCGGCTAAGTTTTCCGAGCGCTAGTCTCTTCAAAAAGATCGGCTTTTCACGGTCAAAAAATAATCTCCAAACTGCGTTCATCATCGCTAACACCTCCAGCGAACTTCGTGCCTTTGAAGACTGCACGACATTTTTCGTTTTGCGTGAGTGGCGGAACGGCTAATAAGGGGGCAAATTCACCACTTTGGGAATTTTGCCGATGCCATATTCGGTTCAAATCGTTGCAACCCCAGAAACCAGCGCTTCCAGCGTGTTTGGCCTGTACGACACTTTGGTGGCCGCTGGGCGGGACTGGGAACATTTGGTGAGCGGCGAGGAGCCTATGCCGGTGTTTGACGTCAGTCTCGTTGGACCGAACATTGAAGGGTTTCGTTGCGGAAGTGGCATATGGATCGTGCCAGACCAGACATTTAAGAACGCAGACCACGCTGATATTATTGTCGTACCTGGACTGACACTTTCACCGCACGACCGGCTCGACCCCGAACTACATCCTTGTTTAGCGTGGCTTGCTAAGCGCGACTTGGCCAAGACGCGTATCGTGTCAGCCTGTACAGGGGCGGTCTATTTGGCGGAAATAGGTATTTTGGATGGGGTTGAAGCGACCACACATTGGGCTTGGGAAGGCCTTTTTCGAAGGTTTTACCCAAATGTGCGGCTTCGCATCGACCGCGGCCTTTGCTTTGCTGATGCGTCTCGCGGACCCGTTACGTCGGGTGGGACAACCGGGTGGCAGGAACTCGCAACGTTCCTGATCGCGCATTACGGCGGCACGCAAAAGGCGGTGCGGGCAGCAAAAGTCTGGCTTATGGCTAACCGCGGAGAACTTCAGTCACCATTCAGTTCAATGATCACTACGGCACCTCATGCTGACGCCATAATCTCACAGGCTCAACTATGGATTTCCGACAATTACGCCATCGATAACCCAGTCGCAGAAATGGCTAAACGTTCCGGGTTGTCGCCAACTACGTTTGCACGACGCTTTCGCAAAGCAACGAGTAGGTCACCGCAAGATTACGTTTTGGCGCTGCGAATTGAAGAAGCCCGCCAGTTGCTTGAAACTACCGACTGCTCCGTGGTGGAGGTCGGAGAAGCAGTCGGATATGCCGATACGCCTTCGTTTAGGAGGTTGTTCAAACGAAAGACAGGACTGACTCCTGTCGAACACCGCAAAATGTTCGGCCTGTCTCGGTTCTCAAACTACTCCTGATGGACGGTGTTTAAGATTGGCAATCCTATTGATCGCTTAGGGCTCGGTGTCGCCTTTCACGGCCTTACACATAAGTGACTGCTCGCAGCCCTAAGCAGGCATTCTCTACTAGGCTTTGCATTCTCTTAGATGCGGACAAAGCTGTCGTTCTTCGAATCTCTAAAGACGAAATAGAATATGCGTGATAGCTCCAGATTATGGCAACGACATCTGCGCGAAATCGACCGTCCATCCCTTACGCACTTGCAGTTTTTGGTGTTCTTTTTGCTTCAATCTGTTTCGGACTGGTTCCCTATTTCAGCCGCAGCCTGACCGAACAGGGCGTCGCACCCTATGCAGTCGCATTCTACCGCTACATTGTTGCGGCGATTCTTCTGCTTCCTGTTCTCATTTTGCACCGAAAAGAATGGCGAGTGATCACTTGGGGCCTTTCAGCTGGAGCCGTAATGGGGCTTGGATGGATCGGGTATGTTACGGCGCTGGAGAAGTTGCCCGCATCGACAGTGGGTGTGCTTTACATGACCTATCCAGTATTCACTCTGATCATTGCTTGGGCCGTGTTCGCTGATGCACCAACGAGGCGCGCATTGTTGGCCTCTGGTCTGATTGTGGTGGCAGCCGTCATTGCTGGCTCGCCCGCATCAGTGCCTGCGGAGCACCTACCAACTCTGCTGCTATCCCTTGCTGCCCCATTTGGGTTTGGCTTCGGAATCTGCGTCCTCGTACACAGGTTGTCACGGATTGCGCCATTGGCACGCATCGCGTCAGTTTCTCTGGGGTCTGTACTGGGCCTTGCGCCGCTCATCCTTGGCGCTCAAGTTGGAGAGCTGCTCCCGGGGGAACAATCCGATTGGCTTCTCATTGTTGGTATTGGATTTGTCACCGCGTTCGTGCCCCAACTTATCTATACGATTTGCTCACCCGTAATTGGGGCTTCTCAAACTGCGGTGGTAGGAAGCATAGAGTTACCCACGATGTTTGCTGTTGGATTTCTAGCCTTTGGCGAAACCATTACTTTACCTCAAGCCTTGGCATGTGCGTTAGTACTGGGTGCAATCGCGATCACTAGAAGCCGCAAGACGCACATAGTATCTGCCGTTCTCGCGAAATCGCCGAAGCAGTAGTGCAGGGCTCAGATTTATCATTTTCTACAGTCAGTTTGATAGACAGGTGGCAGCCCAATCCGGACCTTCGCAACTAGACTTTGCAGTTTCGTGCGCAAAGAAAAGGCCATTTGCTACTTCATTCTGAACGGCATTCAAACGCGAATAGCTGCCGCCCTGTGATAGGGCGGCAGTTCCCGTATCGTTTGTGACGGATCGGAGAGTTTATCCGCGGCTCAGGATTTCCTCACCAAGGATCTGCATGATTTTCTGGCCGGTCTCGCTAGCCCAATTGACCGCAAGCTCTGCCAGCAGCGCGCTGGTTGTGGTGAGGTCGACACCGCCGCGCTCCATCTTCCGGAACGCCATCTCATCCGTAAGCGCGGTGGGAGAACCGGAAGCGTCGACTACAGCAGTCACGGCAAAGCCTTCGTCAACGGCGCTGATTGCAGGCGGGGCAAGGCAGACGTCGGTGGTGATGCCTGCCATGATGAAATGCTTGCGCCCGGTGTTGCGGCAGGCATCTGCAAAGGCGCTGTCATCCCAGCAGTTCACTACGCCGGGGCGCTTTATCCGCGCGGCGAATGCATCCGGCGCGATCTCTTCCAGCGTGGTCATCAGCGGCCCCTGCATGTTGTCTTCCATGCTGGAGGTCAGCACCAGCGGCATGCCAAGCTCGGTCGCCGTCCGCGCGAGGGCGCGGGTGTTGGCTTCGATCAGATCGCGGTCAACGGATTTTGCCCAATTCATTGTGCCGACCTGGTGGTCGATCAGAACGATGGCTGCGTTGTCGGGGGTCACTTTCGTGGAGGTCATGTTGATGTCCTTTTGTGGTTAAGAAATATGGGATGAGGGCAATTCGAAGATCAGGAGTTCGGCTCCAATTGAAGCCTCAATCGCCAGGTCCCCGGCACGGAGCAGTCCCAGCCCATCTCCTTTGCCAAGGGGGAGGCCAGTAACAGTTGCCTCGCCTTCGATCATAAAGATGTAGAGGCTGCGATCAGGGCTGTGCGGATTGAAACTCAGCACGCCGTGGCGGTCCATTTTGCCGTAACTGAGACGCACTTCCTGCTGTACAACAAGGGAGCCTTCGGCACCGTCGGGCGACAGCACCAGCTGGAACCGATTGGTGTGGTCCGCGGTTTCCAGCTCTTTGCTGGAATAAGCCGGCGCCAACCCTTCGAATTGCGGCTCGAACCAGATTTGCAGAGCTCGCATCGGCATTGTCCGCGAGTTGTTCACTTCGTTGTGGAGGATACCGGTGCCAGCGGAGATCACCTGAAGGCCCTTCGCTTTTACAGTGCCGTTGTGAACGGGCACCACTGGATCGATATGTGACACCTCTCCGTCTACCATGAAGGTAACCACCTCGACATCCTGATGCGGATGCAGGCCAAATCCCTTGGCGCCGGGGGACAGCGTGCCGTCATCGATTGTGATCAGCGGGCCGAACCTGCGCCGCCCTGCTTCCAGATGCGGCTTAAACGACATATACGCTTGCATGAAGCCGAAGTCCTTGAACTCGCGTGTCGCGGCGGGGTGGTAGACCGTATCTGTCTGCATTTCTCATATCCTGGCCTGTTCGCTGGGACAGAATTTAGGGACTCCATTCGTTCTGGAAAATGATCCCTTTGTTAACTACTGTTCGTAATTATGAACGATAGATTCTATTCCTGCGCCAAGGCCCTGGTGGCTACTGTTCGTGCTGGCTCGATGAGTGCAGCAGCGGCAGAGCTGAACACCACGAAATCATCGATCAGTCAGAAGCTTGCGCTGTTCGAAGCTGAATTGGGGCTGGTATTGCTGGACCGGTCAGGTCGGGCGGTGACCCCGACCTCAGCCGGGCGCAGAATATTCGAGATCTGCACGGGGCCTGTTGACGCAGCGCTTGAGGCAGAGGCAGAGCTTGGCTTCGCCAGAGGCGGGAAGATTGCTGGTCGAGTGTCGGTCTCGGGCCCCAATAGCCTGCTTGGCACCGTATTTGTCCCGCTCCTGACTGGGCTTCAATCCCGCTATCCAAATGTCGAACTTGAGCTTCATGCAGACGATTCCAGGTCGGATTTTGCGACAGAAGACATCGATCTGGCATTCAGGACCGGCCCCGCCGATAAAGGACGGTTCATCTCGGCAGCCTTACCGCCAGCGCAGCGGGCACCTTACGCGAGCCCGCTGCTATTGGAGCGGATGAGAACCGTCAACCAGCCTGCTGATTTACTCTCGGTGTCATGCGTTTTGCGCACACAAGAATCAGGCAAATGGCTATTCAAGAACGAAGCAGGTCAAAGTGAGGCCGTTGCGCCGCCCGTCGGCTTGCGAGTCAATACGATGGAGCTCGCAATTACAGCAGTTTTAACGGGGCATGCAGTTGCCATGCTGCCCACATTGCTGGCGCAACAGGATGAACGCGCTGGCAACCTCGTGCGCCTTCTTCCTGAATGGTCTACCGAACCAGTTCCCCTGAATTTACTTTGCCGCCTTGAACGCTTGGCCGCTCCGCAGGTCGCTGCGGTTCGGCAATACGTTATGGAGGCACTAAAATCCGCACATCTGTTGTAGCCAGTCAATCTCGACTGAGCTGTATGACGGTACGTGGAATCCACTTAGCTCAAATCAACAAGCCGCTAAAAATTTAATGGTGCGAGACCTCCTGGTTGACGTATTGATGTGCAACATCTTCCCCGAAGCGGTGGTTGAAGTAGGACAATCGGGAAGGAAGCAATAACCATTCTTATACGGGCGATTTCGCTGTCTGCCCACTCGTGCAAGAATCGACGGCCACGTTCAAATTGCGGACATTAGCATTCGGACCAAGTCTTCAGGCCTATCGATCATCACGTAGTGCCCGAATGGCACCGAAATTGCTGTCCACCCCGACTGATGCTGGTATCGCTCAAAAAACGGTTGGCCAAGCCCTGGGACCCAGCCGGTGGCATAGATGTAGGTCCGCTTTAACACCTTGGCTCCGCCGCTCACCAGTTGAATCGGTTGCTCAAATGTCTTGATTGGTTGGGCGACATTTCGGCGGTCCACCCACGCACAGTCTGCTCCATTCACCGAAAAAGCCTCCGCTGGGCCCGGCGCGACTTTGCCATCGACAGCACTATCACGAAGCCCTGCCGCGATATCCGTAGGCAAAACGTCCAAGGCCGCCTGCCCATCGTCCGGCACGAGCGCATCGAGGTACACAAGCGAGCGAATGTGGTCGGGCGCTCTATCCGCCACTCCGGTGACAACCATGCCGCCATAGCTATGACCACACAAAACAATGTCAGAGAGTTCTTCGCACCTGATTACCCCCAGGACATCCTCGATATGCATGGCCAGATCGGTTTCGTCACTCACGAGGTGAGCACGTTCACCCAACCCTGTCAGTGTCGGGGTGAAAACGTCGTGGCCCTCCTTGCGCAGAAGGGCGGCTACGCGAGCCCAGCACCATCCCCCTTGCCACGCTCCGTGGATCAATACAAATGTCGCCATAACCCGCCCCACTCCATCGATACTGCAAAGACAGTAGATTCAACAGGGCCGCCTCGTCCACAGCATCGATTGGACGTTCAGCACGAGCATCTGCAAAAGTACACTTCTGAAATGAGCCCAGAGTCACCATTATCTGCAATCCGTTCGATTGGCTTGTCGCAGCCCGAAGCGGACATTCAAATCCGTGCTTTGCAGTTACCAAGATGCGCGATCAAGCTGCCGGATTTGTCAGCGCGACTTGGTTCCGGCACCGCTATTCTGGCAACCCTGCCCGGCGAAGTGCCTCAAAGTAGCGTTTAGCGCCTTCAGAGCCGCCATAGTCCACGTTGCTACGCCACTTCGAAATCGTTTCACTAGGCTCCATTTGCAGCATTTGCGCCAAAGCCGCAGACGCTTTCTCAGGTTCCCCAAGCATTGCGTGAGCAGCGGCCCTCGTGCTGTGGAGCGCGGCATAGTTTTTTGAGAAGCGCAGACCTGCTTCTGCAAAGGCGATAGCATCATGGTCTCGACCAAGCATTACGCAAGAGGTGGCGGCACCTCCGGAAGCACCCACGAAAACGGCTCCATATCGGCCCAACCGAAGCGCCGTCTGAAAGCAACTCAATGCCATTTTAGGAAACCCGGCCCAGTTGTATCCCCAACCCATAAACAAATTCAGGCGGGCATCTAATGGCGCTCTTTGCCGGATTTGCTCAAGCGCCACAGAAAGTCGATCCGCATCCCCATCCACATTGTAATCAGCCACGGCAACACTCAAATCAAGCGTCGGGCTCTGCCCTGCCATGTGTCGTCCGGCCTCGATCCAGCGTGGCAGTTTCTCATAGTAGGGTGACAGCTCGCGACGAAGATCATAGGTTCTCGCGCCATTCATTGTCCAAATTGCTTCAGCATAGGCGGCAGCGAGGGTTGGTTTAGCCTCAATGGCCCTGGCGTGATATGCCAACGTCTCTTCGTAACTGTCGATACCGGCATCCGACCAAGCGATCATGCCCATCAGGACGCACTCCTCGGCGGTCAGTTCGTCTTCTGGCAATGCGGAGAGTTTTGCGGTCTCAGACTGGATCAAGATCCCACTAACGGCATCCAACAGCTTTTCTACGACCTCGTCCTGCCAATCGAAGATAGCCTCGACCAAACCGTCGAACTTCTGAGTCCAGATTTCAGAACCTGAAGGGTCATTTAAGCGGGCTTCCAAACGCAATCGGTCACCGTGTCCACGCAGCATGCCGCGAAGCGTATATCCCTCTGGTGGCTCCGTGGAGGATATCGCCGCGTTTAACCAGTTGATCGTTCGAAAATAAGAACCGAAATCTGAAGTGAGAGCTGCGGCCATTTCCTTTAGTTCAGTGCGTTGGTCGCTGCACGTCACAGGATGGATGGAGAGCTTTGGCAAGCTGGTCTCTGTGAAAGAATGCGAGCTTTGCGATGCGCCCTGGTGCGGTCCATCGTGAATCCACACATCCAGGCTGCGCTCGATGTTCTTGAGCTTCTTCTTCCCTACAGCTTTAAACGCGTCTGCCAGAGTGTGTTCAATGTTCAAGTGTACGGGTTCAGAAATAGCGATGCCACCGGTTGGCGCAATTCTCTCAAGGCGCGCGGCAATGTTTACACCATCACCCAAAATGTCGTCACCTTTTTCTGTGATGTCACCCACATGAACACCGATCCGCATGTTCATTAACGAGTGTTCGGCCAACTGCTCTTGTAGCTGCATTGCTGCGGTCACAGCTTGCGCCGCGCTGTCAAATCGCGCCAACCAACCATCACCCATGCTCTTCACGACCCGACCTGATTGGCCCGCTATTGTTGGGGTGACGATGTCACTTTCCAGGTGATCAAGCATTAGAAGTGTAGCGTGCTCATCTTTGTGCATGAGCGCCGAATACCCAACGACATCCGCGGCCAGTATTGCCGCCAACTTTCGTTGCAATTGTTGTCCCTTGCTCGACATGCTTTGACAATAGTAGATGCGGCTCTTCACTCCAACTGGCTGATTACGAAGCCCGCTCAGGGCTCTAGGACACCGTTCGCAACCCATAGCTACCATTCGTGCAGCAACCGGAGAATGTATGTTTCGAGTCTGTTTTTATCATAGGTTGATCGCAGGGATCGCTTCGCAATACGAACTTCCTAGGAGGCGATCATGTAGCACTTCCGCAATTTTTCTGTGATCTCCCAGATCAACCTGCTCCCTTTTTTGATGAAAAACGTATCGCCAGCCGTGAAGGTCTCGGCGTCTCCGTCAGGATGCGTCAGTGTTACGGACCCAGAAATCACGGTCATCATTTCATGTACCGGATAAGCATCGATCTCTTCACGACAGGGTGGGCATTCCCAGACGCCCGAGAGAATAGTCTCGTCGTCGTTTGCAAACTTGAACCAGTTTCTTTCGTTCGTATCACTGGTCGTGAAGGAGCCAGGATCGGTGAAATCCGAGGCCACCATGTCGTTTGGGTTGGGTATCAGCCTGAAAGACATCTTTTTCATTGAAACTCCCTTGGTGCGTGGTGATCAATCGAAGACTCGGCTTTTGATTTCCTCAGCCGTGATCATAGCACAAATCGGCTCGCGCCTGCATGGACGGCTTTGGCACAACCCGCTGCTAACTTCCGCTTTCCGCGCTTCGTTGTCATTAGTGAAACTCGCTGCATTCGACAGATGAGGCTCGAATTGCCATTGTCTGGGATCAATTCAATTATTGATCACTGCGCAAGACGACAGTATTCAGGTTTCCGAAAACTATGCTATTCAGGCAACCCACCTGCAATCATTGCACCAAAATACCGATTCTGGTCCTCTTTATGCATAAAGGGTGTGTTTCTGTGTGCAGAAACACGGAAGTCCGGCCTGATTTCGAGCAATTTCTTTGCTTCAACCTGTGCATCTTCTAGACGTCCCATTTCTGCGAGTGTTGCGACCAAGATGCGGCGCGGAGGAAGCGACTTTGGATAGGTTGAGATACCGGTTTTTGCCAGCAGAATTGCCTGTTCGTAGTCCCTGATTAGGAAATGAGAAAGTGCAGCATTAAAATTGTACCAGCCGGGATAACGCGGGTTGACCCTCTTTGCCTTGATGTTCCACTCAATCGCTTCGGCTGGCTCACCCATAAGCGAGCGCAAAAAGCCCATGTCATACAAGACCTCCGGGTCATTTGGGTTCTCCCGAGTTGCGCGCTGAAACGCCTCGTATGCGAGTTGGTGATCGTGGTCTGCAAATAAATGTAGCTGTCCCAAGCGATGTTGAACGCGATAGTCAGTTTGATCCAGTTCTAACGCGCGCTCGGTGTGCTGACGAGCGTTGTTCAGCGCAGTCTCTGGATCGTCTGAACCTCCAAAGCGCCAGAGGCTAAGATAGCGACCGCTCAGTTCGATATGGGCAGAAAGGTAGTCTGGATCGAGAACTATAGCTCGCTCCAGCAGGTCAATTGCCTGTTGCCGACTTGCAGTGTTCAACAGCTTGCTCTTCGCGACAGCTTTCAGAAAAAGTTCATATGCTTGTGGGTCATCAGTCGGTCGTTTCTTCAACGACGCGATTTCCTCTTCTTCTACTACTATTTTCAGGGTTGATACGATTTCCCTAACAAGGTCGGCCTGTGCCACAAACAATTCTTCGATCCCAACGTCATATTGTTCCGACCATAGAGCGTGCCCAGACTCCGTCTCTATGAGCGTAGAATTAATTGAAATATTCTCGCCAACGCTCTGAACGCCGCCTGACAAAACATATCGTACACCGAGCTCTCGGCCTACTTCTCGCGGTTTGACCAAACTGTCGGCAAAGCTAATCGAAGTCGAACCAGCGATCACAAATAGCTGCGGAAACTTCGACAGCTGCGTTGTTATTGCTGTTCCAAAGCCTTCTGCCAGATAGCCGATCTCTTCAACCGTTGAGCGGTTCTCAAAAGGCAAAACGACAATGGAAGGAACGTCCGGGATGGCAAGCACCAACTCTTCTTGTTCGGCCAGGGGTGCCACTTCTCTGGATCGCCACCATATGACCGCAACCAGCACCAAACAGATGCATACTGCACCGACAAGCGTTGGCGCCCACTTGGATATCGGTGGTTTCGTATGCGCAATTGGCTCTGAAATAGCCAAAGCTTTGGCCTTGTCATCCAGAATGACTTCGAATGCTCGGACTGGTCTCTCTATGTTCTTGACTTCGGTCTCACCCAGATCCTTGAAATTCAGATCCAGCTTGTCCTGCACCTGGTCCCTTACGCTGCGGTGAATGCAAATGCCTCCGGGCTCGGCCAAACCTTCAAGGCGGGCAGCGACGTTGACGCCATCACCATAAATGTCTCCATCCTCGGCAATCACATCTCCGATGTTTATGCCGATCCGAAACACAATTCTTTCGCTTTCTGGAACGTCCGAATTTCGAGATATCATTTCGTTTTGAACAGAAACGGCAAATTTCATTGCTTGTACGGTGCTTTCGAACTCCAGCAGCGCACCATCACCCATCAACTTGATCGTCTTGCCAACAAAACTCGCTGCAAAGGGGTCAATGAGTTCCAACCGATGCGACTTTAGTGCAGCCAGCGTCGCTGCCTCATCGCGTTCCATCAGTCGCGAGTAGCCCACGACGTCAATACTCAAGATAGTGGTAAGGCG
>NZ_JBXWSR010000016.1:0-2500 GCF_059613525.1 Ruegeria sp. SATB045 | reverse complement strand
GTCATCCGAATACCCCGGGGGGTAGAGCACTGGATGGGTAATGGGGCCCCACAGGCTTACTGATCCTAACCAAACTCCGAATACCCGGGAGTACTAGATGGCAGACACACTGCGGATGCTAACGTCCGTAGTGGAGAGGGAAACAACCCTGACCTACGACTAAGGCCCCCAATTCATGGCTAAGTGGGAAAGCAGGTGGGACGACCAAAACAACCAGGAGGTTGGCTTAGAAGCAGCCATCCTTTAAAGATAGCGTAACAGCTCACTGGTCTAAATAAGTTGTCCTGCGGCGAAGATGTAACGGGGCTCAAGCCATGAGCCGAAGTCTAGGGATGCGTAAGCATCGGTAGCAGAGCGTAGTGTGACATAGTCTCATTCCTCCTTCATGCCTTCGGGCAGATTGGAGGAGAGAGGCTTTCGATGAAGCGGGCGCGTGAGCGATCCCGTGGAGAGATCACTAGTGAGAATGATGACATGAGTAGCGACAAAGAGTGTGAGAGACACTCTCGCCGAAAGTCCAAGGGTTCCTGCTTAAAGCTAATCTGAGCAGGGTAAGCCGGCCCCTAAGCCGAGGCCGAAAGGCGTAGGCGATGGGAACTAGGTTAATATTCCTAGGCCAGGAGGATGTGACGGATCACAGGTGTAGTTCAATCTTATCGGATTGATTGGGCTGCTGAGTGGTTCCTGGAAATAGCCCTCCATCAGACCGTACCCTAAACCGACACAGGTGGACTGGTAGAGCATACCAAGGCGCTTGAGAGAACGATGTTGAAGGAACTCGGCAAAATACCTCCGTAAGTTCGCGAGAAGGAGGCCCGGTTCCTAGGCAACTAGGGGCTGGGGGCACAAACCAGGGGGTGGCGACTGTTTATTAAAAACACAGGGCTCTGCGAAGTCGCAAGACGACGTATAGGGTCTGACGCCTGCCCGGTGCCTGAAGGTTAAAAGGAGAGGTGAGAGCCTTGAATTGAAGCCCAGGTAAACGGCGGCCGTAACTATAACGGTCCTAAGGTAGCGAAATTCCTTGTCGGGTAAGTTCCGACCTGCACGAATGGCGTAACGACTTCCCCGCTGTCTCCAACATCGACTCAGCGAAATTGAATTGCCTGTCAAGATGCAGGCTTCCCGCGGTTAGACGGAAAGACCCCGTGCACCTTTACTACAGCTTCGCACTGGCATCAGGATTGTGATGTGCAGGATAGGTGGTAGGCTTTGAAGCAGGAACGCAAGTACCTGTGGAGCCTCCCTTGAGATACCACCCTTCGCACTCTTGATGTCTAACCGCGGTCCGTTATCCGGATCCGGGACCCTGCGTGGCGGGTAGTTTGACTGGGGCGGTCGCCTCCTAAAGCGTAACGGAGGCGCGCGAAGGTTGGCTCAGAGCGGTCGGAAATCGCTCGTTGAGTGCAATGGCAGAAGCCAGCCTGACTGCAAGACTGACAAGTCGAGCAGAGTCGAAAGACGGCCATAGTGATCCGGTGGTCCCGAGTGGAAGGGCCATCGCTCAACGGATAAAAGGTACGCCGGGGATAACAGGCTGATACTGCCCAAGAGTCCATATCGACGGCAGTGTTTGGCACCTCGATGTCGGCTCATCTCATCCTGGGGCTGGAGCAGGTCCCAAGGGTACGGCTGTTCGCCGTTTAAAGAGGTACGTGAGCTGGGTTTAGAACGTCGTGAGACAGTTCGGTCCCTATCTGCCGTGGGTGTAGGAGACTTGAGAGGAGTTGCCCCTAGTACGAGAGGACCGGGGTGAACGATCCACTGGTGGACCAGTTGTCGTGCCAACGGCAGTGCTGGGTAGCTATGATCGGACAGGATAACCGCTGAAGGCATCTAAGCGGGAAGCCCCCCTCAAAACAAGGTCTCCCTGAGGGCCGTGGAAGACCACCACGTCAATAGGCCGGAGATGTAAGCGCAGTAATGCGTTCAGTTGACCGGTACTAATCGCCCGATAGGCTTGATTTGATCCAGTAATGGAAAGATGAAATCAAACCAGAAGCATACACACCTTGACCAAGGACAGCGTCGCAGCGCCAAGCCGCGATGTTGGTTGATTATATAACCGTGCGGGAACGCGCCTTTTGTAAACAAAAGACGCTGCCTCCCGCGCGTCGCCTTTTTGCAAAGCAAAAAGAGCGACGTGGGCTTTTCCTCGGTTTGGTGGTCATAGCGCAAGTGAAACACCCGGTCCCATCCCGAACCCGGAAGTTAAGCACTGCCGCGCCAATGGTACTTGGGCTTAAGCCCCGGGAGAGTAGGTCACCGCCAAACCTAGAAAAAGCCCACATATCTCTCTAAACGATGAAAACAAATCTGACTCTGACGCGGGATGGAGCAGCCCGGTAGCTCGTCAGGCTCATAACCTGAAGGTCGCAGGTTCAAATCCTGCTCCCGCAACCAGCGTCAGAAAATCTCAAAACGCCCGTTCAGACTACAATTGATCCCCCGGATCAATTGCTTAACGTCTTCACCTCGTCAGCCGCATAACCTGAAGGTC
>NZ_JBXWSR010000015.1:0-13947 GCF_059613525.1 Ruegeria sp. SATB045 | reverse complement strand
CGACGATGAATTCATCGATGTCACCTATGTCCAAATCCAAGCATGAGCAACCGAACGACGGTTAACGTGACAACACCGCAACAGAAGAGCATCATGGCGTCGCCGTCGGGCGTCCGTTCGGTCTGGTTCAGGAACGACCTGGAAACCATGAAGACGCGGCCGAATGTCCACGCATCTATTGGCCGCTGGTTTCAAAATCCTGAGTGAAGCGGACTCGACTTTGGAAAGTCACAGCTGGCTCAAGGAAAGAGCCGAAGCACCGAAGCCTGACAAACGACTTCTGGTGACTATCCTGCTATTGTTCGGAGACGTTCCCGGGGAAATGACAAAGAACCAACTCCGGGGCTTCATGAATGCCGGATGCTAACCTGTTCCTTAATTTGTGAAGCCTAATCAACCGTTTCCGCATTGTCCGTTTCTCAGAAACTGAAAAACCTGCTGGTGAATATCCTGCGTGGATGGCTCCTGCATAGCCAGACATTGATCCACGTGGTCATTGCGTCCACGCTTCAATGGCGTAGTCTCTTTTCACCCGAATTGGCGTAGTTGTCCCATGATAGACAATCATCAAAGCCTGCCCCAAGAGTCCGCCGATAGAATAACAAAACCCTTCGCACGCTTCCTAGAGATCCAAGCGGCCGCGAGTGGGCTCCTGTTCCTGGCTGTTCTGCTGGCTTTGGCGCTGGCAAACTCGCCTTGGCAAGAAGGCTTCCTGGGCTTCTGGAAGACCCCTGTTGGCCTGACATTCGGTTCGTTCGATTTCACCCGCTCGCTGCGACACTGGATCAACGACGGGCTGATGACCCTCTTCTTTTTCGTGCTTTCTCTGGAGCTCAAGCGCGAGATCGTACTGGGCGAATTGCAAAACCCGCGACAGGCCGCCCTGCCGTTCGCGGGCGCTTTGGGCGGCATGGTGGTGCCGGTCGCGTTCTATCATTTGTTGATGTCCGGGCAGCCCGGGGCGCACGGCTGGGGAACCGTGATGGCAACCGATACGGCGTTCGTGATTGGATGCCTGGCGCTTTTCGGAAGGCGGATCCCGTCCACCTTGCGTCTGTTCCTTCTTTCTCTGGCCATTTTTGACGATGTCGGCGCAATTCTCGTCGTCGCCTTCGGTTACGGGGAAGCGTTGAACTGGTCGGCGCTCGGTTTGGGTCTGCTGGGAATTGGTGTCGTCGCAGGCGCCTCGCGCGTCGGGATCAGAAGTGTCCCGGTCTATTTTCTTCTCGGTGCGGCAGTCTGGCTATGCATCGATGCCTCCGGCGTTCATGCGACCATCGCAGGGGTCATTCTGGGCCTTATGACGCCGACGCGCATATGGGTAAGCGATGCCCGGCTGCATGCAATCCTTGGACGCCTACGCGCCGTTCCGGCCGGCGATCGGCAGCAGGGAGATACCGCAACCCGCCATAACCTGCGTCAAGCAAGCAGAGCGGTCACGGAGGCACTCTCGCCAGTCGAACGGCTCGAGACAATGCTGCACCCTTGGGTCGGCTTTGCAATCATGCCGATTTTCGCGCTGGCAAATGCCGGCATCACGGTTCAGGGTGCCGATTTCGAACAACCGGTCTCCTTGGCGATAATTGTCGGTCTGGTGCTAGGAAAACCGATCGGCGTCTTCGGGTTCAGCTGGCTAGCTGTCCGATCAGGCCTGGCAGTGTTAGCGCCGGGCTTGTCGGGGCCGTTAATTCTGGCCGGCTCGTTTCTAACTGGTATCGGTTTCACGATGTCGCTGTTCATAGCGGGCTTGGCCTTCGATCCGGCGACGCTGAACGCCGCAAAGCTTGGAATTCTCTCAGGATCAGCTATTGCCGCAACGGCCGGGATCCTCATGCTGCTCCTGCTGACAATTCACGCAGCGCGCACAAAAAGCGCCACAAGCACCGCAGAACAAGACCGGGTACCCTAGAATGGGAAGAATACCGGGATCACCCCGACCACGGCTGCGCCGACGATAAGATTCATCGGCACGCCGATCCTGAGGAAGTCGGAAAACCTGTAGTTCCCTGCGCCATATACCAATGTGTTGGTCTGATAGCCGACCGGAGTGGCGAAACTTGCACTTGCGCCAAACATCACAGCGACGACGAACGGCTTGGCGTCGACACCGAGTTGTTCCGCAACACCGATCGCGAGAGGTGTAACGACGACGGCTACGGCGTTGTTGGTAACCGCCTCGGTGAGCGCCGAAGACAGTATGTAGATCACAGCGAGCGTGACAATTAGGGGCAACTCTACGAGAGTCGGCACCAATGTCTCCACGATCAGGTTGACTGCTCCTGCATTCTGCATACCGCTGCCGACGATTAGCATGGAAAAGATCAGCACAAGGACGCTGGCGTCGATGGACGCCCAGGCTTCGCCGCTGTCGATGCACCGGAGCACGAGGATGGCAGCGACCGCGACAAGGGCAAGCACGCTGATCTCGGCGAACCCGGCTGCGGCGAGCGCCACAACCGCGAAAAGCGCGAACAGAGCCAGCGGCGCTTTCCCGCGGCGGAAGGCGCGCCCCCCGGCATCCGTGATCGCGGCAAGATCGCCCGCCTCGGTCATTCGGGCAAAGCCTTCAGGCGTTCCTTCCAAAAGCAGCGTATCGGCGGGGCGCAATAGCGCCGTCGACAGGTCGGGTCCAAGCACTTCCCCATGTCGGTGGGCACCAAGAACACGCATGCCGTATCGGTGCCCCATGGCAAGCTGGGCAATGCGCACTCCGCGGCTTCGGCGTGAAAGCGTCACGATAGCTTCGGCGACGATCAGCTCCGAGGTGTTTTCGGCCGCTGGCCCCTGGCGCAACCCGACTTCGATCCCTTCAAGTTTCCTGAGGGTGAGCAGTTCTGATGTCGCAACCTTGGCAATGATTCTGTCGCCCGGTTCGAGTATGTGTTCACTCAATCCCTCTCTCTTGACTCCAGAACGCGCACGGATGCCGACGATTTCAACACCTCTTCGGCTGAGGGCGGCGATTTCATCAATCGTTCGACCAATATTCGGGTAGTCCTCTCGCGGGCGTACCTCGGTCAAAAAAGTCGCTTCATCGTCGCCGCCCTGTTCCGCAATATCCTTTCGGTCCGGCAGCAGGACAGGTCCAAGCAGGAGGAGCGCCACACCGCCTGTGGCCGCGGCCACCAGACCGACCGGTGTGATCTCGAAAATTGAAAACGGTTCCAAGCCAGACGCCTGGGAAACGCCGTCCACCAGAAGGTTGGTCGACGTGCCGATCAGAGTACACGTCCCGCCCAGGACGGACATGTAGGATAGCGGAATCAACAGGCGTGTCGCAGCAAAGCCCAGGCTCTGCGCCAAACGAATGGCCACCGGTATGAGGACGATGACGACCGGAGTGTTGTTAATCAGACCCGAGGCGACTAGCGTCGCGATGAGAAACGCCGCTATACCGGCGACCGGGCGCTTGCTCCCTGCGGCGACAACCTTGTTCGCAAGTGCGTCGAGAAGCCCGGTTCGGACCAGCGCGCCGCTGATCACGAACATCGCAGCGATCGTTATGGGTGCAGGGTTCGAAAACGCTGCCAAAACTTCATTCGTGGGGACAAACCCCAAGACGACAAACAGCGCGGCGGCCCCCGCAGCGGTTACGTCCGGTTCGAAGCGCTCGGAAAGAAATGCTGCGAACAGAAGGACGACAACTGCGAGCGCAAGATAGGGTTCATAGTCGGCGATGAGATCAATCAGTCCGCCCTCCTTCATTCATACCTTTGCCGCTGACGATATGGCGGTCACAGCATCCACCTTCCTGATTAGAGCGACAACTGAGTAATCAGCCCAATTGTCCCGACAATACTGGCTCAGAAAGAAACCCAACTGGCACAGACGTGGCCGTCCGTGGAACGACAAATGTCCTATTTAGGTGCCCCCAGTTTCCTATCCAACGCGCCAATTCACTGACCAGTGGCAATATTTCGCAAGGCTCAGACGGGAAGTGCCCGGGCCTCTGCAAACGATAGCAATCTGCGGCTTTTCTCATCCCAAAGGTGCAGTCGCGCGCAGCGGAAGCTTTCCCAAAGCGTAATGCGTCTGGTCTGCGCCAGGGCGTCGTGATCCTTGACTACGTCGTGCAAACGGTAAAAGGGGATGCGGCTGGCCAGATGATGCACATGGTGGACTCCGATGTTCCCGGTGATCCAGCGCAGGATGCCGGGCAGAGCGTAGTGCGAACTGCCGTGAAGGGACGCGTCCCGGATGTTCCAGTCTTCCTCGTGCCGCCAGCTGGTTTTCTCAAACTGATGCTGCACGTAGAAAAACCACATGCCGGCTATTGCGGCCAGAAGCATCGTCGGCAGGAAGACGAACAGCATTACCTCCCAACCGCCCAGCAAGACAATCACTGTCAGAGTGAGGCCTATGGCAGCGTTTGTCGCCATCGCACTCAACCAGTAGCGCCAGCCGGACCGCATCAGATGGACGGGCAGCCGGTTGTGCAGAAAGAACGTGTAAAACGGCACTACTCCGAACAGGAAAACCGGATGGCGCAACAGGCGGTAAAGCGTACGGCCGGGCCATTCCTTCCCGCGGTACTCCCTGACTGTCAGCACCGGCAGGTCTCCGATGCCCCGCCGGTCCAGGTTTCCGCTCGTGGCGTGGTGGATCGCGTGGGTCTTGCGCCAGACGTCGTAGGGTGTCAGCGTGATAACGCCGATCACGCGACCGATCCAATCGCACAGACGCCGGTCGCGGAACAGGGAACCATGTCCGCAGTCGTGCTGGATTATGAACAGCCGGAGCAGGAAGGCTGCATTCGCCAACGCGAGAGCCAGTGCCAACACGGTGCTGATCGAGAGCACCCACCAGGCAACCGCCCATATTGCCACGAAAGGCACGAGCGTGACCGTCAGTTCGAAAATGCTGCGGGAGGGGATTGGCTGCCGGTACTTCATCAGGGTTCGTGTCCAGTCTGATGCGGTCAGCTGCGCCTCTTCCTGTCTCGGACCGGTTACACCGGAGGGGTATCCCGCGCCGGGTGCCCCACCCGTGACGGGCAAGGGTCCTGGCTGGACTCGCGCTTGCCGCGCGGTCGATGCAGATCCGGCTTTCAACATGTCGGTTTGGACGCTGCCGTCTTGGTGGCATGTGCCAACTGGCATGTCCTGATGACCGGGCTGTTGGCCCCGTGCCTTGTACGAGTAGAACGAAAACGGCATAGGCAATGTCCAACCCGGTGCAATTGAGTAGGTCATCCCGGCGGCCTCCGAACGGAGTTCCCGCCAGCAATGATCCGGTTGATGAGAACCGCCACGGCCCGATGCGCTTCTATTTCGCCATCAGTAACAGCTGCGTTCTCATGCGTCTTTGCAGCATCGCGAAGGATGCCTACGATCTCGCGTTCAGGCAGGACTTTGTGATCGTTCAGCGCCAGCAACATGGACTCGCAGATTGCGAGGGCAGCCATTCCCGAGAAGTCCTGCTCGCTAAGCATTTTGTGGTTTCCTTCCAGGTAACGCTTAGAGTTACGCGCGACCGGGCGGCCTCGCTTTTCACCAGCATCTTCGCAGAAAAAAGGCTAAGCTGGGCTAACCGAAAGCAGTCTCCGCACGATTGCGTCTGGAGATTTTTCGGCTTGTGAGGCCCCGATGACGGATATCTTAGAAAGCCCGCTTACAAAGAAGTTACAAGTCTTCCTCGCCTTGTCTGAGGATGAATTGGATGTTTTGAAGCGTCTGCATCTGCGCCGCCGGTCCTTCACGGCGGGGCGTGATCTTGTGCATCAGGGGCAATCTGATCAGGCCGCTTACATTCTGGCCGCCGGCTGGGTGTGTTCCTACAAGCTTCAGCCGGACGGAACCCGACAGATCGTAGACTTCCAGATACCAGGGGATTTTCTTGGATTGCGCAGCGTGCTGTTGCGCACCTCCGACCACAGTTTCGAGCCGGTCACGGACATTCAGGCGGTGGAGGTTCTGGAGGGCGACCTTCTGGAAGCATTCGAGAAAACGCCGCGCCTGGCGGCAGCCGTTCTCTGGGCAGCATCACGGGACGAAGCCATGGTCGTCGAGCACCTCGTTGGGGTTGGCCGACGCGCCGCAGATGCGCGCATGGCGCATTTCTTCTTGGAACTGGCGGAACGGCTGAGGTTGGTCGGAATGGGGAGCAAGAAAGGATACGCTTGCCCTTTGACGCAGTACCATCTTGCTGATGCACTGGGCTTAAGCGCCGTCCATGTGAACCGTGTTTTGAGGCAGCTTCGCGAAAAACGGCTGCTGACCTTTCGGGACGGCCGCGTGACGTTCGACGACTATGACGGATTGGTGGCCATTTCAGGTTTCGATACGGCGTATCTGGATCAGACCGGCCCACTTTTGAAATGAAGGAGGCCGCCCTTCGCTAAACTTGGGCGGCCTGACTTTCTTCTAAGACGAGATAAGTCAGTAATAAGACGAGATAAGTCAGATAATCTCTTCTGCAGCCGCGTTGAGTTCTCTGTCCGTCTCGTCGTAGTTATTCGCCTCGTGCGCTTTCTCGGCAGCCTGGTAGTGTTCCAGCGCCCGATCCTTTCTGGGACCGGCAGGCGCTTTGTCACAAGCTGCTTTGACCGAGGTCATCTTCTCGGTGACATTGGTTTGTTCAGGCGTCATTAGAATGTCCTTTCCTGGACATTCCGAGAATAGGAAACGCTGGGCAATGCGGCTCGTTTCAAGAACCGCACGCTTCACGCGCTTCTATTTTGCTCGGAAATGAGTGCCGCCGGAGATTCGGCAGGCACGAAGCGATGTACTCATCTTCTCCGCTCCGCTGCACTGACGCAGGTTAGCCTGGGACACTCGAAAGTTGTACTGTCCGCTTGGGTATCGGCTGTAGTGGTCAAGTTCTGGTTCTGAATCCAGACCCCAGGGGCCGGTTCACATGTCAATAAGTTCGTTAGAGGTTTCGCCCCAAGGTGAAGATTCACCCTGCTGGAGTCAGGTGGTGGGGGTTTGCTGATGTGACAGCCGCAGCCACCGACCGTTGTCCAGAAAATATGTGGACGCGCAGAGCGCCTCATAGATTGGTGAACCCGACTTTTCAGCGAATACGCGATAGGCGAGCACGGCAATGGCTCCTTGCCTGATTTGGCTACGGTCTTTCATTTCCACGGTTCGCCAGCCCGTGTTTTTCTTCATATGCTCCAGGATCTGTCCGCCCTGAAGGATGCCTGGCGGATAGGGAAGTATCATCACTGCATTTGTTGCAGTCACCGTGCGAGCGCTGTCCGCGCCGCTGGTCCAGTGTCGCGCCTCCAGATCCCAGAGGATCGCATTGTCCAGACCGGGCGTGCCGCCCTGCCTGCGGTCGCCGTCCTGTGCTTTGCCCAAGGTCATTGGCCCGTTCCCGGAGTGCCAGCGAGTATTAATTGCACAATCAGAAAGAAGATCGTCAGTACCGCCCATATCAATCCAGGAAAATTTGCCGGCCGGTTTTCCACACCACCAGAATCAGCCCTCAAACGCTTACGTCGTTTGGGAAGAAGACGGGTCAGTTCCCGCGCGAGCGTTCCGCTATCCTGTTTGAGTTCGGGCACGTCACGGAATTGCGACAACAGCATCTCCAGTCGCGAACCAGCGGCCTTTTCCTCCAAAGCGGCAAGCGCGGCTGCCTCTTCCCAAGGTTCGAGTTTTAGCCTTGCAAGGGCCGAAAGTACCGTAACAGCATTGCCTTTCCGGTCTTCACCAACGAAGGCCTGCAAAAAACGATCGAACTCAGGGCTATGCGGGTAAAGAATGCCACCTGCGGGCATCACCGTTTCCTCCTTTTCAATGTTTTCGGATCTTGGGAGCGAACGTGCCGAATGACCGGGGCCTCCTCTGGCAGGATCAAAATGTTTCGGATTGTTTTGATCATACCCGCATCGCCTGGAGCATGCGCTGACGCAGATCAGCCGGTGTCCAAACCTCTGAAGTCAAGCATCAGGGCAGCTCCAAGGTTCGCCAGCACTGCCCAGGGCCCAGCGGCGCTAACATGGGTCAGCGCGCATCGCCCGGTTCTGGGATAATGTATGATGACCGCAAATGCAGGCTACCTCTCTGCAATCAGGATACGGCAGCCTTTGCAGCGCGGAAGGCACGTATACATCGCGGAGACCGGAGATGGCGCTGCGTTCAATCAGATCCACCGTGACCTTCCCGCGCCCGTTTACCCTATCCGGATATTCGGACGAGCTGCCTGCCGGTGAATACGAAGTATTGGTTGAGGAAGAACTTATCGAGACGCTGAGTTTCCCGGCTTACCGCAGAACAGCGATTT
Source organism: Ruegeria sp. SATB045 (assembly GCF_059613525.1). Taxonomy (NCBI): domain Bacteria; kingdom Pseudomonadati; phylum Pseudomonadota; class Alphaproteobacteria; order Rhodobacterales; family Roseobacteraceae; genus Ruegeria; species Ruegeria sp. SATB045. The sequence goes on along the minus strand of NZ_JBXWSR010000015.1, from coordinate 5,715 downwards.
TCCTGACTATAAACGGCAAGGGGCGTTCGCTGGGCCGAACAGAAATGCGGCCAATTACCTGGACCGACCTGGAAACGGCACTTGGCCGCGGCATTCAATATGACACCTGAAGATAGCGAGGCGGCGCTTTGCCGCTGGAGGAACTACAATGAACACTCCCGAATGGCTTAAACCTGGCCTCTACGGCGCCGTCATCGGCGCGGTACTTGTTAGTGTAGCTGGATTTTCTTGGGGCGGCTGGGTAACCGACCGAACCTCGAACGACAGGTCCGTGGCGATGGCCCGCGAACATGTTGTCACCGCATTGGTGCCTGTCTGTCTGGACATGGCCCGATCCGATCCGGAACGGGCTGCCAAGATGGCGGCGATCCGGGCAGCCTCTACCTTCCGGCAGCGAGAGGCCCTCATGGCGGCTGGCTGGGCGACGGTACCAGGCACAGAGACCCCGAACCGGGACATCGCGCACGCCTGCCTTGCAGCCCTTGACGTAAACAAGTCACCGGAGCGTCCGGAAAACACGATCAATGAAGGATGAGCAGCGCCATGTCACCACCTCTGCCTGAAACAACCGATCTTGAACGGCGCGTTCTAGCCCATGAACGGGTTCTCCAGTCGCTTATTGCTTACATGTCCCACACAGAACCGCGTTTCCTTGAGCACTTGAAAAAGCGTTTTGTTGAGCCGATGGCCATGGTGCGGCACGAGCATGACCACCGGAACGCGGATGATTACGCGGAGGAGTTCATTCGCGCCGTGATGGCCCTTGGAGAAACGCAATTGCCAAAGGCGGCGAGCTCCAGGGATCTCAAGAAGCCATTACACCAACCGAAAAAAAGACAAACTTCGGCACACCCCTATTATCCAACCGCGCAAGCTGATCGTGTCCGTGTCAGAGAGAGGAATGGGATCTGGGAGGTCAAGGTGGATGGTGTGTTCCACGGGGACTACCACGACAAGGGCATTGCTCTGGCGGCCGCAGCCTTGGCCCGCTTGTCGCTTTGATGAAAGGACTTCTCCTATGAACGAGCTAGTCAGAAAGTCCATTGCGGTTTTCACCCGGCCCTTCAGTTTGCCTGGCTTCGACGAGACGCTTCCGGCAGGAGAATACGATATTGAAACGGAACTGTCCTCACCGCCCGACCATCTGCACCCTGAAGCCTGGAAAGCATCTGTAGCGGTGAGACTGCATTCCCGGGCATCCCACCCCGGTCTGACGAGAACCTTGGCCGTTTCACTGGCGGATCTCGATGACGCCCTGGCAAAGGACAAGCTGACGGGAAAAGATCTGGCAGAACTTTTCCTGGAAGAGATGCTCGCAGACCCGATGGTTCGGCTGGTGATGGAGGCCGACGGTGTTTCCGAGATGCAGCTTCGGCATCTCTACGCGGGCGGGCGCGCATCCCAGACGGACAAAGAGGCGCCGGATGCGGCTCCAGCAGGTAAGTTGCCACAGGAAAATTCACCAATACAGGCTGCGGAGAACGAAGGAATGCCGACACAGGGGGAATAAGACACGTGGATCCACCCCGCCGACCGCCAGGGTCTGCGCCGGGTGCCGGTTCGCACGAGCAAGGGAGAAAACGATATGCCCGACCAGAACGGCGGCCCGGAAGACCGTGGGCCATGGCAAAGCAAACAGAAGAGCAATCCTCCCGAGATTGACGATCTTCTTCGTCAAGGCCGCGACCGCCTGAGCGGATTACTCCCTGAAGGGCGGCCGCCTCTGAGAGGGGTACTGGTTGCAGGAGCGATAGTCTTGGCGGCGGTTGCAGCCTGGTCTTCTTATTACACAGTCCCGAGCGACTCGGTCGCCGTTGTCCAGCGTTTTGGCAAATACACTGCTGAGGTTTCGCCTGGCCTGCATTTCAAATTCCCGTTTGGCATCGACGTTGCCACACTGGTGCCCGTGAAACGGCAACTGAAGCAGGAATTCGGATTCACCACGCCGGGCAGGAGTGATCCCTTCCAAAGCCCGTCAGACGGCCGACGTGAAACCGAAATGGTCACGGGAGATCTGAACGCCGCGCTTGTGGAATGGGTGGTGCAATACCGGATCTCGGATCCCCTGAAGTTTCTGTTCGAGGTACGCGAGCCAAGCGCGACTTTGCGCTACGTCTCTGAGTCCGTGATGCGCGAGGTCGTTGGAGACCGCACGGTTGACGAGGTCATCACCATCGGCCGGCAGGAGATTGAGAGCGAGGCACTTTTTAAGATGCAGGCTCTGTCCACGAAATACGCCATGGGCATCAGTATCGACCAGGTGCAGCTGAAGAACATCAACCCGCCGGGGCCTGTTCAGGCGTCATTCAATGAGGTCAACCAGGCACAGCAGGAAAAGGAACGCCTGATCAACGAGGCGCGCCGCGAGTACAACAAAGTCATTCCGCTGGCCGAGGGCGAGAAAGATCAGCGGATTCGAGAGGCTGACGGTTATCGCCTGAAACGGATCAACGAGGCGGAAGGCGACGCCGCGCGGTTCACCGCGCTTTTGGCCGAATACGTCAAGGCACCAGAGGTCACGAGGCGGCGGATATACATAGAGACACTGCAGGATGTTCTGCCCACAATCCTGTCAAAAATCATTGTCGAAGGATCGACTGCGAGCATCCTGCCGCTTTTGAACCTCGACAGGCTTCAGGAGGATCCGTCATGAGCATCAGACTGGGTCTCATTGCAGGGATTGCGGCTGCAGTTGGCGTGATTGCCTCCGGTTCCCTCTACACAGTTGGCGAAGTCGAACAGGCCATTATCACCCAATTCGGCAAACCCGTGGGAGAACCAGTTATAACGGCCGGTTTAAAGCTAAAGCTGCCCATCGTTCAGGAAGTCAACCGGATCGACCGCCGGGTTCTTGAGTGGGATGGCAATCCGTCCGACATGCCCACCAAGGACAAGCTCTACATTTCCGTCGATCTTTTCGCCCGCTGGAAAATCACCGACCCGTTGCAATATTTCCTGCGGCTGCGCGATGAGCGCAGCGCGCAATCCCGACTAGACGATATTCTCGGCAGCGAAACCCGCAATGCCGTCGCCAAACACGAGTTGATAGAGATTATCCGGACTACGAAAGGCCGGATCCCGCTGCGGGACACGCTTCTAACCGATGAGGAGCGTGCGCAGGACATAGGTTCTCTGGTTCCTATCCAGAAAGGCCGCGCACTTGTAGAACAGGAGATTTTCGCAGCCGCCTCAGAGAAGGTTCGTGTATTTGGGATCGAGCTTCTCGATATCCGTTTCAAGCGGATCAATTACAATGAGAGTGTGCGTCCGAAGATCTATGACCGCATGATCTCCGAGCGTCGCCAGATCGCTGAACGTTTTCTTTCCGAAGGCAATGGCGAAGCCGCACGAATTCGCGGCAACCGGGTTCGCGATCTGAACAAGATACAATCCGAAGCGTATCGCGCCGTCGAGGAAATCCGCGGCGTGGCTGACGCCTCGGCGGCTGCGATCTACGCAAAAGCCTACAACATCGACGCCCAAGCAGCCGAATTCTATGCGTTTACCCGGACAATGCAGGCCTACAAGGACATGATTTCAGGCGGAACGACGCTGGTCCTGACAACCGATAGCGAACTTTTCAGGTTTCTGAGAGGAATGGAGGCCGGAGAGCCGTCTGGGAGTACGTCTCCTCCCCCTCCCGGCCTGACGGCTGCGGCCGAACGCTGATGAATCGGAGGACAAAGAGATGACGGAAGAACCGGTGGATTTAGACGAAACGCGAAGCGCCGAACGCCAGATTGCGACCGACACCCGTTGCCGCAAACGCGGCGTTTGGGAGCAGACGCCATCCACTCCATCCGCGTTTAATAGGTTCAAAGTTTTGGGTTTTCGGCACGTGCATCCGCCGCAAACGCAAAAGTCCAGTTTGTCCGCGTCTTATCGGTTCGCATAGGGCACAACGAATGGCAACTGGTTTACATGTTCACTATTTGTTTTTCATGACGCCCAAATATGCACGCTCGGGTCAGTTGGGCCAAACTTTCAGTGTCAACTTGGCGGGAGTGAATTTAGGTAAGCATCTCGAAGTTTAGCACTTCGACGCCCAACAATTGAGCTGGCTATTTCCGAGCTACGCAAAGTCCAGACCCCGAAACCAGTGTATCTCTGGTGAGCTCCAAGAAACTTGAGGCCAAGATCCTCGCACAATTGACTTCCAAGACCGTTCACTGAGATTGCTCCAATCTCACGAATAAAGATCTCTCTGTCGAGAAGCTCTTCCAGCTCTGAAACAAAACCTGAGAGGAGCAAGCGAGTCGCATTCTCATGTCCACGCGCAACATAAATCGCCGGGCAATATGCAAAGTAGTCCCCTGGCAACAAAGGACGTTTCAGATGATCCGGTGTAAGCTCCGCTTCATCGAACAGTAGTTCAAAGAAACTTTTTTCGGGATCGGACTTTGGAAAAATCAAGCCAACGTGTCCAACGATTTTCGACCCAAGCATTACATAGGGTCCAGACAAAAGGCCCGATTTTTGTATGTCACGCCATACCGTATCAGCGGCTGAAAACCCACTGGGTAAGTCATCTCCATGGTCCACCTCCATGCATGCCACGGCTTCTGTTACCGCCGATGAGGAGCCACCGAATTCGTTAAGCACTTCCTGATTGTTTAACAAACGATAGGCAGACCCTGAATGCTGTGGTCGCCCGGCCTCCCAATCCGCTCGGCAAGCAACCACATCCTCTAAGCTCCAACCGAGCTTTTCTTGCAGTTGGTATTCAAGGTCACCACGAATATACGACAGCGAGCGCTCATATTTGCTAATGGCGTCAACACTTACGTTGAGTATCATCGCCAGTTCCTCTTGCGTCATACGGCCATGGCGACCGCTGCCAATTCGATGGGAACGTAGTTTCTGAGCAAAAAGAGACGTCCAATTTTTCATTTTGGTCTTGGGAACTGCTGGGTTCAACAGCACCAGAATGCCAAAAGTCTTCGCCTTGCCCAAGCTTCTTACGGGTTTCTTACAGGTTTTTACAATTGTGGTCCGTGGGTTTCATCCACTGGCTCCGGCAGCTTGTGTTTTGTCGAACCTTGTTTTGGAGAAATACCATGCCCTACTGGACGATACCCTTTGCGTCACTTTTTGAAATGCTATGCTTTGCGGGACCGCGTGGTCGAAAAGGTCATGGACGACGATCAAGAGAGGCAAGAAAAAAGAACTAATAGGCAGTCGATCATGTGATCGGGGATCAGCAAAAACGTTCAGCTTGCAATGCCCTTATGACCCGCATTGCTCGCAACACTAGAATTGCAAAGTTGGATATTAAAGGTCCGCTTTGGGCTGACTGCGGTCCTTTGGAGTTAGAATGCGGATGGCCGCAAAGTCTGCATTTCGGAGTTTGCAAAGCTCGACGATGAAGGTCCGGTTTTCGCCTCGCTCCGGTCACTTATGTGAAAGGCCGCGACAGACACCTCCGAGCCCATTTTGAGCGGGCAGGACTACCTTCCGAATGCAAGTGCAGTAGGGCTCATGGTCTTGATTCGTCGTGACTTTATCAACTACGGGTGTATCTGCACTCATAGAGCCCCCAACCGAAATTGACACCGATTGGGGACACGAATTATTGGGTATCAGCTTTCTCAAAAAGCGATCACCAAATCTGTTGGTACAGCACCATAAGTCATTAAGATGGTGTTGTCACGTTAACTTCCGACCCACCAAGGAATGCTGATGCCCGGACTTCAAGCAGCTCGAGTGGCGGCATTC
>NZ_JBXWSR010000014.1:0-79416 GCF_059613525.1 Ruegeria sp. SATB045 | reverse complement strand
CAACTGCAAAGCGGACTCGGGCGTCATCGCGACCCGGTTCTCACCGTCCAGTATTTCCTTTGGTGTGCCTAGCTTCATGGGTCAGGTCCTAGTGGCGTTTCTTGGGTGGCATCAGGTCGGTGATCGTGCCTTCGAACATTTCGGCCGCGAAATTAACCGTCTCGCTGAGCGTCGGGTGAGGGTGGATTGTGTGACCGAGATCGACCGCATCTGCGCCCATCTCGATGGCCAGAGCTGTCTCGGCGATCAAGTCACCCGCGTTCGTGCCCACGATGCAGGCCCCCACTACGCGTTGATCCACGGGATCGAAAAGCAATTTTGTGATGCCTTCGGACCGGCCATTGGATAGGGATTTGCCCGATGCAGCCCAAGGGAACACGCCTTTTTCGACCTTGATGCCTTTGGCCTTGGCCTCGGTCTCGGTCAGGCCACACCATGCGACCTCGGGGTCGGTATAAGCGACAGAGGGTATCAGCTTGGCGTCGAAGAACCGCTTGTGACCAGCGGCCACTTCGGCGGCGACCTTACCTTCATGCACTGCCTTATGCGCCAGCATGGGCTGGCCGACCAGATCACCGATGGCAAAAATATGCGGCACACCGGTGCGCTGCTGTTTGTCCACGGCGATGAAGCCACGTTCATCCACCACAACACTCGCCTTTTCGGCGCCGATCAGCTTGCCATTGGGCTTGCGGCCCACGGCGACCAGAACCTTGTCGAACGTGTCGGTGAAGCTTTCGCCCTTGTCATCTTCGAACGTGACTTTCAGGCCCTTTTTCAAAGGCTCAATCGCCGTCACCTTGGTCTTGAGAAAGATGTTCTCGTACCGGCCCTTAATGCGGTTCATCAAGGGTTTGACGATGTCCTTATCGGCGCCGGGGATGATCTGATCCATCAGTTCGACTACGGTGATGTTCGACCCCAAAGCGTCATAGACACAAGCCATTTCCAGACCGATGATACCGCCGCCCAGAACCAGCATCCGCTTGGGTACGTCCGCCAGTTCCAGCGCTCCCGTCGAGTCGATCACGCGGTCGTCGTCATGCGGGATGAAAGGCAATTCAACCGGTTCAGAGCCAGCAGCGATGATGCACTGGTCGAACGAGACGGTGGTCATGCCATCATCGCCCACAACCTCGATCATGTTGGGGCCCGAAAAACGGCCATAGCCGCGGACAATCTGAACCTTGCGGCCTTTGGACAGACCGTCCAGACCGCCGGTCAGCTTGCCGACAACGCTGTCTTTGAAAGCGCGCAGCTCATCCAGATCGATCTTGGGCTTACCGAAACTAACCCCGTGTGCGCCCATCTCTTCGGCTTCGGTGATGACCTTGGCCACGTGAAGCAGCGCCTTCGAAGGGATACAACCCACGTTCAGGCAGACACCACCCAGAGTTGGATTGCGTTCGATCATGACCACCTTCTTGCCCAGATCGGCAGCACGGAAAGCGGCGGTGTAACCACCGGGGCCAGAGCCCAGCACAACCACTTCGGCATGCACATCGCCCTGACCCGTCGCCGTGCCGGTGGCGGCCACGGCTTGCGGCGCGGCGACGGGTGCTTCTGCCGGGGCAGCTTCGGGCGCGGCCCCATCGGCGGCTTCCAATGTCAGGATCAACGCACCTTCCGAGACGTTGTCGCCTTCGGACACGGCAATTGAGACCACTTTGCCTGCGGCGGGGGAGGGGACCTCCATCGTGGCTTTGTCGGATTCCAGTTCGATCAGCGGGTCCTCGGCGGCGACGGTATCGCCGACAGAGACAAGAATGCTGATCACGGGTACATCGGAAAAATCACCGATATCGGGTACTTTGACGTCCATCTGATCTCTCCTTACCACATCAGCTTGCGCATATCGCCCAACAGCGTCTTGAGCGTCACGCAGAAGCGCGCAGCCAAGGCGCCATCGACGGCACGGTGGTCATAGCTAAGCGACATTGGCTGCATCAGGCGCGGCACAAATTCCTCGCCATTCCAGACCGGCGCCATTTTCGAGCGGGTCAGGCCCAAGATAGCCACCTCGGGTGCGTTGACGATGGGCGTAAAATGCGTGCCGCCGATACCGCCCAACGACGAGATCGTGAAGGTCGCGCCCTGCATGTCGTTTGACTTCAGCTCACCTGCGCGGGCCTTGCCGGACAGTTCCATCAGGTCCTTGGAAATCTCGACAATCCCCTTACGGTCGGCATCCTTGATGACTGGAACCACCAGCCCGTTGGGTGTGTCAGCCGCAAAACCGATATTGTAGTAGGATTTGCGGATCAACTTGTCGCCATCGGGGTGGATGGACGAGTTGAACTCCCAATGCTGTTTCAGCGCACTGACCGAGGCTTTAACGACAAAACTCAGCAATGTGACGCGATAGCCTTCTTCCTTGGCCATCGTGTCCATTTCCTTGCGGTACTTGTCCAGATCAGTGATGTCCGCCTCGTCATTATGCGTCACATGCGGGATATTCAGCCAGGACCGGTGCAGGGCAGGGCCCGACAGCTTTTTGATCCGCGGCATCTCCACATCTTCCACGGGGCCGAATTTCGAGAAATCGACAACCGGGATCGGCGGAATGCCCATTCCGCCTGCTGCGCCGGCGGCCGCCGGGGCCGCTGCGGTTGAGGTTTTCAGGAAATTGGTAACGTCTTCGCGCAGAATGCGACCCTTACGGCCCGAGCCGTTGATCTTGGACAGGTCAATATCCAACTGACGCGCAAACGCGCGCACCGATGGCGAGGCGTGAGCCTTGCCGAACCCACCATCCACAACGGGTGCGGGTGCCGGGGTAGCAGGCGCTGCGGCCGGGGCCGGAGCGGCAGCAGGGGCGGGGGCTGCCTCGGCAGCAGCCGGGGCACCTTCACCTTCCAGCAGCAGGATCAGCGCGCCCTCAGACACGTTGTCGCCCTCGGCCACTTTGATTTCCTTGACGACACCAGCCGCCGGGGAGGGAACCTCCATCGTTGCCTTGTCGCTTTCCAATTCGATCAGCGGATCTTCGGCGGCGATGGTGTCACCGACCGAGACCAGAATGCTGATGACGGGAACGTCCGAGAAATCCCCGATATCCGGGACTGTTACTTCGATTGCCATGTCTATGTCTCCTCGTGCCCCGTGGCCTTAAACCAACCGGGGGTTCGGCTTGTCGCCGTCAATTTCACATGTCTTGAGCGCTTTCTCGAGCTCGGCCTTGGTCACCGCACCTTCACGGTACAGATCGACCATGGCAGCCGCCGCGATGTGGTTGGCATCGACCTCGAAGAACCGGCGCAGGTTCACCCGGCTGTCCGAGCGGCCATAGCCATCCGTGCCCAGCACGGTGTAGCGACCGGGGACAAAGGCGCGGATCTGCTCGGCGTAGTTCTTCATATAATCGGTGGCCGCAATGATCGGGCCTTTGGCCTTTGACAGCTGCTCGGTCACATAAGGCACGCGTTCGTCCGCCAGCGGGTCCAGACGGTTGGCGCGCGCCGCGTCCTGACCATCGCGGGCCAGTTCGTTGAACGAGGTTGCCGACCAGATATCCGAGGTCACGCCGAAATCCTTCTTCAGCATCTCGGCGGCTTTCATCGCCTGCACCAGAATAGTGCCCGAGCCCATCAGATTGACGTGTTTCTTGCCGGGTTTCTTGACCTCCTGGAACCGGTAAAGCCCCTTGATGATGCCTTCTTCCGCGCCCATTGGCATGTCGGGGTGGGCATAGTTTTCGTTCATCAGGGTCAGGTAGAAATAGATATCTTCCTGATTGCCATACATCCGTTGCAGGCCGTTCTGAATGATCACCGCGACCTCATAGCTGAAGGTTGGGTCATATGTGATGCAATTCGGAATGGTGCCTGCAAGGATATGGCTGTGCCCATCCTCGTGCTGCAACCCTTCGCCGTTCAACGTGGTCCGTCCGGCAGTGCCGCCCAGCATGAAGCCCCGCGCGCGGCTGTCACCCGCAGCCCAGGCCAGATCGCCAATCCGCTGGAACCCGAACATCGAGTAGTAGATGAAGAACGGGATCATCGCCACGCCGTGGTTGGAATAGGACGTCGCCGCCGCGATCCAGTCGGCCATGGCTCCAGCCTCGTTGATGCCTTCCTGCAGGACCTGACCGTTGGTCGTTTCCTTGTAGAACATCATCTGATCGGCATCTTCGGGGGTATAGTTCTGACCTGCCGGGTTGTAGATGCCAACCGAGCGGAATAGCCCTTCCATCCCGAAAGTGCGGCTTTCATCGGGCATGATCGGAACCACGTTTTTGCCGATCCCTTTGTCACGCAGCAGCGTGGTCAAGATGCGGACAAAGGCCATGGTGGTCGAAATCTCGCGCTCCCCGGTGCCTTTGAGCTGCGCTTCGAACTTGGACAGGTCCGGGATATCCAGAGCGGGTGCGGTGCTGTCGCGTTTGGGGAATTCCCCCCCCAACGCTTTGCGCCGGTCTGCGAGATAAGCCTTCTGTGCATTGTTCAGCGACACGAATGGCGCGTTTGGCAGATCTTCGTCGCTAACCGGGATTTGGAACCGGTCGCGGAAGGCGCGCAGTTGATCTTCGGCCAGTTTCTTTTGCTGGTGCGTGGTGTTTTGACCTTCACCAGCCGAGCCCATGCCATAGCCTTTTACGGTTTTCACCAACAGGCAGGTTGGAGTGCCCTCATTCTCGGTTGCGCGTTTGAACGCGGTAAAGACTTTCTCAGGGTCGTGTCCGCCCCGGCGCAGCGCCCAGATTTGATCGTCGGTCCAGTCTTCGACCAAAGCGGCAGTCTCAGGGTATTTGCCAAAGAAATGTTCGCGGATATAAGCGCCATCCTTGGATTTGAAGGTCTGGTAGTCCCCATCGACCGTCTCATCCATCAACTGGCGCAGACGGCCGGTGGTGTCTTTCTCCAACAGCTGATCCCAGCCTTTGCCCCAGAGCAGTTTGATGACGTTCCAACCTGCGCCACGGAAGTCGCCCTCAAGCTCTTGCACGATCTTGCCGTTGCCACGTACCGGGCCATCCAAGCGTTGCAGATTGCAGTTGATGACAAAGATCAGGTTGTCCAGACCTTCGCGCACGGCAAGGTCGATCGCACCCCGGCTTTCGGGTTCGTCCATCTCGCCATCGCCCAAGAAGCACCACACTTTGCGGTCCGCCATGTCGATATGGCCCCGGTTGTGCATGTATTTCATGAATCGTGCCTGATAGATTGCCATCAACGGACCCAGACCCATCGAAACGGTCGGGAACTGCCAGTAATCCGGCATCAGCCACGGGTGGGGATAGCTGGACAGACCACCTCCGCTGACTTCCGAGCGGAAGTTTTCCAACTGCTCTTCGCTGATGCGACCCTCCATGAAGGACCGGGCATAGATGCCGGGGATCACGTGGCCCTGAAAGAACACCAGATCGCCGCCATGGATCGCTGATTTCGACCGCCAAAAGTGGTTCAGGCCAATGTCATACATGACCGCCGACGACGCGAATGAGGCGATGTGGCCACCATATTCGCTGCTGACCTTGTTGCGCCGCACCACGGTGGCCATCGCGTTCCAGCGGTTGATCGTGCGAATGCGCCATTCCATGTCCTGATCGCCGGGAAAGGCATACTGATCATCGACGGGAATGGTGTTCTGATAGGGCGTGGTTGCCGAAAACGGCAGGGTCGCCCCAGCAGCGCGCGCCTTTTGCACCGCTTTGTCCAGCAGGAAATGTGCGCGATTGGCGCCATCCCGTTCGATGACGTCTTCGATGGCGTCCTGCCACTCCTGAGACTCGATTGGGTCGATGTCGGGTTCAAGGTCTTTCATGTGGCAGGATCCTTTCTTGTGTATGTCCGGGCGTTAGCTGAAGAACTGCGCGCCGTTGGCAGAGATGGTCGAGCCGTTGATGAACTGACTGTCATCCGAGGCCAGGAAGGCCACGCAGCGGGCGATCTCCTCAGGCTCACCCAGCCGTCCCGCCGGGATTTGGGCTATGATCGAGTCGCGCACCTTCTCGGGTACGGCCATGACCATCTCGGTTGCGATGTATCCGGGGCAGATCGCGTTGGCGGTGATGCCAGCCCTTGCGCCTTCTTGCGCCAGTGACTTGACGACGCCCAGATCGCCCGCCTTGGTCGCAGCATAGTTCACCTGCGCGAACTGACCTTTCTGGCCGTTGATCGAGCTGATGACGATGATACGGCCAAACTTGCGCTCGCGCATACCGGGCCAGACGGGGTGGACGGTGTTGAACACACCGGTCAGGTTCGTGTCGATCACGTCTTTCCACTGGTCCGGGGTCATTTTGTGGAATGGTGCATCACGAGTGATGCCTGCATTGGCCACGACAACGTCGATGGGGCCAAGGTCCGCTTCGACTTGGGCGATACCTGCGGCCGAGGCTTCGTAGTCGGCAACATTCCACTTGTACGTCTTGATACCGGTCTCGGCGGTGAAGGCGGCGGCCTTCTCATCATTGCCAGCATAAGTCGCGGCTACATTATATCCTTCAGCCTTCAACCTTCTGGAAATCGCTTCGCCGATACCCCGGCTACCACCGGTTACAAGTGCAGTACGTGTCATTTTCAATTCCTCCAATTAGTCAGAAACTTTGACCTAACTCGCTATGTTACGTAGCGTAATTTTCAGCGTACGGATAGGCCTGAGCGGAATACCAGCTATGCGTCTCAGGAAAAGTTTAACGTTAAACTATCTGAAAAAAGGCCACGCATAGCCTTGGGCGATTTACTTGATCCCTTCGCCATAGTTGCGGGATTTTGACATCTTGCCGATCCCCGGATTGAAAGAGTTTGTCGGATCGCAACACGTATAATGCGCCGCAAGGTCGGGTTTGGCCTTATAGAGATGCCCGACATTATGTTCCGCCGGATATTCGGCACCACGCGCTTCGAACAGCTTTAGCATCGCAGCTTTCAGTGCTTTGGGATCTGCCCCTTTGCGCACCACATAGTCCTGGTGCATCACGTGACACATGAAGTGGCCATAGTAGAGTTTGTGTACAATCTGATCGCTGATCTCGGGCGGCAAAACCTCAAGCCAATCACGATCATTGCGGCGCAGGGCAACGTCCAGCGCAATGATATCTTCAACCTCATCTGCGTGGATCGCCATATAGCGCACTGCAGCGCCCGCAGCAGCAAACCGGTGCAGGCCCGCGATCTTGGCCTCACGCGGAGTGCATTCGAAGAAACCTGCATCGCGCCCTTTGAAAAAGCCGGGCAACCAGTCGCGGATCGCCTCGATGCCCTCGTCCTTCATTTTCAGGATCAGATGATGTTCAAAGGCGTCTCGGTATTCGATCATCCTCTTGGGCAGGACCTGCGGCAGGAGGCTGACTGCGGCCTGCATGAACCGGTCGGTGAAATTGCGCAGAAAAGGAATGCGCCGTAAACGTGCATCCACTGCGCCCTTCAGCGCAAAGAACATCGGCAAGCGATCTGTGCCCAACTTGTCGATCATCCACACCGTGTCCTTACCGTAGGCCTTAGTGATGTCGAACACGTCGCGCTGCATGTACTCGGCCGAGACTGGCAGGGGCGCGAATTGCGACAGGATATGCCGGCGCAACTCGGCCAGATCGTCTGGGGAGTTGGTTCCGATATAGAAAACCTGTTCAGCCTCGTTTTTGGCGAAAGTGTCCAGACGCACGGCAAACACAGCCACTTTTCCGGCTGAACCCGCAGATTCAAACAGCTTCGCCTTATCCGCATTGTATCGTGCGGGCGTTTCGGCATCCACGTCGCGCACGATCTGCGCATAGTCACTGGCTGAGGCGCGTTTATTCGTAGACCCCGGATTGCGCTCGAACTGACCAGCATCGAGATTTGACAGGATCTGTTCCGGTGTCTCTCCCAGATCAATGCCCAAGTGGTTGACCAGCTCTAACGTGCCGTCTTCGGTGATGCGCGCATAGACCGACAGCTCGGTGTAGACCGGCCCGCGTTCAACCAATGAACCGCCCGAATTGTTGCAGACCCCGCCCACAATCGAGGCCCCGATGCACGAAGATCCGATCACCGAGTGCGGCTCACGCCTCATTGGGGCCAGCAACTTTTCCAGCGCAAAGAGCGTGGCGCCGGGAAAGCTGATGACTTGTTCGCCGCCGTTCAGCGGAACCAGAGTATCCATGCGACGGGTATTGATCAGAACCACATCGCGGTCATAGTGACCCGAGGGTGTCGACCCTTCGGTCAGTCCGGTATTGGCGGCCTGCATGATGACGATCTTGTCGGCGGCGACGCAGGCTTGTAGCACCTTCCACTGCTCAAGCAGAGTGCCGGGCTGTACGACGCACAGCGCCTCGCCTTCACCCGACCTGAACCCACGGCGGAACCGCTCGGTGGCGCGTGCGCCGGTCAGCACATGGCGTGACCCGACGATTGCGCGGAAGTCGGATATGAGGGCATCGTTGGTCATGCCGCGTTCCGATGCGCCTGTCCCTGAACCGTCACCGGGTCGCGAAACCGCAGATTGGCGCGCGACAGTTGATCAACCCGCGTGACGCCCATCAGCTTCATGTCGCGTTCGATCTCGGCCCGCATCAGCCCCAACGCGCGTTCGACACCGGGCTGACCGGCAGCGGCCAGCGGATACAGATAGTGCCGTCCGACACCAACCGCTTTGGCCCCCAGAGACAGCGCCTTCAGCACATGAGTGCCGCGTTGAATGCCGCTGTCCATCATCACGTCCAGCTTGTCGCCCACCGCATCCACGATCTCGGCCAGTTGGTCGAACGGCGTGCGCGAGCCGTCCAGCTGACGTCCGCCATGGTTCGACAGAATGATCCCGGTGCAGCCGATCTCGGCCGCGCGGCGGGCGTCCTCGACGGTCATGATCCCCTTAAGGCAGAACTGACCGTCCCATTCGCGCACCATCTGGGCCACATCGTCCCAGTTCATCGACGGGTCCAGCATTTCGGTGAAATAGCCGCCGATGGAACTAGCCCCGCCGCTCATGTCCACGTGTTCATCCAGTTGCGGCAGGCGGAATTTCTCGTGCGTGACATAGTTGATGCCCCACATCGGCTTGATCGCAAACTGGATCATGCCGCCCAGCGTTAGCCGGAACGGGATCGAGAATCCCGTGCGCAGGTCACGTTCGCGATTGCCGCCGGTGATGCTGTCTACGGTCAACATCATCACCTCGACACCCGCCTCTTTGGCGCGCTGCATCATGGCCGAGTTCAGGCCCCGGTCTTTGTGGAAATAGAATTGGTAGACCTGCGGGTTTTTGTGTTTCTGGCGCAGTTCCTCCAGCGAAACGGTGCCCAGCGAGGATACGCCGAACATGGTCCCGTATTTCTCGGCCGCCGCCGCCACGGCGCGCTCGCCCTGATGGTGGAACAGGCGCTGCAGTGCGGTGGGCGAGCAATAGATCGGCATGTCCAGCTTTTGCCCCATGACGGTGACGGACATGTCCACGTCTTTGACCCCGCGCAACACCGATGGCAGCAGATCGCAGCGATCAAAGGCGTTGGTGTTCTCGCGATACGTTACCTCATCATCCGCGCCGCCGTCGATATAGTTGAAGATCGGTCCCGGCAGGCGGCGCTTGGCCAGTTGGCGGAAATCGTGGAAGTTATGGCAATCGGTTAGACGCATGTCTCTTCCTCCTATCAATACGCGACGGATGGCAGCCAGGTGGCCAATGTGGGCCACAAGAAGACCAACGCCAGCCCGGTCAGTTGCAGCAGGACAAACGGGATGATGCCCTTGTAGATGTCGGTCAGTTTAATCTCTGGCGGGCAAACGCCCTTGAGATAGAACAAGGCAAAGCCAACCGGAGGTGTCAGGAAGCTGGTTTGCAGCGTGACTGCAACTAGGATCACGAACCAGACCAGCGCGGGTTCGTCCAAGACGCCAAAGCCGGGGATGTCGATGCCCAGCCCATTCACGATCGGGCGCATCAGGGGCAGGACGATCAGGGTGATCTCGATCCAGTCCAGCACAAAGCCCAGCAGGAAAACGATGAACAGGATGAACAGGATCGTGCCATTGGCTCCAAAGCCGGTGGACTGAACCACATGTTCGATCAGTTCATCGCCGCCAAGTTCGCGTAGTACATAAGAGAACACGGTCGCGCCTAGGAAGATTGCGAAGATATAGGCGGTGGTGTTTAAGGTCGACACCAACACGTTCCACAGCTTTTGGAAGGTCAGCTTGCGATAGCCCAAGGCCAGCAGGGTCGCACCCAGTGCCCCGATGCCCGACGCTTCGGTCGGCGTGGTCAGGCCCGCAAAGATCGAACCGAGCACGGCGAGGATCAGCATCAGCGTCGGGATGACCGCGATCAGCACGTCCTTGACGGCGGCCCAATCGGGGGCCTTGGCGCCTTCGGGTACAGGGGCTGCGTCGCGTTTAATCAGCGCAAGGATAAAGATATAGCTCAGATACAGCCCACCGATGATCACACCGGGGAAGACGGCGGCCATGAACAAATCACCCACCGACAGCGCCATCTGGTCGGCCATGATCACCAGCATGATCGAGGGCGGGATCAGAATGCCCAGCGTACCGGACGCGGAAACCACGCCAGCGGCCAGTGTCGATTGATATTTCTGCTGCATCATCGAGGGCAGCGAGAGCACGCCCAGCAACACGACAGACGCACCGATGATCCCGGTTGAAGCCGCAAGGATGATCCCGATCAGGGTCACGGTGATCGCCAAACCTCCGCGCACTGTGCCAAAGAGGCGCTGCATCGAGGACATCAGGCGCTCGGCCACGCCGGATTCGTCCAGCATCAGACCCATGAAGATAAACATCGGCAAGGCGACCAGAACCGCATTGGACATAGTCGCATAGACCCGATTTACCACCGCGCCCAACGTCAGATAGTCCAGCCCGGTAAAGGTGCTTTCCAGCCCCGTCCAAAGCATCAGGTCGTTGTCGAACAGATAGGCCAGCCCGCAATAGGCCACACCCACACCGGCCAGCACCCATGCCACCGGGTAGCCAGTGAACAGCAGCGCGATGAAGGTCAGGAACATGGCGATGACCAGCTTTTCCTCGGTGGTTTCCACCAGGAATGTCAGGCCCACACAGATCGCGGCAAAGACGGCCAGAACCAGCAGGACGCGACGCAGCGGCGCGCCTTCGCGTTCGCTCTCGGGTCCGTAGATCAGCGCGTGGCCATCATGGATCAGTCGGGCAAGGGCGGCGAGCGCCAGTAGCACAAAGCTGATCGGAATGACCGCTTTGAACGCCCACCGTGCCGGAAGGCCGGTCGGACTGTCGGACCGTTCGTTGACGCGGAAGCTTTCGTAGAAATAATCATACCCCTGGTCGATCATCAGATAGATGAACGGGGTCAGCAGCGTCAGGATGCCGATCACCTCGATCACCCGCTGAGCGCGGCGGGAAAGCTGCATATGCAGCACGTCCACACGCACATGGCTGTCGGTGATCAGGGCGTAGGAGATACCGATCATCGTCACGATGCCGTAGAAATGCCATTGGATCTCGTCCAGTTTGGGATAGTTCTGGCTGAACAAATAGCGCAGTGAAACCTGAGTGAAAATCGCGGCCATCAGCAGCACATTGGCCCACATCACCACATGGCCAACGGCCTTTACGCTGGTGTCTAGGGCAACAGCAATTTTTTGGCGGTCTGTATCGGGATGTTCCAGGAGGCCTTCATAGGCTTCGACCGGATCATTGACGTTCTTTGGCGTGGCCATGGGTAATCCTCCCTCGGTTGATCGGCGCGGGCGCGATCAAGGCTTTGCAGGCAGTGGTCCTTTGGATATCCGGGGCGGAGGAGCCCGCCGCCCCGGACGCGTCAGTCGTTCAATTTACTGACGAGGGAGGAACGCGTTTGTTTTCCACAGGTCATAGCCTTCGCGGAACTCAGTCATGTCGGCCATGACTTTGGCAAAGAAGGCGTCGTTTGCAGCTTCTTCAGCAGCAACTTCTTCCCAAGTGGCGCGGAAGGTGTCCAGCATCTCGGGCGACCATTGCTTGATGGTGACGCCGTTATTTTCGACGTTGTCGAGCAACGCGGCGTGCTGAATGGCTTCGCCTTCGGCAAAGCTGTCTGTCATCGACGCTTTGCAGGCATTTTCGATGATCGCCTTGTGCTGATCGCTGGCTTCGTTCCAGACATCCTTGTTGATCATCAATTCGAACACGGTTGCCTGCTGGTGCCAGCCGGGGAAGTAGTTGTACTTGACCAGCTTGTGGAAGCCCAGGCGAGCATCGATAGCGGGCATCGAAAACTCGGTCGCGTCGATTGCGCCTTTTTCCAGTGCGGGGAAGATCTCACCACCTGGCAGCAACGAGGTTGCGACGCCCAGCTTCTGCATGACTTTGCCGCCCAGGCCAAAGAAGCGCATCTTCAGGCCGTCCAGATCTTCGGGGCTGTTGATCTCGGTTGCGAACCAGCCCGAGGTTTCCGGGGCAATGATGGCGCAGGGCATGACGTGCACATTATAGCCCGCCTGGTCGTACATTTCCTGATACAGCGCGCGACCGTTTCCGTAATACATCCAGGCCATGTATTCGCCGGCTTCGGGGCCAAACGGAACGGCCGAGAACAGCGGTGCGGCGGGGATTTTACCGGCCCAGTAACCAGCGGTGGTGTAACCTGAGTTGATCTTACCGGTCGACACTGCATCCAGAATTTCAAATGGCGGAACCAGCTTGCCCGGCTCATAGACCTTCATCTTCAGCGTGCCGCCCGACATCAGCTGCAGCTGCTCGGCCACGCGCGGAATTGGCGAGCCCAAACCCGGCAGCTCGGTCGAGAAGGCGATAGGTGTTTTCAGCAGCAGTTTGTCGGCGGCAAGTGCGGGTGCGGCGATCAAGCTGGCAGCGACTGCAAGGCTCGTCAGGGTCTTTTTCATGAATTCTCCTCCGGGATGGTTCGGACGCAACGTCCAATCAATCTGTGACGCTAGGTTCTCTGGCGCCTTGAGTGGTCAATAAAGTTTACCAACATATCCAGTCAACAACTTTATTTACCAATGGATCATGTGACCGCAGGCACAAACTGCCTTACGTCTCGATCGGTGGATAGTTTCTGACTTTGTGCGAGAAGTTCAGGAATACAGAATAAAATAATTTAAAACAGACTATTAAGGTAATTCGTCAGGTGAGCCTGTTCGCGCAGAAACTAGTTGAAGTTTGGCGTCTCAAAGGTTATTTCAATTTACCAGTAAGAACGACTGAGCCCAAACCACAAAAGGCCGCGCGTGATGACACCAACTGCGATTTTTGAACCAATCGGCCACGAATCGCTTGCAGATGCGGTGGTTGCCCAGGTCGAGGATCTTATTGCTTCAGGTATTCTCAAGCAGGGCCGCAAACTGCCTTCCGAACGCGATTTGGCAGAGATGTTGCGCGTGTCCCGGCCTAAACTGCGTGAAGCGCTACATGTTCTGGAAGAGCGTGGTCTGGTCACAACCCAACACGGCGAAGGCACTTTTGTGGCCGCTTTGACAGGGCAGGCAATGATGCCTGCTTTGCTGGCATTGTACGAACGCCACGAGCCTGCCTTTTTCGACTATCTTGAGTATCGCCGCGAACAAGAAGGCTTTGCTGCGCGACTGGCCGCGCGCCGCGCGACTAAGGCCGACAAAGAACGGATCACGGAAATTCTGGCCGAAGATGACCGAGCTTGGCGCGCGAATGATCCGGCTGCTTCTCGTGAGGCTGACTTTGCCTTGCACGCAGCAATTGTCGACGCAAGCCAGAATGCCACGCTTATTCACATGATGGCCTCAATCTATGAATTGACTCGCCAAGGCGTTTTCTACAACCGCGAGTTCCTGAAAACCATTGACGGAACCGGCGAGCGATTGGTGCAACAGCACAAAGAACTGGGTGAGGCTGTCATTGCGGGCGACGAGGCGCGTGCCGAACAGGCCGCATTCGACCATATTGATTTTGTAGAGGAGTCTTTCCGCTTGGGAATTGAAAGACGCCGGCGAGAGACAATGGCCGAGAAACGACGCATGCTTTCAAGTTCTAAGCCGACACCCAATTCCTGAGAGCAAGCGCAGCCCGTACATTTCGGGCAAAACTCGCGATTTAGTAGCTAAGGTTTGCATTAAAACAGCCATCATTCACGCGGCAACCTCGAAATTTTGAGTGGGGTGCGTTAAGGTTTGTGTGCACAGAATAATCGCAAGACGCTATCGTCTTAGACATGTGCCAGCATTTTCGGTGTGTTGAAGATGCGATCACTGACGGTCAGGCAAATGTTCCGTGCAGCCCTTAGAAGGAGGGTTTTACGTTTGTTTTCGTGTAAATATTGGGGGGGAAATCAATATGAAAACATCTAGGATACTCAGCGCGTTTGCTTTGCCGATTTTAATCGCTGCGGGCGGAACATCTCTACTGGCTGAAAGTGCTCGCGAAGAAAGTCAGGGTATGGTTTTGCTGCGCGGACTGCCAACTTTGGACACGTCGCACAGTGTCGCGATTGTCGAGCTTGATCCGGAATCCGAAAACTTCGGGAAAATACTCAGCGAAGCCGAACAACCGGATATGGCTGAGCCGTTTCATCACTTGTATTACAGTCCGAATGGTCGCCTGTATGCCACCGGGCTGGACCCAACATGCAGTTTGGCAGAAATCGGTCTTGTCCGCGATTCCAGCGGTGCGCCACAGGTCTCAGGTTTTGAATGTCTAGACACCGCGGGCCAGATGGTCGGCGAAGACATCATGTGGACCACGTCGAATGGGTCTGAGTACATGTTTGTCACGTTCATGGGTGGCCTTGGGGGCGACGACGGTGGGTCATTAGGTGTGTTTGATCCACAGACGAATGAAGTCGTAAAAGTCATTGAGGCCCGTAAGAGCGAGATCGCTGAGGGTGCGCCTTACATCATGTATCCCCACGGGATTTCGGCGTTTGAAGATCGTATGGTGATCTCGTCAACAGTCCATCCTGACCTGGCGACCGGAGTTGGCAATTCAATCACGGTAATCGATCTCAATACGCTTGAACCTATCCAGACAATTACGGTCGAAGGTGAGACACCGATTGGCTTTCCTTCATCTCCGGTCGAGGTGCTTTTTGCCCGCCCGTCGATCCACCCAGAGATCGAACCAGCGGTCATGGTGAATACGATGTTTGGCTTTGAAACCTGGTCCATCCCTTACGATGCGGCGACTAAGACGTTTGGCGAAGGCAAAGTGATCTATTCCGGCACTGAAAACGGCACAGGCGTGCCACTTGAGTTCTATGGAACCGAGGATGAGCTGTTTATCAGTCACGCTCTGCCGGGTGTCTTAAAGCGCTACGACTTGTCGAAGCTGCCTCAGCTTGTCTCGTCTGGTCCTGATATCGTTGCCGATCCAGGTGCGCATCACATGATCTTTTTCACTTCGGCGTCTGGACGCGATCTGATCGCCGTTCAGAACAACCTTTTGAATCTTGGAAATGCTGAAGCGAATGATCCGACGGATGTCGATTTTATCGCGTCGGTCAATGCCAACACAATTACCGTCCATGATCTGGAAACCGGAGAACGTCTGGGCACGGTGAATTTCAAAGAAACGTACCGGAAAGGGGTCGAAAATGTCGAAGGCCTGTTTGGCTCGGGCTTCGTACATCACCACTAGGCTGCGTTCTTCCAAGTCCAAAAAGGCCGTTTGCACCGGGCTAACGGCCGTTTTGGCTTCGGTGCTTTTTGGTTCATTTGATGGTCAGGGCCATGCCGATCCTACGCCGATAGAGGGCTTTCAAGCACCCTTTGTATTTGGCCGGTTCACGGTACCCGCCGACAACCCGCTGACGGAAGAAGCCTTTGAGCTGGGTCGAAATCTGTTTTACGACCCGATCCTGTCGGGTGACAACACGATGTCTTGTGCAACCTGTCACGAACAGGCTCGTGGGTTCACAGATGGCCGCGCGCGGTCGGTTGGGCATAACGGTGAAGAACTGGACTTCAATGCAATGGCCCTGGGCAATCTGCTTTGGGGGCCGCAACTGTTTCTATGGGATGGACGCAGCCCAAGCCTTGAACATCAGGCACTGCAACCTTTGCTTAACCCGATTGAGATGAATCAGCCTCTGGACGCGTTGTTGGATGAGTTGAGTGCTTCCGCCCACTACCAAGAAATGTTTGACGCTGCTTACGGCGAAATCTCGGAACAGGCCGTTTCCAAAGCGCTGGCGACATTTGTTCGACTGTTGATTTCCGCCGACAGCAAATATGATCGTTACCTGCGGGGTGAAATCAAGTTGAACGATCAGGAGGAGCATGGGCGCAAACTGTTCATGGCGCATCCGGATGTGAAAACATCACTGCGCGGAGGGAACTGTATCGATTGCCATAGTCAGTTTGTCACCGCCGGATTTGCCGAAGGGTTTGATGGGTTCAGCAACAACGGTTTAGACCCCGATACAGACCTAAAGCCCGGCCTGAGTGCCACGACCGACTACGATGGTGACCATGGAAAGTTCAAAGTACCCAGCCTGCGCAATATCGCAGTCACCGGTCCTTATATGCATGATGGGCGTTTTGAGACATTGCGAGAGGTTTTGAACCACTACAATGAAGGTATCGTCCTCAGCAGTACGCTTAGCCCGCTGATCCTCGAGGCAGATAATGAAGTGGCCGACCCGACACAGGCATTGGGGCTGCAACTGACCGAAGTGGAAATAGATGCAATCATCGCCTTTCTGCACACGCTCACGGACGAAGCATTCTTGTCAAATCCAAAGTTTTCGAACCCATTTTAAGGTGCTGTTCATGATCAATCTTCTAACGGTAAAACGACAGATGATGGGGGCAGGGTTGGGTCTGACCTTGTGGGGCGCGCAGGTTGCGGCTCAATCTCCGATGACGCTTGAATTCCACGCGATGAACGGTGACGCGCCTTTTATTTTCGATGAATTTGTCCATTCCGATCCAATAGGGGGCGAACCTTTTCGCCTGCGCGACTTTCGATTTTTTCTAAGCAATGTGGTGTTTTCCGATGGCACCCGGCAATTTGCGGTTGCCGACGGCTATTACCTGATCAGGTTTGATGGCCGTAGCCAAACATATGAGGTCACTATCCCGGAAATGCCCTTGCAGACCGTCTCGGAAATCACCTTCGCCATCGGTTTGGATGCTCAGACCAACGGGTCGATCACGCCGCGCGGAGATGTAGACCCGAACAGCCGCATGGCCTGGAACTGGGAGATCGGCTACAAGTTCGTACTGGCCGAAGGCGCTCTGCGCGGGGCGGATGGGCTTATCCCGCTGGTCTACCATGTCGGGTTTGACGAGAATATGCGTGAGCAAAGCCTTGCTTTAAACCTTGAGAGCGGCGCGCGCGAAATTGCATTTGATGTTGATATAATGGCGTTGTTCGACGGCGAAATCCGGCTTGATCTCTCGGCCTTGCCGACTGTGAAAATGGATCGGGATGATGCCTCAGCGTTGGCTGACAATTTTGCCGGTTTGGTGAAGCAGCGGAAATAGGGCTCGCAAGGGCAGTCCCATTTGGGAATTTGAGTCACTTGCCCCGCCAGACGTGGATTTGTCACAGGCGGTATGGGTTTTTCCCAAAGCGGCCAGCGCTTAAGTTCGAGTCATCGCAAATCGGAGCTACCTACGTGACGCATCAAAGTTGGAGCACGGCCATACTCGACCGGCTGGAATCTGAAGGGACGCGCATGACAATCCCTGACGGAGCGCAGTTGTTTGCTCCGGGTGCCTACGGACAGGTTTTTCTGATTGTCCGGTCGGGGATCGTGCGCGTTGAACAAACCAGCCCGTCTGGTCGCACGGTGGTGCTGTACCGCGTTGGTCCCAATGATAGCTGTGTGATGACGACATCTTGTATGTTGTCCGACATTCCATATTCCGGTTTTGGCTATGCCGAAGGGGCAGTGACCGCACTGGCGATTGGCCGGGACCGGTTCAACGCGCTACTGGCTATGGACTCGGCGTTTCGCGCTGCGGTTTTCATGGCATTTTCTCAACGGATCGTCGAACTGTCCGAAGTCATCGACGACCTTTTGCTGAACCGTATGGATCAGAAGCTGGCGCAGTGGTTGCTGGATCAAGGCAAAGATGTCCCCGACATTCACACCACTCATCAGCGAATTGCCACCGAGCTGGGCAGCGCACGCGAGGTGATGTCGCGTATTCTCAAGGATTTCGAACACCGGGGATGGGTCGCGTTGGAACGGGGTGTAATCCACCTGCAGAATCGTTCTGCATTGCAGTTGCACGCAAAATCCGGGTCTGTGTGACCTCGTCACATATAGCCAAGCCAAAAGCTGCGAATCTCTTCCCAGATCATCAAGGAGATTCGATCATGCAATTCACATCCAACGTAGGCTCTATCGACCGCGCATTGCGTATGATCCTGGGGACAGCGCTGATCCTCTTGGCTTTGACTAACACTGTTGGCCTGTGGGGCTGGCTGGGCGCGGTGTTTGTCGTTACAGCTTTCGTCAAATTCTGTCCGATCTACGCGATGCTGGGCCTATGCACCTGTGGAAAAGTCGACCAATGACCCTGCGCACACCTCCGTCACGCAGGGCCGTTCTGGGTATGGGGATCGCGACGGCTGTGGCCTCACCGTCGTTGGTTTCTGCAGCCAGTTCGATTGAAACTTCGGTCGATCCAGCGCGCCTATCAGACCGGCAACGGACACCATTGGGCTTGTATTTGACGCCGCAGGCTGCATTTGCGGCCCTGCAGCGGGATAGTGACATCTTGTTCGTCGACGTACGCGACCCGATCGAGGTTTCTTTTGTGGGCCACCCCGAGGGGTTGGACAAGATCATCCCACTGGGCATTGTCACCCACCAAGTCGATCCGCAAAGCGGTCAGTACCAGATGAAAAATAATCCCAATCTGGTGGCCGAATTTGATGCTTTGTTGAAGCAGCAGGGGAGATCGCGGCAGGATGCCGTTTTTGTCACTTGTCGGTCAGGGGCGCGGTCTGCTGTCGCAACCCGTCAATTGGCCAAGGCGGGTTATACAAATGTCTGGAACCTAATCGAAGGGTTTGAGGGTGACAAGGACGCTCGCGGCGTACGTGCGCTTAATGGTTGGCGCAATGCGGGATTGCCATGGGGGTATCGTTTGGGCCCCGGCGTTGCATGGCAGGGCGCGATTTAACCTTGTTGTTGCAACATGTTTAGGGCTGCCTGTCCCTAACCACAAAGCGTGGCGTCGAAACTAAATGCGAGGCCATACCCTTTTGTCGTGTGAAACCAACGACCGCGGTGCTGCGTTTGGTTCAAATTTAATCAAAAGATCAGTTTGGGTTTTCAGTCCGCCGTTTTGTGGGAGTCATGAGCGCTTAAAAGGCGGGCGCAAATTCGTGGATCGCGTCTGACGGCTGGAAAAACTGCATCAAAGCGTTGACAAGTATTTTTCAAAGATGCAACCAATTGCACATTGGTTTAACGAAAAGGGGCGTCGAACGGCTCAGAAGTCCAGCCCGATGTCAATCGATCGGTAAGAGTGCGTCAAAGCACCGGACGAGATGTAATCAACCCCTGTCGCGGCTACCGCCGCAACTGTAGCCTTGCTGATATTGCCCGATGCCTCGGTCACCAATCGGCCGTCCACCAACTTGACTGCCTTCGTCAGAACGTCTGGCGGCATGTTGTCAAGTAGCACGACGTCAGCACCGCCGACCTGGATCACCTCGGACAGTTGCTCCAGCGTATCGACCTCGATTTCGACTTTCATCATATGCGACGCGCGGGCTTTTGTTGCATCAAGCACAGCCCGCACACCGCCAGCGGCTGCGATATGATTGTCCTTGATCAGAATTGCATCCGATAGCGAGAAGCGATGGTTGAAACCGCCGCCGTGCAGCACGGCCTGCTTTTCCACCAGACGTAGCCCGGGTGTCGTTTTTCGCGTGCAGGTGATACGCGCCTTGGTGCCTTTGGTTTCAGCCACTAATTCCGAAGTGGCCGTTGCAACACCCATCATCCGCTGGGCGAAATTCAACGCCACGCGCTCTGCTGACAGGATTGAAGTGGCTCGGCCTTGGATTTTCATCAGTGTGTCGCCCTTGGCGCAGCTCTGGCCATCTTCGGTGTAGGTTGTGATGAGCAACGAGGGATCGACCAGACGGAACGCCAGCGCAGCCACTTGCATCCCTGAAACCACAGCATTTTCACGTGCCTCCAACCGTGCGGAATAGGTGACGTCCGCAGGGATCACTGTCTGAGTGGTGATATCGCCACAGGTACCCATATCTTCAGTCAGCGCGGACCGGACCAGAGGTTCCAGGATCATGTCTGGCAAAGCGGGGTGGGTCATGCTGCGTCCTTTGCTATGCGATCTCGCAAGGTGAGTGCCTGTGTCAGTGTCAGGCTGGATCGTTGACCGGTGCCACGATTGGGGTCGGGGAAATCGGACCGGTAATGCGCGCCGCGACTTTCGCGGCGTTGCAGCGCGGCGGTAGCGATCAGGGTGGCCGTAGCGGTCATGTTGAGAAACTGGTCTGACCCAAAGTGCTGGGCCTCAAGCGCGGCAATTCCGGATAGGGCTTGGCTCAGGCCAGCTTCTTCCCGTACCACGCCGACATGTTCCGTCATTATGCGGCGTAAAAGCATCAAATCTTGCTCATCGTCAGTTGTGCCGGGTGCCAAACGGATTTTGACTTCGGGTGCGCTCTTCACGGTGATTTGGCCCGCAATGTCCCGGGCACAGGATCGGGCAAACACCAAAGCTTCAAGCAACCCGTTTGATGCCAACCGGTTGGCGCCATGTAACCCGGTGGACGCCGCCTCGCCACAGGCCCAGAGCCCGGCCAACGAACTTCGCCCGAACAAATCTGTTTCTACGCCGCCCATATGGTAATGCGCTGACGCGGTCACAGGGATGGGGTCCCGTGTTGGGTCAACGCCATGACGCATACAGGCCCGTGTTACACCGGGAAAAATAATGCTGATGTCGGCACCGATCGCGCCGCGCGTGTCCAACGCTGGCCGCATGCCAGCTTTGGCTTGCAGATAAACGGCCCGCGCAACCGTATCTCTGGGGGCAAGCTCGGCATCGGGGTGGAAATCGGGCATGAACCGATGCCCGTTCTTGTCGACAAGAACGGCCCCCTCGCCGCGCAGTGCTTCGGTTGCCAAAGGGGTGGGGTCAGAGTCTACGTCGATTGCGGTGGGATGGAACTGTACAAATTCTGCGTCCGCGATGCGCGCACCAGCACGGGCAGCCATACCAATCCCTTGCCCGCGAATGCGCGTTGGGTTGGTGGTTTGCGCATAAAGGCCCGAAGATCCACCCGTTGCCAAAAGATAAGCGGCTCCGCGCAGCAACAGCTGCGCCGGGCCAGACCCAAGCGCACTTGTCAGGTAGACGCCTGTTACTTGCGTGCCGTCGCTTTCCAGCGCCACGGCCTGCGCGCCCTCGATAACCTGGATTGAAGGTGTCTCGCGCAGGGCTTTGATTAACGCGCGCATAATCTCGGCCCCGGCCTGATCACCTTTGACCCGCACAACCCGAGCAGTGGAGTGAGCGGCCTCACGCGACTGAACAAACTCGCCGCTTGCAGTACGGTCGAATCCAGTGCCAAGCGCAGAAAGGTCGAGGATATGCTCTGGCGCAGCTAGCGCCACAAACTCGGCCACTTCGCGCAAAACCGAGCCCGCACCCGCGCGCATCGTGTCGTCCGCATGGGCCTTTGGGCTGTCTGTCCGCGCCATGGCGGCTGCGATGCCACCCTGCGCCCAGGCTGAGCTTGCGCCAGAGCCCAGCGGTTCAGGCGAAATCATCACGACCGGGCAGGGCGCCAGCTTGAGAGCCGCATACACGGCGGCCAAACCAGCGCCAATGATAACCACTCGCGATGTTTCGATGGTTTGCATCTGCTGTGTCAAATGCCCAACTGGCGCGACAGGTCGATCATACGCTGAACCGAAAGACGTGCCTTTTCGGCGACCTGGGCGTCGACCTCGACTTGACCGGTCATCGTGTCCAGCGCGAACAGCACTTTTTCCAGCGTGATTTTCTTCATGTAGGGGCACATGTTGCACGGGCCGACAAATTCGACTTCGGGAAGTTCGTCCGCGATGTTGGACGCCATCGAGCACTCGGTGATCAGCAGTGCTTTCTCTGGTTTTTCGTCTGTGACATATTTGATGATACCGCTGGTTGAACCCGAGAAATCGGCCTCGGCCACCACGTCTGGCGGGCATTCGGGATGCGCGATCAAGCGGGTTCCGGGGTTCCATTCGCGAAAGTCGCGCAGGTCACTGGCCGAATATTGCTCGTGAACGATGCACGAACCCTCCCACCACACGACGTTTTTCTGCGGAACGTCGCGTGCCACGTTCTGCGCCAGATACTGGTCGGGCGTCATGATGACGGTCTCACTGTCCTGTGCCGCCACGATTTGTACCGCATTGGACGAGGTGCAACAGATGTCCGAGGCTGCCTTTACCTCGGCTGTTGTATTCACATAGGACACAACCGGTGCACCGGGATACCGGCGGCGCATTTCCGCGATGCCTTCGGCGGTGATCGATTCTGCCAAGGAGCACCCTGCCTCCATATCCGGCATCAGAACCGTTTTTTCGGGGCTGAGAATTTTGGACGTTTCGGCCATGAAATGAACGCCGCATTGAACGATCACCTCGGCCTCGACCTCGGTGGCCTTGATCGCCAATTGCAGGCTGTCACCGACGAAATCGGAAATTCCGTGGTAGATCTCGGGCGTCATGTAGTTGTGTCCCAAGATGACCGCGTTGCGGTTGACCTTGAGTTCATTGATCGCCTTTACATATGGCGCATAAATCGCCCAATCCGCTGGTGAGACCACACGCGACATGCGGTCGTAGATATCGCTCATGCTTGCGGCAAGCTCGGGCGACGGGGTCAGGTCATATTTTTCGGAGAGATGCGCGCGCTGCGCAGGTAGGTCGAACACGGGGCTGTTTTTCTGCCTTACAATCTTTTGGCGCTCTGACTATCGGATTTCGTTTATATTGAACACCAGTCAATAAAGGAAAATGTGCTGTTTTTTGCAGCTTCTGTAGAACCAGCTGACTTATTTAGGATTTTTCAGTGATGGTTACGGGCTTCCATCCCTCAGCGGGTGGGCTTGCCAGAAGTTCTCGCATTTTGTCGGCCATCGCGAGCGAGGCAAGGTCCCCGCCCCGGATTTGGTCAGCGGTTTCAAATTCTGAAAGGGCATTTTCGAATTGCCCGGCGCGATAAAGCGTTAGGCCGCGTTCATATGCCTCGATCCAATCGCGTGAGAGGTTGTATCTTTCGGTCATTGCAATCAGTTCATAAACCACAAGCTCTTCGCTGCGGCCGAACACTGTGAGCGTATCCAATTCGCGCACAATTACAGAATCGCCGGCTTCGCGTCGGGTCTCTGGGCCGATCAGGATAAGGGTGCCGTAGACTTTATTCGCGCCTTCCAGTCGGCTTGCGACATTCACCACATCGCCGATCGCCGTATAGTTCAGGCGCTGTTCGGATCCTATGTTCCCCACAAGCGCCTCGCCGCTATTTACCCCGATCCGTAGCCGCAGAGGAATACCCTGACTGTCCTTGATGCCTGCCGCGTCGACGGTTTTGACAAGATCCAGCGCCGCACGACAGGCGTTTTCCGCGTGGTTTTTATCCTGACGTGGTGCCCCCCAAAAGGCCATCACTGCATCACCCATGAACTTGTCGATAGTGCCGTCATGCCTTGCAATCGCCGCCGAAGCGGCGGTGAAGAACGGTTCCATCAACTGAACAATTCCTGGGCCCAGTTTCTCGGACAGTCCGGTAAAGCCAGTCACATCGCAAAACAAAACCGAGATTTGCTTCATATCACCGCCCGGCTGCGTTTTGATGCCTTCGGCAACCAGCATGCGAACCAAATCGGTTGGTACATATTTTCGGAACGCTGACAGACCCGCAGCCATACTGGCCGTTGCCGCAGACAGGTTGGCCAGTTCTGACAGCTTTGAGGGCCTGCGTGAAATACGCTCAACATCGAAACGTTCGATCTTGTTAAGGTCTTCGGCGATCCGCGCCAAAGGGTTCGCCACAACCCTACGGACCAGCCAGATGGCTAACCCGGTGGCGAAAACGACTACCCCAATCAGAATATAAAGAAGGTTGATCAGAGTTTTGTCGATCCCAGACAGGAATGCGGATTCCGGTATTACGGTAGCAACGCGCCAGCCATAAAATCCCAACGGGGTCAGGGCAACTGCATAGGGAACGCCGTCTATTACAACCCGAGTCGTTGCCCCGCCGGCAGGATTTTTGGCAGGGTCACCCAAAAGCCGTTCGCCCGATATCATGGCGGCCTCGTACAACTCGCCTTCGCCCATTCGGGCCGGTGTCGTTTCATCTGCCATGGCGTCGGGAACGGCGATCACCTTGCCATCAGCATCCAAAATATAGGCTGCTCCGAACTCGCCCGGATGTAAGGTCGCAAGGAACCGCGACAAACGGTCGGTTTCGATTGCGACCGCTAGAACACCCTGTCGCCCGCGGTTGACGTCAATGGGACCGGCATAAGCATAGACCGTTTTTTCACTTCCTGGCAGATCCCGCGCTTCGATCCATCCCGATGAGTTCAGGCTCATAAAGTTATTGAACCAGGCGTGGTCGCGTGGATCATATTTTGTTTCACGGAATTTTCGCTCTTCGAACTGGATGTCACCTGGAATGAAAATGTATTGGTCGGTTCGCAACTGCCGATCGCGGATGTTCCTATCGATTTCGACCATCTCAAGGCCGCCATCCCCAAGGCGGTGCGAGGCGAAGAAATTGCCGTCGGGCCAGCCGAAGAATATCCACGAGATATTGGGCTGCGCTTGTAGTTGCGACAGGAATACGAATTCTCGCTTGTCTGCCTGGCGCGTGGCGATGACATTCTGCACGAAAATGGTGCGCACTGCGGCCCAGGCCGCTTCGGCCGAGCTGAGTGTCGCGCCGACCTCGGTCCGGACGGTATTGGCGATCTGAGTGTTGATTTCAGCAGCCAGCATACGGCTGTTGTCCCGTGCCGTTGTCCACCAAAGCGTATGAACAATAAAAGTTGACATGCCAATGGACAGGGCGACCAGGATAGATACAGCGATGCCTACACTTATCCGCATCACATCTCCACAATAATGACCGGTAAAGCAGTATTGGATTGAGAATTTGCCAAGCGCAAAGGTTGCTTTGCTAAACGCCCGAAAATTCACGCATCTGTTAGGTTGATGCCATATCGACTGGCGGAAACGTGAGCGGCCAAAACGGCGATCGGCCGACAATTCGCCGAATGTTTACTGGCGTTGCGCATCAAAGGCGCAACGCCTGCTTTCGAATGCCAATCAGCCGACTTTCACGACCATTTTGCCGAAATTACCCCCAGCGAGTAGTTGATTGAAGGCCTCTGGCGCGTTTTCCAGCCCATCCACTACGTGTTCTTTGTACGATACCGAGCCGTCCTTAAGCCAGCCTGTCATGTCTCGTACAAATTCCTGATAAACCTCGGGGCCGAAATTGTCGAAAATGATGAACCCCTGCATTTTGACTTTCATCCGCAGCAAGGTGCCCAAGATCGCAGGGCCCATATCCGGCCCTTCCGGCAAACCGGGCAGGTTGTACCAGGCTACGATTCCGCAGACAGGGACCCGCGCAAACGGGTTTAGCAACGGCAGAACTGCATAAAGCACCTTACCGCCAACATTCTCGAAATAGACGTCGATGCCATCTGGGCATGCATCGCGCAGTTGAGCAGCCAGATCGTCGGATCTGTGGTCTATACAGGCGTCAAAGCCAAGGTTCTGGACAACATGCGCACATTTTTCCGGCCCGCCTGCGATGCCGACGACGCGACATCCTTTAAGCTTGGCGATCTGTCCCACAGTTGCCCCGACCGGTCCCGCAGCCGCTGCAACAACGACGGTCTCACCGGGCTTGGGCTCGCCAATTTTCAACAAACCCGCATAGGCCGTGTAGCCGGGCATTCCCAAAATACCCAAAGCCCAGGATGGATTGTCTGGTGTTTTGCCCAGATTGACCACCTGTTCTCCGTTCGATATCGCGTAGTCCTGCCAGCCGCTCATATTCAAGACATAGTCACCGGCCTCGTACCCATCCAGGTTCGACTCGATCACTTGAGCCACAACCTGAGCGGTCATGACGCCGCCAATCTCGACAGGCTCGGCATAGGATTTTGCGTCGTTCATGCGGCCGCGCATGTAGGGGTCGAGCGACATAAAGACCGTTCGCACTAGCATCTCATCAGCGCCCGGTGACGGGATATCTGTGGTTTCAAGCCGAAGCGTGTTTTCGTCGGGCTGACCAACAGGGCGTTCAGCAAGAACGATACGACGGTTGGTATCGGATGTTTGGGGCATTGGAACCTCTTGCAAATATTTACCCGCACCAGAAACCTTAAGCGAGCAAGGTGCAAGGGAAACAATGCAGGTAAAAGGGAAACCGGCAGAGACTGGCCAAGAATATTCTGGATATTTAGCCTCTTTGCCCTCGCAGTCTTGTTTCAAGCCAGGCAAGATAGACAGGCTGGCTAAGTCCAATTTCAAATGGACCTAACCGCCAAAATTACTGTGTCTTGCTGCTCTGTTCTTATTCTGCTGCAATTGCGCCTGAGGTGTCTGGAATTTCGCGGATTGGGGACCACTCAAGGTCGCCGTCGTATCTCCAAGCCAGTTGTCCGCTGTCATCCATGGCGATCAGGTGAAGCCACCCATTGTCAAAAAGCGCCTTGACGTCAGGGTGACGTGCCAAGATGTTTGACATCGCCTCGCGCGGGGCTTCGATGACCACCGTCAAGCGCAGAGGATCATGCTGGAATCCGTTGCCATCATGCACGGACTGCCATGGCAAGCCCGGCCTGGGGGCGCCGTTATTGCCTTCCAGCACGCCTATCCCGCCAACCACATTGTGCAGAAGCTTGTTGCCTCCTCCGAACAAGTCGGGCGCAACGGTCGAACCGTAATATTGCAAGCTGATCCAGCTGGCCACGACAACCGGAGCAGTCATGATCAATTCAAGGACGCCAAACCCATCATCCTGTCGCCAGTTGTAGTTGTGCAGAAATGCCCGCCCGGACAAGTCCGCGCCATTGGTCCGGTCACGTGGAGCGGCGACAAACGCACGACACCCGGCAAGACCCCATTCGGGCCGTGTTTCAGCCCAATCACGTGCACGATGCAGAACTGCTGCAGACTCGTTTGCACGCGGCAGGCGTTGCGCGCGTTCTGCGCGGGACAGATCCCCTGCGGCATCCAACCAGGTTTTGAGCTGCGCAATCTCTGCCGCTGCGGTGCCTGATGGTAAGTCCTGTTCGAACAAAGTGACCATATCAGTCGTCGTGTGATGCAACGCAGGTAAGAACATGGTGTCTTCGGGTATATCTATCCCTTGAGCCTGAAGACCGCTTCGAATGTCTGGATCATTCAACAGCCCAGCCAAGAGGCGAGCGTTCACATCTCCGGCGTAGCCACCACAGGCCCCACATTGCAATGCGCTTTCATGGGGGTTGTTTGTGACGTCGGCCCCGTGGCCCGCCAACATGACAATTCGTGCGAAGTTATGGGTCAGCGACATAGCCGACAAAACAGACTTGGCCATACCGACCCGCGTTTCAAAGCTTAGGGAAGGGTCCAGTCTTGGCGCCGGTTCCGGTTTGGCCTTGTCACCCAGACCAAGCGAATCCCGCACAAGTTTACCGGCATAGACCGGGCCGGTGGCCTCGACAAAGGCAAAGGACGACACGGCGGCCAGCTTGAACCGGCCCCATGCGCGTTTAGCCCGCGCCGTGTAGCGGCGGTTCAGGTCCGCTTTGACAGGTTCAACAGCTTCCGAGGTTGCCCCGGCTTTCAATAGAACCGGACCCCTGAACTCGGTCACGTCCGACCCTGCGGCCTTGTGTGCGCTGGCCAAACCGAAGAACCCAGCAAAGCCGATGGTTTCGATTTTGGCATCCTGCGCTTCGAGCGCCCTGCGGAAAACCTCAGAGCGGACGTCGATGCAGAACGCTGCCTGTATGTCAGGGCGTCCATTGGAGGCGACGGGTTCGCTTTTTTTCAGTTTAATAGCCAAAGCGCGTTGTTGTGCGCGTTCAGCTGCATCTTGCAGGACAGCGTTGATAACCTCGGACTTGGACGGCGTGACGGGTGTGCGGTGCTTGGCTACGACCTCGGCCCAACGGGCGGCGATTTGGTCTTGGTAGAGGTCATATAGCGCCTCATCAAACGCCATGCGAACGGCCAGCAACTCGGCCACAGTGCTGTCCGGGCGTCCGTCCAATTCGGCCTGCCACAAATGATACCGGCCGTACTGCGCCCAACCTCCCAAGGTTATCAACCAGCGATGGAACGTCGTTTTGGCGGCCTCAGAGTCGACGCCCAACCGCTCGGACGCCCGTCCTATGGCGCGCCAATGCGACCTGTTGGTTCGAGTGACAAAGGCGCAAAAGCCTTTCAAACCGTGGATTTCAGGCGTCAGGTCACGCGTGGCGAATTCCCGCCACGACTGGAATACGCCGCCTGTATCGGCCTGCTGCCAAAGCGCCTGACCTTGATCAAAATGACCCGCAGCCCAGGCGCCGATGCGATCCTCGATCAAGCCAGGCCAATCAATACCAGAAACATCGGCAGCAAGTTCGGCGACGGTTGCCAGTGGCTGCGGCGTGTCATGAGGTGTGTCTAGTGCGTCCAGTACGTCTTGCAGGCTTGGTGCGTTAAATTGCCCTTCAACCGCCAACACAGCGGCGCGCACATCTTCTTGCGAGATTTCGTCGCTCTTAAATTTGGCTTTCCAGTATTCGCGAGCAGGGGTGATCCGTGTTCCGGCAACCCGTGCAAGGCGTGCCGCGGTGACAGAAAGTGGCTCATCAATCTGGCCAAGAAAGGGGTTCACCGCAACGCTAGAGGAAAGCGGGAACAGGGGCGGGATCGCTTTGGAGGCGTCGTTGGCCTCGGTCACAAGTTCCAACAAAGGGGCGGGGTAGGTTTCAAGTTTCGCAAACATGAGGAAAGTTCCTTTCACACGATCGAACGCTTGGACCAACCGTCCAGCAACTTATCGAAAACTGCATTTGCATAAAGACCATTGGTCAGGTGAACCCTTGGCCCTGCCGCTGCTGGGTGCGAGGCCCATAACGGGAATGTCGCCTGTGCCACGGCAACACAGCCAAAGCTGATCAATGCGAGGATAATCAAAGCCCATTCAAGCGGGCCGGGGGCCGGAGTAGCTGGCAGGGTTCCCGCAGTCAGTTTCTGTGCGATGACCTGCAGGGCGAAATAGCTGACCGAAGTGACCAGAGCATAGGCGACAGTGCGTTGCATCAACGCCCTTGGGGCAGCATCAGCAAACCCTTGGGCCAAGAGATAAGCGACGCCGAAAATCAGGATGACTCCCAGTGCAATGGCCTGAACCGATTTTCCGCCAAACCCAACGACCATGCCAACAAGTCCGTAGATTGCTATCGCGATCACAAAAGACAACAACACGTTACGCGCGCTTGGGACGGCAATCGGTCCAGGGCGGCGAATTGCAGCGACGTTTCGCACCGCTTCGCCTGCACTTAGGAACGCATGTGCCTTATACAGCGAATGGGCCACAATGTGCAGCAATGCCAGCGGGAACAGCGCCAAGCCACATTGCATGACCATGAAGCCCATCTGGGCAATGGTCGACCATGCAAGCGATGTTTTTACTGCTGGTTGTGTCAGCATCACCAACCCGCCGAACAAGGCGGTGAACCCTCCCAACATGACCAACAACGCCATCACACCCGGCGCAAGCAACATTACGTCGGCGAAACGTATTAGCAGCAGACCGCCAGCATTGATGACACCTGCATGCAGTAGGGCTGAAACGGGCGTTGGGGCCTCCATAACCTCGGTCAGCCATCCATGCAGCGGGAACTGCGCTGAAGCCAGGACAGCAGACACGGCAATCAGAAAGGCAGCAGACATCGTCAGCCAGTTTGGTTCTACGACCGAAAGGATCGTTTTTATGTCTGTAGTCCCGGTGGCGACAACGATCAGCACAAAAGCCAACGCCAAGGTCGCCTCGCTTAGCCGTGCAACGAGGGCTTTTTTACGTGCTGCGCGCTGCGCGGTGGCGCGTTCCGGATAGAATAGCAGCAATTTGTTCAATGCCAGGCTGGTCGCGACCCAAGCCACGAAGAACTGCACAAGATTGCCGGACATGACCAATAGAAGAACCGACGCCAGTGTGACTGACATCCAGCCCGCGAAGGCACCTTGGTGGTCTTCGCCATCCATGTAAGTTCTGGAATAGCGGATCACGATCCAGCCGATGAAGCTGACTAGCAGCAGCATCACGGAACTCACCGCATCCAGGTGAACCGAGAGGCCGACGCCGAACATCCCGATCAATGCCGATGTGCCGGGCCCGTTTATCATCAGAAATATGGTTGCAAGGATCGAGGAAACAAAGGCCGCGAATGCGGCAACTTCAGTCAGGCCTGCTATGTTTCCCGGCCGTTTTCCCGGTTGCCGCGACGCAAGCCAAGCTGCCCCAAGTAAAACGAGCGGGCCAAGAAGCGGCAAAAAAACGTAAGCCATAGTCAATTTCCTTCTGTTTCGCGGCCAAAGGGCCTTTTGTGGCAGATAGGACTGAATTAGTGACAATAAAAATTCATTGTTTGTAAGATTACGTTCTAATAAATAGAACAATATGCCATTGAACTATCACCATCTCCGATATTTTTGGGCCGTTGCGCATGACGGTAACCTGACCCGCACGGCGCAGCGTCTGAACCTGTCTCAGTCGGCTCTTTCTGTGCAAATCAAACAACTGGAGGAACGTCTGGGTCACGCCTTGTTTGAACGCCGCGGTCGGCAGTTGCAATTGACCGAGGCTGGTCGCATCGCACTGGACCATGCAGACGCGATTTTCGCCACGGGACAAGAGCTTGTGGCCACGATGGAAGGAACAGTTCAGAACCGAAAGGCACTTAGGGTGGGGTCGCTGGCGACCCTGTCACGCAACTTTCAGATTGGGTTTTTAAGGCCCATCTTGTCTCGTATGGATGTGGAGGTGATCCTAAGATCGGGCAGCCCGACCGAATTGTTAGAGGGGTTAGAAGCGCACAATCTGGACCTTGCCTTGATGAACAGGCCTCCCCCTGATGATAGTCTGACCCCTTTCGAAATTCACTCGATCGGTGAGCAAGAGGTTAGCATCGTGGGCACTCCGGCACGGTTGCAGCCTGATGCACCTTTGCGCGAGTTGTTGCATAAACAACCGTTTATTCTGCCGACAACTGACAGCAGCGTTCGAACGGCCTTTGACGCGCTGGCCAGCCGGTTATCGGTCCGTCCTCAAATCGCCGCCGAGGTGGATGATATGGCGATGATGCGACTGCTCGCGCGCGAAGATATTGGCCTTGCGCTTGTGGCGCCTATCGTTGTGACAGACGAACTGACTTCGGGTCGATTGAAAGAGGCCAAAGAGCATCCCCGGATCAAGGAAACGTTCTACGCGGTCACTCTACGACGGCGGTTTGCAAATCCTTTGGTGCAGCATATTTTGGAGCAGAATTCCGGCTCTGCATTCTTGACTTGATCAAAAAGCAACATTCGTCATCTTGCTCTGTCAAACTGTTCTTGCGCTTTGGCAACCCATAAGCAACTTGGCGGTATGGAGAATTTGAATTGTCCGAATTGCGGGACGGACTGCCCGATTTCACTGACGTTGATTAAGGTCGTTGTTTGTCCGTCTTGCGGAACCACGCTGATGCTGAACGACGAAACGGCCTCGGTCGCGGGTGACCAAGGCGTGATGCATGATGCACCTCTACTATTCGGGATTGGCGAACGGGTGGTGATGGGCCGGACTTCGACCCGAATTCATGGTCACGCCCGATATTCTTACGGTCGCGGGTTTTGGGATGAGTTCTGCGGTGTGGATGAAGCCGGAAAAACCTGCTGGATTTCAGTCGACGAGGGTGACGTCGTGCGGCAAACCCGTTTGCAGGCGGACGACGCACCAAAGAACCAACCGCCCTTCAAACCCGGCGAAACATTATACTTCGACTCGGCGACGTTTACGGTGACAGAAGTGGAAAGTGCCGAATGTATCGCGTTGCGGGGGCAGTTCGACGAAGCTCTGACCGTGGGAGAAACCTATCAATTCGTAAACGCGTCTGCCGGTGACGAAGCGTTGCTGTCCGGTGAATTTTGGGGTCAGTCCGCCGCTTGGTTCTATGGTCGCTGGTACGATCCTTTCGACATACAGGTCGAGCGCCAGTAATGACCAGAAACCCCGAGATACTGTCGATCAACTGCACGAGCTGCGGCGCGGGACTGGATGTGTTGGGTGGCGGTCGTGTCGTGGTACAAATCTGCCCTTATTGTGGTAGCGAACTGGACGCGCAGGACAACTACAGAACTCTTAGGCAGTTCAAGGGACTTACGCGTCCCAAGACACCGTTTTCGATCGGGATGACCGGCGCGCTCTATGGGGTCGATTTCACCATTATCGGGTTGATCGAGCACTCAGAACGGTGGGGCGGGCGGTTTTACACGTGGATTGATCACCAGCTTTATTCGCCCACACATGGTTATGCGTGGCTAACGTTGGAAGCTGGCCATTTGGTGTTTACCCGACGCCACCGTGGGCCAGGTTGGATATCTGAGCGGGCAGTGGAAATATCAGAATATCCGCCGATTGTCCGCGTAAATGGAGAGCGGTTTGTTTATTTCGAAACGACGACAAGCTCGATCACCTATGTCGAAGGTGAATTCACGTGGCGGCCAGAAATAGGCGAGCAAACCACAACCATATCAGCGATGTCTGATGCGGCGATGCTGGGATTTTCTACGACTGGCTCTGAACGCGAGAGCTATCGTTCAATTTATGTCCCCAGAAAAACAGTCGAAGACGCATTCGATGTTCAGCTTGATCAGAAACCTTTTCGCGTTCACCCGCTTGAGCCATTTGTCGCCGGACCGAACTATGGCTTTGTACTGTTTGCCTCGTGCGTGTTTGCGATCATCTGCCTTGTCATGTCCTTTGTTTTTGCCAGCCGCACGGGTGAAGATGTGCTGGGCGCGCATGTCCTGACGCGGGCGGATTTTCCCGCAGAAATCACGTTCCCGCTGGAAGCCGACAGTCAGCTTACGCGTATTTCTTTTTCGGCCGATGTTCGCAACAGTTGGGCGTATCTGGATCTGGAATTGCTGGATCCAGATGACACTCCTGTCTTCCTCGCAGGCCGGACCATCGAGTATTATTCGGGCCGCGACGCCGACGGATCATGGAGCGAAGGCTCAAGACGCGCCAACCTGTCGTTTCGGCCAGAACGTACAGGCGATTACACACTAACAGTGGACGTGCCCGACCAAGGGGTCTGGACCGGGCCGGGGGCATCCTCGGTTCCGAGTTATCCTTTCAACCAGCTCACGATCAATGTGCGCTCCGGTCTGTCCAGCGGCATGTGGACGCTTGCGTTGGCCGGAGGCTTCGGGTTGTTGTTCTTGCTGCAATTCGGACGTAAATGGCTGCACCAGCGCGCCCGTTGGTCCGGAACCGATTGGGTGGATGAGGATTAACGTGAACCTGTTCCGAGCTATTTTTATTGTCATTTCAACCACCGCAATCGCTTCAGTGGGGTACGTCGCATGGCACGGCTATGGCGCCGAGAGCCGGGATTTGGATACTTCGGTTCGCGTCGGTAGCAGTGGCGGCGGATATTATCGAACAGGTCGTGTAAAATAAGGGAAAACCAATGGAATATCTGGCAGCGATTCAGATCGCCGAGATTGTAAGCACCATCTTCTACACTGTTCTTGGTGTCTCGTTGATGTGGGGTGTCTGGAAAGTGATCGACTGGCTGACGCCGTTTTCCATCGTGCGCGAGATCGAGAAGGACCAGAACATTGCGCTGGCAATTCTGATCGGTCTGCTATTCGTGGCCGTCTCAATTATCATCGCAGCTGTCATCCTGTCATGACACCCGCTCCGGCGGTTCAGGCACGGGCGGTTTGGTTGCTGGCGGCGACCTTTCTGGTGGCCGTGGCTGGCCTGATCTACGAGCTGATTGCCGCAACTCTTTCTAGTTATCTGCTGGGCGACTCGGTGCGTCAGTTCTCGCTGGTTATCGGGATTTTCCTGTCGGCAATGGGGGTCGGCGCGTGGCTGTCGCGCTTTGTTACTCATGCTTTTTCGGGGTTTGTTTGGGCGCAAATCCTGTTGGGCATTGTCGGTGGCTTCATGGCCCCGGTTCTGTTCCTGAACTACGCGTGGATAGGTCAGGTGGCCTTGCCTTTGTACGCGGCACTGGTTGCGATCGGGATCTTGTCGGGCATGGAATTGCCCTTAATCGCGCGTGTGTTGGAGGAGATCGGGGCGCTAAAGTTCCGTTTCGAAAACGTGTTGAGCGTGGATTACGTGGGGGCTTTGGTGGCCTCACTGGCATTTCCGTTGTTGGTTATTCCGCATTTGGGATTGATGTCCGCAAGTCTTGCATTCGGCGCGTTAAATCTTGCGGTGGCGGGGCTGTCATTGCTGGTGTTTCGGGAGCTGGCGACCCGCAGGCAAGTCACAGTCTGGACGTTGGCCATGCTGGCAACGGTTGCGGGCCTATGGCAATCCGAACGGTTGGTCTCCATAACCGAGGCTGAGTTGTTTGAAGATGACATAGTCCTGTCGGAAAACACCCCATATCAACAGGTTACTGTTACGCGGTATCGAGACAGAGTGCGGCTGTTTCTGGACCACTCAATCCAATTCGACAGCCTTGACGAACATCGGTATCACGAACCTTTGGTTCATCCTGCAATGGCTTTGGCACCGCGCAGGGCTCAGGTGCTGGTTCTGGGCGGGGGGGACGGAATGGCCGTCAGAGAGGTGCTCCGCTACCCAGATGTTCACAATGTCACTTTGGTGGACCTTGATCCACGAGTCACCGAGTTGCTTCGCGATCATCCTGCATTATCGAGTTTGAATGATTTTGCATTAAGGGATCCTCGCGTAACTATCCTAA
Source organism: Ruegeria sp. SATB045 (assembly GCF_059613525.1). Classification (NCBI taxonomy): domain Bacteria; kingdom Pseudomonadati; phylum Pseudomonadota; class Alphaproteobacteria; order Rhodobacterales; family Roseobacteraceae; genus Ruegeria; species Ruegeria sp. SATB045. The sequence continues at coordinate 44,548 of NZ_JBXWSR010000014.1, read as the reverse complement.
GCAATGACGCGTGGAAATTCCTGGAACAGGATCACAAGATTTATGATGTGATCATTGTAGATTTGCCTGACCCGAAATCCATAAGCTTGTCACGCCTGTATACTAGGCAGTTCTATTCCATTCTGGTCGAACGCCTCAGCGCGCAAGGAATGCTTGTGACTCAAGCCGGTTCACCTTTTTTTGCCCGACAGGCGTTTTGGTCCGTTGTTGGAACGATCGAGTCCAGCCGGAATCCTCAGCGACCGGGGCAGGGGCTAAGTGTTTTGCCCTATCACAGCTACGTGCCCAGTTTCGGTGAGTGGGGGTTTGTGTTGGCCTCGCCAGAGCCTGTGTCAGGCCGAAAGATCTTGTTGCCGGGGGGGGTTGCGATATCTTGATGAAGATGTTTGGCGTGCAACGCAGGTATTCGGAGCCGATACCGCGCGTATCGCGGCTGATCCGAATACGTTGCAGTCACATGCTTTGGTCGGCTACTATTTGGACGGGTGGGATTTCTGGTTCCGTTAAGGCGCCTCGGTGAATACGAGTGATGTCCACACTCTCGGGGTGCAGCAATTCTGCAAGGCAGTCCACGGCGCGTTCGGGATAGGTGCCCCCGCACACAAAAATGTCGATCGCGGCATAAGATTTCTCGGGCCACGTGTGAATCGAGATGTGAGACTCAGCCAGCAACAGAACGCCCGTAATGCCGCCATGGCCTCCGAAAGTGTGAAAGCTGCTTGAAAGGATTTTCGCCCCTGCAGCGTGGGCCGCAGATTTCAGCGCGCTCTCTAGATACGAGGAGTCCGTCAGCCTCGACCCGCCATGATGGTCCAATAGTATGTGTGTCCCGACGGGATTCTTCCTGATCATGTCTTGCGTTTACACGGAAAAAGCGGGCCACGAAAACCCCCGGCTGCCTAGCTCGGGGGCATGTCTGGTCATGGCGAGCGGTCGCCTGTTTTCAAAGTCCGATTTTCTCTGACGTGGCGTGTCGAAAAATCACGTGACACACCGGAAGCGCTTGGGTTAGCTTATCTCAAAACGAAAATAAAAAACATAATACGTAAATACTTGAAGGCATATAATATGCGGTCGCCCGTTGGGACTCTGAGGAAATTCCCATAGGAGCAGCGCAATGGGCCACGGCATTTAAGCTGTTGCCTGTATCAGGAACTCTGTGGCTTCGGCAACGAGTGGAGTTCTGAAGCAGGCGCGGTGTTTCATTGAAACACGGAGGAGCCGAAATTCAGACAAGACATATCTGCACATCCGCTGCGCACCTTTTTCTGACACTGACCGGACAATAAACGCAGAGATGATCCGGTGCGTTGCGATATTTAAAAATGAGGGAATGACAGATGACACAGAAAACCAGATTGATATCTTCGGCTGCCGTTCTGGCTCTGGGTTTTGCACTGCCGGCTGCGGCCGAGTTAAAGTACGACAACAACTCGGGCGGATTTGTTGTGCTGTATGGACAGTTGAACCCCGCTATCATCTCGGTTGATGACGGAGAAGAGACCGAAACCAATGTTCGCGACTTTGACGCCTCCAACAGCCGTGTTGGACTACGGCTCGAGCAACCCTATGGCGCCAACACGTTCCGGTTCCGCTTTGAAACTGCACTAGGTTTGCCAAATTCGACCGAAACGGATCAGAACGGCAACGACTTTAGCGGCTGGACACGCGAAGACATTCGGCATGTAGATTTGTCCCTAGAGGGAGACTGGGGCACTTTCTCGGCCGGGCAGGGCAGCATGGCCGCTGACGGTGTCGCCGAACAGGATTTGTCGCTGGTTGCTCTGGTCTTGTATTCGTTCACCGCGGATTCAAACGCATCCTTCCTGTTCCGTGACGATGGCGGCATTCTGAGTGGGCCGACGGTCTCTGGAACAACCGATAACTTTGATGGCGCGCGGCGCACACGGGTGCGCTATGACACGCCGTCGTTTAATGGGTTTTCGTTCAGTCTGTCTTATGGCCAGAACGTGTTGGAAGAAGATTTCAACGATGACCGCGACTATTATGACTTTGCAGCCTACTACCGAAACACGTTTGCCAACGGTGTCGAAGTTGCTGCCGGACTAGCCTATCAGGTACGTGGATCCGGCAACAGCGGTGCAGGCGGCAGTGAAAGCGAAAAGCGTGAGGACGTTGTTGGATCGGCCTCGGTTCTGTTGGATAACGGCTTAAGCTTCGCGGTCGCCATCGGTGAGAGGGATGTGGACGATGATGCCTCGGCAGATCCCAGTTTTTACTATCTCAAAATCGGCTACGAGGGCGACTGGTTCAACTTTGGTAAAACCGGTGTCGGGCTTCATTACTGGGACGGCTCAGATTTTAACGCGGATGGTTCGGATTCTGAGGTCTGGGGCATTGGTGTCGTCCAAAAAATCGACCAGTACAATATGGAAGCTTACTTCTCGTACCAGGATTATGCCTATGACGACTCATCCGATGAGTTTGATGACCTGTCCACAGTCGTCTTGGGCGCACGCTGGCGCTTTTGAAGCCAATTCACGTTTGCGGGCCCTTCTTTGACTGGCCCGCAAAAGGATGAAATCGAACGATCATAGGCCCTGTTTCCGGACTATCCCAAGGCGCTTTGCGCGGATAAAATTGCTTACTCTGCTTCAGCTATCGCGGGAGCTACTGAAGGTGTATTGAATCCGATTACGATTAACACGGGTTCTTTCGTGCCTTTGGCCGCGCTGCTCTTCATTTCTTAAATCAGTGACTGACGAGAAACCCTCTGGTGTCGAAACTCCAAAACTTGTTTTGTGGGTGCTGACAGAATGCAGCAGAAGTTTAGGGCTGACACCTCGCGATGACAGCACACAAGGCAACGGAGGCCTTGGCGTATGCGAGTGAAATCAGGAGGAACCCATGGCGTCAGTTGAAATACGCAAAGAAAATGGCCTAGCGCTCGTAAAAATCGACAATCCGCCGGTCAACGCGGCGGGGTATAGTGTGCGTATCGGGCTGGTGAACGCAGTCCGTGATCTGGCCGGGGACGAAACCGTTCGCGTTATAGTACTTTATGCTACGGGGCGGACTTTTGTCGCCGGTGCTGATATTCGCGAGTTCGGCCAGCCGCCGAAACAGCCGGTTTTGCCCGAAGTGTGTGAGATACTGGAAGCCAGCGCCAAGCCTATTGTATGCGTTCTGCATGGAACAACACTGGGTGGAGGGCTTGAGATCGCGCTTAGTTGTCACGCGCGGGTCGGCATAAAGGGTCTTCGACTGGGCCTACCGGAAGTTAACCTCGGCCTGTTGCCCGGTGCGGGCGGAACGCAACGCCTTCCGCGCCTGGTTGATGGGCAAACGGCGCTTACAATGATCACCTCTGGTAAACCGGTATCGGCAAACGTCGCGCTGGATGCAGGGTTACTGGATGATCTGCAAGAGGGTGATCCCGAAGCGGTAGCGTTGGCTGCAGGGCAAAAGGTGTTGGACGGCACCCTGAAAACCCGCGCAACCGCCGATCAGGACAACCGCCTCAGTGCTGATGAAATCGACGCCTTTCGCGGCAAGATCACCGGTGAGGTCGCTGAACGCGCCTTAAAGGCTGCTGAAGCAAGTAAGCTACCGCTCGCCGAAGGTCTAAATATTGAACGTGAGCTTTTCGTGGAAGCGATGGGTAGCAACGCACACAAAGGGCTGAAGCATGCCTTCTTCGCGGAAAGGGCAGTTGCCCATATTCCCGAAGCCAAGGCCGAAGCAAGAGAGCTGACCTCGGGCGGGGTGATTGGGGGTGGTACCATGGGCTCGGGCATTGCTACGGCGATGCTTCTGGCCGGGATGCCCGTTACGCTGGTTGAGATGGAAAAGGATCGTGTGGATTTCGCTCGCAATACGATCACCAAAAATCTTGCCGGTGCCGTCCAGCGCGACAAACTGACCGAGGCGCAAAGGGACACGGCCTTGGCCGCATTGACATGTACCACGGATATGGCCGCGCTGGCAGATGTGGACGTTGTGATCGAGGCTGTTTTTGAATCCATGGAGGTCAAGCAGGAGGTTTTCGGAAAGCTTGATGAGGTTTGCAAACACGGTGCCATCCTTGCCACCAATACCTCCTATCTTGATGTCAATGAAATCGCATCAACGACCAAGCGGCCTCAGAATGTCATCGGTTTGCACTTTTTCTCACCTGCTCATGTCATGCGATTGCTTGAAATTGTGGTTGGTAAAGAAACCGCGCCCGAGACGGTCGCCACCTGTTTCAAACTTGCGAAGAAACTCCGAAAGATTGCGGTTCGGGCCGAGGTGTGTGACGGGTTTATCGGAAACCGAATTCTGGCGCATTACCTGAAATCAACGTCATACATGCATCTTGATGGGGCGCCGTTTGCTCAAATAGACACTGCGTTGGAAGAGTTCGGTTTCGCTATGGGACCTTTCGCCGTCTCGGATCTTGCTGGTTTGGATATTGGATGGGCCACGCGGAAACGCAAAGCTGCCTTCCGTCCGTCGCAGGAACGATATGTCGAGATTGCCGACCGTATTTGCGAACAGGGTTGGTTCGGACGCAAGACAGGCAAAGGGTTCTACTTGTACGACGGCAAAACCCGCAGTGTTAATCCAGCGGTGGCCGAATTTGCGCAGGCTGAACGAAACGCCAAAGGGATCACTCGGCGCAGCTTTACCAATCAGGAAATTGTCGACCGATACATGGCGGCGATGGTGTCCGAAGCCGCTCGGGTCGTTGAGGACAAAATAGCCCTGCGTCCCATTGATGTAGATGCTGTATTTCTATTCGGTTACGGCTTTCCGCGCGTATGGGGTGGACCTCTGCAATATGCCGATATGACGGGGCTGGATGTTCTGGTGCAACGCATTGAGGCATACGCGCGAGAAGACCCTTTTTACTGGCAGGTTCCAGACCTGCTGCGCGAACTGGCTGAAGCGGGTAAAGCCTTCGGCGATCTTAACAAAGGGGCGTGAACATGGACCTGAATTTTACCCCGGAAGAAGAAGCGTTTCGTGCTGAGGTACGCGCGTTTCTGGATGATAACCTGTCTGATGATCTTGTTCGAAAAAACCGTAATTCTGCAGCTTTAAGCAAGCCGGATATGGAAGATTGGCATGCGAAGCTGAACGCAAAAGGATGGTTGGCCGCGACGTGGCCTTCGGAATATGGCGGCACCGGGTGGGGTGCGGTCGAGCGCCATATATTCGAGGAAGAATGCGCTCTGGCCAATACCCCTCGTACAGTTCCCTTCGGCCTGAACATGTTAGGGCCGGTTCTGATCAAGTTCGGAACCGAAGCCCAAAAAGCTGAAATTTTACCGCGTATTCTGGATGGCTCAGATTGGTGGTGTCAGGGCTATTCCGAGCCCGGCGCGGGCTCCGACCTTGCTAGCCTCAAGACCCGTGCTGTGCGGGAAGGTGACGCCTATGTAATCAACGGGCAGAAAACATGGACGACGCTGGGGCAGTATGCCAACAAGATTTTCTGCCTCGTGCGGACGTCGAATGAAGGGAAACCGCAGGAAGGTATCAGCTTCGTTCTGGTCGATATGGACACACCGGGGGTTGAACTGCGTCCGATCCGGTTGTTGGAAGGCGGATACGAAGTGAACGAGGTGTTCTTTACGGACGTGCATGTGCCCGTGACCAATCTGGTCGGTCAGGAAAACAAAGGTTGGACCATCGCCAAATACCTTCTGACACATGAGCGGACAAATATTGCGGGTGTCGGGTTTTCCACCCGCGACCTTGATAAGCTGAAAATGCTGTCCCAAACCCTTGTTCGGGGGGGCAGGCCATTGTCCCAGGATCCGTTGTTTGCGGCGGAAATGACCGAGGTCGAAATTGACCTCGAGGCGCTGAGAATTATGAACCTGCGTATGCTGTCGGCGGCCAAAGAAGGTGCTGCATCCGGAACACAAAGCTCGATGCTCAAGATCAAGGGAACCGTGATCCGCCAACGAATTCTAAGCTTGACCCGTTCAGCGCTTGGGTCTGCGGCTGCCCCATTCCCTGCAGATGAGTTGCCAGAGAACGTGCTGTCCGTGCCCGAAGAAGCAGCGCGTGCTGCAGCCAGTTACTTCAACAACCGCAAGCTTTCGATCTTTGGTGGGTCAAACGAGATTCAGCGCAACATCATCGCCAAAGATCTTTTTGGAGTCTGACACATGGATTTCAACCTGACCGAAGACCGCCAGATGCTGTCCGATACTGTGCGCCGCTATTTGGCGGACCAATATGATTTCAAAGTCCGGGCCGCAGCGACTGCGTCCGCTCCGTACCATTCTGCTGAGAAATGGGAGGAATTGTCCGAACTGGGCCTGATCGCCGCTTTTGTGACCGAGGACAAAGGCGGTTTCGGTGGCACTGGATTCGATATAGCCACCGTTTTCGAGGAACTGGGACGGGGCCTGTGCCCCGAGCCGATGCTGGCCGCGTTGATGAGCGCGCGTGTCGCTGCCGATTGCGGGGCGCAGGCGTTGGTTGATGAGATGATCATGGGCACCAGAAGGTTCGCCTTTGCGGTGTTCGAGCCGGATGCTGATGGTCTTTCTTTGATTAGGGCAAGTGCAGACAAGTCCGATGAGGGTTGGGTTCTGACCGGTCGAAAATCTGTGGTATACGGCTTGCCCGGCGCGGATGGCGTACTGGTGGCAGCGCGTGTCGAAGCGGAATTCGGACTGTTTCTGGTCGAGGCGCCCGAGACCATCGACTATGCCATGATTGACGGTGGCGGTGCAGGCGAGTTGATTTTGGACAATACTCCGGCCATCTGTCTGGTCGAAGATGCAACCCAGAGCATCAAAGCGAGTTTGGATGCGGGCCGTCTGGCACTCTGTGCCGAGGCGGTTGGCGTTATGCAGGTTCTTGTAGACATGACTGTGGAATACTTGAAACAGCGAAAACAGTTTGGTCGCCCAATCGCCAGCTTTCAGGCGTTGCAGCATCGCGCTGTAGATATGGCAATCGAGATCGAACAATGTCGGTCGATCACTATTCTGGCGGCCAGTAAGCTGGGAACCGATCAAGCTGAAAAATACGTCGCCATGGCGAAAAACCTCATTGGACGTGCAGGCACCATGATCGCCGAAGAAAGTATTCAGTTGCATGGGGGTATCGGAATGACATGGGAATACCCGGGATCACATTATGCCAAACGATTGGTAATGATCGACCATCAACTGGGCGATCGCTACGCGCAATTGCAGCGCGTGATCGAGATGTAACCTGCGTTTTGACTGGGGGTAAAGGCATCGTGTAGGTGCGTAGCTAAGATGTATCAAAACTATCGGGTACTGGGTCTTGTTTCCTGACGTGTTCTACCACAAAAGTCTGGAACCCTATTTGAACGCAAAGGCTATTTCATGAATGCCCGTCACGACCAAGACCTGTCGACCTTGTCAGATTGTCCTGATGCGTTTTGGAAACGCTTTGTCGTAACGAAAGACGATCTCGATGGCTTTAACCATGTCAACAATGCCGTTTATTTGAAGTGGCTGGACGCGACAGTATGGGAGCACACACGAGCCGTGGGGTTGGGTGAACGTGCCTGCCTCGAGCTAGACCGCGGCATGGCGGCCGCGCGTCACGAGATCGACTACATCGCGTCTGCTTTTCTGGAAGATGAGATCGTTGTTTACAACTGGATCTCTGCCAACGACCAACGGTTGCGCGCCAGCCGGTCTTTTCAGGTGATCCGGTTGCAAGACATGAAAACGATCCTGCGGGCAAAATCCCACTACGTATGCACCAAACTGAGCACCGGTCGCCCCACACGAATGCCAGAGATATTCAAGACGGCCTATGACGTGAAAGTCTCGGTTCAGCGTTAGAATTATGCACGAGTGAGTTCCGGCACTGGTCCGCGTTTCGACCAGTGCCTTTTGGACTCAGATATCAGGCTGCGCGGGCAGCCTTAATCAGATCCGAGGCGCGCTCGGCGATCATAATCGTAGGGGCGTTAGTGTTCCCGGACACCAGATTGGGCATGACCGAAGCGTCAACTACACGTAACCCCTGAATCCCATGCACGCGTAGCTCAGGGTCAACGACCGACATCTCATCCACGCCCATTTTACACGTGCCGACGGGGTGATAGATTGAGTCTGCGCGAGACCGGATGTGGTTTTCCCAATCTTCATCAGTCCTCAATTTATCAGATCCGAACATCTCTTTTTTTCGGTGTTGGGTCATAGTTTCTGTCTCAAGGACGTCGCGCATCATCTTCGCGCCTTTGACCATGACTTTTATGTCGCGAGGATCGGACAGGAAAGATGGATCAATACCCGGTGCAGCCAGCTCGTTCGTGCTTTGCAAAAAGACCGAGCCGCGGCTGTACGGTCGTACTTGGCAGACGTGACAGCTGTAGCCGTGTCCCAGATGTTGTTTGCGCCCGTGGTCGTCGAGTAAGGCTGGCACAAAGTGAAACTGAATATCCGGCCGGTCCAGCGCCGGATCGGTCTTTAAGAATGCGCCAGCTTCGGCAACGGGTGACGCGGCAAGAGAAACTCCGTCTTTGCGCCACCGCAGGATTTCGCGGACGATGTGGATACCACCTCTCAAACTGATCCCAAGGTTGTCGTGCCGATTGGTCTTGTAGCCAAGAATAAAATCCAGGTGGTCCTGCAAATTCTGGCCGACGCCCGGTAGATCATGTCTGACCTGAATGCCCAACTTGGACAGATCTGCACCATTACCGATCCCAGACAGTTGCAACAGTTGCGGCGACTGAAAGGCCCCCCCACAAAGTAAGACTTCATGTTTTGCGGTAACCGTAATGTCTTGGCCTTTGTGTTGATAAATCACGCCTGTGGCACGTTTCCCCTCAAAGGTGACGCGACGTGCATGAGCGCGGGTCACAATCGTAAGGTTGGGTCTGTCGGCATTGGGAAACACATAGCCTGCGGCCGCCGAGCAGCGTTCACCGTTTTTGTCTTTTTCAAAGAACTGTGTGACCTGATAAAATCCAACCCCTTCGTTGTCGCCCGTGTTGAAATCGCGAGTTCTGCGATGTTGCAACTGCGTGGCGGCATCAACAAAGGCTTCAGATAAAACATGGATGGATTTCTGGTCACACACCTGCAGCGGTCCGCTGCCGCCATGCATGTCATCTTCGCCGCGTTCATTGCTTTCGGCTTTTCGGAAATAGGGCAACACACTGTCCCAATCCCATCCTTCGCAGCCCAGATCGGCCCAAGCATCGTAATCCTCTCGTTGGCCGCGGACATAAAGCATGGCATTGATCGCACTGGACCCGCCCAGACACTTCCCGCGCGGCTGATAGCCCTTGCGCCCGTTCAAGCCGGGTTGTTCGACCGTTTCAAAGCTCCAATTGTTGATCTTTATCGGCTTGCTTGGGACCATGGCTGCGACTGCCATAGGCATACGTACGAATATATCGTTGCCACCCCCGCCGGCTTCGAGCAGGCAAACCGAAACTTTCGGATCTTCGCTAAGGCGTGCGGCAAGAACCGACCCGGCGGAGCCGCCACCTACTATGACGTAATCGAACTGCATAGATTTCCTTCCAGTTTACCTGCTCTTTTGCGGGTTATATGTGGCGCGAGGATTAGTGCATAAGCTGATCCGGTTCGGACCAGGGTGCGCCCGCCAGTCGGGATTTCCCTGCAAGAACAAACTCTTAAAGCCAAGCCAATTTGTTGGATGAGGTTTTGTTCGTAGCAATTACATAGTTATCCTCCGGCCGTTTCTCGGATGCCCCAGCCTCTCTCCTAGCCAGCAACAACTCGATACCCAACAGAAAGACTGATCTGCGGATGTTTCGACTTAGTGGAAAATATTGCCAGTCGACCCCAGTGCGTAAACCCCACATCGGGTCATAAGATTGACAATCGAGGACAACGTAGCGTCAGATTCCGCCTTCAGAAACCGACCCTATAGTGTTTCGGTGTTTTTCCTGTCCACCTTCTGAAGGCGCGCACGAAGCTGGCAGAATCTGAGAAACCTAGCACATAGGCGATTTCCTGTGTGCTGAGTTCGGCATCCCGAAGATACCGAAGTGCTAGTTCAGACCGCGTGGAATCGACGATATCGCTGAACGTCGTGTTTTCTCGTTTCAGATGGCGGCGCAGGGTTCGGCTAGTCAATCCAATCTGACGTGAAATCAGTTCCATATTGGCCCAAAAGAGAGGCTTTGAACAAGCGCTTTTCGAACTTCTCCAGACACGCGCCCCTCATCGCGGCTGAGCAATTCGGACAACTCTTGTTCGCAAATCTGGACGATTTGCTGAAAAGTCATCCGGTTTCCCAGTTCCAGTCTTTGGTCCATCCATTTGGGTGGAACACTGTACCGGTTCTTCTCAGCCGAGAATTTGATGGCATCTGCGGCGTGTGCCGGAATGGTGTAATAACTGTCCCTAGGGTATCGCAACTCAAGCAAATTGCACTGGAAATCCTGACCAATCACGTCCTGATGCAGTGAGGCAAATATTCCGGCCTGCAGATTGGTCAGAAAGGCATAGAAGTCAGGCGATTGTTCGATCACCGAGACCGGTTCAAATTCCCAACCGGGGTTGTCCTTATCAAAGTCAAAGGACATTTCGGCTGTAGGCGCCGCAAGATAGTGAAACCTCTGCGCGAAATCTACAGTATCCCGGTATCTTGTGCTGCTTAGAACAGCATATCCATAAAGCCCATAATCCGAGATATGGAGGTTTCTTCCGATATCGTAAGGTAATTCGGGGTGCCAGCGCTGCTGCGCGATATTATTCAGCACATCGATGACCTGACGCAGCGAGACACGATACTCTGTGTCTTTTAAGCGAGTTCGGTCGATATCTGTTCGTTCGAAAACACAATCAGATTGAATCTGATAGCGATCCAATACCCGAAGCGCCGCATTCAGTTTTGCGGCTGTATAATGCCTTTCTTTCAAAACTCCTCCCACTCGGTTCCACTGCGTTCGTAACCGGGTTGAGCAAGACTATGGCCTATATCTATCTGATCACACAAGAATCTTGGTGATGACAATCCGTTTTTATCGACAAGAGCTAGTCGCGTTAACGGTCGAAATCAGTGATGACTGTCGCGCCGATGGATTGAAAGCGATCCATTTCCATCAAGGCCTGCGGCGCCTGAGACAGGTTGATCGTTTTGCCTACCAGTTTTTCTGGCGCTAGCTTGCCACAAGCGATCATGTCCAACATCGCGCCGTACCGATGGGCCTGCATTCCGTGAGAGCCCAAGATTTCAAGCTCATTCGAGATAACTTTTGCCATTGGCACCTGAGGTTGCGCTTGTTCGCCCAGCATAAGCCCAACCTGCACATGTTTCTCTCGGGGTCGTAGGTTTTGGATGGAATTGAAGCAGGTCGCCGGATGTCCCAGTGCGTCAACTGAGACATGAGCACCGCCACGTGTCAATTCGATAACTTCTGCTGCGACATCTGTCCCGGTGCCATTGATTGTGGTGACCGCGCCCAGGTTCCGAGCCAGGTCAAGCTTTCGGTCATCAATATCCACGGCAATGACCTGAGCGCCCAACGCGCTGGCGATCATCACGGCAGACAGACCGACCCCGCCGCAACCGTGAATGGCGACCCATTGACCTGCGCCGACTTTCCCTTGGTCGACAATAGCGCGAAACGACGTCGCAAAGCGGCAACCAAGACTGGCCGCGGTTGCAAATTCCATGCCCTCGGGCAAAGCAACAAGGTTCAGATCGGCCTGATGAACCGCAACATATTCGGCGAATGAACCCCAGTACGTAAAGCCGGGTTGATGCTGATCCAGACACACTTGTTGATGTCCCGCGTGGCATTCCGGGCAAGAGCCGCAGCCTGCGACAAAGGGGACTGTTACCCTGTCACCTGGTTTCCATTTCTTGACGTTTACGCCTGTGGCTTCCACAACGCCGGCCAGTTCGTGGCCGGGGACATGTGGCAATTCGATATCGTCGTCATGCCCCATCCAACCGTGCCAGTCCGAACGGCATACACCCGACGCCTCAACGCGGATCACAACACCATCTGCATCCGGTGAGGGGTCGCTTATTGTGACCAGCTTAGGAGGCTGCGAGAAATTTTCGTAGAGAACGGCTTTCATTGGTCAGTCCCGCGGTAGTGGTTGCTTTGGCAGCATGTTAGTCAGGTTTTCATGCGATAAAAAGTTCTGCCAAGCGTCGTTTGATCAGTGGTTTCGGTGTTCAATTTACTGTGGCCTCCGGTTGCGGATATTTATCGATGAAAATAGGTCATGTGCCATTGTCGCAAACAGCTTGAGCCTACAACGACGTGGCTTCAAACCGACTTGGTTCAGCTTGGAGTTCCTCAATGCCTGGCGGTTTCCCGACAACCAATGCGCTTGCGAGTCTGAGGGGAACATGGTCAGATTTTATTACTTGGGTCTTTTACTCGTTTTCCTATGGTTTTTTTGCGGCGGGATCGGGCATTTTGTCGTGTCAGAGTTCTTCCTAAGCATTACGCCACCTTATGTTCCTTGGCCGTTGGCGGTGGTTTATGTGTCAGGAGTTCTGGAAATCCTGGGGGCGATTGGCATTCTATTGCCGCAGGCCCGCCAACTCGCTGGGAATTGTCTGATTTTACTGACATTGGCCGTGACCCCGGCCAACATTCATATGTCATTGAACCCTGAGCTTTACCCATTTGCTACCGAATGGCAGCTGAACTTACGCCTGGTTATTCAAGTCCTACTGTTGGTTTGTATCTGGTGGTCGACACGCGACCGTCGCTGGGTCTGACCGTTTGGTCAACTGGGTGGACTCGTCAAAAGTGTGCGCAAAATCTGCACAATAGCCTTTCAAAACCTGTTCAGGACTCGCCCCAGCTCTGCAATTGCGTCTGTCAACCTGATGGGAAGAACAACCGCAATCAGGAGGCGCGTAATGAGGCAGGAGCTGATAATCCACGGAGTGCCGGATAGCCTTAAACGAGATGCGTGGTGGCTAAGCATGTCAGAGACAACATCCGCGCAAACAAACCCACGGGCGCAAAGCGATAAATCGCTGTTTTCCTCACTTGGAATGCGGCACAAGATACCTTTGCTTGGCGTTTTGGTGACACTGGCAGATTGGCTGTTCTGGCACCAGCCGATTGGAATCTCTCTTGCCTTGTTTGCGATGATCCTTTCGGCAGCAATAGTGGCATTGAAGACCCCTCGGACCAATCGGCGTGAGTGGGTCGGGGCCATGGGCATTGCCCTAGTGTGCAATTTGCCGTTGTGCATCGACCTGCAATTCTTGTCGGTGTTATTTAGTCTGGCCGGGTTGGTTTTGCTGGTGGGGTGGTCGGTCTACGGATTGCCGTTGAACGAACGCTTGTTTTTTAGGGTTGCAATGCGATTGCCTACAATCGGAAACTTGTTGCTGAGTTGGGCCGCGCTGCGTGATTTGCCTGAGGCAGATATGGGCAAGGGCATTCGTCGTCAGGCATCTTCGGCCTTGCTTCCCTTCATGATGGGCATCATTTTCCTGATACTGCTGGCCGCCGCAAACCCAGTTCTGGAAGGCTACCTACATGGGCTGGACCCAACTCATTTGTTCACAGCCGATTTTTGGTTGCGCGTCTTGTTCTGGTGTCTGATCGGGTCTCAAGTTTGGGCGTGTTTGAACCTTAGTAAGTCTTGGTTGGGTTCCGAAGCGCAAAAACCCTCTTTCCGGAGGGCCGGGCCCGGACGGGTTACATTTCTGATCAACCCTCTTTCTGTTCGGAATTCTCTGTTTTTGTTCAACCTGTTGTTCTTTGTGCAGACAGGTATGGATATCGGGATTTTTACCGGCGGTGTCGCCTTGCCCGATGGTATGACTTATGCTTCCTATGCCCATCGCGGTGCCTATCCTTTGGTCGTGACGGCATTGCTAGCAGGGGTATTCGTCCTGTTGACACGCAGCATGATCGCGCAGGATAGGGTCTTGCGGAATCTGGTTTATCTTTGGTTGGCTCAGAATATCTTTTTGGTGATGACCGCAGCCTTCCGCCTGCAGCTATATGTTGAGGCATATGCCCTGACTTATCTGCGCGTGGCCGCCTTTATCTGGATGGGCCTTGTATTGATCGGCTTGGTGCTGACGGTCATTCAAGTTCATCGAGGGTTGGGAGTTGATTGGCTATTGCGACGGTGCCTGGCCACCGTTGTCGTCACAGTCTATGTTTGCTGCTTTGTCAATTTCGCGCACCTGATCGCTGGCTACAACCTGACGCACGGTCAGGATCTGGCGCTTCGCGATACCTACTACATCTGCAGATTAGGTCCCGATGCATACGCTGCCATACACGCTTTTGAAGCCAAAACCGGCGAGCGTATTTGCGGTAAAAGACTGGACTATCTCATGTCCCAGGATGCCATTTCCAACTGGCGAGAATGGGGCTTTCGCAGGTGGCGCATCCAAGCCTATTATCAGGATCAGAGCTGAGGACCCTATTTGATGCCCGCACGTATTCTCATCGTCGACGACGATCCGGACATTCTTGAAGTGACAGGGTTTGCAGTTGAAAACGCGGGTTTTCAGACGATGTTTGCCAGTGACGGTTTGGCCGCACTTGACGCTGCTCGACAAGAGCAACCTGAACTGATTGTATTGGATATCGGTCTGCCTGAACGTGACGGGCTTGAAGTGTGTCGCGAAATTCGCAAGTCCTCGGATGTCCCGATCCTGTTTCTTACAGCTCGGGATGATGAGGTTGACCGGGTCGTCGGGCTTGAGATCGGAGCAGACGACTATCTTACCAAACCCTTTTCCCCGCGCGAACTGGTGGCACGTATCAAAGCCATCCTCAAACGCAGCGTCCCGCCAGCCACCCCGGCGGAACAAGTCCTCGTGCAAGGGAAGCTGACTCTGGATGCGCGGCGCCATTCGTGCCTGTACGGCGCAGAGCAGGTAGTATTGACAGGATCAGAGCTTCGGTTGTTGGCAACTTTGATGTCTCGACCGGATCACGTTATGTCCCGACCTCAGTTGGTGGATGCGCTGTACGGCTACAACATCCACGTGTCGGACCGAACAATAGACAGTCATATTCGCAATATTCGCGCCAAGCTGTCACAAGCCGGCTGCACCGACGGAATTGTCACCGTGCATGGTGTTGGCCTGAGGATGGGACCATGCAAGGCGGGGTAAAGCCTAGAAAACGTCCCAAGCTTTGGACTGTTGTCTTGCTTGTTCTGGGGATTGTTCTTTGTCTGCCGTTTGCTGGGCTGGCATTGTTCCGATTTTACGACAGCCAGCTGGTCCAGCAAACCGAAGAAAGCCTGCTGACACAAGCTGCTGTCCTCTCGGCGACCTATTCCGAGCTATATGCTGAGGCAGCAGGGCTTGATCCGCCCAAGCGCGGCGCAATTTCGGTCGATCGGGCAGTCTTTCCAGCATTGTCTGTAAACCGGGAAACAGTTTTGCCTCCGCGCCCCGATGCGCAGGCAATGCAACTGGACCCCGGCCGCGTTTATAAGCAAATAGCGGCTCCTTTATCGCGGATCGCGGCTGGAGCACAGACGCAAACGCTGGTGGGGTATCGGTTTCTGGATACGTTCGGAAATGTCTTCGCCGGAACCGCCGAACTCGGAGAGAATCTGGGGCAGGTGGCCGAAGTACAGGAAGCTATGCAGGGGAACATCGCGTCGGTCGCTCGAACGCGTCTGCGCGAGGACAGAACGCCTGCGGTCTATACACTCAGCAGGGCAGCCCGTGTTCGCGTGTTTGTTGCGATGCCGGTGTTCGTAGAAGAGGCGCAGATCGGGGCTGTCTATCTGAGCCGGACCCCAAACCATATCTTCCGATTTCTTTATGGCGAGCGCTTTAATTTGGCCAAAGCGGCCGTATTCGTCGCTTTGTCCACTGCGTTGATCGGGTTTGTGTTCTGGCGCTTTATCACACGGCCCATCCGCCTTTTGATAGAAAGGACGCAATCGGCAGGCTATGGCGTTGACGCGTGGGAGCCACCAGAGCATTTAGGCACTCGCGAAATTGAGGAGCTGAGTCAGAGCTTTCAGTCTCTCACCACACGTCTGCAAAACAAACAAGACGCGCTAAAAACCTATACCGCCCATGTCACGCACGAGTTGAAGTCTCCTCTGACTGCCCTCAAAGGTGCGACCGAGCTGCTGCGGGACAACAGCTTGCCTGTGGAACAACGGAACAAGCTTCTGGATACCGTAGATAAAGGCGGCAAGCGTTTGGAGGACTTGCTGGCCCATATGCGTGCGTTCAGCCTTGCCGATCAAAGTGCTTTGACCGGAAGTTGTCGTCTGGATGATGTCGTTCCCTTCGTGACCGAGACCTTTCCCAACCTTTCGGTGCAAGTCGAAAACGGAGATCTCCCTCTGCCCGTGGCTGAAGAAACGCTAAGGATTATACTGACGCATTTGCTTGAAAATGCACAGCAACACGACGCCAACGAAATCGTTCTGACAGCAGGTCAAGTCAACGATGCGACCACCCTGCGCGTTGCAGACAATGGCACGGGGGTTAGCGATGGGAATGCAGGAAAGATAATGCAGCCGTTTTTCACCACGCGGAGAAACAGTGGTGGGACGGGTATGGGTTTGAATATTGTGACGGCAACCGCCGAGGCGATCGGTGGACGCCTAAGTTTGGACCCCTCCAGTCGCGGGGCATGTTTTCTCTTGACCTTCGGCTGACTCGACTGTCGCGCTAAAGAGCACGATTAGGATTCAGCTTTGTTCCTTCGTCGGCGAAATTTGCGTGAAGATCGCCGTACAAATCTGATCCATTTCTAGGGCAAAGAAGTTTTTGGCTGCAGCTTCGTTCGGATGATACGGATCTTTCACCAAGCCTTTTTTGTTCAGACGAAAATACTCTTTGTTCCCTTGATTGGCGGCGACAGTTTCCGGCGTGGATCCCGGCACTAACGAACAACGCAAGCCTGATGTTTTGAAGGCGTCCATTAGGTTCTTTTGCGCCCGCAATCTCAAGTCTACGATTTTCTTTTTGTAAGCCGGGGCGGTGGTCATGAAAATGCAGGGCAGGTCAGGTGGAAGCTGGGTTTTCAACTTTTGAACATCGCGGATTGCAGCCTCGGGGCTGTTGGCCCAGCGTTTGGCGGAATTGCCCAGAAAAGACATCAGAATCAGCTTTGGGTCGTAATAATCGTCGCGCAACATCTCTTCCAGCGGAGACGTGTTTGCTGCGCAAAACTGGTAGTCGCGCCCTTCGCCAATCTGGACGTATTTGTTGCCGGACTTGTTTACGAAGCCATAAGCTCCCGCATTAACCCGCCATTTGGGATCAACCTTGCAGATCGTATCCTTACCCTTGCCAGATCGTGCTGTCCACGATGGTATAGAGCTGGAGCGCACACCGATTACACCAACCCGCATTTTTCCAAGTCGCTCAAGATGCTGCTTTTGCTCGGCGTTCGGTTTGCAATGAGTTTTGATATTACTGAAGAACTCCAGGAATGCTGGCCCCGAGCCGAACGATATCTGACTGTCCCCGATGATCAGTATTTCAGGCGAGTCAAACGGCTCGGCACTGACCGGAAGTGCTTGCAAAAGAAGGGCAATGGCCATGCCCGCGGCTTTGTTCAGAAACTGCATGTTTCCCCCTTATGCGGTTTCTCTATTTCAGGGCTTCGAAGATCGCATCGCAGAAATCGACCGTGTTGATCTTCAAAAACTGGCGAATTGCAGCCGGACTTGGATGATGCGGATCTTTGACACGACCGGCTTCGTTGCGGCGAAAATATTTTGGTTTGCCCTCAATGGCCGCGCGCGTCTTTGCATTAAACCCTTCCACGGCAATACACTGGGCATCGGCACGCTCGAACGCCCGGGCAATGGCCGTTTGAGCTTTCATCCGCTTGTCGTTTGTTTTTTTCAGGTAGACCGGCGCGCTTGAGATAAAGACGCAAGGCATATCCTTGGGCACCTGTTCCAGAGTCTTGGACACATCCTGTGCGACCGCTTCTGGTGAGTTTGCCCAGCGATCGGCCGAGTTGCCCAGAAAAGTCAGGACCAACAAACCGGGATCATAGTAGTTTTCGGCAAACATAGCCTCAAACGCGGTTTGTTTGGGTTTGCAGAACTGATAAGACGGACCTTTTCCGATCTGGATGAAAACACGATCAGGGTTTCCATCGATCCCATAGGCACCAGCGTTAACACCAAATTTCTTGTCTACATCGCAGATTGCACCGCGTGTCGGCCCGCTGACGGATGTCCAAGATTGCAACGAGGTGGACCGTACACCGATCGCCGCCGTTTGACGCGCGCCAAGCTTTTCCAGCAACCGAGTGCGTTCTGCTGTCATATTGCAGCGTTGTGGCAAGTCTTGGAAGAATCGGGTGTATTCCTTTCCTGCCCCAAAAGAGATCTGACTGTCGCCCAGCACCAAAATGTCGGGTTGCGCCAGCGCAGGCACTGAACCCAGCGACAGTATCGCCACAAGCGCAGTGCGCAAGATTGATCGTCCCATGTGTGTCACGCGGCTACCTTCGATGAGAACCAACTGTGCATCCAAATCCTAACTGATCGGTAAAACATGGCCTAACCGGCGATGAAATACCAATCAAGACCCGGTTACAGTTAGCGGAGCCACTCAGATTGGAACGTGAGTTATCGGGAAAATCGTTCGGGCGACAAGTTGGGCAACGCGGACAGTAGATCGGTGACCCTGCCGTGGCACAGTGCCAGCGGTCCTTTTGGGTTTAGGGAAATATGGGCCCATACTGCAGGGCGCAGTGCCATTTTCCGCCAGTGGTGCAAAAGCATCAGTCGTATCGCAGCTTGGGGCAAGGATTGCATGCGATGAATTTCGGCAGAAGCTGCAAGGTCAAAGATGCGCGACGCCTGACGTAGAACATTGTCCTGCACAAGACCGCTCGAGAACCACTCGGGCGGAGGGTAGTCATCAAACTTTAGCGTCACGACGTTTTCGGCTTTGGCAGCAGCTGAGGCGGGCATCAGAACCAGCGCTTTGTCGATTGGAATCGATAAGGGTGGCGCTGCGAATCCTTGACGAACCCAGCAGGTTACCCAGCCTTCGGGGTATTTGGCGTCTTGACGATATACATCCTCATGGGCGGCCCGGGTTTCTGATAGGCCATGTGAAGAAAGGCGATAGGTAACTTCGCGCCCCGATTTTGTTGACTCGATCCAGCCGTCTTTTCTAAGGCGGTGCAAGGCGACACGCATGGCTTCGGTTTTGATCCCAACACGACCAAGTAGCAGCCCCAAGTCTTTGCCTGTAATTTCTTTGCCATTCATGTCACCGAAAAGGGTAACGATCAGCGACCAGGTCTTGATCGGTACTAGCGCAACAAGTTCTTCAATCAGTTTTTCGGCTGAATTCAAATCTAGGTTTCCAAATGGCCGGTTCGCAGGCTGGCCTATTGGATATCATGCCAATGTCTTGTGTGGCCACGGAAAACCGATGCTCAACCTCGGGAATATGCATTCATTGTCAGAAGTTCGTACTCGGCTGCCCGGTCGCCATTCTGGTTTGTCAGTGTCACATGCCAGCGAACCTCTCCATAGTCTTGGTTGCGCGGAGTTTTCTGCTTGACCGTCAGATGAACTTGAATGCTGTCTCCGGCTTGTACGGGCTTAAGGAACCTCAGATTGTCGAGCCCGGTATTCGCCAGAACTGGCCCTTCATCTGGTTGCACGAACAACCCCGCAGCGAAGCTGAGTAACAGATACCCATGTGCCACCCGTCCCGGGAAAAACGGGTTCCGCTTTGCGGCAGCTTCGTCCATATGCGCATAGAATGTGTCGCCGGTAAAATGTGCGAAAGTTTCAATGTCGGCCAAAGAGATTTCTCGGGACGCGGTGTGTAACGTCTCACCTATTTCTAGTTCATGGAAGGTGCGGGTAAAGGGGTGTGCATCGCGGGTGACCTCTGATGAGCCGGCCGTCCATTTTCGGTTAATCCGCGTCAGAATATCGGGGCTGCCCTGAACCGCAGTGCGCTGCATGTAGTGCAGTACGCCCCTAACGCCTCCCAGCTCTTCGCCGCCGCCCGCGCGTCCTGGGCCACCATGCACCATGTGCGGCAGCGGAGAGCCATGGCCCGTGCTTTCGTTCATAGATTGCCGGTTGTTGAAGTACAGTCGACCGTGAAACGCGCCCGCACCCAAGGCGGCTTGTCGGGCAAAGTCGCCGTCGTTGGTGATGACCGAGGCAACAAGGCTGCCTTTGCCCTTGTTGGTCAGGCGAAGGGCATGATCAAGATCGTGGTAAGGCATGACGGTCGAAACCGGCCCAAAGGCTTCGACATCATGAACGTATTGCGCTGTATCTGGGGTCTCGCAATAAAACAGCATGGGTGGCACGAACGCGCCTTTTTCGCGGTCCGCACCCGAAACCTGAAACTTTTCTGGGTGGCCAAAAACGCGAGTCGCATCCTGCTCGATCAGGGCGGCCTTCTGCAAAACGTCCCGGCGTTGCGCCTGAGAGACCAGCGGCCCCATCTGCGTCGCCGTGTCCGAGGGATCGCCTATAATTGTCCGCTCAAGGGTTTTCCGCAACGCTGTAATCACCGCTTCGACCTGTGGTTCAGGCACAATAATCCGACGAATGGCAGTGCATTTCTGCCCAGCCTTTGCCGTCATCTCGCGGGTAATTTCCTTGATGAATAGGTCGAATTCGGGCGTGCCTACTTCCGCATCGGGTCCGAGAATTGAGGCATTCAGGCTGTCTTGCTCGGCAATAAAACGGGTTGCGTAATTCAAAATGCTCGGTGTGCTACGCAGTTCAAGAGCCGTTTGCGCCGAGCCGGTAAAGCTGACCACATCTTGCGATCCGACGTGGTCTAGCAGCGCACCAATATCGCCCGAGATCAGCTGTACTGCACCATCTGGCAACAAGCCGCTTTCGAGCATGATGCGAACACATAACTCGGTTACGTAACAGGTGGCTGTCGCCGGTTTGACGATTGCCGGCACCCCGGCCAGTAAGGTGGGCGCAAGCTTTTCCAGCATGCCCCAGACCGGAAAATTGAACGCATTGATGTGGACAGCGGCGCCCGTCAACGAGGTGCAGATATGTTGCCCCAAAAAGGTTCCACTGCGGGACAGTTGCTCGATATTGCCGTCCAGATAGATCGTATCATCTGGCATCTCACGCCGACCTTTGCTGGCAAAGACCAGCAACGTGCCGATCCCCCCATCAATGTCGATCAGGTGGTCCTTGTGCGTAGACCCGGTCGCGAAAGAGGCGTCATAAAGTGCCTTTTTGTGCTGGCCCAAATGCAGCGCAAGTGCCTTCAGCATGCGGGCTCGATCATGGAAAGTCATGGCCCTCAACGCCGAACCGCCTTTGGCACGCGCATATTTCAGCATGGCTTCGGTGTCCAAAGCACTGTTGCCTGCCCGTGCAATCAAATCTCCGGTCACCGCGGAATGGATATCCCGCGCGGCGCTGTCACAGCCAATCCATTGACCGGCTACATAACTTTCAACGTTCTGAACTGCCATTTCGGGACCTCTACAATGGTGTCGTTCATTAATTGACCAACCGGACGGTTTATGAAATGTTTAAATTGAAGGTTGCTTAAGATCAAGGAGTATACAGTGCTTGCCACGCGACACGCAGGTTGGGACGGGTTCACAGTGAATCGACCTGATCAGATGAGCAATTTGACCAATGAAATGCACCGTACCTTTCGTGATGCCTTGAATTGCGCGAATGTTGCGCAAAACGTTTTGATCAGTGAGGCGAGGCAGCAGCGCATTGAACCAGACGCCTATGCCGTAAACAGCTCGGCTGTCAGGACAAGACGATCATCGCCTTGGCATGTGGTATCGTAGTGGTCACGGATACGGCCAAAAGCCCAAGGGTACAGTTATGACGCCCAAGGAACGCGCGGAACAGGCGGCCCGAACGATGTGGGGTAATGATCAGGCAAGCCCTTGGGTGGGAATGCAGGTCGAAGCAGTGGATGAAGGGCAGGCGGTTCTGACGCTGACAGTAGAAAAGCACCACACCAACGGGCACGGCATTTGTCATGGAGGCGTGATCTATATGCTGGCCGATAGTGCATTCGCGTTTGCCTGCAACAGCCGGAACCAATCGACGGTCGCGCAACACAACTCAATTACCTACATCGCGCCCGGTCAGTTGGGCGATCGCCTGACCGCAACAGCGACCGAGGTCAGCCTGACTGGGCGGAGCGGAATCTATGATGTGACCGTGGTCAATCAGACGAACACAGTTGTAGCAGTGTTTCGCGGTTGCTCTCGGGCGGTGCGCGGTCACGTGTTCGAGGAATAGCGGAGGAGTTCATGAAAGACCTAACACCGGCCCGAAACACGCTTGATCCGATAGAGATTGCTTCCATCGACGAAATTAGAAGCCTGCAGTTGGACCGTCTGAGATGGTCTCTGCACCACGCTTACGAAAACGTTCCGATGTATCGCCAACGGTTCGACGCGGCGGGGGTCCATCCGGATGATCTGCGATCTCTAAGCGACCTGTCGAAATTCCCGTTTACTCACAAAGACGATCTGCGTGCCAACTATCCATTTGGGCTTTTCGCTGTTCCTCGGGAAGAAATCGTGCGGGTCCATGCATCATCCGGGACGACGGGTAAACCGACGGTGGTGGGCTATACGCCGAAAGATATTGATAACTGGGCCGGACTTGTGGCGCGATCCATGCGGGCCAGCGGTACCAAACCAGGAGAAATAGTGCACATCGCCTATGGCTATGGCCTGTTCACAGGGGGGTTGGGCGCGCATTACGGGGCCGAGCGTCTGAACTGCACGGTTGTTCCGGTTTCCGGCGGTATGACAGAACGCCAAGTTATGCTGATACAGGACTTCAAGCCCAGCACCATCATGGTCACTCCGTCTTATATGCTGAACATACTGGAGCAGTTTCACACGGCTGGTATTGATCCGCGCGATACCTCGTTGGATGTGGGAATCTTTGGCGCCGAACCCTGGACGAACGCAATGAGGGCAGAGGTTGAGGATGCTTTCGACATGCATGCAGTCGACATCTATGGCCTGTCCGAAATCATGGGGCCAGGCGTTGCAAATGAGTGCGTCGAGACCAAGGACGGGCTGCATATCTGGGAGGACCACTTCTACCCGGAAATCATTGACCCGGAGACGGGTGAAGTGCTGCCAGATGGCGAGCTGGGTGAGCTGGTCTTTACGACCCTGACCAAAGAGGGCATGCCAATGATCCGCTATCGCACTCGCGATCTGACGCGGCTTTTGCCGGGAACGGCGCGATCAATGCGTAGAATGGAGAAAATCACCGGCCGATCCGATGACATGATCATCTTGAGGGGCGTGAACGTCTTTCCGACCCAGATTGAAGAGCTTGTTCTGGCAGCCCCGGATCTGGCGCCGCATTTCCAAATAGAGCTGTCCCGCACGGGCCGGATGGACGATATGACAGTACGCGTTGAAACCGGCGCGCCAGAGGACATGCGCGAAGGTATTGCCGGGGCCTTGTCCAAGAAGATTAAAGACACCATAGGGATCGGCGCATCGGTGAACGTTGGCGCTCCGGGCAGTGTCGAGCGCAGCCAGGGCAAAGCCCGTCGAGTAGTTGACAACAGGCCAAAGGAGTAAACCCGTGGCGCGGACGATCGCTAAGGACCATGACAAGAAGCGTCAGAGCATCCTCGCGGTGGCTGCAAATGTGTTCGCCCATGAAGGCATCGCACGGGCTTCGATGAATCAGGTCGCCAAAGCCGCGGGTATATCGAAGGCGAATATTTACCACTATTATGACAGCAAAGAAGCACTGCTGTTCGACATTCTGGATACCTATCTGTCCGAGCTGAAGAACCGCGTCTCCGCAATTGATCTGGACGGGTACCCACCCGAAGAACAGTTGCATCTGATCCTGCGCGAATATCTGCTGGCCTATGAAGGGATGGATTACGAACACACGATTCAAAGCGAAGGTGTCTCTCTGCTGCCCGAGCATATGCAGAAGGTGCTTAAAGCCTATCAAAAAGACATGGTAGCGCAGATGAGCAACATTCTGAACGCGATCAGTGGTGGCAAGCTGCAAGACGATGGCAGCCTGCTGCGTGAGGTGACCATGTCCGTTTTCGGAATGCTGAACTGGTACTACATGTGGCATCCAAAGGCGACACGTGCTGATCGCGAAGGATATGCGAAAACGGTTGCCCGTTTCACCGTGGCGGGCTTGCCCGGAGTGTTAGTCAACGTTCAATGCCCGGCCTCATCATAGTCCCAAACAACTTTCTCTGACACTGCAAAGCACTGACAGGTCAGAACAAAACCGGCTTCAACCTCGTAATCCTCAAGGGCGTGGTTGGCGACCATTTCAACCTCACCTTCAAGGATCTTGGCCTTGCAGGTCGAACAAACACCCGCTTTACAGGCGTGGGGCGCATCCAAGTTTTCGGCCAAAGCCGCTTCCAGCAAGCTCGTGTCTTTAGGTATGATAAGGCTTCTGGTTTCACCGCCCAACGTGACGCGACCTTTGACGCCGCCTGTTTCGGCGGCTTTTGAGACAGCGCGTTTCCTGGCGCGCCCGGGTTGAGACGACGCGAAAAGTTCGAAACGGATTTGGTCCTTTCGCAACCCATGATCCTTAAGCGCCTGTGAAATGGCCAGCATCATTGGCTCGGGCCCGCAGATGTAAGCCATCGAGACCGATTTAATGTCGATCCAGTGTCGAAACAGATCGGCGCATTTGGTTTGATCGACCCGGCCTTTGAACAATTCAATGTCCTGACTGTTATCCTCAAGAACGTGGACGATGTTCAGCCGATGAAGGTAGCGGTTTTTCAGGTCCTCAAGCTCTTCCCGGAACATGATCGTATTTGGTGTGCGGTTTGCGTAGACCAAAGTGAACCGTGTCGATGCGTCCTCGGACAGGGCGGTCTTGAGAATGGACAGGACCGGAGTGATGCCCGAGCCGCCAGCAAACGCCAGATAGTGCGGCGCGTCGTCTTGGACTGCGGCATGAAAGTTGCCCATCGGAGGCATGGCGTCCATTACGTCCCCAACCTGCAGTTCGGTATTGGCCCATGTTGAGAACGCCCCGCCATCCACACTTTTGATCCCAACCTGCAGGATGCCTTCATGCGGTGCCGCGCAGATAGAGTATGACCGGCGCAGTTCCTCGCCCTCGAAATCCCGTTTGAATGTCAGGTATTGACCAGGTGCAAAACCAAACTCTGCCGCGTTTTCAGCTTGCAAAGTGACCACCACGGCGTCGCGGATGGTCTTTTGAATATCGGTGACTTTCAGAGGGTGGAAGTTGGTCATATCGGGACCTCAGATACACTTGAAATAGTCGAAGGGTTCCATGCAATCCTGACATCGCCATTGGGCCTTGCAGGGGGTCGAACCGAACTGGCTGATTTTTTCTACCCGCTTGGATTTGCAATGAGGGCATCGTTTGGGACCACCCGCAGCTTGGGGTGGGGCAATCCCGAATTCTTCCAGTCGGGCCCGGCCTTTTTCGGATAACCAGTCAGTCGTCCACGCCGGTGCGATGCGGGTTTGAATGTCCAGCTTGCCGATGCCGTTTTTTGCAAGTTCGGTTTCGATGTCCAACGCGATAACAGCCATGGCCGGGCAGCCGGAATAGGTCGGTGTGATCGTCACAGTCACATGGTCCTGCGCGACCTGCACCTCGCGGATCACGCCGAGATCCACAACCGAGATGACTGGGATTTCAGGGTCAGGCACGGTGTCGAGCCAATCCCAGACCTGAGCCTCGGTCACCGCCATCATCGTCACCACGTCGCGCCTGGATACGAGCGTTGAAGGGTTTGCATCGCGGCCAGCATATGGCCCAGGTGTTCAGTGTGCCGAAATCCGGTTCGCCCTCCTTTTTGGGCATAGTCGCCTTCCGGCAAAGTCAAGCACGCCTGCGCCAGCACAGTCTGTACGGTTTCAAGCCACAGAGGTTTTATTTCTGAAGGCAATGGCGCGACACCCGCTGTCGCCATGGCATGATCGGTTTCGTCATCGACAAAGACTTCACCACTATACGGCCACAGGAAAGCAAGCGCTTCATCCATGCGCTTGTTGCTTTCCGCGGTGCCGTCCCCCAAGGCGATTACTGTGTGAGAAGACCTGTCCAAGTGATAGAGGGCCTCTTTCAAGCATTTTGCGGCGATTTCAGCCACTCGGGTGTCGGTGGAATTTTGCAGTTGCGTCAACCATGGTACTTGAAAGGCGTCATACAGGAATTGCCGCATCTGAGTACGCCCGAAATCGCCGTTCGGGACCTCAAGCATCAGCAAATTCCGGAAATCATAAACGTCACGTAGAAACGCCAGATCGTCGGCAGAGCGTCCGGCCCCTTCGACCTCAGCCGCATATCCCAGCCACAACTGGGTTTGCCCGATCTGATCCAAGGCCATATTGGCCAGCGCGATATCCTCTTCCAAAATCGGAGCGACCCCGCACCATTCCGAGGTTCGATGCCCCAGAACCAAAGCGTTGTCGCCTTGTCTCAGCAGAAACTCGAACAGTGGTTTTTGCGCCGCGTCCATCACATTTTCCCAACTTCGTCAGGAATGTCGTAAAAAGTGGGGTGCCGGTAAACTTTGTCGCGGGATGGGTCGAACAGGGGCCCTTTGTCCGAAGGGCTGGAGGCCGTGATCTTTTCAGCCTCGACCACCCAGATACTGACGCCTTCGTTGCGGCGCGTATAAACGTCTCGCGCATTCCGTATGGCATGCTCGGCATCCGCCGCGTGCAACGAGCCGACGTGCCGGTGGCTCATGCCGTGTTGGCCTCGGATAAAGACTTCCCACAGGGGCCATTCGTTTTGGTGTGACATCGACTACTCCGCCGCTTTGGATTTGTTTTGGGCTTTCCGCGCGTGGGCCAGCATGGCATCACGGACCCAGGCGCCATCCTCCCAAGCCTTACGGCGGGCGCTCAGACGCTCGGCATTGCAGGGGCCATTGCCCGAGATGACATCGAAAAACTCGGACCAGTCTGGTTCACTAAAATCATAATGCCCGGTTTCTTCGTTCCAGCGCAGGTTCTCGTCGGGAATTGACAAGCCCAGAAACTCGGCTTGCGGAACGGTTTCATCGACGAATTTCTGACGCAGCTCATCATTTGTGTTGATCTTGATCCGCCAAGCCATCGATTGGGCGGAATGTACGCTGTCCTTGTCCGACGGACCGAACATCATCAGGGCAGGATACCAGAACCGGTTTAGAGCGTCCTGCGCCATGCGCTTTTGATCGTCAGTACCTTCTTTCGCCATCCTAATCATTATGTGATAGCCTTGGCGTTGGTGAAAGCTTTCTTCTTTGCAGATGCGCACCATTGCCCGCGCATAGGGGCCATACGAGGTGCGCTGCAGTGGCACCTGATTCATGATCGCAGCCCCATCAACCAGCCATCCGACCGCGCCCATATCTGCCCAAGTCAGGGTGGGATAGTTGAAGATGGACGAATACTTCATCCGCTCGGAGTGCAGCATCTCGACCAGCTCATCCCGACTGACGCCCAGTGTCTCAGCGGCGCAATAAAGATACAGCCCATGGCCTGCCTCATCCTGAACTTTGGCCAGAAGGTTGGCCTTGCGTTCCAAAGTGGGCGCACGGGTGACCCAATTGCCTTCGGGCAGTTGACCTACAATTTCAGAATGCGCGTGCTGGCCGATCTGACGGATCAGTGTTTTTCGATAGCTTGGAGGCATATAGTCCTTGGGTTCGATCTTTTCACCGCGGTCGATGCGATCTTGAAATACCCGATCTTCGGGGCTCATCTCGTCACGAGATTGCACCCCTTTGCCCGTTGATTTTACCATTTGGGCGTACATGGCCTTGTCCTCCTCAAACCCATTCCGCTTGCCTTGATCAATATGTTACAGAAAAATAAAACAACAAGCAAACTGTAACGTATTTTGCTTGATCAATTCCTTTGAGATAATTGGCGATCATTTTAATAGCTGTTGTGCGCCATAAAGGGGGGGCTCAGAATTGGGCAATACGACTGTTAATCTCATCGGGGCAGGACGGGTTGGCCAGACACTGGCTCGTGTATTGCCGGCAACGCAGTCTTATGTTCTGCAGGATGTAAGCAGCCGTCGTCTTAAATCCGCTACGGATGCTGCCGCATTCGGTCGTAACGCGCGGGCTGTTGAGCACTTGGCCGATATGCGGCCAGCAAACATCTGGATACTTGCCGTACCCGATACGAAAATCGCCGAGGTGGCCAGAACCTTAAGCGACTCGAACCCAGATAGTGTGTTGCAGGGATCGCGCCCTGTTGCACTGCATTGTAGTGGATTCTACCCGGCCGCCCAAATGGATGCCTTAAACGAATATGGGTGGGGTTTGGCGAGTGCGCATCCAGTGCTTTCCTTTTCAGATCCCGAAACTGCAGCATCGCAGTTCTCCTGTGTCCCTTGTGGCATCGAAGGTGACCCATATGCGGCAAGGATCGCTACTTCGTTGTTCGAAGAGATGGGCGCCGAGTGCTTTTCCATCCGGTCGGATGCGAAAAGCCTGTATCATGCTGCTGCGGTAATCTCGAATAACTTCACGGTAGTCCTGCAAGCCTTGGCGCGTGAGGCGTGGGCCGAAGCGGGCGTTTCCGAGGATATGGCAGCACGCCTGAATGAAAAGCTGTTGACCGGAACTTGCGAAAACGTAGCCGCGCAGGGGCCACAGGTCGCGTTGACTGGTCCTGCTGCACGCGGGGATACTGACGTCGTTGCTCAACAAAACAGAGTCGTGGCTGGTTGGCACCCGACAGCTGGGGAGTTGTATGCACAACTAAGTGATCTGGCGCGGTCCCTTAAATCAAGCGGCAAAACCCGTTAGCGCCACAACCATCGCTTTGGTCTATTGATCCTCAGTGGAAAATAGTATACCGCCGCATACAAAGAGCATCCTGTGGGTCTGGAAAACCAGTCTTTGCCGGGTCTCAAGCTTCTTCTAACGCCTAATCGTCGGGACCGCCATGAGCCTTTACACAGATTACCTCAGTGAAATTGAAACGCGCAAAGAACAGGGCCTGCACCCCAAGCCCATTGATGATGGTGCGCTGGTCAAAGAGATCGTTGAGCAGATCAAAGATGCCGGAAACGTGCATCGCGAGGACTCGCTGAACTTTTTCATTTACAACACCCTGCCCGGAACCACGAGCGCCGCAGGTGAAAAGGCTGAGTTCCTGAAAGAAATCGTCTTGGGTCACACTCTGGTCGACGAAATCTCGGTTCCTTTCGCGTTTGAACTTTTGTCACACATGAAAGGTGGCCCGTCGGTGCGGGTCTTGTTGGATCTTGCTTTGGGCGAAGATGCAGCAATTGCCGAGCAGGCAGCCGAAGTCCTGAAGACTCAGGTTTTCTTGTATGACGCCGATACAGATCGCTTGAAAGAGGCTTTCAAAGCCGGGCATCCAATCGCCAAAGAGATTCTGGAAAGCTACGCCAAGGCTGAATTCTTCACCAAACTGCCCGAAATCGACGAAGAGATCGAAGTTGTCACCTATGTTGCAGCCGAAGGTGATATCTCGACCGACTTGTTGTCGCCCGGCAATCAAGCGCACTCGCGCGCGGATCGGGAACTGCACGGCAAGTGCTTTATCTCGGACAAAGCGCAGCAAGAAGTTGAGGCGCTGAAACTGCAACACCCCGATAAGCGGGTGATGCTGATTGCAGAGAAAGGCACCATGGGTGTTGGGTCGTCTCGGATGTCGGGCGTCAACAACGTGGCCCTGTGGACGGGTAAGCAGGCGAGCCCCTACGTGCCTTTCGTCAACTTCGCGCCTGTTGTCGCGGGTACGAACGGCATTTCCCCGATCTTCCTGACTACCGTCGGTGTGACTGGTGGTATTGGTTTGGACCTGAAGAACTGGGTCAAGAAGGTCGATGAAGACGGGAATGCCATCCTGAACAATGACGGCAACCCGATCCTTGAAGAGCAGTATTCGGTCGCGACCGGTACCGTTCTGAAGATCAACACCAAAAGCCACAAACTGCTGAGCGAAGATGGCGATGAGCTGGTGGATGTGTCGGCCTCGTTCACTCCGCAAAAAGTCGAATTCATGAAAGCCGGTGGCTCTTACGCCATTGTCTTTGGCAAAAAACTGCAGACTTTGGCCGCCGAGACGCTGGGTGTCGAGGCCCCGCTGGTCTTTGCACCGTCCAAGGAAGTCAGCCATGAAGGTCAGGGCCTGACTGCGGTTGAGAAAATCTTTAACAAGAACGCAGTTGGGGCGACCCCAGGTAAGACCCTGCACGCTGGTTCGGACGTCCGTGTAAAGGTCAATATCGTGGGTTCGCAGGACACCACCGGCCTGATGACCATGCAGGAACTCGAAGCGATGGCCGCAACAGTTGTGGCGCCCAGTGTTGACGGTGCCTATCAGTCGGGCTGTCACACTGCGTCGGTCTGGGATGCCAAAGCTCAGGCCAACACGCCGCGTCTGATGAAGTTCATGAATGATTTCGGCCTTGTTACCGGTCGCGACCCGAAGGGCGTGTATCATTCGATGACCGACGTGATCCACAAGGTTCTGAACGACATCACTGTTGACGACTGGTCGGTGATCATCGGTGGGGACAGCCACACCCGTATGTCCAAAGGTGTGGCGTTCGGCGCGGACTCGGGCACCGTGGCTTTGGCGCTGGCGACCGGTGAAGCCTCGATGCCGATCCCCGAGTCAGTAAAAGTGACCTTCAAAGGCAAAATGGCGGACCATATGGACTTCCGCGACGTGGTACACGCCACACAGGCGCAGATGTTGGAACAACATGGCGACAATGTCTTCCAGGGCCGCGTGATCGAGGTTCATATCGGAACGCTGCTGGCGGATCAGGCCTTTACCTTCACTGACTGGACTGCCGAGATGAAGGCCAAAGCCTCGGTCTGTATTTCGGATAACGACACTCTGATCGGTTCTCTGGAACTGGCTAAATCGCGTATTCAGATTATGATCGACAAGGGTATGGAGCATGAGAGTGGCATGCTGCAGAAGTTGATCGCGATTGCGGATGCCCGCATTGCCGAGATCAAGTCCGGTGAAAAACCCGCCCTGCGTCCCGACGACAACGCGAAGTATTCCGCCGAAGTGGTCGTGGATCTGGATCAGATCGTCGAGCCGATGATCGCGGACCCGGATGTTAACAATGCGGACGTGTCCAAGCGCTATACACACGACACGATCCGCCCGGTATCTTTCTACGGTGGTGACAAGAAAGTTGATCTGGGCTTCGTAGGATCTTGCATGGTGCATAAGGGTGACATGAAGATTGTTGCCCAGATGCTGCGAAACCTCGAAAAAGTGTCGGGGAAGGTAGAGTTCAAAGCCCCGCTGGTGGTGGCCGCCCCGACCTACAACATCATCGATGAGTTGAAGGAAGAAGGCGATTGGGACGTGCTCGAGAAGTATTCGGGCTTCGAATTCGACGACCTGTTCCCGAAAGAAAAGGCGCGCACCGAGTACGAAAACATCCTGTACCTTGAACGCCCGGGCTGTAACCTGTGCATGGGCAACCAAGAGAAAGCCGCTAAAGGCGATACGGTTCTGGCGACGTCTACACGCCTGTTCCAAGGTCGCGTTGTGGCCGATGCGCCGGACAAGAAAGGCGAAAGCTTGCTGGCCTCGACCCCGGTCGTGGTGCTGTCGGCCATTCTGGGTCGTACGCCCAAGATCGACGAGTACAAAGCCGCAGTCGAAGGCATTGACCTGACCCGGTTTGCGCCTCCGGTTGAAAAACTGGCCAACAGCCGCTCGGCTCATTTCTAAACACGGCGGGCCGGTCACCAAACTGGTGATCCGGCCCGTTTTTTCCCTGTCTAGTTCGACGTTCAGCGCGCTTTGCGCGCAACAATCCATGTTGCGTGATACGTCAGACTGACCCCTTCCGGAGTCCGGTGCAGCCTTTCATAGTCATCGCTGAACTGTCTGAGCGTGGCTTTGGTCCATGGTTTTTGGGCCCGGCCATTTACTCCGGTTTTCCGAAGGTGCTGCAGGACATCTCTTGGAGTTGCGAAGAACACGCGCTCTAATGCTTCCCCGGTATTGATGACCTCCAAACACTCGGTGACGGCCGACGCCATATCCGAGTGATCCATCAGGCCAGGTGCGGCTGCAGACGAACCAATCTGTGCCAATTCGGTGTATTGGCATGGCCCGAACCCGGAAATGGCAAGCCATCCACCGGGCGACAATGCGTTGGCAGCCTGACGCAGAAACTTTGCGGGGTTCTGTAGCCATTGTATCATCGAGGCCGACGCGATTAGGTCAGGCTGCGTCGGCAAGCTGACTTTTGAAGCATCGCCGCACAGAAACTTGGCGCGATGACGATTTGCGGTTTCTGTGGCTGCGGGGGTCAGGTCGTTAAGCGTTAAAGCGCCACAATCAAAGGTTTCAAGCAGGCGTCGAGTAAGGTGACCTGTGCCGCATCCAAGTTCGAGCGTTTTGTTGAATCGTTCAGGCGCGCCTGCCGCTCCAAGGGCTGTCACCAAACGATCCGCGACTCGTGCCTGTTGGCTGGCCTCTCCGTGATAGGAATGAAAACTTCTGCTGAAACTGCGCTGCACCCGATCTGTGGCTTGAAACGTCATGAACACCACTCCGTCCAGTTTTGACCCTTATGAAAAGGGACATGTGGCGCATCCACGCCGCGCACCACGCTTGCCTGGTCCTTCCAGGCGGCTTCTTGTGCAGAGGTTGGAATGATCCGGTCGCGCTGCGGAACCCAGATACGGTCGAACGAAAGCTCTGGCGCTGGCCCCCGTGCGATAACTGCGTTCAACTCTGCACGGGCCTGAGGAACGTCGAGAATGGGGGCGGGCATGCCCAATCCCGCGCGGCGGCAGAATTTGGAAAAGCTCGCTTCGGTCAGGTTGTCGGCAGTTGCCCTAATCATCTCGGGTGCTATGCCCCGGCGCGGATCAGCTGGGTGTAAAGTACCGCCAATAGCAACAAGCCTTGTCGGTCTGAAATTAAAATCGTTCACCCAATGGGCGGCCGAAACGACTCCGAAGGAAAATGAAACCAGTGTGACCCGATCATAGTCGGAGGTTTCATGAAGGGGGGCGTCTAGGCGGGTATAATCGTCAATAAACAGTTGATCATGGTCGCTGGAAAGTTGTTGAAACGGGGCAGGGCCCAAAGTCCATCCCCCAAAGATCAGGACCAAGTCTGCCGTACCAGAGCGTGCCAGCCATTGCTTTTTCATGAATGTCCTCGGGCCAGGGAAACCATGGTCTGTGTTACCCGGCTCAGTTCGTCCGAGGAGATTACATAAGGCGGCATGCAATAGATGTTGCGTGCAAAGGGGCGCAGCCAAACGCCCGTTTCCGGAGCCAGTTGATGTGCAACCGAAGGGTCAACCGGCGACATCATCTCGATAACACCGATCGCACCCAGCACGCGAACATCCGCAACACCGGCAAGGGTTCGCGCGGGGGCCAATTCTTGTGTCAGCTGATCCGCGATGGATTGAACTTCACCTTGCCAATCCCGGGTCGAGATCTGATCGAGGCTGGCACAAGCCGCAGCACAAGCCAGCGGGTTTGCCATATAGGTCGGTCCATGCATCAGAACACCGGCTTCGCTTTGTCCGATACGATGTGCGACGTTCCGCGACGTGATCGTCGTTGCCAGCGTGATGTGCCCCCCGGTCAAGGCTTTCCCAAGACACAGGATGTCAGGGACTACCCCAGCGTGATCCATCGCAAACAGTTTTCCCGTGCGTCCGAACCCCGTAGCGATCTCGTCGAAGATGACCAAGACGTCATGCTCGCGGCACAACGCGTGCGCGCGCCGCAGCCATTCGGGGTGGTAGAAATACATTCCGCCTGCGCCTTGGACCACGGGTTCAAGGATAAGCCCGGCGATCTTGTCACCTTGTTCAGACAGTAATTCCTTTAACTCATTGAGGCCGTTGGTATCGTCGTCTTCGGACCAGTCTTCGTCGAACCGGATTTTCGGACGCGACAGAAAATGCTGAATTGACAGCGCGCCTCGGAACAGGCCGTGCATCCCGTTGACCGGGTCGCAAACGCTCATCGCTTTCCATGTGTCGCCGTGATATCCGCCGCGAATGGTGGCGAACTCGGTGCGTTGGGTGCGGTTTTGCGCCATCTGGTACTGCACCGCCATTTTGAGCGCGACCTCAATGGCAACCGATCCGCTGTCACTGTAGAAAATTCGGTCTAGCCCATCAGGCAGCAGATCGACCAGCTTCCGCCCCAGCTCGATCGCGGGGGTATGCGTCAGCCCACCGAACATGACGTGGGGCATTTGATCTAGTTGCGCCTGCATCGCCGCGATCAGTGCCGGATGACGATGGCCGTGGATAGCGCACCACCACGAAGACATGGCATCGATCATTTTTGTCCTATCGTCGCGGGTCAGCCAGACGCCTTCTGCCTCTGTGATCAGATGCATTGGGCCGGGATTGGCGATGTTCGTGTATGGATGCCACAGGTGGTTGGCGTCAAACTCCAGCGGGGTCACAGTGCGCTCCGGATTGTGGCGGTGTCGATGGCTTCAAACGCGTCCGACAGTGTTTGGGGTGTCAATGATGGCAAATGCGGAAGCCGGCCCAGATGCCGGACCGAGCACATCTGGGCAATGGTCTGCTCGACAGGCGGTTCAGCTTCGCCCACGAATGCAACGCCGACCAAATTGCATCCTGCGTTCCGCAACGCCATCACGGACAGGCTGGTGTGATTGATCGTGCCAAGTGCTGTGCGGGCGACCAAAACAACCGGGGCTTTCCATTGCGCGAACAGATCCAAATAAAAATGTTCACGGTTCAGCGGTACCATCACGCCGCCTGCACCTTCGACGACCAAGGGGCCGTCGACTTGCGGCAGTGCCAACTGGTCGAGCGTGATTTCCACGCCCATATCTTCGGCCGACAAATGTGGAGAAGCGGGTAGGGATAGCCGGTATGCCTCGGGCAGAGTCTCAGCGCCAGACAAAGCGCGTATGGTTTCTGTGTCGGTCGCGTCTTCCAAGCCGGATTGAACAGGTTTCCAATACCGCGCGCCAAGTGCGGCGGTCAGGCCAGCTGCAAAAACTGTCTTGCCAACGCCGGTGTCAGTTCCTGTGACGATAATGGCGCTCATGCGGCTGCTTTCAACTGGTTGGACAAAATGTCGAAAAGGGCAGTGATATCTGCATCGCTGACATTGCCGGTGACGGAGATACGCAAGCGAGATGTCCCGCGTGGAACCGTCGGTGGGCGAATTCCGCGAACGTCGAACCCGTGGGCTTGCAGCTCGGACGCGATGCGCATTGTCAAAGCGTCATCGCCCAAGATAATCGGGATGATTTGGCTGTTTAGGCTGGCGTTGGGCAGGCCGATGCGCCGGGCGCAGGCATGCGCGAAATGCATTCTGGAGACGGCCGACTGGGTAAGAGTCGCCTCACATTGCAATCGTTCAAGCACAGCTTGCAGCAGCGCAGCATTCAGCGGAGAGGGCGCAGTCGCGAAAATAAAGGGTCGGGCACGGTTGATCAGCGTGTCAATCATCACCCGAGGGCCACAGATCAATCCGCCAGCAACCCCCAAACCCTTACCGCATGTATGTAGCGTGACAAGCTCTGCTTCCAAACCATGGGCCAGCCCACGTCCGTTCTGTCCAAATACTCCGGTCGCATGGGCTTCGTCGACAACCAGAATGGCATCGAACGCAACAGCGATATCAGCTAGCGCTGTCAGAGGTGCCAGATCACCTTGCATCGAATAGACGCTTTCTACGGCCATCCAGATTTGTCCGGTCCCGCCTTTCGCGCGCCACTCCTCAAGGATACGCCGGGCGTCCTCCACGTCATTATGTTTGAAAGCCCGAGTTTCA
The DNA here is from genome assembly GCF_059613525.1 of Ruegeria sp. SATB045. Lineage (NCBI taxonomy): Bacteria > Pseudomonadati > Pseudomonadota > Alphaproteobacteria > Rhodobacterales > Roseobacteraceae > Ruegeria > Ruegeria sp. SATB045. The sequence continues at coordinate 8,869 of NZ_JBXWSR010000014.1, read as the reverse complement.
GCGCGGCCGAGGCGCATTCCTTCATGTGCACTGGCATGAACAAGCGCATCGTAAAGGATCAGATCTTCGGCTGCGGGCAGGGTCGAAAATATTGCCTGATTTGCCTGAAAGCCGCCGCCCATGACCAGAGCAGCCTCGGACTGGAAAAAGCGGGCCGCTGACTGCTCAAGCGCCTCATGTTCCGGGTGGTTGCCGCGTAACAGGCGTGACCCGCCCGACCCGACAGGCACTTCGCGGGCAAGTGCGTTGCGCGCGGCGTCGGCCAGAAACTCGGACCGGGCCAGCCCCAAGTAGTCATTGGAGGCAAAGTCTAAACCCTGCGCTGCGGTCAGGCTACGTCTGCGATGCCGTTCCGTAAGGGTCCCAAGTATCGCGTCAAGGCGATGATGTGCTTTCATTCAGCCGCTTCCCTGCTGCTTTGTCCTGCTACGGTCTCTGACTGCAGGCCGAGTTTTGCGAACAGGATTGCATCTGTATCCTCTTCGGGGTTTTCGGCCGTCAAAAGGGTCTCTCCTACAAAGATCGAGTTTGCACCCGCAAAGAAACACATCGCCTGCAGTTCATCGCTCATGTCGCTGCGCCCGGCGGACAATCGGACATATGAGGTTGGCATCATGATCCGAGCTGTTGCAATCACACGTACGAAATCAATAGGGTCGATCGGTTTGGCATCGGCCAAGGGTGTGTCTTCTTGCGGCATCAGCATGTTGATCGGGACCGAATCCGGAGCCGGATTCATGTTTGCCAGAGTCACCAGCATGTCGACGCGGTCCTGCGTTTCCTCGCCCATGCCGAGGATGCCGCCGGAACACACTTTGATCCCAGCTTCTTGCACGCGGTTCATCGTGTCGATCCGGTCCGAGAACGTGCGCGTTGTGATCACTTCGGGGTAATATCGTTCCGACGTGTCGATGTTGTGGTTGTAATAATCCAACCCGGCATCGCGAAGACGGATTACTTGATTGTCGTCCAGCATTCCCAACGTCATGCAGGTTTCCATTCCCAGTGACCGAACGCCTTCGACCATGGCAACCAGTGCATCCATGTCACGATCCTTGGGTTCGCGCCATGCTGCGCCCATGCAAAACCGCGTTGCGCCGCCGTCGCGGGCTTGTCGAGCTTGGGTCAGAACACGTTCGACCTCGATCAGTTTGGAGGCAGAAAGTTTTGATCCGTTCCGTGCGGACTGAGAACAATACGCGCAGTCCTCGGCACATCCACCTGTCTTGATCGACAAGAGCTTGGAGGTCTGCACCTTATTGGGATCAAAATGCGTGCGGTGAACGGATTGAGCACGAAACAACAAGTCCATAAGGGGCAGATCATGCAGGGTCTGAGCGTCTTCGCGGGTCCAGTTCGTCGTGGCAACAGTCATTTTATAGATAAAAACCCATCATCTTGAGGCTGATGTGGATGTTTATAGATAAAAATTTGTATAACAAGCCTCAACCCGTGCATTTGGCGAGTTTCCGACCATCTCGGGCAGGTTTGATCACGTAAACCCGGTATTGAACTCAGATAATTTCAATGGTGCCCTTCATATGGGGGTGGAAGGCGCAGAAATATCCAAGCTCCATACCCTCGGTTACAAGGATTTCTGCACTCTGACCTTTAGACAGCTCCTGCGTGTCCCAACTATGTGCGTCAGCCGTGGCCGTGTGTGGCGCGATATCCAGATTGGTCCATTTGATGCGATCTCCAACGTGGACCGTTGCCAGCGCGGGCTGAAACTCAAATCGGTGAATCCTGACCATATGTAGTAAAGATGCTCGGGATGCTTGCGCGGGCGGGTTAAAAGCGACTGCTGACGCAGCCGCTTGGGTCACAACCTGACGTCGCGATAGCAAGCGCTGCATCAATTCAGCGACTCTACCATCTTTTCGGCATGAACTTCATGGGCTTTGAAAATCTCTAAGCTTTGTTCAAACAAGGCCTTGACCTCTGCATTGTCGATGTTCGGGATCATGCTACCCTCTACCAGATCATTAACCGCCTGATGGTATGCAAGTTCATTTGCCGCATATGCCGCATCAAATTCTGCACCGCGTAACTGTGATAGCGTGTTGATGATCTCTTCTGCGTTAGCATTGAGAGTCTGGCTGAAGGCATTGTCCTGCGCCGTCGCGCCGAGTTTATTCAGCAACCCAAGCGCCGCTTCGTTTACGGCGGTGTGGTCGCGGATCATGGTATTGGCGAATTCATGGATGTCGGGGTTGTCCGAGAGCGCCAGCGCCAGATGAGCGTACCGTATGTCGATGACATCAGCAGTATAAGCGATATGCGCAAATTCCAGATCGTTCATGCCAGAAACGTCCTGAGCATAGGCTGGTACTGACAAAATCAAAGCGGTGGCGACGGCGGAGAAGAAGCGGTTCATCAAAGATACTCCATTGCGAATGGTTTGTATCTCCGAGTATCGACGTTCTCTTGTTATTCGATATTGCTCGGCGTCCGAATAACCTGACAGATCGTCTACGAACAGGAACTATCGCGCGGTTGTGACCCGGACTTTATGTACTCGTGCGGTCAAGTCCGGGTCGGGTCCAGTGTTCGATAGACAAAGCCGCGGTCCTCCTGCGGTGATGCGTTTTGTAAAATCGCCTTGATCCGAGCGTGTTCTGGGGATTTTTGGCAAACTGGATCAGTCGCGGACGCGTCGCCTGCCAATGCCAGCGCTTGGCATCGGCACCCGCCAAAGTCCACCTCTTTGCGGTCGCAGCTTTTACATGGCTCAGGCATCCAGTCGGTGCCTCGGTACGCATTGAAGGCCGTGCTATCATACCAAATGTCACTCAGATGCCGATCCCTTACAGAGTCGAAATGCAGATGGCTCAGGGTTTGTGCGGCATGACAGGGCAGTACCGAACCATTCGGAGTTACGTTCAGCCCGGTTGACCCCCATCCACCCATGCACGCCTTGGGATAATCTGCATAGTAGTCAGGCGGGACAAAGTCGAATGCCAAAACGCCCTGCAGTTGCTGTGCGGCCTTCGCCACCGTTTTTTTCACAGCCAAGGTTTGTTCAAACGACGGCATCAGATTGTGTCGGTTTTTCAAGGCCCACCCGTGAAACTGCACACAGGCGACCTCTAGCCTGCGGGCACCGAGTTCGACAGCCATTTCGATCGTCCGATCCAGGTCGTCCAGGTTTTGGCTGTGCATCACGGCGTTCAGAGTCAGCGGAATGCCCCGATCGCGGATTTCGCGGGCGATTTTCATCTTGCGATCGAACCCGCCGCGATAACCTCCGATCCGATCGGCAAGTGCCGCGTTGGTGCCTTGCAGCGATAACTGAATATGGTCCAGGCCCGCGTCCTCAAGCCGATCGAGCCGTTTGGGTGTCAATCCTACGCCCGACGTAATCAGGTTGGTGTACAAACCCAGTTGGGCTGCATGACGGGTCAGGTCCTCTAGATCGCGGCGCGAGGCTGGTTCGCCTCCAGACAGATGCAGTTGCAGAACGCCAAGGTCATACGCTTGCGAGAAGACATCTTTCCATATGTCGGTGTCCAACTCGGTCTCTTTGCGTTCAAGTTCGACCGGATTGCTGCAATAGGGGCAACTAAGGGGGCATCGATGGGTCAGCTCGGCCAGCAGTGCGATAGGCGGTGCGATACTCATGGCTTTACCATCACATACAGACGCCCGCGCAAAGTTTGTAAAAACTGTTGAACGTCTTTCTCAATGGTCTCGGCCGGAGCTCCAAATGTAGCAGCCAAATCCGCGATGATATCGCCAAACCGGGCTTGCCCATCGACCCTCGACAGGATTGCGACACCAATATCGTCCAGTTCAATCACTTTCTCTGGTGCCATCAGAACGGTGCGATCACGTACTGCGTCGCGTTGAATCCGCACGCCGCGCGGTAGATAAGGGCGGTCCGATGCAGAGAAAACCAGCGTCATTTCATGCCTTCCCCGGGTTGCCAGGCACCGGGCGGGATCAGGCCGGGTTCGACATAGGCAGACCACAGCGCGTCGAGCTGTGCCCACAACACGTTGGTTTTGAAAATAAGGGCGTCGCAGGCCATGTCCTCTTTCTCGGATGTGTCGGCGTGATCCAAAACCCAATTTAGGCCAAAAGCCACATCTTTAGGTGCCTGCGACAGTCGTTTACGGAAGTAAGACAAACTGTCCGCATTGGCGAAGTCGTAGTGCTCGAGCAGACCTTCGATCCGTTTTTCATGAATTTTTGGGGCGAAAAGTTCTGTCAGTGAAGACGCTACAGCCTGAAGCATTGGCTTTTCGCGGACGTAATGCACATAAGCATCAACGGCGAATTGAGTTGCGGGCAGAACACCACGCCCCGAGGCGACGTAGTCGGGATCCAACCCGACTGCCTCGGCCAGTTTCAGCCACCGTCGGATGCCGCCGCCCTCTTTCACGTCCCCGTCGTGATCTTCGATCCGGGACCGCCATTCGCGGCGGATATCTGGGTCGGTACAACGCGACATGAAAGCAGCGTCTTTCATGGGGATCGCCGCCTGATATGCCCAACGATTGATCACCCATGCGCGTACCTGATCCGGGGAGCATTGACCGCTATGAAGCCGGTGGTGAAACGGATGTTTGTCGTGATACCGCTCGGCCCCGATCTGGCGCAGCCGTGCTTCGAGAGTTTCGCGGCTCATATCGTGATCTCCTGCCCGTCATAGGCAATGGTCCAGCCTGCAGATTCGACAAAGGCGCGCTCGGGCCCATCGGGCTGCAACATCGGGTTGGTGTTGTTGATGTGGATAAAGGTTTTGGCCGCGTCGATCCCGGCCAATTGCGCGACCGAACCGTCCGGGCCACTGACCGAGATATGCCCCATCCGCTGCCCTGTCTTCACCCCTGTTCCCGAGCGGATCATCTCATCATCGTCCCAAAGCGTGCCGTCAAAAAACAGCTGATCCGCGTCCGAGAGTTGATCCATCAGGGCAGGGGTCACTTGGGCGCAACCAGGAATATAATAGGCAATCTTGTCGCCTGCAGTCAGGCGAACGCCCACTGTTTGCTCTCCGATTAGATCGGTTTGAACGGTATCACCTTCCATGAAAAGCGGCACTTTACCGGGCACGGCGAACAAGCGCGCGCTGAGGCCGGGCTGCAGGGCGAATTCCTGATCAAGTGAAATCGGGGTCCGCAAAACCTTGTCGCGATTGACCGCATCAAAAATACGGTTCTGCGCTAGCACGTTCAGAATATCCCCTGTGGCGAACAATGAAAACGGGGTTTGTTCACGCAGGCTAAGCAACCCTGCAATGTGGTCGATATCTCCGTTTGTCAGCAATACCGAAGCCACAGGCGTATCGCGCAGTGTTCTGGGATGTAGTTTGGGGCAGTCCAGCATTTGTTGCCGGATGTCAGGTGAAGCGTTCAGTATGCTCCAACTTTCACCATCGGGCGAGACCGCTAAAGATGATTGGCCAGACGGCGGGATGACTCCCAAACGGGCATCCTCGCAGTTCCGGCATCCACAATTCCATTGCGGCAGTCCGCCGCCTGCAGAAGCCCCAAGAACCAGAAAATGCACCTCGGGCCTCCGCTGCGTTTACGTAATCAGAACAGGTCGCGCTCGTGCTCGCGGCCTTCATCCTCGGACGGAGAATACATGTTGATCTCCATGCCGCAATTTACTTCTTTCAGCTTCGGTGCGCTCCAGGTCATTGCTACCTCCCATAAATCACTGGCGTTGATGAGACCGTACATCTCGGGCCAGATTCAGAAAATGCTTCTTTGGTCGTACGGTTCGAGCGGTAGTTTTGAACCCATTTCGGCCGAGGTCAACAGGCTTTAGGTCGTAGATTGCCAGCTTAGGACTTTTGTCGAATGTCGTCGGGTAAGATGGGCTTATAGTCTTGCGGCCATGCGCGCGGTTATAGCAATGATCCTGCTGATGCTCGGCAGCCTGATGGCTGCGGCCGAGCCGCTGCCGCGCGAACGCATCGAGACATTTATCCGCGCCCCGTTTTCTCTGGGGGAGCGCCTCAACGAAAACGGGGTTTATTCGCTGTTGAACTCAGGCGGAATCGAGGCGGGTTATGTGTTTGAAACCGAACCCTTAGCGCCTTTGCCGGGGTTCTCCGGTGCCCCGATCAACGTGCTGGTTGTCTTGGATCTTGAAGGACGGTTCATGGACGTCCAGCTGATTGAACATAACGAACCCATATTTGTGTCTGGTTTGGGCCAGGCACCGTTCCACAAGTTCTTTGAGCAATTTGGAGGGCTGTCCATATCGGACTCGATCGTTGTTGGTACGCCGTACGGCGATGCTGCGTCCGGTTCACAGCTAGTTTATCTGGATGGCGTAACGAAGGCCACGGCCAGTGTCCGTATAGCGCATGAATCCGTCATGGGGGCGGCGCTGGCCGTTGCGCGCGAAAAGATGCAAGGGTTGGCAACCGCGCCACCCGCTTTTCCGAACCCAGACTATGACGAGACCCTCAGCTGGGAGGATCTGGTCGCTAAGGGGATCGCAACCAACAAGATCATAAAGAATTCAGATGTCGACGCCCTTTTCGAGGGGACATTGTGGGAAGATGACGATCCCGAGGCACAGGATTATCCAGACGAGGCTTATCTGGATTTGTGGGTGGTCGATCTGGGGCCCAAATCCATTGCGCGCGCGGCATTGTCCCAAGACAGTTTCGACGAGCTGCAGGGTTTTCTGGAGATTTCCGACAATGATGAACCAATCCTTCTGATCGAAACTGCACGTCATGGGCTGGTCAGCGAAAAGTTCGTGCGAAACACAGCACCCGATTGGATTTCTGCAGAGCAAGACGGGTTACCGGTCGCATTGCGCGACGCCGATCTGCTTGTCGAATTGGCCGATGGAATGCCAGACGGCGTCGCAATGATCCTTCGCACCGACCGTCGTTTGGGTTTTGATCCTTCACGCGAGTGGGTTCTGAAGGTTCTTGCCGTTCGCGAACACGGCATGTTCCAGCCCGAGACGGGGTCGGTGACACTGGAAGTGAGACATGTGACGCCCGATCGGTTCTTTGAGCGTCCGGTCCAGATCACGCCCGCCCCACCATGGTTAGAGGCCCTGCGAAATCGTCAGACAGACATGATCATTTTGTCTGCATTGCTTGCCGGTCTAGTGCTGACGCTCGGTTTGCGGATGAATTCTTTTGCTGCGCAACCGCTGTTCACACCGTATAGGCTCGTTATTCTCGCGGTCATCGTGGGATTCATTGGTTGGTGGGGACAGGGACAACTGTCCATTGTCACCGTGTTGGGTGTTATCCGAACAGCTATTGACGGGGGCAGCTATGGGTTTTTGCTGTACGACCCGTTTTCGCTTTTGATCTGGGCGGTTTCGATTGCCGGGTTAATCGCTTGGGGCAGGGGCTTGTTCTGCGGGTGGCTCTGCCCGTTCGGCGCGCTTCAAGAGTTTGCACATCATCTGGGAAAAGCGCTCCGCTTGCCCCAGATCGAGCCATCGCGGGCGTGGGACCAACGGTTGAAATGGCTGAAATATGTGATTCTTGGTGGCTTGATTGGCGTCCTGTTTCTGGCCCCAGACGAAGTTGACAAAGTGGCTGAGGTTGAACCTTTCAAAACCGCCATCACTACTTTCTTTATCCGCGAGTGGTACTATGCCGCATATGCCATTTTTTGGCTTATTCTGGGCATGGTAATGTTCAAAGGGTTTTGCCGCTATGTTTGTCCGTTGGGGGCGGTCATGGCGATCGGAGGCCTTCTTCGTGGCCGCGATTGGATCGAAAGACGAGCTGAATGCGGGTCACCGTGTCAACTGTGCAAGGTCAAGTGCAAGTACGGGGCTATTAAGCAGACTGGGGAAATTCAATATAATGAGTGTTTCCAATGTCTTGATTGCGTTGCCATCCATGATGACCGAAACCAATGTGTCCCATTGATTCTAGCCGCACGCCGTCAATCCAGAAGGGTTGCTGCAGAATGATGAACCGCCGACGATTCCTGGCCGTATCAGCGGCGGCTCTTGGGGCTCCCGCTACGGCTCAGCCGACTCAGTGGCGTGGTCACGCTATGGGTGCCGAAGTCAGCCTGACCTTCGATGCCAATCCTGAGGCAGCCGCGTCTGCGATCACTAAAGTGCAGGCTCTCCTGGATCGGGCCGAGTCTCTGTTCAGTCTGTATCGGCCGGACTCTGATTTGGTTCGCCTGAACCAAACCGGGATATTAGTGAACCCAGCGCCGGAAATGTTGGAGTTGTTAAGTATTTGTGATTGGGCACATGGCCGGACGGGGGGGCGGTTTGACCCCACGGTGCAACCTCTTTGGCTGGCGGCCGCCAACGGTCGCAATCTTGACGCTGCCCGAGAATTAATCGGTTGGGATAGGGTCCGGATCTCTGAAGACAGAATTATTCTGGGGCAGGGTCAGCAACTTACATTGAACGGCATCGCTCAGGGTTTTGTCACGGACCTTGTGGCCAACACTTTGCGGAACGCAGGCTGGACCAATGTGCTGGTAAATATCGGTGAGTATTACGCCGCTGGCCGAATCTGGAGGCTGGGAGTTTCAGACCCGGTGCATGGCATCGTTCAAACCGTCAGGCTTCGGGATCGGGCTATCGCAACTTCCAGCCCCTCTGTGCTTCGTTTGAGCCCTGTTCATCTCCATATCCTGAATGCAAAAAACGAACGTCCTGCACTATGGTCGACTGTCAGTGTGGAAGCCGCAAACGCAACAATGGCCGACGCGCTCTCCACAGCGTTGTGCCATGTCCCAGCTAGTGAAATTGCAGAGATACTATCGCTTTCAAAGGGCAATCCCAAAGCCATTTGCACCCATGAAAGCGGCGAAGTATCGGTATTTTACTCCTAAAGTCAGCCCTGTTTTTTGCTTCAGGGCTGACGTTTGATTTAGCTACAGGCTTGGACGGCGCGTTTGGTCAT
>NZ_JBXWSR010000013.1:0-1195 GCF_059613525.1 Ruegeria sp. SATB045 | reverse complement strand
GGTAAAACCACGCTGACCGCAGCGATCACCAAGTATTTCGGTGACTTCAAAGCGTATGACCAGATTGACGGTGCGCCGGAAGAGAAAGCGCGCGGCATCACCATCTCGACCGCCCACGTGGAATACGAGACCGAGAACCGCCACTACGCGCACGTTGACTGCCCCGGCCACGCCGACTACGTCAAGAACATGATCACCGGTGCTGCCCAGATGGACGGCGCGATCCTGGTTGTGAACGCCGCTGACGGCCCGATGCCGCAAACGCGTGAGCACATCCTGCTGGGCCGCCAGGTTGGCATCCCGAAGATGGTCGTGTTCATGAACAAAGTTGACCAGGTTGACGACGAAGAGCTGCTGGAACTGGTGGAAATGGAAATCCGCGAGCTGCTGTCTTCGTACGAATACCCCGGCGACGATATTCCGATCGTTGCAGGTTCGGCTCTGGCCGCGATGGAAGGCAACAACCCGGAAATCGGCGAAGAGAAGATCAAGGAACTGATGGCGGCTGTTGATGAGTACATCGACACCCCTGAGCGCGCTGTTGACCAGCCGTTCCTGATGCCGATCGAAGACGTGTTCTCGATCTCGGGCCGTGGTACCGTTGTGACCGGTCGTGTTGAGCGTGGCGTGATCAACGTTGGCGACGAGATTGAAATCGTCGGCATCCGCGACACTTCGAAAACCACCTGCACCGGCGTTGAAATGTTCCGCAAGCTGCTGGACCGCGGTGAAGCGGGCGACAACATCGGCGCGCTGCTGCGTGGTGTTGACCGTGACGGCGTTGAGCGTGGCCAGGTTCTGTGTAAGCCGGGTTCGGTTACACCGCACACCAAGTTCGAAGCCGAAGCCTACATCCTGACCAAGGAAGAAGGCGGTCGTCACACGCCGTTCTTCGCGAACTACCGTCCTCAGTTCTACTTCCGTACAACTGACGTGACCGGCACCGTGACCCTGGCGGAAGGCACCGAGATGGTCATGCCTGGCGACAACGTGTCGTTCGGCGTTGAGCTGATCGCGCCGATCGCGATGGAGCAGGGCCTGCGCTTCGCGATCCGCGAAGGCGGCCGCACCGTCGGCGCCGGTGTTGTGTCGAAAATCACTGAGTAATCACGGTAGGCCAGGCTTCAGCCCGGCACATCGTTGAACGAATGAAGGCCGTCCCAAAAGGGGCGGCCTTTTTCGTTTTTGGCGAGGC
>NZ_JBXWSR010000012.1:0-506913 GCF_059613525.1 Ruegeria sp. SATB045 | reverse complement strand
AAGATCGCCCAGCAAGTCATCTAAACTGGTGTCTTCCGGATCGTCATCAGGAACTGCATCGGCCAAATCGGACAGAATATCGTCACTGTCATCGGAATCCTCGACTTCAGCCACATCGGGCAACGACGCCAAAGCCTCTGCCGCAGAGCTTTCGTCGGACGTGTCCTCATCAGGAGCCATGTCAGCAAGATCGCCCAGCAAGTCATCTAAACTGGTGTCTTCCGGATCGTCATCAGGAACTGCATCGGCCAAATCGGACAGAACATCGTCACTGTCATCGGCATCCGCGACATCCGCCACATCGGGCAATGACGCCAGAGCCTCTGCCGCAGAACTTTCGTCGGCTGTGTCCTCATCAGGAGCCATGTCGGCCAGATCGCCCAGCAAATCATCCAAACTGGTGTCCAACGCCTCATCCTCTGGCGCCGCATCGGCGAGGTTTGACAAGACATCCGAGTGATCGGCCGAACTTGTGTCTTCGACCTCAGGCAACGACGATAATGCGTCTTCGAGAGTATCATCCGCTGTAACTTCTTCCGGTGCGCGATCCGCCAGATCAGACAAAACACCCGTGGTATCATCCTCGACGTCTTCATGTGTCACCTCAGGAACCGAAGACAAGGCCTCTTCGACCGACCGATCCTGTTGTGCGTCGTCAGGAGCGGATTCCGCCAAATCTGAAAGCACATCCGCAAACTCATCCTGCGGAGTGTCAGTATCGACAGCTTCGGGCAAAGAAGCTAGGGCGTCATCCACAGACCTGTCTTCCGGTGCGTCTTGCGGGGCAGCAGCGGAAAGATTTGATAAGACATCTGACGTGTCATCTGTGGGCTCTTCAATTTCAGCGTCGGGCAGAGAGGCCAAAGCATCGGCGACCGAGCGATCATCAGGAGCTTCCTCTGGCGCCATTTCGCGCAGGTCATCGAGTGTTGTCTGTGTATCTTGCTGAACAACCTGACTGCTGGCCAACGTTGCCAACAACGCAGGATCAGCCAAGATCTTCTCGATCAGCGCCTCTGCACCTGCCTTGCCATCCATATACGCCATAAGAGTAGCCAACTGCGTTCGTGCATCCAGCAGCTTCTGCAATGGCTCGATCTTGGCGGCGATCTGGGCCGGGTTGAAATCGTCCATTTTCTCGAATGTCAGATCGACCGACAGGTTGCCCTCGCCGGTCAGCGTGTTCGGCACCGCGAATTCGACGCGCGGGGCCATCGCCTTCATGCGGTCATCGAAATTGTCGACGTCAATCTCAAGAAACTTGCGATCGGATACCGAGGGCGTCTCGGCGTTGGATTTGCCGGACAGGTCGCTGAGCACGCCCATCACAAACGGAAGTTGGACCTTTTTTTCGGCCCCGTACAATTCCACGTCATATTCGATCTGAACGCGCGGCGCCCGGTTACGCGCAATGAACTTTTGCGAGTTGTCAGCCATTGCCTTGTCCTTTCAATTCCGCGACCTCGCGGCGGAGGGCTTTAACCTCGACCATAAGCTCCATCACGTGTTCGTCCACGATATCCGTTTCACTGCGAACAAGGTCCCGAAGGTGCGAAAACTCTTCCACTGACTCGTCTTCAACCGCCGACTGCATCGTGTTGACCAGTAGGCCAATGAACAGGTTCAATACCGAAAAGGCAGTTATGACGATGAAGGGGACAAAGAATATCCAGGCCGTCGGATGCACGTCCATCACCGGACGTACGATGCCCATCGACCAGCTTTCCAGCGTCATGACCTGGAACAGCGTGTAAAGCGACCGGCCCAGCGTACCGAACCAATCGGGGAAATCTGGGCCGTACATCAGCGTGGCCATGACGGCAAAGACATAGAACACGATCGAGATCATGATGATCACCGCGCCCATCCCAGGTAGCGCGTCCAGCAGCGCCTGCACCACCGACCGCATCTGCGGAATGACTGACAGCAAGCGCATCGCGCGAATAACACGCAACCCCCGAAGCGCCGACAACCCATCACGGTTAGGCAGCAAGCCAAGCGTTACAACCACAAGATCGAAAATATTCCAGGCGTTATTAAAGAAGCTCAGACGGTAAGCGTAGAATTTGAGCAGCAATTCAGCCACAAAAATTCCCAGCACGACAGTATCGATAACCCGAAGGACATGGCCAATATTGGCCTGAACCGAAGGTGAGGTGGACAGTCCCAACGTGATTGCGTTGAAAATGATCACACCCAGAATTGTGTTGGTTACCGCCTTGCGTTCGACGAACGCGCGCACGGTTTCGCGGAGCGTTTCGCTCTTCTCGATACCGTCTTCCACCCTTGCCTCCTGTCGTCTTGCTGGTGCCGAGCGCTCGTGTGATGCGCCCGGCCTTTTTAGATGTCGATCATCCTACAGCATCACTGATATTGTCGATCATACCTTTCACGGTCTTGATGTTGGTGAACATGTTCTTGGCTTCTGTCGCGATCGTTTTCTTGTCCAGCGCCTTGATCTTGTCGATGATCGCTGTGTCATCCACCTTTAGTCCGTTACCTTCCATCAGAGTGTTCATTTCGGTCAGGAAATTTTCCCGATCTTCCAGCTTTTTCGACAACTCACTGGCCGAGCGTTTAACATTCATACACTCCGCGCCCAGTTTGATGCCTTCTTTCAGGGTTTTCGAACCTCGGGCAGCCTTCATAAGCTTGTCTGCAGATGCGCCCAGGTCATCAACTTTATGCCGCGTCTTCGTCGTGTGTTCGCGATATTTCTCTCTGGCTTTCTTGGCGTCATCCGCCTTGCCTTTGACTGCCTTGGCCGCAAAATCCAGCATGTTCTTTGCGATTGTCTTGGGGTCTTTGCCTTTGGTGACTTCCTCACCCATCGCCACCGCTTTGGCGGTGAACTTCTTAATCGCTTCCAGAGGCTTTTTCACAGAAATACCCGAAGTATCCGTAATGCCCTGACGCTCTGCCGCCTGCATGATGACGCTTTCGCGCAGCTTCATGTAGTTCTGGATAGCCTTGTACAGATCCTTACGCAGTTTTTCCTCGCCCTTCAGCTGTTGCTGAAGTTCTTTGCCCAGAGAATAGACCTGCTTGGCGATGGTCTTATACGCCATCGCATCCGCACCTGAAGTTGCGACCAAACGCGCGACGGCTCCGCTGATCTTGACCACACCCATGGTCACTTTGACCGTGGTTTTGACGCGCGCTTCTTTCAGCAGCTTGTCTTTGTTGGCCTCATCTTTCAGCTTTTTTTCGATCGCCACCTGGGCCGCGCTTTCGGCGGAAGCCATGGCATTCTTGATCGACTGGTTGACGCCTTGAATTAGCTTTTCAGCTTCAGCCTGGGACTTTTTCCCAGGCGTCTTCATCAATTCGCCGACCTTCTTGTCCAGCTTGATAGCTTCTTGAGTGATGGTCTTTTCGTAATCATCCAGCACTTGCCGGCCGGCGTCTTCCAAACGTTTCAACGCCGTCGAGGGCACCGGATCGGGTTTCTTGAGCTTGCCCGATTTCGTGATTTCAAACGCCACATCGACCCGGTATTTCGGGATTTCGATGTATTCCAGCTTGGGCTTCGATCGGATCAGATCAACGACGTAAAACTTATGTTTGGTGACTGTTGTCTTTGCCATCTAGGGGGTCCTCCACTGGCGAAATTCTATTGGTTTGTGATCCGTCAAAGCGCGGTCTCGCTCAGTCAAATCCATAAGTGAAGTCGCCGTCTGTGACATTGATCACGACTTTGCTAACTTCTTGGCCATCCATCATTCTTTTCAGGAATTCAGCCGAGATATCGGGCAGCATCGTGTTGGTCACAATCGCGTCGATCATACGCCCTCCGCTATCCAATTCCTGACAGCGGTTGACGATCTCTTCGACCACCGCATCCGTGTACTCGAACGGCACACCGTGCGCCTCTTGCACGCGTTTCTTAATGCGGCCCAGTTGCAGCTTGGTGATCTCGCCCAGCATATCGGGGCTGAGCGGATAATATGGGATCGTCACCAGACGTCCCAGCAGCGCAGGTGGGAACACTTTCAGCAGCGGGTCGCGCAGCGCCTTAGCCATGCCTTCGGGTTCCGGCATCAGGTCGGGATCGGCGCACATATCCATGATCATTTCGGTGCCGACATTCGAGGTCAGCAGGATCAGCGTGTTCTTGAAGTCGATCACGCGGCCTTCGCCATCCTCCATCACGCCCTTATCGAAGACCTGAAAGAAGATTTCGTGTACGTCGGGGTGGGCCTTTTCAACCTCATCCAACAGCACAACGGAATACGGCTTGCGCCGCACCGCCTCGGTCAATACGCCGCCCTCGCCATAGCCGACATAACCCGGAGGCGCGCCTTTCAGGCTGCTGACCGTATGGGCCTCCTGATATTCGGACATGTTGATGGTGATGACGTTCTGTTCACCACCGTAAAGCACCTCGGCCAGCGCCAACGCGGTTTCGGTTTTACCGACGCCCGAGGTACCTGCGAGCATAAAGACACCGATGGGCTTGTTGGGATTGTCGAGCCCCGCGCGGCTGGTCTGCACCCGCTTAGCGATCATCTTCATCGCGTGGTCCTGACCGATGACGCGTTGGGCCAGACGGGTTTCAAGGTTCAGGATCGTTTCAATCTCATCCTTGACCATTCGACCCACGGGGATGCCAGTCCAATCACCAACGACACTCGCCACCGCCTGATGATCAACGATGGGCAAGATCAGGGGGCTGTCGCCCTGCAGTTCTTCCAACTCGGTGTTCTTGGCTTTTAGCTCCGCCAGCAGCGCATCGCGGTCGATGGGTTGTGCATCCGGCGCTTCTTCGGTCGCGGCTTCGCCCTCTGCAGTGCCGGTGCCTTCGACCTCCTGCCCGCCTGCGCGCAGCTTGGCCCGCAGGTCGAGGATTTCCTCGACCACTTTCTTCTCAGCCTCCCAACGCCCGTTGAGTTCGGCCAAACGCGTCTCCTCCGCCTCTTTTGCGGCATTCACCGCCTCGCGACGGTCGGCCACGTCATATCCGGCGGTTTCATCCCGTTCGATGATCTCCAACTCGGTGGTCAGGGCCTCAATCCGGCGTTGGCTATCATCCACCTCGGCCGGCACCGCGTGCTGAGACACCGCGACACGCGCACAAGCCGTATCCAGCAGGCTGACCGATTTGTCCGGCAACTGCCGTGCGGGGATATAGCGGGCGGAAAGCGTAACGGCCGCTTCGATCCCCTCATCCAACACCTGCACGCGGTGGTGTTTTTCCAGCATCGAGGCAATTCCGCGCATCATCAGAACCGCCTTGGGGATATCGGGCTCTTCGACGTGTACAACTTGGAATCGCCGGGTCAGAGCCGGGTCTTTTTCGATGTATTTCTTGTATTCAGCCCATGTGGTCGCGCCAATGGTGCGCAGCGTACCGCGCGCCAGTGCCGGTTTCAGCAGGTTGGCCGCGTCGCCAGTTCCTGCGGCACCCCCTGCCCCGACTAAGGTGTGGGTTTCATCGACAAACATCACGATGGGCGTCGGGCTGGCCTGAACCTCGTCAATCACCTGACGCAGACGGTTTTCAAACTCGCCTTTCATGGAGGCACCGGCCTGTAATAGGCCCACATCCAGCACCAACAGGCGTACATCTTTCAACGCGGGCGGCACGTCGCCGCGCGCAATCCGCAGAGCGAACCCTTCGACCACGGCGGTCTTACCTACTCCAGCCTCACCCGTCAGGATCGGGTTGTTCTGACGGCGGCGCATCAGCACATCGACGATCTGTCGAATTTCTTCGTCACGACCCACGATCGGATCAATCTCACCGTTGCGAGCCTGTTCGGTTAGATCGGTGCAGAACTGCTCCAGCGCCTCACCCTTGCCCATGGCACCGGGGGCCATCGCGCCGCTGGCCTCGCCCGGCTCGGCCCCGCCACCGACGTTTGAACCATCCTGCGCGCCCAGCGTGTCCTCGGGCGAGCCATCGGTGGCTTCGGCAAACTTGTCGGCCAGATCATCGGCACCGATCTTGGCCAGTTCTGGCGACATGCTGGCCAGAATGTTGCGCAACGCAGGCGTCTTCAGCATACCAAGGATCAGATAGCCGGTGCGCACCTTGCTGTCGGAATACAGAAGCGAGCCCCAGACCCAGCCGCGCTCCATCGCGTCCATCAGATGATCGCTTAGGTCCGAGATCGAGGACGCCCCACGCGGCAACATATCCAGCGAACGGGTTAGTTCGGACGCGATCTTGCCGGGGTCCAAATCATAGTGCTGGATGATGCGGTGAATATCACTGTCCTGACCGTTCAGAATCTGGTGCAGCCAGTGCTGGATTTCGACATAAGGGTTGCCCCGCATCTTGCAGAACACGGTGGCCCCTTCGATCGCCTGATAGCCCAGCTTGTTCAGCTTGCCGAACAGCGACACGCGGCTGATTTCCGTCATCTTCATTACCTCTCGTTATGGACCGGTTCAGCGGCCTCAAATTCTTGGTTCATATATCCGGGGTAGAGGATCAGATCGTCGACATCCGGACGCATTTCATCCGGGTCGTCGCGGGTTCTGATCCAGCTTGTATGGCCCAGCTGCGTTGTACCGCCTAGCGAGGCGCGTGGGACTTCGTCACCGGCCAACACCAGATTGACCTCCCAATCCAGTGTATCTCCGACATACGTGCGAAGAATGGACTCGAGCCGTTTTTGCGATAAACCTCCGGGCAGAAGGCGTTTGTAATCCTCGAAAGAGACCGGCCCCAGTCGGATGCGAAACTTGGCAGAGCGCGACCAGACCCGGTTGCCAATACTTGTGGACTGCCCCAAACGCGCGGGTCCACCCAACTGCCATGTATCGTCGGGTTCAAGTTCAAGCCAGCTGCCGACGAATTGCTGCACATGAGCCTCGACGCCGAAATAATCAGACAGAATCGCGATAAGCCCTTCGACGGTCTTGGTTCCTGATCCCAGATGTCCGGCGAAAAACCGACGCAACATGTCAGGCATTTCGTCCCGGTCATCGAACCCGTCTCCCTTGAACCCGGCCAAAGCGGCAACGCGTTGTTCGAAGGGATCATCCCCACGGTCAAAACTGGGGGCTGGTTCAGCGGCCGACCATGCCCGGTAAAGCAAACTCATCATTCGATGCGTCAGCATGTCGGTAAAGGCGACAAAGGTCGGATCTCGGTGGTTACGCAACCGGTCTCGAGCGAATTCCGTCAGATGCAGCGGTAAAGGCCCTTGCGGGCCGAAATAGCCAAAAAACAAATTGCTCAGCTTACCGGGTGCGCCGTCCGTTGCCGGTTCGAACCGGGTCAGCGTGGTGGGCGGAAAGGCCAACGACACGTCCTGACCCAGTCGCACCTTGTCTTCGTGCGGACGGCGGGATTCACCCAGACGCGGCGCGTCGGCGTAATGCGCCTCGATCACGCGAAGCGCCTGAAAGACGTGATGCCTTTCAGGATGTGCCGCCAGAGCGGCAAGCAGGTTCAAATGACCCTGCCCAGGCCCGCCGCTGGTCGCCATCTGGCAATCTCTCCTCGTCTTTCGGTCTTAAGAACAGTTTCCGTAAAGCTGTTGATGGTTGTGTACTTTCGAAAAAACCGTTCCAGTACCGCACCCAGAACATAAACACTGGTGCCCTCATAAAAGCTTTCGTCAAAGCCCAATGTGATCTCGAGCCCGCGAACGGCGGTGCTGAGAACTTCGTCGCTCATGCGCCGTACAATCGGACGGCTGCTAACGGAAACAACACCTTCTAGTTGCTTTTCCGTCACGCGGTTGCCCAGAGGGGCGTAAATTCCCAACAATTCGCGCAGCGCCCCAGCGCCGCCTTCCTTGCCGTCGCCGGCGATGGACAAGTAGTTCAGGCTCAGATGGCTGATCAGTTTCCAGGCCGCATCGCCTTGTGCCAGCGTTGCATGAGGGCGTGTGGGCGTCACCGGAGTGCGCACGGATTTGACTGGGCCCCCTTCGGGCAAGTGGAAAACATCCGCGCCTCCTGCTGCCAGAAGCATGGGAAGATCGCGGTTCGAACACAAAGCCTCGACCGCCAACTGATCCAGCGTTCCCGGATAAGGTGCTTCGGCCCGGTCTACCAGAGACAGATACACCTCGGATCCAAGATACGAGGTGCGCACGCCGCGCAGACGTTCTTTTTCATTGCGCTGACGCATACGGCGTTTGATCGTGTAGTAGGCCGAATGATTATCGCCCGCAGCCGTCAGATCAGTTTCGCTGTAGAAGGCACGAAACGGGATGTCCCCTTCCTCGTCAGACTGAATTCCAGTTACCCGGTCTATCGCGAAAATCTCAAAGTCCAGCCCTGCTGTTCGGTTAGGAACGACGTGATGTTCGATATCCATTTGGGTAATGTGCACCCGGTCGCATCTGCGACGGAACAAGTTGACGGCAGGAACAGCATTCAACGCGAACGCTGCAGGTGCGACCGCCGGAGCAACATCACGCATCCCGTCGCGCAACAGAACGTAGATGTCGACATCGGTACCCGTTGATTGCCGCAACGCTGGCTGCAACTCTGTCAGCTCTACGAACAGAAACCGTTCAGGCATTGAAAAATATTCTTGAAGCAACCGGTAGCCATCAAAGGATTGGCGCGGCGTCGGCAATAGGGCCTCTTCCCGTTCAAACCCTTTGGGAACCGCATCCGCTCCAGTCAAGCGGACGGTCCAGTCAGCACGTCGATCCGTCGACCGTCCTGTCAAACCGACACATTGTGTCGCCAGAAGTTCGTGCAGCGCCCAAGCTTTGCCGCTTTGAGTGTCCAGATGCAGTACAAGCCTGTCCAAGGCCAGCTCTGACATGGGCTCGCCATCGGTCCGATTGAGACGAAGCCTTATACCAGCCCGTGCGTCAGTTTCTTTTGCGACCCCTGCTGCGACCAGTTCACCTCGACCGTCGATATACTCGGCCTCGGTAATCTCGATGGGCCACAGCGTCATATCGGCTGAGGTCGTGAACTCACAAGCTGTCTGTTCGCCTTCGGCCAAATGCGAACGCAGCGTCGTACCACGGGGAATTTCATAACCTTCTTTTAGCGCAGCGTTGCCAATGTCAGGCTCGAATTGGGCAATCATCATCGAGGGCGTAGGGGCCAGATAATGCGGATACACGATTTCGAGAAGGTTCGAGGTAAAGGCTGGAAACTGCATGTCCAGTTCCAACTGAACCCGGGCCGCCAGAAAGGCGCTGCCTTCCAGCAACCGTTCTACATAGGGGTCGACGACCTCAATCCCCTCCATGCCCAGACGCGACGCGATCTTGGGGTAGGCGGCCGCAAACTCGGCCCCCATTTCGCGTAGAAAGGCGAGTTCGGTTTCGTAGTGCTTAAGCAACCGGGTGTCCATTACGTCAACTCCGCTCGATTGCGACTTCGCCGGTCGTTATATCTACACGGCTGCGCAAATAGAGTTCCAAGGGCATCGGTTGCGCCCACATGACGGCACGGATGTCATATTCAACATGCATTTCACCCGAGCCCTTTTCAGAACGCAAATCCACTGCAACTGAACCCTTAACGATCCGTGGCTCAAAAACCTCGATGGAATCGGAAATCGAACGCTGAATACGTTGCGCTTGTCGCAATGTGGAAAAGGCGCCCGACGTTTCGCGAATGCCATAGTTGAGGACAGATTTCGCCGCGTGCGGGTAAACGTCTTCATCGATCAGATCGGACTGATCAGTGGTGTTCAGAAGCAAAGACAAATCGCGCTGGATGATTTCCCTAAGCCTTCCGACGTCGATCACACGTGCGTCGCGACCCTCTTTTTGCTGGTCCGGCGCATCGTCCGTCAGCCGATCAAGAAGCGAAGGCTGCAGGCGTTCGGCAAGGGTCTTCTCAGCCATCTCCTGCCGTTTCCCCGGCCTCGGTGGCCACGTTCAGTACCAGTTCGCGCACATCCAACAAGGCGACATCGGATTGATCCGTTGTCAGCAGACGCTGACCCACGCCCACAAATGTATCAGAGCCCGCATCCATCCAACTTGTCGCCCGCGCCAAACGTGCTGCATCATCACCCTGCTGGGTTGTACCGGGATACCGTGTCGGGATCAGCGCAGCGACTTCTCCGCCGCTGGCGACAGTCAATGTGCACGCCGTCCAGACGGCATCGCGCAGATCACTGGGGGCTTCGATCTCTAACCGGGCAACTTGAGAAAACGGGAGCCAGAAATAACGACCGTTTACAATAACTTCCAGAACCGGACCCAGACGCATATCTGCATCAGCGATCCATTCAAATGCCTCACCGTTGACAGTTCCCGAAGTTGCAGGGGCTGCATCAAAGGCTTTCGCCCGCATTTCGGCAGCTTGCTCGAAATTGCCTCCGGCCGTCAGTTTCTGCGCTTCGATCAGGTGGGCCAGCCACTCTTCGGGCTCGCCGAAAACCATGGGTGTCTTTTCGGCTGCAAAGACCTTTTCACGGTACACTTCGCAGATGATCGCCTCGCGGTAGGTCTTGGCCATCATCGTGGCCGCCTCATCCATTTCGGCGCTCAGTTTCAACTGCGTGATTGCGCGTTTCCAGTCGCCCATAACGCACAAAAGCTGAAACAGGAAAATCCGCAGTTTGGCATCTGCGGGATTGGCGCGGATTTTGTCTTGCAGCGCAGTAAGCGTGGCAGTCAGATCGCCTGTTCTTAGATGGTCTTCCGGCGTCATGCGGGCCTCGCGTCGTCAGGATAATAATTAAAGAGGGCTTGGGCGACATGCGCCGCCAAAGCCCGGATCGTGGTGAAAATCAGCTGACGTCGCCGGTTTCCAGGTTCCACTTGAACTCGTTGCAATCGCTGAGCTTGCCGGTTTTGAAATCGGCGATCTTGTACTTGATCGAGATACCGCGATAGGCGACGGTCCAGTTTTCCGACGGGATCGTTTCCTCACCACCTGTAACCGAGTAGCTGTCCACAATGGCGTCCCGCAGAGTGAAAATCAGATAAGGCTCCATGCCTTTCTTTTCGTCATCGCCCGAGCGGCACAGGTGAATGGTCATTTCACCATTGGCTTTGCCCGATGCAGCATAAGTCATCAACTTGGCAGACGCTTTGCTGAGTTCGGTTTGCAGAGAAACCTTGCCGAAGTTTGCATTCGCATAGCCGCGTTGGGTGGTGCCCATGTCGCCCATGTCCAATGTGCGCGAAACTTCCCAGCTGACCTCTTTACAAGCGATCCAGTCAGTGTGCTGTTTTTCGCGGGCTTCACCCGGGAAGTCCATTTTGATAAAGATGTTTTCCATTTTCGTTTCCTTTGGAGATTAGAGATAGCACTGAGATATTTGAGGTTTGGATCGGCGGCAGTGAAGCACTTCACTCGCCGCCGATCTTTCTCAATTTCAGCCAGCTTTTTCAGACGGTAGCTTGGATACCAGTCGAAGGGATACGGACAGACCTTCCAGCTGGTAATGGGGACGCAAGAAGAACTTGGACGTGTAATATCCGGGGTTTCCTTCGACGTCTTCGACCACAACCTCGGCCGAGGCCAGTGGCTTGCGCGCTTTTTCGGCTTCAGCGGAAATGTCGGCGTTGAAGTCAACATATTGGTTGATCCAGTCCTGCAACCAGCTTTCCATGTCCTGACGGCTTTTGAACGACCCGACTTTGTCGCGCACCATACATTTCAGGTAATGCGCAAAACGGCAGGTCGCGAACAGATACGGCAGGCGCGCGGCAAGGTTTGCATTGGCGCTTGCATCCGGATCATCGTATTCCGCAGGCTTGTGCAGCGATTGCGCGCCGATAAACGTCGCCGAGTCGCTGTTCTTACGGTGGATCAGGGGCATCATGCCGTTTTTGGCCAGTTCAGCCTCGCGCCGGTCCGAGATTGCAATCTCGGTCGGGCATTTCATGTCTACGCCGCCATCGTCGGTCGGGAAAGTATGCGCGGGTAGGCCTTCGACCGTACCGCCGCTTTCCACACCGCGAATCCGCGAGCACCAGCCATACTCCTTGAACGACCGGTTGATGTTGACCGCCATGCCATAGGCCGCGTTCACCCAGCTATAGCTGTCGCTGTTGGCACCGCTTGTGTCTTCCTCAAACGCAAATGCCTCGACCGGTTCGGTTTTGGAACCGTAAGGCAAACGCCCCAAGAAGCGCGGCATCGCCAGACCGACATATTTGGAATCCTCGCTTTCCCGCAGGGAGCGCCATGCGGCGTATTCCGGCGTCTGGAAGATCTTGGTCAGATCGCGCGGGTTGGCCAGTTCCGACCAGCTGTCCATCTGGAACAGGCTGGGCTTGGCCCCGGTGATCAAAGGCGCATGGGCTGCGGCAGCAATCTTCGACATCTCGCCCAGCAGCTCAATATCCTGTGGGCTGTGGTCGAAATGGTAATCCGCCACCAGCGAGCCATAGGGTTCGCCCCCGAACTGGCCGAATTCTTCTTCATAGAGTTTCTTGAAGATCGGCGACTGATCCCATGCGGTACCTTTGAACTTGCGCAGGGTCTTGTGCATGTCTTTCTTCGAGATGTTCATCACGCGGATTTTCAGCATCTCGTCGGTTTCGGTGTTGTTCACCAGATAATGCAGGCCGCGCCACGCGCTTTCCATCTGTTGGAATTCTTCGTGGTGCAAGATCAGGTTGACCTGTTCGGTCAGTTTCTTGTCGATCTCGGCAATGATACCTTCGATCGAGCGCAAAGCGTCATCCGAAATCAGGCCGGTATTGGCCAGCGCCTGCTCGGCCAGCGTCTTAACCGCGCTTTCCACAGCGGTTTTCGCCTGATCCGATTTCGGACGGAATTCCTTGGTCAGCAGCGCTTCGAATTCTGAGGATCCAAACGCTGTTGCGCCTTCGGCGGCTTCTACATTGGCTTCTTGATCGGCCATCTTTTATTCCTCCTCGGCAGCGTCGCCGCCCGGTTTGGGCTGGGCTGCAAGTGTTTTCAGCAGGCTGGGGTCCTGCATGATTTTCGAAATCAGATCCTCGGCCCCGGTTTTGCCATCCATGTACGTCATCAGGTTGGACAGCTGCGTCCGCGCATCCAGCAGCTCTTTCAGCGGAGCAACCTTGGCGGCGATAGCAGCGGGACTGAAATCGTCCATGCTTTCGAAAGTGATATCCACCGCCAAATTACCTTCACCGGTCAGCGTGTTCGGCACGGTAAACGCTGCACGCGGCGCCATCGACTTCATCCGGTCATCGAAATTGTCGACGTCGATCTCCAGGAATTTCCGGTCAGCGACGGCAGGCTGTTCCACCTCAGACTTACCGGCCAAATCGCTCATGACGCCCATAACGAAGGGCAGCTGCACCTTTTTCTCGGCTCCGTAAAGCTCCACATCATATTCGATCTGAACCCTCGGAGCCCTGTTCCGGGCTATGAATTTTTGTGAACTGTCAGCCATCTGTTGCTCCTCGATTCATCCGTCAGTTTTTTGTTTCGGTCCCCGCTCCGGCGATGCCGGGCGCGGATTAAAATCCATCGTCATCATCATCTTTCAGGCCACCAATCTGGCGTACTTCGTCCAGGCCTTCCTTGGCCATGTCTTCGATGATCGTAAGAAAGTCGGCATTGACCAAGCGCTTGGCCCGCTCCAGCAAAATGGGAAGCGGGCTGGATGGCTCGCACCGCGCATAGTAGTCCATAATGCGATCCAGCATCCGGGTCACATCGTCGGGCGAATTGATCGCACCACCGCCCGCAGATGCCGGCGCTGCCGCACCACCAGTCGGGGCCGCAGAAGGCGCTGAAACGTTTGCCTCTACCATGTCATCGGCAGAAACCTCACCAACATCGGCATATTGAGCCAGTGCTTGCTTGATGCTCTTGAGCGCCACAATCAAAGGATCCAGATCGGGGCCTTCGCCTGGCGTCTTGTCCGAGAACACAGCGTCAATCGCGCTGACATCCTCTAGCGCTGACGAAACCGCATCGGCATTTGCAGACAGCACCTCGTCATCGGTGTCTTTGAAGGCTGCAGCAACGCTGTTGGCGTCCGGGATGTCGTCCAGATCGGCGGGCATATTGATCCGACCATCCACAACGTCCAAGTGACGCAGAGTCATGCGCCCAAACATACGGCTGTCCGTCAGACCCGTGCGGCGCAGCGCTTTTACCATGCGATCCGACGAAGCCAGACCACGCACCGCGTTGATCCGCATAGTCGCATCGCCATCATCTTCGTCCAGCTCGGGGTGACATGTCTCCCAGAAATCTTCGAGCAGGGATTTGATATAATTCAGAGAGGTCGCAAATGCAGGCAGGCCCTTGGTGTGCAATACGGCCTCGGCCAGATAAACCGCGGCACGCAGGTCATGGCTTTGCTCCATGATCGCCAGCGCTTTGGACTCGACATCGCCCCAGTCCTGTTCTTCGGCAGCGACGACCTCGTCACCCATTTGCCGTTCTTCGCCTGGCTGCGCGGCTATTTCCAGATCGGTAAACGCCGGATCATATTCCAGGTTTTCGCCGCTCGGCTGGTCTTCGTTTCTGGGCTCCAGATAAGACGATAAATTCATACTCTCCCCAATAACGTGACGGTTGAGAACCGCTTTTTCGTTTGTTGGCACCGCTTAACGTGATGTTCCCGACTACCAATATGAACTATTTCACAGAGTGACAAAACTTGCACACATTTCACGTTTTAAGCCCAGTCATTGTGTTGAATCAGCCGCACACCCGGCACAAAGTCAAACCTTAAAAATACGTTTTTTTTACGACATTGCTTGGCCGCTACGGTGGGCAACAGCGATTTTTCTTTTGGCTGACGGATTTAGATGTAGTTGCAATGTATTTTTTTCTTCTTGCCTGCGGTTCAATGCTGCAATGATTGCTCAAAGTCGGACGAAGCGGTGTTTCGGAACCACGGCGCAAGCCCGCCAATCGGGAATGGGGAGAAGAATGAGAACAAGACTTATTGCAGCCATCGCGCTTTCATGTGCAGCTTTAATGGCCCAGGCGGACGAAAGCAGGCTTTCAATCGAGCTTAACAAATTCGAACCTGGCGAAGCAGGAGGCTGCCGCGCATTTTTCCTTTTTCGCAATCAGACAGACAACAGTTTCGAAGAATTTGAAATGTCGCTCGCGATCCTTGACAAAGATGGGGTGATCGACCGGCTTCTGTCGATTGACGCCGCCCCTCTGCCCGTTCAGCGGACCACTCTGAAACTGTTCGAAATCCCCGAAATTGAGTGCTCGGATATTTCTGAAATTCTGTTGCACGACCTGCCTGCATGCAAACCGCAGAATTCCGACCCTGTCGATTGCTTCCCGCTTCTGGCGCTGGACAGCAAGACCGCTGCCAATCTGGCGCAATAAGTCATGCCGGGCTTGGAAAACTTGGGCACCGGAGGCCCAATCATCGCCATTCTGGGGCTGCTATCCCTGCTGTCTCTGACCGTAATCGTCGTCAAAGTGATCAAACTGGCCCCTGTCAATTCGGGCGGACCAGTAAGGGACGCAGCTTTTGTACAATGGTCCAAGGGCGAACGGCAAGCAGCGCAGCAGGCTGTCGCCGCGGGCAAATCCCCAGCGGACCGGGTGTGTGCCTACGCGATGCAGGGGCTTATCGACGGCTTCAAAGGCCCCGCCTTAATGGCCGAGCTGACACGGCGCGGCAATTTGGAATTTGCCACAATGATCAGCTGGATTCGCGTGCTGGAATTAATTGCAATGATCTCACCCCTGCTGGGTTTGCTGGGTACAGTGACCGGCATGATCCAGTCTTTTCAAGAGCTCGAGCTGGCACAGGGCGCTGCAAATGCCTCGGTTCTGGCAGGTGGTATATGGCAAGCACTTTTGACGACTGCAGCAGGGTTGGTGGTCGCCATTCCAGCCGCGATTGGGGCTTCATTACTATCAGGTCGGGCCGAAGCCGGCGCACAATCCATCGAGAACGCAGTGGGCCAACTCATGGTATTGGAGGAGCGCGGCGCGCATTAGGAAGATGTCGATGGACAGCGATCTCAGCCTGAACAGACGCAAGCCAACCCGGCCATTGATCTCGCTGGTGCCGATGATCGACGTCATGTTGATCTTGCTGGTGTTCTTCATGGTTACGTCGACGTATTTGAACCTCGACATGATCCCGGCGCTGGCGCAGCGCGACAGCCCCGCACAAGGGACGACCGGAGAGGGCACAGCTGAAACGTTACTGATCCGCATAGGCACGGACGGAGCCCCGTTTCATCAGGGCCAAGCGGTATCTCATGATGATTTGTCCGACCTATTGACCCGACGCCTAAGCCGAGACCCCGGTCTTCAGGTCATCGTGCTGCCTACCGGAGGGGCCAGGCTACAATCTCTTGTATCGGTCATGGATACAGTCACCCAGGCCGGGACAGTGAACATGCGCGTGGTTCGACTGGAGGCTAGCCCGTGAAAATCACCCGCCCTGCCCCACGCCACCACCCCGAAACGATCATTGCCCTGATCGACGTTGTTTTCTTTTTGCTGGTCTTCTTCATGCTGATCGGACGTATGGATGCCACGGCACCCTTTGACGTGGCTCCGCCCGTCGCGGTGACCGGCGCGGACATGCCCGCAGGCGGCATCACAATCTCGGTGGCAGCAGATGGCATAATCGCATTGGACGGTGAGACCGTAGCGCCGGAAGACATCGAGCGTCGCGTTCAGTCGTTGCTGGTGGCTCAACCAGACATTCTGATCCGCATCAATGCGCATCGCGAAGCAACTTTACGATCAATCCTGCCCCGTATTGCTCAGTTTGAGGCTATGGGCGCTCGCGATGTGGTGTTGGTAGTAACCCCTCCGGGATCGCCGCAATGATCCGGGGGACCGTCTTATGGGGTATCGGGCTGGTCGTTTCACTCGCCCTGCATGTCGGAGGCGCCATTGCCCTTATCTGGAGCGTCGAGCCCGAACCGGTTGATGAACAGCCGGTTCCCGAAACACAAATGCAGCTGTCGGCCCACCGGGTAAAACAAAGCGAGGCCGTTGAATCTCAACCAGACTCAGAAACCGCTCAAACCGAGGACGCCTCGGGCGCGCAGCTGGGCCAAAGCACGATCCGACAGTCAACAGCGACTGCAGCTCAGCTTCCTCAGCAGCTGGTTGCAGTGACTATTCCGGACACCGATGCTTTGTCGGCGTCTGAGGCAAAGCTCGACCCCGCACAGTCCGTTTCCGCCACATCTCAGCCACTGCAAGCGACAGCATTACCCGCATCACAGTTGGTCTCTGCTTCGGTACAGGCCAATCCGGTCTCATTGAAGCAACCGCTGGCGCAAACCGTGCCCCCGGCGCTACCCACTACGGACGTCTCACAATCCGTGCAACTCCAACCCGTCGTCCTGACACAAACGGTTCCCGACATCCCGCAAACTGCAGCATCCGAGGTGTTTTCCACCTCTGGCGACGGACCGATAGACCCGGTCTCATTGGCCGCGATCCAGAGCTTTATGCAGCCGGAAGATGCCGGAAAATCGGCCGAGAACCTGCGCGACGGGATCGATGGACTTTTGGCGCAAGTCCCCTGCGCACGGCTGCAGGTTCAGTTTCAGCCAGACACAAACACTTTGCAGCTTATTGGACATATCCCCGAGGATGGATTGCGTAACCCGGTTCTGGCCGCTCTTCAGACGCAGATGGGTTCCAACATCCAGGTCGAGGACAAGTTGCGCATCCTGCCGCGCCCGCAATGCGGCGCACTCAGCGGAATAGCCGATATTGGCTTGCCACAATCAACGGACCAGATCACCAATCCACTATTGATTGGGGAAGACGTTCACGCGCGTGCGTTTCGCTATGTGAACGGTCAACAACTGGTTCTTGATTTGACCGGAGCAGACTACGACGCATACGTCTATGTCGACTACTTTGATGCCCAAGGGCAAGTCATCCATTTGCGACCGAATGCATCGACCCCGATGCAGCCGACACTCGCAAATTCCGCATTGCGCGTGGGCGCGGCCGCGCCGGGTGATTCCGGCCTTTTCATCACGATAGGTCCACCCTACGGACAGGAAATCGCCGTCGCCTTTGCTGCGTCAGATCCGCTATACCAAGAGGATCTCCCACTAATCGAACCGGCAGATGCTTACCTTAAGTTCCTCAAATCTCGCGTCGCCGAAGCTCGGGTCGTCAACCCTGACTTCAAAGGAGAGTGGGTCTATTTCTTTATCACCACAGCCGAGCGATAGAGACGCATCAAATCCGTGATCTAAGCAGAAGGACCTGCTCCCTTTACCCCGATGCTAATCCTGAACGCTGGAACTTTGGATCTACGCAGACTGTGCCGTTCTGATCTTGGCAACTGTTTGCTGAATATCCAAAATTTTGTTTTCCAATTCCGGGGCATTCAGAGAACCCTCACTGGTCAAGGTATCCTCTACAGCGCGCAGCCAGCAATCGAAGTAAGCCGTTTCCACGGCCCGTGCCGTACCTGCACTGTTGCGCCTTTCCATTTCAGTGATCAGGGCCGAAAGGCGGGATTGGAACGTCGTCCAAGGGAAATGCCCTTGTTGGACCATGGCCACGACAAGAGCAAATATCCGAGTCTGCCATGGAGCAAGGAACAAAGGGCCGTTTTCATCCAGCCCGGGGATCGAGCGGCGGACGTTTTGCAACGCCACGTCATGGGCGTCACACATCGTCAAGATAACTCTCCCAAAGATCAAGACAGACGCAACCATTGGCGTCTGCAGCACTGCCCCACAAATCCCTGGACGAAAATTCAACCGTATAGCAATGCTGAGGATCAGGGCCTTGCCCGCTTGCCATCGAGTCGGCGAACTGAAACACCCCCATATCGGCGATGACCTTCCCGACGTGGTTTCGCACATAACGAGGAACCCTCGTGTGACCAACGGGACTGTTGGCCAGAACGCGCACTGACTGACCGATGGCAAAGCGTGGCGTGGCGGTGGTTGGGGGGAATGTCATCTCGGCCCCTGCCTTGGTGGCAGCCAATATGTCAGCCAGACCGACCGCCGGATGATCACCCTGCGGGATGTCGAACCGTTTCAGACCCGACGCGACTTCCTGCGGGTCAACCAGACCCGCAGCTTGTACCAGCGCAGTCGCGGCCACGGTCCATTTTTCGAAGTAATCCAGCCGCAGGTAATCTGCGGGGGCAATCCGTTCGATTGCCGCGCGGTGTTCGTCGGCGCAGAAGGGCACGGACCAAGCCAAAGCCTCGGTCAGGGCAAAAGCGCGCTTTTGCCATTCGTGGTCAAAGGCTTGGTCCTGATCGCAGGGAACCGGTCCAAACCCATGCATCCCGCCCATATCATGAATGCCGTCCATCCCCTGCCCCTAAACCAAAGCCGTGCCGATCATGCCGTTGCGGGTGACACGATCAGCCAGTTCTGCCGTGGAAAGCCCCTCGGTCTCGTCGGGGCGGCATGGCAGAACCAGATAGCGGATCTCGGCCGTGCTGTCCCAAACCTTGATCTGCACCCCTTCGGGCAGGCTGACACCAAATTCCGCCAGAACCGCACGAGGTTCACGCACTACACGCGACCGGTAGGCGGGGCTTTTGTACCATGTGGGCGGCAGGCCCAAAACCGGCCATGGATAGCAGGAACACAAGGTGCAAACGATGACGTTGTGAACCGCGTCCGTGTTTTCGACCACCCGGATATGTTCGCCCTGGAACCCGCTGAACCCCATCGCATTGATCGCCGCGGACCCGTCGCGCAGTAGCCAGTCTTTGTATTCCGGATCCGTCCACGCACGCGCCACCACAGCCGCGCCGTTGCGCGGGCCGGTTTCGCGCTCATAATATTCAACGATACTGTCCAGCGTTTCGGGTTTGACCAACCCCTTGGCCACCATCAGCTCCTCCAGCGCGCGCACGCGCAGGGCGGGGCCTTCTTCCAGAGGATCGTGATCATGGGGCATGGCTCGGTTACTCCATCGCGCCGAGAATACGAGCGAGGTTCGAGAACCGCGCGATCAGGGCGAAAATCACGATATTTATCACCATGAAGATCACCGCAATCGACGCAATAACCGGCGTGTAGCCATAGCGCAGGGCGTTGAAAATCTTGATCGGCAGTGTCTCGACCGAGAAGCCCACGGTCATAAGCGCGATGATGTATTCATTCAAGCTGAGGACAAAGCAGAACGCAAACCCCGCAAAGGCAAAGGGGGCGGCAATCGGCAGGATCACCGTGCGGAAGACAACGGCGTTTGAGGCGCCCATGGTCTGGCTGGCCTCGATCAGCGCGTGATCGACGCTTTCCAACCCCAGAGAGATCGTCACCAAAGGCAGGGCCAGCAGGAAAACCGCATGGGCAATGATGACGTTGATCATCAGGCCGTTCAGCCCAATCCCGGTGAAGAACAACAGGAAGGCCAGCGCCATGATGACGGGCGGCAGGATAAACGGTGCCACCCCAAGCGCCAGCAGCGCCTTGGCATACCGCAGCCCATAGCGCCATGCGAAATAGGCCACCGGCATCGCGATCAGAACCGAGAGGCTGGCCGAGGCAAAGGCGATGAACAGCGAATTTTTCAGCGCCGTGAACCAGTCATTTGCCACGAAAACCTCGGCATACCAGCGGAAGGAAAAGCCGCGCGGCGGGAAGGCCAAGAACTTTTTGGCGTTGAACGAAACGGCCGCAATCACAAGGATCGGCCCGATCAGATACAGCGCGAATAGCGCCAGATAGATACTGCGCAGAGCCCTCATGTCTTTTTCCCCGAGAATTTCGTGACCAGCCAGATCACCGTCGCGCTGAGAACCAGCAACACCACTGCCAGCGCTGAGGCAAAGGGCATATTGAAATTGAATATCGCCTGATCCGTAATCAGCACTGACAGCGTCCAGTGTTCGGGCTTACCCAGAACCTGCGGCACAATGATGGCCCCTAGCGTCAGCACGAACACCGTCACCCCGCCCGAGATGATCGCAGGCCGCGTAACGGGAATGATCACCGTGAAAAACGTCCGCAAAGGCGAAGCCCCAAGCGTGCGCGATGCCTCGATCAAGTTTTTGTCCAACCGGCTGAGCGCGGGAAACAGCAGCAAGACCGAAAACGGCACGGTCAAATAGACCAGCGCGGCGACCACAGCGCCTGCCGAGGGGGTCATGGCAAAGCTTTTCTCAATCACCCCGATCCAGACAAGTATGTTGGCCACGCCTGCGGTGCGGGACAAAAGGATTTGCCAGCTGAAGGCGATCAGCACTTCGGACAGGGACAGCTGCGCCAGAATGTAGATCAACCAAAAGGTCTGCGAGCGCGGAGGGAAAGTGGTCAGGAAATAGGTGAAGGGATACGCGATCAGCAGGCTCAGCACTGCGATCAGCGCGCACAGACCTGCTGAGAACAACGCCCGTTCGATATAGAACCAGGTCAGAAATCGTTCAAAATGCTGGAGGTCAAAGCTGGTGGCATAACCTCCGTCATCGGTAGGCGTGGACACACTGGTCAGCAGGATCAGGACGAAGGGGATCACAAAAAACGCCCCGATCATCACCGAGGACGGGATCAGCCCGATATAGCGGGAAAGCGCGCTTGTCTGCATTTCGCCCTCCTATACCGCCAACACGCTGCAGGCCGTAGCAGGCATTTCAACATGGACCTGATCACCCACTTTCACATTGGGCCAGTCCTTTGGTGTCAGGACCGAGATCACCTCGTGCCCGGCGCAATCCACCAAAATCTCGATCGTGGCGCCGATATCGCGCACGAATGTCACCGTACCGGTGACTGAGTTGGCCACATCCACGTCCGAGGGATGATGCACGAACACCTCTTCGGGGCGGGTCATCAGCAGAACGTCATCGCCCTTGGTGAAGGTTCCAGTGTTGCCGTCCACCGTCAGATCAACCCCGTTCACATGTACACGGTCAGGCCCTGACATCTTGGCAGACAGCAGGTTGCTGGTGCCGATGAAACCGGCCACGAATTTGTCGACCGGGGTCTTGTAAATCTCCATCGGGGTGCCGGTCTGCAGCACCTGCGCCTTTCCCATGACCACGATCTGATCGGCCATCGTCATCGCTTCGGTCTGATCATGAGTGACGACGACAGTGGTGATCCCAAGCTCTTGTTGCAGCTTGCGCAGCTCGATCTGCATGACCTCGCGCAGATTGGCATCCAGCGCTGACATCGGCTCATCCAACAAAAACACATGTGGGTTCAGCGCAAGGGCCCGTGCGATGGCGACGCGCTGACGTTGACCGCCCGACAGCTGCGAGATTTTGCGGCCCTCAAGCCCCGGCAGGTGCACCATGTCCAGTAACTGCCGCGCGCGATCCTCGCATTCTGATCGGGAATGGCCCCGAATGCGCATCGCATAGCTGATGTTTTCGCCAACATTCAGATGCGGAAACAGCGCAAAGGACTGAAACACCATGCCGATATTACGCTGATGCACAGGCACGCCGGTCAGGTCCTGATCCTCGAAACGGATCGTGCCTTGCGTGGGTTCGTCCAGCCCGGCGATCATCCGCAGCAGAGTGGTCTTGCCACAGCCAGACGGACCCAGAAAACAGATCATCTCGCCGGTATTGAACTGAAGGTTCACATCTTTAACGGCCGTCACAGTGCCGAATTTCTTGGTGACGTTTTCGATGCTTAAACCTGGCATAAGGGTCTTTTCTTTCAACAAGGGAAGCGGCCCGCCCCACCTGCGCGGGACGGGCCAGTGTCGTGAGTGGTGTTAGCCCGCGATCATCTGGTTCCAGGTGTCGGAAATCCAGTTGGCATGCTCTTTGTAGACATCATACCGCGGAACGATTGGAGCCTCGGGGCTGCTCACCGCGGCGAGTTCTTCGGCGGTCAGATCGGTCAGGCTCGGGTCGATCACAGGAGCGGTGCCGACATTGCGCGACAACAACGCCTGCGTTTCGGGCGCAGCGATGAAGTCGATAAATGCGTGGATCTCATCCAACGGTTTGGCGTGTTCAGGCACGATCCAATAGCCCGAGTCCACGATCCCACCCTCTTTCGGGAAAGTCGAGACAACCGGGAAGCCTTCGGCAGCGGCCAGACCGGCCACGTCGTGATAGTACTGGCCCATCGGAATCTCACCGTCCTGCAGCGCTTGCTGGAACGCGCCTTCGTCCTTGTACCAAAGCCGCACATTGGGCACTACTTCGGACAGCTTGTCGAACACTTGTTGGATGCCATCTTTGGTATCAAGTATGTCCGTTCCACCAAAGAAAGTCGTCGCCGTTACCTCAAGCATGTACGAGTTCGAGGCCAGACCCAGAAGACCGATCTGATCTTTGTATGTCTCATCCCATAGCGCGGCCCAGCTGTCAGGAGCCTGCGGGATTTCGTCCGAATTGGTGCACAGCGTGATATACCAAGACACCGCGCCAACACCGAACAGGTTTCCGTCGTCATATCTGTCCTGGAACGTGTCGGTCATGTTGGCAAGGTTCGGGATTTTGGTGTCGTCCAGCGCCTTGAACACTTTCTGATCCGCCCCTTGACTGCGCGGAATACCCGCCATCAGCGACACATCTGCCGGGGCGGTTTTGGCGCGGGCAGCGTTCTTGATCTGAACCAGCCATGTCTCGCCGGTAGGAACGGCGACCGAGTTCACTTCGATCCCAGTGGCCTTGGTGAATTCGGGGAAGATGAACTGCTTGAAGCTGTCTTCAAAGAACCCACCATAAGTTCCAACCTTGAGCGGCTGCGCCGCCTGAACGATGGCTGGCGCGGCCAGTGTGGCAGCCCCAGTTGCGGCGGCGGTGCCTAGAAATCGGCGACGAGAAAAAGTGGTTGGCATTGTGATCTCCTGTTGGTTTTGTTCAGTTGGCCCGGTTTTTGGGCAGGACGCAAAGCATTTCATAGGCCAGATTGGCCCCGATCAGCGCGGTACAGCCGCTGACATCATATTGCGGCGAGACCTCGACCAAATCTGTGCCGACAAGGTTCAACCCTGCACACCCGCGCACGATTTCCAGCGCCTGAATATTGGTCAGCCCGCCCATTTCGACCGTCCCGGTTCCGGGCGCGTAGGCCGGGTCCAGACTGTCGATATCAAAGGTCAGGTAGGTCGGCACATCCCCGATCCGCGCGCGAATGTCCTGCATCAGGGGGGTCAGGGATTTGTGCCAGCACTCCTCGGCCTGAATGACAGTAAAGCCTTGATTGCGGCCCCAGTCAAAATCATCGGGCGCGTAACCCGTCCCCCGCAGGCCGATCTGGAACACCTTGTCATTCTGCAACAGCCCATCTTCGACCGCACGGCGGAACGGAGTGCCATGGGCGATCTTTTCGCCAAACATCTCGTCATTCGTGTCCGAATGCGCATCCACATGGATCAAGGCCACCGGACCGTGTTTGCGGGCGATCGCGCGCAGCACCGGATAGGTCAGCGTGTGATCTCCGCCCAGTGTGATCGGAACCACATCGTGGCTGAGTATCTCATCATAAGCCTCGGTGATGATGTCCATGGTTTTCTTAAGATCAAACGTGTTGATCGCCACATCGCCAATATCGGCCACCTGCATCTTGGCAAATGGTGCCGCGCCCGTGGCCATGTTGAAGGGCCGCAACATGCAGCTTTCGGCGCGGATCGCACGTGGCCCGTGACGCGTTCCCGTCCGGTTCGAGGTGCCGATATCCATCGGAATGCCCACGAAACAGGCGTCCAGTCCGGCGGCGGTTTCCTGCGCGGGCAGTCGCATCATTGTCGTGCCGCCTCCGAAACGGGGCATGTCATTGCCGCCCAGGGGTTGGTTGTAACGCGGCGCGGTCGTGTCTGGCATTATGGTTCCTGCAGCTGAGGTCATACGAAAGTCCTGCTGACCCTAATTGGCTCGGTTGGGCCAAAAAATAGCGATGCGCAAACCCTTACATTGTCATTTAGCAATGTATTCCCCCTCATACATTTGCTGAAGGGTCTGGATGAACAGTCCATTTACCTTAGGTACCGCTCCGGACCGTGTGACGATCTGCATAGGGCAAGAATAATCACGGCTGCTGTTGGGCAAGCGCCGCAACCGCCCCTGCTTTTCCCAACCCGAGGCCAGATGCAGCGGCAACAACCCGATATATGCCCCACTGAGGATCAGGATCAGCTGCGCTTCGATTTCTTGCGCAAAAAGGTCTCGGTCCGAGGAATGCTGGGTCTTTTGCCTTTGCTGGTTCCAATACCCGCGGTGGACCCAAGCCTGCTGGGCAATGGCATCATCACCAAGGGCGTGTTCCGGAACCCCAAACAACGGATGAGTGTCCGAACAATAGAGTGCGTGATGTTCGCGATACAGGTCGGTCAGGTTTAAGCCATTGCTTACATTGTCAAAACTACCAAATCCGATATGGTAGGTACCGTCCAGTACACCTTGCTGAATATCTTGCGGTTCGGAAATCACAAGGTCGATACGCACGGCCGGAGCAGCCTCGGTGAACTGTTTGATCGCCTGCGGCAGCTTGAATGCCTCATCGGTTGTGGTGGCGTCCACAACGGCCAGTTTTAGACGCCCAACCAGATTGCCCTTTAACTCGGCCAGATGGGTCGAATGCTGATCCAGCGAGTCCATCAGTGCCAGACCGATCTGATGCACCATCCGCCCTTTTTCAGTCAGCAGAAACCCGCGCCGCCCGCGCTGGCACAGACGCACGCCCAGACGTTCTTCAAGCGCGGTTATGTGGTTCGAGATCGTGGGCTGGCTGAGGCCCAGCTCGACCTGCGCTGCCGAGAAGCCCCGGTTCCGAACGACACTGTCGAAAACAGTCAAAAGATGGATATCTGAACCCGTGATTTTCATCCTTGCATTGAGCCCGAGAAATGTATCGTTTTGCAACGCACTATTTGCAAAATCGGGCGCGCTGAATACGGTCGCGACCGCGGGCGCTGAAATTTTGATCGAACTGCGCCGGAACATAGGGACGTGTGCCATGAAGATCGCCGCATTTCAGATGCAAGCTGGAGGCAGCACCGAGGATCGGTTAGCCCAAATCGAACAGGCCCTGCACGATTCGGATGCCGATCTGCTGGTTGCGCCCGAACTGGCCATCACCGGATACGGGCGAGGTGCAGTTCTGCGCGATCTGGCGCAACCGAAAGATGGGCCATGGGTTCAACAGTTGACGCAGGCGGTGCGTGACAGCGGCATCAGCCTTGTCGCGGGTTTCCCCGAGGCCGATGGCGACGCCCGCTATATCAGCGCCTTGATCATCAACCGTGATGACCCTGATAGTCCGCTGATCTATCGCAAGAACTGTCTGTATGGCCCCTATGAAAAAGGTATCTTCCAGACGCCCGAGCGGTCCTTGGTGATGACCACAATGGCCGGTCTGACCCTTGGTTTTCTGATCTGCTACGATATCGAATTTCCTGAAAACGTGCGTCGGTTGGCGCATGCCGGGGCGCAGGTGATCATTGTGCCAACAGCGATGGCCGAAGGCCCAGCCGGTGCGTTCATCACGCAACAGGTTGTGCCGGTGCGCGCCTTTGAAAATCAGGTCTTTGTCGTGTACGCCAACCACGCAGGCTCTGACGAAAGCTATGCCTATCAGGGTATGTCCTCGATCGTGGCCCCGGACGGTCAGCAGCTGGGTTTTGCGGGGGAAGGCGGACAGGTGATCTCGGCTTCGATTGATCCAGATGCCTATGCCCAATCGCGCGACGAGAACCCCTATTTGTCAGACACCGTGGCGCTGAACCTAGCCCACCCCTAGTTGAAAGCCGCGCGCATGACCTCTTCGCTTGCGATCGTGAATGCAGATCTGCGCACGATGGAGCCCGGTGGCCCTCGGCAGCAGGCGATATTCGTGTCGGGGGATCGGGTCGCAGCGGTTGGATCAACGGAAGAGATCAAGGCATTATGTACCGTCGACACCCGGGTCCTCGACGCCGAGGGCGCAACGGTTCTGCCGGGCTTTGTCGAAAGCCATATGCATCTGTTTTTCGGCGCCTATTCCCTGAAGGTATTGCGGCTTGAGGCGATCACGGGCACTGCAGCCCTGACCCGCGCCATTCGGAAGTTTGCCGCACAAAACCCAGATGACAGCCTGCTTGTGGCACAGGGTCTGGCCTACGCGAGTTTTGACGGTCGCCAAAATCCGGACCGGCATATTCTTGACGCGATATGCCTCGATCGCCCGCTGTTGCTGCAAAGCGCTGATTTTCACAACGGCTGGGCAAATACCGCGGCGCTACAAGCTGCAGATGTGTTGCGGGGGCGCGATCTGGGACCGGGTTCGCATATTGAATTGGACCCGGACGGGATCGCCACTGGCACGCTGATTGAGCCTCCGGCCGTTGCCACGATACAGGCGCTTGGCCGCCATGGTGGGCGCGAGGTTCTGGGGCTGGAGGGGATCGAACCGGCCCAAGAAGTGACGCAAGCTCAGCGCGAGGCCGACAAGGTATTGATGCGCGAAGGGCTGCAATACTGCGCCCAGCACGGTATCACGACAATCATCAATATGGACGGCAACCTGTACCAGGCCAGTCTTCTGCAAGAGATCGAAGCCGAAGGCGATCTGTGTTGCCGGCTTGAGCTACCCTATCACTTCACGCCCGGCGAACCCGTCGAAAACATCGAGATTGCCGAGCAGATGCGGCGTAAGCTGAACAGCCCGATGCTGTGGTGCAACCGGGTCAAATTTTTCATGGACGGCACACTGGATGCGCACACCGGATACCGGGTGCGGGATTACCCCGATACACCTGGCCACAAAAGCGCGCCGCTGCATGACCCGGCCCGATTTGCCGATCTGGCGGTGGCACTGGACAAGCGCGGGTTTCAGATCGCGGTTCATGCCATTGGGGATGGGGCCGTGCGCGTGGTGTTGGACGGTTATGAGGCCGCTCACTCTGCCAACGGCCCACAGGGTAATCGGCACCGGGTGGAACATATCGAATTGCTCGACCCTGCAGACCGGCACCGCTTTGCCGCGCTTGATGTGGTCGCCTCGTTCATGACGCCGCATCCGCCGGGATGCGGGGATTTCCCGCTAGAGCCTCTGGCCTCGATCATCGGCTGGGACCAATGGCCTGACGCCTATGTGTGGCGGACGCTCAAGGAGGCGGGTGCGCGTGTCTGTTTCTCAAGCGATTGGCCGATTGCCGCCCTGCCACCTCTGACCGGCATTGACATCGCCCTGACCCGGCAGGTCTGGGACGCCGATCAAAAGGACGAGCGACTGAGTTTTGAAGATACCCTAGCCGCCTATACCAGCGAAGGGGCCTATGCCTGCCGCCGCGATGATCAGTTCGGGCGTCTGGCCCCCGGCATGCTAGCTGATATCGTAGTTCTGGACCGGGTGTTGACGGATAGAAACGCAGGTGACACCGCCGTTGAGGCTACGATCTGCAACGGGGTCGTGACCTACATGGCGAAAAACTGAAAGCCTTACGCCGTTGACGCGTTCTTTCCATCCAACCACGCGCGAATGATTTCGCGGTGGCGGTCTCGACCATAGCTGGGGAAGTGACCCCCATGCACGGTTTCCACCGGCAAATCATACAAGCGCACCATCGAGCTGTAGTAGTCCTGGGCATTGCTGTGATAGGTGTCTTCGATCAACTCGCCATCATAGACAATATCGCCCGAGAACAGGATGCCTGTCGCGGCCTCCCACAAAGCAATTCCGCCCGGCGAATGACCCGGCGTGTGGATCACCTCGAAATGCCTGTCCCCAAGATCGACGATATCGCCATCGTCCAACAGTCGCGTCGCCTGCGCACCGCTGACCGCATATGTGTCGGATCGGTAGGGCAATGGCGGCAGGCAGTCGAAAATCTCGTCCGTCACGTAGGGGTCGGCCAGCGTCGCCACGCGCGTCGGGTTGGCCAGAATATCGGCCTCGGCCCTGTGG
The DNA here is from genome assembly GCF_059613525.1 of Ruegeria sp. SATB045. Lineage (NCBI taxonomy): Bacteria > Pseudomonadati > Pseudomonadota > Alphaproteobacteria > Rhodobacterales > Roseobacteraceae > Ruegeria > Ruegeria sp. SATB045. Next base: position 478,285 of record NZ_JBXWSR010000012.1, on the reverse strand, counting down.
ACCGCGCGGTCCTCGAACTCATGATGACAGCCGATATGGTCGAAATGGGTGTGGCTTGCGACCGCCGTCAACGCACGTTCGGTCACCAGAGGCACCCATGTCCGCAGCGACACAACGCCCATGCCGCTGTCGACCAGCATATCGCGGTCGCGTCCACGTACATGCCACATGTTGCAGCGATAGAAAGGCGTGATGAAAGGCTCATCGATCAGGGTAATGTCTTCACCTTTGCGGGTGGTGCGGTACCAATCCTGCGGTTGCGCGCGCTGCATCAGGGGGTCTCCGGTTCGAACAGGCGAAAATTCTCGACATCTGCGGACAACGATACCACATCGCCCTGCGCCCAAGGGCGGTCAGGGGCCAGATAGGCCGTCAGGCTCAGGTCCGGGGCACAGGCCGGTGAAAGATGCGCCCGGCAATAGGTTCCGAAAAACGCCGCCGCAGTCACCGTGGCCATCCCCATCGGGAATGATCCTTGATCGTCGGCGCGGATATCCTCGGGGCGCAGGCAGATTGCGGCTTTGGTCGAGGCCGGGGCGTTCAGGGTTGGCAAAAGTCCAAACGGTGTTTCTAAACCCGCCCCGGATTTCACACCTGAAATGTGGTTATTTTCGCCCATGAAATCCGCCGTGAACAGGGTTGCCGGATAGCGGTAGACCCGGTCCGGGGTACCGTGATCTTCGATCCGGCCACGGCTCATGACCACGATCTGGTCGGCAATCGCCATGGCTTCCTCCTGATCATGAGTGACGTGGACAAAGGTTGTACCGATCTGTTGCTGAATGCTTTTCAACTCGTCCTGCATGGATCGCCGCAGCTTGAGGTCCAGCGCGCCCAACGGTTCGTCAAGCAGCAGAACGTCCGGGTTGACGGCCAGCGCCCGCGCTAGGGCGACGCGCTGTCGCTGCCCACCGGACAGGGCATGAGGACGTTTGAGCGCTGCATCCTTCAGGCCGACCAGATCCAACATCTGTTCGGCGCGTGCGTGGCGGTCTTTCCGACCCATACCGCTCATACGCAGGCCAAAGCCAACATTGTCGCGCAAGGACATGTGCGGAAACAGGGCATAATCCTGAAACACCGTGGTCGTGGGACGTTTGACCGGCGCTACACGGGTCATGTCCTGACCGCCGATCAGCACGCGGCCCTGGGTAGGCTCAAGAAACCCCCCTAGGATCGACAAAAGAGTGGTCTTGCCGCAGCCGGACGGGCCCAGCAGAGTCACGTATTCACCGGCCTCGATCTGCAGGTCGATCCCGGACAGCGCCTGAAACTGACCAAACCAGTGATTGAGACCCGAAAACGTGACAGACGCGGTCATTGGCGGCCTTTCCGAAAGATGGTGAGTTCCAGCAGCAGCACAACCGCAACTGAAATCAAGAAGACAAAGCTGCCGATTGCGTTCAGTTGCGGCGACAGGCCCGACCTGAGCAGCGACCAGATTTCAACCGGCAAGGTGACGTCAAAGCGGGTCAGCAGGAAGGAGATAATAAACTCATCCCAGCTGAGCGTGACCGACAAGAAAAAGGCCGCCGCAATCGAGGGCAGCAACATCGGTACTGTCACCAACGCGATCAGCTTGGGCTCGGACGCGCCCAGATCACGGGCGGCGCGTTCGGCGTTTTGCTGTTGTGCTCCCATCGAGGCATAGATGATGGCAAAGGCCAGCGGCAAGTTGATGACCACATGCCCGATGGCTGCGGTCCAAAGCGAAACGCCAAAGCCCGAGCGCGTAAGAACGATCAGCAGGCCCAGCCCAACGATCAGGTAGCTGACCGTCAGGGGGGCGATCAGCAGTCCTCGGATCAGGGCCGATCCTGGCAGAACGTGCCGTGCAAGCCCGTATGCCGCCAGAAATCCCAGCGCCACGGCAACCGCAGACGACCCGAACGCGACAAGGATCGAATTGCGCAGCGCTGCCATCAAATCCTCGTCCCCAAGAATGGTCTGATACCATTGCAGGGACGGCCCGTTGAACGGTGGCACAGGCAGCGATCCTTCCTGAAACGAGAACAGGACCAGCACGCCCACCGGAAGGTAGATAAATACAAACGCAGCGATCAGGTAGGCCCAGGGCAGAAAGCGCATCATAACCGGTCAAGCCTTAACCAGCGGGCAGACAGCAGATAGGCCAGCGCAACGATGCTCATCAAGACGATGGCCAGCGCCGAGGCCAACGGAAAATCCGCGCGCCGTCCCAGTTGCACCATGATAACCTGCGGCACGGTCAATTCGGTATTGCCGCCCAGAATCTGCGGCGTGACGTAGTCGCCGATACATAGGACAAACGTTAGGAATGCTCCGGTGACGATACCGGGCAGAGTCAACGGCAAGATCACGTGTCGGAAGGTTTGAAACGCGTTAGCGCCTAGGTCCATTGCCGCCCGGCGATAGTTCGGGGACAGCTGGATCAGGTTGGCATAGATCGTCAGAGTCAGAAGCATCACAAAGAAATGCACAAAGCCAGCCACCGTAGCAAAGCGCGTATTGGCCAGCGTGATCGGCTCGGCGATGGCTCCGATCCACATCAGGGTCTCGTTCACCACGCCCTCACGCGCCAGAACCAGCAACCATGCATAGGAGCGCACCACATAGGAGGTCCAGAACGGCAGGATTGCCAGCAGCAGGGCAAGACGCTGCCAGCGCGGTGACACACGAAAGGCAATGATCCAGGCCAGCGGATATGCCAGCACGACCGAGATCACCGTCACCGTCAGTGTGATTTCCAGCGAAACCAGGATCGCCCGCCATAGATATTTCTTTTCAAGCAGCTTGGCGTAGTTGGCCAGTGACAGATCCCAAACAAGCGTTCGCCCTTCAAGCGAAGCAAGGCTCATCGCGCCCATCACAACGAAAGGCACGATGAAAAAGGCGATGGTCCACAGCAGGGCCGGGGTTACAAAGCCCCAGCCGCGGACCTGGTCCTTGGACATGTTCACTGCTGCAGAGTTTCCAGCCACAGATCCTGCATTTCGATGTCCAGATCTGCATCCGGTGCAGGGTAAAGCTGTGTCAACGCCAGATAGTCAGGCTGTTGATCCCAGCGCAGGATGTCTTTTTGTGCGTCGGTCAGAACGTCTCCGGCCTTGGCATTTGCGGGCATTCCCCAAAAGCACGAAGACGTCGCCAGACGGGCCTGCCCTTCGGGGCTGGTGATGTACTTGATGAACTCAACCGCCAGATCGGGGTTACTGGCCCCCTCGACCACGCCGATGGATTGCGCCCAGCGAACCGCGCCCTCCTTGGGGATGGTCCATGTCAGTTCCGGCTGTTCCGAGGCGAGCACGGCCGTCAGCCACTCACCCCCACCCACAACGATATCTACTTCGCCTGTCGCCAGTGCCGTTTGCGCCGCAACCACCCCCGCGACCGAGGCAGCTCGGCTTCGCATGGTTGAAAGGACACCATCGATCTTTGCCAAATCTCCCGCGCCAATTGCGTCCGTTGCAATGCCTTCGGCAATGGCGGCCAGCCCCATCACGGGCAGGTAGTAGTCATAGATCGAAATCCGCCCGTCATATTTCTCGGACCAGACAGTGCTCAGGCTTTCCATATCTGCGGGATCGACCTTGGCCGAGTTGTACGAGATCGTGTTGTAGCCAAATTTCTCGGTCACGGCATAGGTCACGCCGTCAACTGTGTTGTTTTCGGCCATGACAACTTCGGGGAAGTAATCCGCAGTCGAGACCGCGCCCTCGGGCAGCGGGGCCAGAACACCGGCCTCGACTGCGCGGAACACATCGATCCCGTCGACCACAAGCACGTCCCAGTCGCCGGGCCTGGATTGCTCCAGCAGCGCAAGTGCCGCGCCCGTTCCCTCGTATTCCCGCAGATTGACCTTGACGTTGTGCTTCGCCTCAAACGGAGCGATCAGTTCGGGATCGGTATGGTCGCACCACACCAGAGCATTCAGTTCGCCTTCGGCCCAGGCCGTACCAGCCATCAGGGCCAGCGCCGACGCACCAAGGATTTTACGTCCAATTTGCATTCGTTTCATCTCCTGTTGATTTCGGTTTGCCCTGTTTTTTTCCGGGTCTGTCACAAAAAACTTGAACAGCCTCACCTTTGTAGTCAACTCTAAACTTAGATTTATGCCAAACGAGGTCGTTTTTCCAAATGGCAGGATTAAGAGAGCGGCAAAAGGCGGCGCGCGAGCGGCGCATCCTGGAAGCTGCGTCTGCGAAATTCCGGTCACACGGGTATCGGTCCGTGAAAATCGAAGATCTGGCTGAGATGGCCGAGGTCTCGGTCGGCACTGTTTACAACTACTATGAAACCAAAGGGGACATCCTGATCGCCACGGTCGCCATGGAGGTCGAAGAGGTCATCACAGCGGGCGCGCCGATCCTGGCGAATCCACCTTTACGCGTCGAGGACGCGATCCTAGGTCTGATTTACCAGTATTACGACCACTCCCTCGAATATCTCTCGAAAGAGATGTGGCGTACGGCGATCGCGCACTCAATCGAGCACCCCAATACGCCAAGCGGTCGGCGCTACGCCGAGCAGGATCGCCGCCTCGCGGCACAAGTGACCGAGTTGATCGCCGCCCTGCAAGACCGGGGCCAAGTGCGCCAAAGCCTTGTTGCGTCGGACTTGGGTGCGCTGATCTTCAATGCCCTGAATCAGGCTTTCGTCGAGTTCGTCAAGAATGACGATATGACACTCGCGCAACTCAGAGATCAGATCGCGGCGCAAATCCTACCAATCGCTCATTTGATTGCGGTAAATTCAGATTAGACGGGCAATGCAATCCTGGCTCGTCTTTGATAAATCTCGGCTCTAGTCACGTGCACACCCTGAATATCCTGAAAACTCTTGTTGCCGCGTTGCAAACGTAGCAACATCGCAAGCAAGGATTGCAATAGAATTGAGGGACATCACATGGCTGGCAAATTTGAGATTTACAAAGACAAGGCTGGAGAGTTCAGGTTTCGGCTGAAAGCCGGAAACGGTGAGATCATTCTGGCCAGCGAAGGCTATGTCCAGAAAGCAAGCGCTGAGAACGGTATTTCATCCGTCAAGACAAACGCACCAAGCGACGAAAGATTCGAACGCAAGGAAACCAAATCCGGTGGCCATATGTTCAATCTGAAAGCCAGCAATGGTCAGGTAATCGGTACAAGCGAAAGCTACACAACCACCTCTGCACGCGACAACGGGATCGAGTCCGTTAAACGAAATGCACCTGACGCACGGGTTGAGGATTTAACCTAAATCAACTGCGACCCGCAGACGTCGCCCGGGCTGGTTATTACCCCAACCAGCTGGCGAATTCTGTGCATAGCTGACTAGAGCTTTCGGGAACGCCCGAGCTGGATACAAATGAGGGCTTCATCAAAATCCCGACCAACTCGTACAAATGACGAAGGCCACAGCTACCTGCGGCCTTTCTTCTTGTTTTTCCAGAACGGCCGCACATCACCGGCCATGATGCAGCCGTAGGGGTCGATATAATCCTCGATCTCGGCCAGATCATAGGATTTGATCTGGGCCACAACGCTGTCCGCGCTTTTATAGCTGGACGGCAATTCCGAGGCATCCACACCGCCGGCGTGGAAGCGAATATCCAGACCTTCGGTTTCCGCCTTCAACATCTCATCCGGCGTGACGGACCCCATCCGGCGCTTATGTTCGGAACGCGAGAAATTCCGACCCGCCCCATGTGGGCTGAAACCCAGACCGTGACCCGCGTCCTTGCCGCGCACGACCAGCACCGGCTCGGACATGTTCAGCGGGATCAGGGTCAGCCCGGTCGCGTCCGCGGCATAGTCACCCCACGCCGGGGTTGCGCCCTTGCCGTGATAGAACAGATCGCCCCGTTTGAAGACGAAGTTATGTTCGTTCCAGTACCGGTCCCCGACATCGCCCACTCGCGCGGCCTCAACCGTTGCCTGATGGATCGCGTTGTGGTTGGCCTTGGTCCATTTGCGGATCAGTTGCAGGGCATCCCAATAGTCGCGCCCCTCCTGCGTGTCAGCCGGAATCCAGGCGTTTTGCTTCGGCGTACCCGGCGACAGCTCCTTGCGGAAGCGATGCGCGACGGCCATGCCGTTCTTATAAAGAACTGCCCCCGGCCCGCGCGAGCCGTGATGGGTCACAATCACCGTCCGCCCGGTTTTGCGCGACCGGCCGACAAACAGGAAATGGTTCCCGTCGCCTTGCGTCCCCATATGCTCCTGCGCCATGCGCAGCGATTTCGGGTTGTCCAGAAACGGATTTTCACGGAACGCATCCAGCAATTTCAGCGAGGTTGTGAAGCGCTTGCCCTGCGGCCGACCGCCCGGTCCGAAATGGGTCACTGACTGCGCCGCATCCAGCACGGCCTTTGGGTCGGCATTCCCCAGATCGGTGATCATGACCGAGCAGCAAATGTCGGCCGAATGCATCCCCGGATGGATCGCATTGCGCGACGCCGCGACGCCGCCAACCGGGATCGTGCCGATCGGACCGGCCGGACAGGCATCGGGCATAATCGCCCCGGCCTCAATCGTCGGGGTCCGCATCAGCGCGGTCATCGTTTCGCGGACTTTGTCGACATTGTCTTCCTCATCCGGGTCACTGGCGTCGATATTCTCGTGAAACTGCACCTCACCGGGCGCGCGCAGATCCATTGTTGGCGGGGTCGGAGGGATCTCGCCCTCCAGCTCCTGCCGGATGCGCACCAGACCGAAGCCTTCGGCCCGCATCTCATTCGCGCGCGCCAGCAGGGCGGGGAATTGCTTGCCCGGGCGATGTCCCCAGTCTTTCAGGTGTTCGCCCGTTACGGGATCAAATGTGTTTTCCATCATCATATTCACTCAAATTCAGGCCCCGGCGACAAGTGGGGAAGAAACAGTTCGGGAGGCCCGCCCCGCATCTGAATGGGCAGATGCGTTTGCCGTCTGGGCGCCGGCACGGAGGGGAGTTGAACCCGCTCGACCTGTCCCTGTTGAGCCATGTAGTTCCTTCGGCATTCGCCGGGGGTGACCTTTCGTTTTGGGTCTCGGCGACAAGAGTGTGGTGAAACGCCCTGCTCTACCCGACTGAGCTACCGTCCGTCCCCGTGGGGCTCGGACGAGCGGGATTCGAACCCGCGACCTGGAGAGTCGAAATCTGTAGTTCCACCGGCATTCGCCGAGACATGTCCTTTCGTTCGGGTCAGGCAGACAAGGGGTGGTGAGACAGCGCCCGCAACGGGCGCGGATCGTTAACAGCGATGTAGTCCCACCGGCATTCTGCCTGATGTTGTTCTGATGGCCGGGGCAGTGCACTGCCCAGGCCTTGTTTATACGTCGATCTTTTCGATCTCAGCGACCCAATGATCCGGGCCGGTTTGACCGCTGGCAAAAGCCGCGATCTGGTCAAAGACCGCATCCGAGAACCCGCCGACATTCAACACATCGGCACGCGTCTGCGCCTGCGTGGTCCCGTATGGGGCGATGTCGATGCAGACCAGCTTGGCCTTCGGGTTACGACGCTTGATCACCTCCCATTCCTTCAACATCGCTGTGCCTTGCCCACCGTTCCGGGCATCCACCCAGGACTGGTTATCGGACACGAACACCAACAGATCCGGTGCGCGACCGTGCTTGTTCAGCCAGGCCAGCGGCGCGGAACAGTTCGTCCCACCTCCGGCCAGTGCGGTCAGACGCTCGGCATTGGTCAGGATCGTGTCGCGCGGCTCCAGACGCACATCACGCACGTCGAAATCGAACGGCAACACCTGACACCCGCGGTTCATCCGTTGGAAGGACGCCGCCACAAGCGCCGCCACATCCACATGCCGCACGGCCGAGGTCGCCCCCGGACGATACCCGGTCACGGACCACGTCATCGAGCCCGACACGTCCGGGCACACAACCACCTGCCCCGCAACCTGCGGCACGTTCTGCACGGCGATCTCCATCGCGTCGTGCAGCGCGTCCACGATCAGGCGCGGCATTTCCGGCACCACGTTTTGCGCGGCCACCATCAACTGGTACGGAAAGGCCCGTGCCTTGGCGATGGCTTTTGGGTCGCGCAACAAAGCAGCCACGTGATCCACGTTGCGGGCCACGTCGAAAACGCCGTGACGCTGGAACGTGTTCAGGTTCTGCCGCACCATCTGCCACGAGCCCTTGCGCGCAATCCGCGCCCATTGGGCCTGCGTCAGCTCCAGTTGCGTCAACATCTGAAACGGCACATCCGGCAACGGACCCTTCCCGGTTTCCCGAAACGCGATCCAATCCCTCAGGGCTTGCGGCAGCCGTGCCAGATTGCACGGCCGCCCGACGATCCAGGCAAACAGCGCCTCCCGCTCGGCCGAGGCCGGTTTCGGGTGCACCATCTTGATCACGTCCGCCAAAGACGGGTCATTCCCGATATTGGCATTCAGCAGCGCACGGTCAGACGCTGTGTTCAACCAGGTCTGCACCATCGCTTTCGGTGCCGACCCCAGCGATTTACGCCCCGTTTGACCCGACCGGATAACTTGCACGAACGTGCGCAGCATCTTGCCGTTATCGACCACGCGAGCGAAAGCTGCCCGAAACATAACCGGATCACGCCGGGCCAGAACAGCCAGCAAGACAGCGGGCATGTCCTTCATATATCCCGACTGACGGGCATAGATCGCAGCCTGCGCCAGGTACTTTGGCTCAACGGTTTCAGCCACATCCAGAACGTATTCCAGTTCTTCTTGCGGCGACTGATAAAACATGCCCCCGAAGGTCCCGGTCACGGCGACCTGTGCCAGAGCATGGGCATCGGAATACGCATAAGCCGGAGCGCCATGAGCGTTCACTGCAGTTGCCTTTGGCAGCAACCGGCCCTTCAACGATGCAAACACGGATTTGTTCGCCATTTCCTTATCCTCATTGGTTTGTGAGGATGTTTTGGCACGGAACGGCTCACGATAAGAAAAGAAAAGAAAAACGTCGTATCTTATTGTTTTTAATTAATATTTCTGACTATTGATGAAAATGATAACCAGCGTTACGATACAACGAGATCGTAAGATATAAATTTAGATAGACTATGAAAAACGTTGTAATTGGATTCCTAGGAACGCAGCTGGACATGGGCAAGAAGCGGCGCTGGAAACCGACGCCCAGCTTGACCATCCATGACCACTTCAACGTCGATCGGCTTGAGTTGCTGCACGACCACAAGTTCAATCGCCTCGCCCATCAGGTAAAACGCGAGATCGAAGAGCTGTCACCCCAAACCGAAGTTCTGTTGCATCGTATGGACCTAGCCGATCCTTGGGATTTTCAGGAGGTCTACGGCAAGCTTTTCGACTTTGCCCGCGCCTATGGGTTCGACGAAGATCGCGAGCAGTATCACGTCCATCTGACCACCGGCACCCACGTGGCACAAATCTGTTGGTTTTTGCTTACTGAAAGTCGCCACATCCCCGCGCGACTGATCCAGACCGGGCCACCCGGACCGGATGACGCCATCCCTAAGTTCGACATTATTGACCTTGACCTCAGCAGGTACAACGCCCTGCAGCAGCGCTTCGACCAATTGTCCCGCGAGTACAGCGACCAATTGAAGGGCGGAATTGAAACGCGCAATCCGCGATATAACGCACTGATTGACCGGATAGAGCTGATCGCCAGCAACTCGAACGAACCCATCCTGTTGCTAGGAGAAACAGGTACTGGAAAGACAGAATTGGCCCAGCGAATTTACAACCTCAAATTGGATCGGCGGCGGGTCAAGGGCCGGATGGTTCACGTCAATTGCGCCACATTGAATGGCCCCGATGCCATGGCAACACTGTTTGGGCAGCGGCGCAGTTTTACGGGTCAGGCAGGCACAGAACGAAGCGGGCTATTGCGTGAAGCGGATGGGGGTGTTCTGTTTCTGGATGAGATTGACGAACTCGGATGGAACGAACAATCAATCCTGTTGCATGCAATTGAAACGGGGCGGTTCTATCCCTTGGGCTCGGACCACGAGGTGTCCACCCGGTTCCAGGTCATAGCAGGTGCAAGTCGAGATCTGCGAGTTTTATCCGCCGAAGGCGCTTTTCGCTCTGACCTGCTCGCCCGTCTGAATATGTGGAGCTTCACGTTGCCTGCGTTGCGCGACCGCCGCGAAGATGTCGAGGCCAATCTTGCTTTCGAACTGGGGCGGGCTGAACGGTCAATGGGTACTCAGGTCGGCTTCAATGTCGACGCACGCGACGCTTTCGTCCGGTTCGCCACCAACCCCGCAACTCCGTGGCCGGGAAACTTCCGCGATTTTAGCAGTTCAGTGAAACGGTTGTGCACCCTAGCGCCCAGAGGGCGCATAACGCGTTCCATGGTGACCGAGGAAATCCGGACCCTGCAATCTGACTGGCGGGCCTCGGCGCAGGATGCCGAGTTTGCATTGGTCAGAGATCTTCTGGGGCCGGCGGTCGACGATATCGATCCGTTCGATCTGGCCCAACTGGCCAAGGTAATTCAAACATGCCGCAATTCGCCTAGCCTCAGCGCGGCAGGTCGCACACTATTTGCCGTATCCCGTCAAAAGAGGACAACCCAAAACGACGCAGATCGTTTACGCAAATACCTTCAAAAGTTCGGTTTGGAATGGGACGCATTATCGGCGTGAAAGACAGACGTGCCCGTGACTCTTTTGTTCGTGAATGTCCTGCCTGCAAACACTGCCGAATTATAGCCCAATAGACGCCAAGCCTGCCGTGGCGCATTTAACATCGTCAGGTCCGGCCGCCCCCGACACACCGATTGCACCTATCAACTCGCCATCTTCGCGGATCGGCAAGCCACCGTCCCAAGCACATAGACCCGGACGGTTGACCATGCCAAGGTTCAATTCGGCGCTGGACAGCATCCGCTTGGCGAATTCGGTTGTGGGTTTCCCCAACACAGCTGTTCGGGCCTTATCCATTGCGAAAGCCATAACGGCTGCGGGGGTTTTGTCCATGCGGCCCGCCGCGATCATATCCCCGTTCAGGTCGACCACGATCGCAGCGACATTCCACCCATTATCATCAGCAAACGCCAAGGCCGTTTGGACAGCCTTATTTGCCGCCATCTGAGAAATTACGTGCCTAGGGATCGAAACAACCATAACGCCTCCACCTACAGGTCAAAAATCAGATCATTGGTGCCCGATTGCACTATTTGATCGTGTTGATTGAACACATTGAACTGAAACGTGACGATGCCACGGCTTTGCGATGACGTCAGGCGTTTCGCGGTTACAGTCAACTCGGCTCTGATCTCATCTCCGGCAAAGACAGGCTGTTCAAAACGCCAGTTCCACCCAAGCGACGCCAGACCTGCCGGCTTCGCGTCCGATTGAAACTTGAGCCCATCGACAACCGATAGCACCAACAGCCCATGAGCAACGCGGGCCTTATACCCAAGCCCGCGCGCCACGTCGTCGTCGATGTGCAAGGCGTATCTGTCTCCGGTCAGGTCAGCAAAAGACGATATCAAGTCCGTCGTGATCATCGCAGAACCGGTTTTCATCACGTCTCCGACCTTTAGGTCGTTATACCCGTATTGCCCCGCTGAAAGCCCCTTGGTCATTGCGGAACGGGCGCGTCCTCGCGCAACAACCCTTTGGCTTTCAGATCCGCCCAGAAGGCAGCCGGAATGTCGTGGCTGAACCAGTTGAGGTTCTGGTCCAGTTGTTCGACCGTGCGGGTGCCTGCCATAAAGGTGGGAACTGCCGGGTGCGCTACAACAAATTGCAATGCAGCGGCGGGCAATGGCACGTCGTAGTCTGCACAGACCGCCTCGATCTTACGAACTTTTTCCATAATCTCGGCCGGGGCTGGAGCGTAGTTATATTTGGCCCCGTCTTTGGCGCCCGTTGCCAGAATGCCCGAGTTGAAACCACCGCCAACAACCACGGCCGCACCCCGTTCTTCACACAAAGGCAAGAACTTATCCAATGCATCCTGTTCTAGCAGCGTGTAGCGCCCGGCCAACAGAAAACAGTCAAAGTCTCGCTGCTCGAGTGCGGCGTGGCAGACCTCCCATTCATTCACCCCAACGCCAATGGCTTTGACGACACCCTGATCACGCAAAGATTCCAGTGCTTTCCAAGCCCCATCCATCGCCTGTCTGAACACTTCAGGCTGTTCGTCGCCGCGGGTAAAAACGTCGATATCGTGGATGAAGCAAATATCCATCCGCTCCAGCGCCATGCGCTGCAGGCTGTCCTCGAAGGATCGCATAACACCGTCATAAGTATAATCGAAATGCATCGTGAATGGGGCCGCATTGGTCCACGGTTCAAAATTGATATCACTGCGTTTGGCCGGTTTCAGTACGCGGCCAACTTTAGATGACAACACATAATCGTCCCGGTTCTTCCAGCGCAGGCTTTGGCCTGTTCGCAATTCCGAAAGCCCGTGGCCATACATCGGCGCGGTGTCGAAATACCGAACGCCTTTGTCCCACGAATGCTGGATCATCGCATCCGAAGTCTCTTCGTCGATCTCACGAAAAATGTTCCCGATGGGCGCGGTACCAAAGCCAAATGCGGTAACCTCCAGATCGACGCGGCCAAATTTGTTTTTTGTGTTCGGATTCATGCAAGCCTCCCTAAAGCAAGCCTACGCCCGCCCAACTGCACTTCAAATAAGTAACTGTTTGGTTATTTATCGCAATCGACTGACGCGATCAACCCACTTGACGCAGCAAGGATGCAACGCATATTAGTAACTGATTAGTTACATTATGGGGCGCAACTATGTTTCTCACGGAAACCCACATTCAGGTCCGGGACATGACCCGCCAGTTTGCCGACAATGTGATCCGACCACTGGCCGAAGAGCTGGATCGGGATTCCCGCTTTCCAGCCGAAATCTACGACCAAATGGCCGAACTGGGTCTGTTTGGAATCTGCGTTCCAGAAGAAATGGGCGGACCCGGCTTTGACACGATCACCTACGCGCTGGTGATGGAAGAGCTTTCGCGCGGCTATGCGTCCATTGCGGATCAGTGTGGATTGCTGGAGCTGGTCACCACCTTGCTGGTGCGCCACGGCACCGCGGACCAACAAGGTAAGTGGTTGGCTGACCTGCTGGCTGCCAAATTGCGCCCCGCTTACTGTATCACGGAACCCGAGGCTGGCACGGATGTGTCCGGCATCCGAACAACCGCCGTGCGCGATGGGGACAGCTGGGTTCTGAACGGCGGTAAAATCTGGATTCACAACGCGCCCGTGGCTGATATGGGCTTTGTCCTTGCGAGAACGGATCCCGAAGCCGGTCATCGCGGCATGTCGATCTTTGTCGTCGACCTTCACGCAGCAGGTGTGACGCGCGGACCGAAAGAGATCAAGATGGGCCAGCGCGCCAGTCAGGTTGGCCCCCTGTCCTTTGACGATGTCCGACTACCCGCCGACGCATTGCTGGGCACTGAGGGGCGCGGGTTCCACATGATGATGAGCGTGTTGGACAAGGGTCGCGTCGGCATAGCTGCGTTGGCCGTTGGGATTGGTCAGGCCGGCTTGGAGGCCGCCACTGATTATGCCCAACAACGCAAGCAATTCGGCAAACAAATTGCGGATTTTCAGGGCGTACAATGGCTGTTGGCCGATATTGCCAAAGATGTCGAAGCGGCCCGGCTGCTGGTACATTCAGCTGCTTACAAGATCGACGCTGGGCTGGATGCGACCAAGGCGTGCTCGATGGCCAAGTGTTTTGCTGGGGATATGGCCGTGCAGCGATCCTCGGACGCGGTGCAGGTGTTTGGCGGATCAGGTTATATCCGGGGGTTCGAAGTCGAGCGCCTTTACCGGGACGCCAAGATCACGCAGATTTACGAAGGCACAAATCAAATTCAGCGTATGATCATCGCACGAGAGCTATTGGCGAAAGGGGCCGCAGCATGACACCTCAGGCCGCACTTGTGACCGGGTCGTCCCGTGGGATCGGTTTGGCAGCTGCGGTTGCACTGGCGCAAGAGGGGTTCTCGATCGCCCTGAACGGCCCCGTTGCGGATGACGAACTTGCAGCTGCCGCAGAAACCATTCGCGCCATGGGCGTACCGGTCGTCACGGCACCTTTCGACGTGTCCGATATCGCCGTACACGATAGCAAGCTGGCGGAAATCGAGGCAGAAATCGGCCCGCTTACGACCTTGGTGAACAATGCAGGCGTTGGCGTTATGCAACGCGGTGATCTTCTTGAAGTGACCGAAGAAAGCTATGATCGCTGCATGGCTGTGAATACCAAAGCGATGTTCTTTCTGTCGCAAGCCTTCACCAAGCGGCTGCTAAGCCGCACGCGCGACGCCAACGCGTTCCACAGCATCGTTAATGTCACCTCATCCAACGCCGTGGCGGTGGCGGCGCCGCGTGCGGAATACTGCGCCTCGAAAGCAGCCGCTGCGATGATCTCAAAAACCTTTGCAGTGCGGTTGGGCCAAGAGAATATCGCCGTCTATGACGTGCAGCCCGGACTGATCTCGACCGACATGACCGCACCGGTGATCGAGATGTATGATCAGCGCGCCAAAGATGGCCTGACCCTGTTTCCCCGCGTCGGCCAGCCCGAAGATATGGGGCGCATCATAGCCTCGTTGGCCAGCGGCAAGCTTCCCTACACAACCGGACAGGCGATCTCGGCGGATGCCGGTATGCTGGTCCCTCGGTTCTAAGGTGTTTCGATGAAAATTCAGCTTCCCGATACAACCGGCGCTTTGCAGGACTATCACCTGACAGGCACACCGGTTGCGCCCTCGAAACTGACGCCGAATTCCGCACGGGTGCTGTATTCTGCGGCGCATGTGGTCGCAGACCCGTTCGGCGACCACGACCCCACGGGTCCAGCCCATGTGGACTGGGAAAAGACGTTGGAGTTCAGACGCTACCTTGCAGATATGGGGATGGGCATTGCCGAAGCGATGGATACCGCCCAACGCGGCATGGGTCTGGACTGGACAGGCGCATTGGAACTGATCCGGCGCACCAAAGAGGAACTGCCGGATGCCCTGGTCGGGAATGGGTGTGGCACCGACCACCTTGATCCTGCAGATGCCAAGACGTTGGACGACGTGCGCCGCGCCTACCTGCAGCAGGTCGAAGCCATCCAAAAGATCGGCGGTCGCATTATCCTGATGGCCTCGCGTGCGCTGGCCAGGGTTGCTAGGGGTCCAGAGGACTATATCTCGGTCTACAGCGATGTTCTGGCCGCCTGTGACCAACCGGTCATCCTGCACTGGTTGGGAGAGATGTTTGATCCACAACTGACCGGGTACTGGGGTTCCGACGCGTTTGAAGATGCGATGAACACTGCTTTGACCGTTATCAGCGCAAATGCAGACAAGGTGGACGGGATCAAAATCTCGCTGCTAGACGCTGAAAAAGAGGTCATCATGCGTCGCCGCCTTCCCGCTGGCGTTCGAATGTATACCGGCGACGATTTCAATTACCCCGAACTGATCGAAGGTGATGATCAAGGGTATTCTCATGCTTTGCTTGGAATCTTCGATCCACTTGCCCCAGCGGCCGCCTATGCGGTCAGCAAACTGAGCGAAGGTGACGCGTCAACCTTTCGCGCCACGCTGGACCCCACTGTGCCGCTCGCGCGCCATATCTTTCGGGCACCCACACAATATTATAAAACGGGCGTAGTATTCCTGGCCTGGCTGAACGGGTTTCAGGATCACTTCATCATGCTGAATGGGGCGCAGGCAACGCGGTCTCTGCCCTATTTTACTGACTGCTTTAGAATGGCTGACGAATGCGGTTTGCTGCGCGATCCCGATCTGGCGGTCGAACGGATGCGCCACATGCTGAAACTCTACGGGGTCTGATCCAGATGCGCGATTTCTCGCAGGATCATTCTGCACTCGCGCTGAATACCGCGACGCTGGGCCATAATCTGGACGGGTTTGGTGCGGGATGGTCACCCGAGCAGATCATCGACGCCTGTGCCGCGCGTGGGTATGGAGGGATCACCTTCTGGCGGCGAGAACTGGACGGACGCGAGGCCGAGATCGGCGACAAGGTCCGCGCTGCCAGGCTGCAAGTGGTTGGCCTATGCCGAACGCCGTTCCTGACCGGACCACTGGCGCTGCCCTCGGACCAGCAGATCATGGATGACTTTTACCTCTCTATCGACCAAGCAGCAGGGCTTGGCACGGATGTCCTGACCATTGTCACCGGCGGACCAGAGCCTGGCACCAAGGGCGTTCTGGACAGCCAGAAAATCCTGGCGGACCGCGTCGCACGGGCCGCAGCTTATGCGGCCGACCGCGGCGTAAACCTGGCGCTCGAGCCGCTGAACCCCGCCACCGCGGGCAACCGCACTTGCCTGATGACAGCAGCCGATGCTTTGAATGTCTGCGATACGATAGGCGCGCCGAATGTGGGCATTGCCGTCGACGTTTATCATGTCTGGTGGGACACCACGCTGGCCGATACATTGGCGCGACGCGCGAACGGGCGCATTCTGGGCTATCACCTGTGTGACTGGCTGGCCGATACCACGGATATCCTGCTGGATCGCGGCATGATGGGCGACGGTGTCGCGGATCTTCGGGCCCTACGCTCCGCTGTAGAACAAGCAGGCTACAAAGGGCTGTGCGAAGTCGAGATCTTCTCGGCCGGCAACTGGTGGAAACGCGACCCAAACGAGGTATTGGACGTGATCGTGGACCGGTACCGCACCTGTTGCTGACCTTGGTTTAGCCGCGTCTTCTACACCTCGATATCACACACGAATACACCGTCCGGGCCATTGACCGTTTTGGCCACGATCCGGCCTCCGACCTCCTGATGCGCAGGGTCGACCAAATAAACATCGCGCACGGACTCATCGCGGAAGTCAAACCAGAACATGTCATTGAAGCCCCGCACCAGATCGGTCTCGACCGACACATTGCTTCGGCTTTGGAAATCCAGAATGCCCTCGATATGACCCGACAGGCCGGCCAGATCCCGATAGAGCGTGGCCTTTTCTTCGTCGGACACGTCGTCCTTAAAGCGCAGGTGAACAAGGTGACGTATCATATTTAGGCCCTCATGATTTGATGCTTACCAGAAATCAGGTTTTTTGCGATCCTTGAACGCGGCCAAACCGGTTTTCAACTCGGGTTGGACGGCGGCGATCCGACCTGCCAGCGCTTCGAAAACACGCTCACGTTCCTCGCCCTCAGCGGCGTTGATCAGCATTTTGACAAGCTCTGTCGCCACCGGCCCACGATGGCGCATCCGGTTGGCCAGCTCATCCGCAGCGGAAAGGCCCTGCCCTTTTTCGACGACCTGATCCACAATCCCCGCAGTCAACGCATCATGGGCCGAGAACTGCTCGCCGAACAGCGCCATGCGCCGGACAAGCTGGGCACCGAACCGCCGGACCGCCCGCTGAGTGCCAGACCAGCCGGGAATGATCCCCAGCCCCGGCTCGGGCTGTCCGATCCGAATGTGATCCTCGGCAATGCGGTAATCGGCGCACGCCGCAAGTTCCAGACCACCGCCCAAAACATGCCCGTTCAACACCGCAATCACAGGCTGTCGCAGCCGCGTCAGGGCATCCAGCGCCTGATGCCCATCGCGGAGCCAATGGCGGCCGAATGCGTCTGCCGATTGACTGGACCACGCGTCGATATCGCCCCCTGCGCAAAACGCCTTTCCCGCACCGGTCAGGATCACAACATGCGCGTCCTGGGTGTGTTCGATCTGACGGCACAGCGCCATGAGCGCATCCATCATCGCCTCATCCATGGCGTTCAGGCGCTCGGGGCGGTTAAGGGTCAACCGCGCGATGCCGTCCCGAATATCCAGAAGGAAATGCTCCATTAGCCCGCCGCGAGTTGCAGCCCCATCAGGGCCGGGTCAAACAGGGCCGCGTCCATCCGGACAAGGTCATCTGAAACTAACAAGGGCGTCGCCGCCTGATCCAGAATATCGCGTTGCAGGTCCAGCCCGGGCGCGATCTCGGTCACCATAAGGCCCTTTTCGGTCAGTTTGATCACGCAGCGCTCGGTCACGTATGTCACGTCCTGCCCCTGCATCTGTGCCCGCTTACCTGAAAATGAGATTTGATCGACCTCATCCACAAACTTGGCCACTTTCCCCTCTTTCAGAATTTTCAGCTGACCATCCTCAATGGTCATCTTGGCTCCTGCGTTGAAGTTGCCAGAAAAAACGATCTTGCGCGCCCGCGCTGTGATATCCACGAACCCTCCTGCTCCGGCGGTCCGGTGCGGAATGGCTGACAGACGCGAGACGTTGACCGAGCCGTGTTTGTCCACCTCGAGGAAAGACAGCAGCGAGGCATCAAACCCGCCCGCCTGGAAATAACAGAACTGATGTGGCGACGGCACGAAGGCCTCGGCATTGGCGGAACAGCCAAATTTGAAATCCAACAATGGAACCCCGCCAACCGCGCCTTGCTCGATCATCCACGTGACCGAGCCATGCAAACCCTCTTCGACCAGAATACGCGGAACGTTGGCCGAGATGCCGAACCCGATATTTACAGCCCAACCATCCTTCAACTCTTTCGCCACACGGCGCGCTATGACTTTCCCGACGTTGAAGTCGGCCGTTCGAAAGCTTTCGATCGGGCGGGTCAATTCGCCCGAAATTGCCGGGTCATATTCCGTAGCCGTGGTCTGTAACTGGTCGGGCGCTTCGACAATCGCGTCGATCAAAATACCGGGTACGTGCACGTCATGTGGTCGGATACTTCCTGCCGCCGCGATGCGTTTGGCCTGAGCAATCACCACGCCACCGTTGTTGCGCGCCGCCAAGGCCATCTCCATCGCGCCCAGATAGGCCCCCTCGTGTTCGAAACTCAGGTTGCCTTTTTCATCGGCTGTGGTTGCCCGAATAATCGCCACATTCGGCGCCATTGATTTGAAATACAGCCAGTCTTCACCTTCGAACTCCATCCGTTTCACGATGGGCTCGGCACGGGCAGCGGCATTCATTGCGCAGCCTTCGATCTCGGGGTCGACAAAGGTTTCCATACCAACTTTGGTCAGGACACCCGGACGTTTGGCGGCAGCCTCGCGCAGCATATCAAAGATAATACCCGACGGTACGTTATACGCGCGCACCTGTTCGCCCGTGATCATCTGCCAGACAAGCGGCGGTTCCGCATTGCTCGGCCCCGATGGGTAAGACCCGCCAATTATCCGACTTAGCAGACCCGGTTTGGCAATATGATCTACCCCCTTCGTGCCAAAAAAGTCACCTGCAGCTATGGGATGAATGGTCGTCAGATTTGTTGGCGCACCCTCTTCATCAAAGCGCTCGCCAAGGCCTTTCAGAACTGCATCCGGACAACACAAACCACTTGAAGAATTCACCGCGACTGTCGCACCATCGGGTACAAGATTTGCCGCTTCGCGTGCCGTCATCTGCTTGCTCATGCGATCCTCACGAAAGTAACTAATTGGTTATAAGTTATGCCTTCAGGTGCACCGAAAAGCAACAAAAATAACCAAAACAAGGGAATTGACCGAACCTCAAGTAACTAATAAGTTACTTATTGAGTTTGTTCTTTGGGAGGATCACCGTGAACATCTATTTTCAAAACACTTATCAGCGTACCTTCGGCACATTCCCCCTGACCGGAGCAGAACTTCGCGACTCGATGGCGATTGCAGCCGAGATCGGGTATCGGTCCTTTGACACCGCTCAAATGTATGAAAATGAGAAGGAAACCGGTGACGCGCTGGCCGAAATTGGCCTGAAACGAGATGAAATGTGCGTCACGACCAAAGTGCATCCGGACAATTTCAGTGACGACGCGTTCCTGCCATCCGTGGAAGAAAGCCTTAAGAAGCTTCGCCTTGATTACGTGGACGTCCTGTTGTTGCACTGGCCACCTATAGGGGGGGATATCGCGCCATCTTTGAAATTGCTTGAACAGGCTCATGCAAAGGGTCTGGCAAAGAACATCGGCGTCTCAAACTATACCGCGCAAATGATGCGAGACGCAGTCAAGATCATCGAAACACCGATCGTGTCCAATCAGGTCGAGTTTCACCCGCTGCTGAACCAAGATGTGCTTCTGGCAGCCGCCTCTGAAACAGGCATCCCTTTGTCGTCCTACTGCTCGGTGGCGCGCGGAGAGGTGTTCAAGCACCCGATTTTTGCCGAGATCGGTCTAGGCTACGGAAAAACCGCCGGACAGGTCGTGTTGCGTTGGATTTTGCAAAAAGGTGTTCCGATCAACACCATGTCTACAAAACGCGCTAACATTCAGGCCAATTTTGACGTGATGGATTTCATCTTGTCCAACGTTGATATGGATCGGATCGACGCCATGACCCAGGCAGGTTATCGGATCGTCACCGAAGACTTGGTGCCTTGGGCCCCCGATTGGGACTAAAGAAAAAAGCGGCGCCCATTCAAGGCGCCGCCAGTTCGGGGAGGTAAATCGATTTCAGTGATTGCCCCGGATCATGTCCGCCGCTTTTTCGGCCATCATGATCGTCGGTGCGTTCGTGTTAGACCCAATCAGGCTGGGCATGGCTGAACTGTCGCAGATCCGCATGCCGTCAATCCCGCGCACCCGCATTTGCGGGTCAACGACAGCCATCTCATCCACACCCATTTTACAGGTACATGTCGGGTGATAAGATGTCCGTCCATATTGGCGGGCATAGGCCTCGTATTCGGCCTGTGTTTTCACGTTGTCACCGGGGAAGTGAATTTTGCGGATGTAGTTTTGCAGACTTTTCTGCCGGAAAATCTCGACACTGTATTTCACCCCTTCGACCGAGATTTTCAGATCATCCGGGTGACCCAGGAAATTGGGATCGACCAGCGGCATATCCTCGACCTTGTTTGACCGCAGGCGCACTGTACCACGGGCCTTGGGACGCACAGTGTATGAGTTCAGCGTAATACCCGAGCTGCCTTTGGGCACGCTGGGCACCCCGGCCTCGGCACCGGCACCTGCAAGGAAATGAAATTGCAAATCCGGCACGGGGGCCGTGTCGTCGCCATACCAGAACGCCCCGCCTTCAACCACGTTCGAGGTCACAGGCCCCGAGCCGAACAAGTAATACTGTATTCCGGCCCAGGCCGCCCAATGAGGTTTGTTGTACTTGTCCAGACTATAGTGCCCGTTCAGTTCGGCCACGATATCGATGCCGAAATGGTCGTTCAGGTTCTCACCCACACCGGGCAAGTCTTGCTTCACCTCGATCCCGTGCTCGCGCAGATGCGCGGCGGGGCCGACACCCGACAGCAACATCAGCTTGGGTGTTCCGATCGCGCCCGAAGTGACCAGCACCTCCTGATCCGCCGATGCGGTTTCAACCTGTCCACCCTGATCAAATTCCACTCCGGTCGCCCGGCCATTTTCGATGACAATCCGATGCACCTGACACCCAGTTTTGACCGTCAGGTTCCCGCGCGACATCGCCGGTTTCAGATATCCCACAGCAGCCGAGCAGCGTTTCGCGTTCCAGGTGGTCGTCTGGTAAACGCCTGCACCTTCCTGAACCGCCCCGTTGAAGTCGGGGTTATACGGGATGCCCGCCTCTTGGCACGAGCGCACAAAGGCGCGGGTCATCTCTTGCGGGTCCGGGATGTTGGACACACCCAAAAGCCCTTCGGTCCCGTGCCAGTCTCCGGACAGGATTGCATTGCGTTCGGACCGAATGAAGTACTTCTGGATGTCCTTGAAGGCCCAGCCTTCGCACCCTTCCTCATTAGCCCAACGGTCATAATCGACCGGGTTGCCGCGCGTGAACACCTCGGCATTGATCGAGCTTCCACCACCGATCACCCGGCCCTGAGCATAGGGGATCTCACGGTTATTGGCGTTGACTTGCGGGACGGTGTTAAAACCCCACGTATGCGGCCCGTCCGTCATCTTGGCAAAGCCCACAGGCATGTGGATCAACGGGTGATTGTCCTTTCCGCCCGCCTCAAGCAGCAGCACCCTGACGGCGCCGTCTTCGGTCAGGCGATTGGCCAAAACACAGCCCGCTGATCCGCCACCAACGATGATATAGTCAAATCCGTTTGCCATTACTCTACCCAATGCGACCGTTTGCCGATCTCGACATGGATCGACTTGATCTGCGTATATTCCTCGACGCCGTGCATCCCGGCCTCGCGGCCCCAACCGGACGCCTTGAACCCGCCAATCGGCAGTTCAGGCCCCCCAGCTAAAGTTGTGTTGACCCAGAACCGTCCGGCCTGAACGCGGCGAGAGATGGTCAGCGCCTTGTCGATATTCTTGGTCCAAACACTTGCCGCCAGACCGTATTCAGTATCGTTGGCAATCGAGATCGCTTCGTCAATCGTATCAAACGGGATCACAACCAGAACCGGGCCGAAAATCTCTTCGCGCGCTATGGCCATGTCGTTGGTCACATCAGTGAATACCACCGGGTCGATATATTGCCCGCCCGAGATTTCGGGCGTTCCGCCCCCGATCAGCAGGGTCGCGCCCTCTTCCTGACCCTTGGCGATGTAGGACAGGATGGTGCGGTTCTGCGCGTTTGTCGTGATCGCGCCCGCCTGGGTGCGTTCGTCCAACGGATCGCCCACGCGGACCTTGCGCAGCTTG
The DNA here is from genome assembly GCF_059613525.1 of Ruegeria sp. SATB045. Lineage (NCBI taxonomy): Bacteria > Pseudomonadati > Pseudomonadota > Alphaproteobacteria > Rhodobacterales > Roseobacteraceae > Ruegeria > Ruegeria sp. SATB045. The sequence goes on along the minus strand of NZ_JBXWSR010000012.1, from coordinate 455,805 downwards.
TCCGCGACCATGCCTGCAAACTTTTCTGCAATCGAGCGTTCGACCAAAAGGCGCGCACCGGAAACGCAACACTGGCCGGTGTTGAACGCGATGCCGAAGGCCACACCATCGGCTGCATCTTCAAGGTCCGCATCAGCAAAGACAATCTGCGGATTCTTACCGCCCAGTTCCAACCCCAGCTTTTTGAAATTGCTCTGCCCCGCCGCCGCAACGACCGAGCGGCCAACAGCGGTCGAGCCGGTAAAGGACAGCATATCCACATCCATGTGTTCCGCCAGCTTCTGGCCGATCACGCTGCCTGATCCGGTGACCACATTGAACACACCATCCGGCAATCCTGCTTCCGACAGGATCTCGGCCAGCAATAAAGTCGTGGCACTGGTCACCTCGGAAGGTTTGGCAACAATCGTGCAGCCCGAAGCGAGGATATAAGGCACCCGCTCGCACAGGATCAGGAAAGGGAAGTTCCAAGGCGTGATCAGGCCGACAACGCCAACCGGCTCACGGGTGACAATCCCCAACGCGCCATCGCCGCTGTTGTTGAAACTCTCCCCATGCAAAGCTAGCGCCAGACCGGCAGCGAATTCGAACATACCAACGCAACCGCCAATCTCGCCCCGCGCCTGCGCGATGGGCTTGCCGTTCTCCAACGTTTCCCAATAGGCGATCTTATCGGTGCGCTGGCGGATCAGATCGGCCGCTTTCAATAAAACAGCCGCGCGGTTAGACCCGGACAACCCGCACCAGCGGCGATCATCGAACGCCGTGCGCGCCGATGCGACGATCTCGTTCAGATCATCCTCGGTACAGCGCGGGATGCGCGTGACCGGCACGCCATGACCCGGCGAGGACCGCTCGAACACGTCGCGATCACCGGCGGGAACCCATTTGCCGTCCATGAAGAACCCAAATTCACGGGGCTCGGAAGGCGGTGTAAGTATCTGTGCGTTTTGGTCCATAGTCGGGGCTCCGAGAAAAAGCGTCAGGCTGAGGCGTCCAGGCCATCGCGGAAATCGTTCCACCCACCATCCACCGAGGACGGCGCATCATGCCATTGGTGCAGAATTTCACCGGTCGCAGGGTCTTTATCCGGAATCGGCAGCATCATGATCCGTTTGGCGGCCGCCTGGAACATTTCCGGAGTCAAAAAAGCCTCTTGAATATTGTCCCAGTCGCGGCCCCCGGCGTAACCGCCACACATCATGATGTCGTCGGATCGGCCGACCATCTCATGACTGACACCCGCAGGCATGACGATAACATCGCCAGCCTCGATCCGTACCCGAGTCCAACCTTCGACAGATAGGTTAAACTCCATCCAGCCCCGCGCGCATCCCAGACATTCATGAGATGTCGAATGGAAATGCGGGTACTCGTAAACGCCCGGATATTCCCAGTTGTTGCCCCAGCCATTTGCGCGGAACCGGGCCTTGACGGCATCCACGCCGCCACCTGGGATCGCTCCTCGATGGATCAGCAGGGGAAAACGGCTGTTTGGGATCATGCCTTCTGGTTTGGATGTATAGACTTCGACGGTCATGCTGAGCTCCTCCCTCTCTGGCGTTTACGTCATCGTTATTTGGGTTTTCAGATCAGTCGGACGATCCTGGAAACTGTCAAATGCTTCCTGAATGCAATCCAGCGGATAAATCGCTTGGGTAAAGCGTTCAGTTTTTATCCGACCGTGGGTCAACAGGGTCAGCGCGTCATGCATATCCTGCCCCATCCCAGCGACAGAACCTTTGATCGAATTCTCTTGCAGGATGGTTTGCAGGATATCGACAGGCAGGGTCTCTCCTGCACCAGTCAGTCCAAAGGCCGCGATATGACCCCCTTTTCGAGCCAGTTTGGTGGCCTGTTGATAAAGAGCAGGCAGGCCAACGCTTTCGATCACCACATCAGCACCGCGACCATCCGTATGATCCCTGACCACCTGTTCCAGTTGGTCTGGATCGGTGACACCAACATCCGCCCCGACCTCGAGCGCCATGTTCACACGCGCCTTGGACAAATCCGCAACGATGATCGGCGCCGCCCCGATCGTGCGCAAGAGTTGTACGTGCAGGTTACCGATGGGGCCCGCGCCCAGTACCACGACCGACTGGCCAAATGTGATGTTGGCTTTACGCGCACAGCGCACAACACAGGCCAAAGGTTCGGTCAACGCCAACACTTCGGCAGCTGTGTCCTGCGGAGCTGGAATAACAAGGCGCGCGGGGACGCAGATGTATTCGGCAAAGGCGCCATCCATGGTGATACCCATCTGCTGCATCTCGGGGCAGTTCAGGATTTCATTACGGCGGCACCAATAGCAGGTGCCGCAACCGATATTCATATCGACCACAACCGGCGCACCAACCGTCAGGCCGGCTACGCCTTCGCCCAACTCGGCGATTGTGCCCGTAAATTCATGACCGGGTATCAGGGGCAGGCTGTCGGCCGCGTAGTGGCCGTTAAAGATATGCATGTCGGTCCCGCAAATCCCGACCCGTATGATGCGAACCAGAACTTCACCCCGGCCTGGGTTGGGGCGTGCGACGTCAGTGACCTCGAACCGACCGGGTTCGGTCAGCACCGCCGCTCGCATGGTCGGGGTCATTTCACAACCCTCAGCTTGGTTCGGTCGATGGTCAGTGCGATGGCCACAATCAGAATAAGGCCAAACACCATCTGCTGTTGTGTCGCGTCGACCTCAAAATATAGCATCGAGGACCGGATCACAGCCACAATCAGAGTGCCAATCAGGGTATTGATCACTCCGCCCACACCACCGGTCAGCGGTGTCCCACCCACCAAAACCGCGACGATGGCAGGCAGCAGGAACCCGTTTGCCAGAGTGGGAGAGCCTCCGGACAATTTCACTGCAAACAGCAAGCCCGCAATCGCCGCCAGTCCACCGGACAGAGCGAACGCCATGATCTTGATGCGATTTACATTCAGGCCCGAGGCCACGGCGGCAGGTTCCCCCGCCCCCACAGCCTTGAGCGCACGGCCAAAGGTGGTGCGTGATTGCAGGAACCATGCACCCAGAACCAACGCGGCGGCGATGAACAATTCGCTGGGGATGCCCGCCAGCGATCCGGTCATCCAACCAAAGGTCGAATCCCGAAGTGTGGCGTCCATGAACAGCGCGCGCTGCCCTGACATGTATTGTGCGGCGGAAAAGGCGATGCCGCCAACCGCAAGGGTCGAGATAAAGGACGGCACAAACAAGCGCGTCGTGACAAAGCCCGAAACCCCGCCCAGCACAACACCGGCTAGAATGCAGATCAACGCGGCACCAATGCCAAAGGTTGGCAGGGCAATCGTGGCCACGACTGTGGTCATGTTGGCAACCGACTGCGCAGACAAATCTATCCCGCCGATATAGATTGCGAACGTCATGCCAAGCGCCATGATGAACAGCGGCACGATATCCGCCGCCATCGAAATCAAGTTGGAAGGGCGCAAAAAGTTGGAATCTGCAGCCCCGACGACCAGAACCAGAACCAACAGAGTGATCCAGGGCAAATGCGGTTTGATGCGTTCAAAACTCATGTGTTCGCCCTCAGATCATGTGATGGACAAGGTCATACAGCGACGGTTTGTCCCCTGGGCTGCAATCGAAACGTTTCTGGGCGATACCGTCCTTCAGGACGATAATCGTGTGGCTGAGGCCAATGGCCTCTTCCAAAGTGTCAGCGACCAGAATGATGCCGACGCCGTCATCCGACATCTCGCGTACCATGTCATAGACATCTTCTTTGGCGCCGATATCCAGACCGCGCGTCGGGTGATCCAGCAGGATGATATCGGACCCGGCCGAGCGCCACTTGGCCAGCACAACCTTTTGCTGGTTGCCGCCCGACAACCCGCCACAATCCTTGTAGACATCTGGTGTCTTGATCGCCAAACGATCGATCCATTGTCGAGCCAGCGTTTTTTCCTCACCAATCCGCAACACGCCCGAATTGGCATAGTTTCCCATCTGGCTGAGCGTCATGTTTTCGTAAACGCTCATGCCTGCGACGATCCCTTCAACCTTGCGTTCGCGAGGGATGTAACCAACGCCGTTGGCGACCCCGACTTGCGCGTTGAATTTGCTGACGGGAACGCCCTTGATGCTTACGGCACCGGTAGATGGAGTTTCGAGCCCAAAGATCGTGCGCAAGATCGCCTCGCGTCCCGAGCCTTCGGTACCGACCAGACACAAAACCTCGCCGGGGCGCAGATCGAATGAAATGTCCGAGTACTTTCCCGTTGCAGTCACGTTCTGGAAGGCAACCAGCGGCTGTGCCTCAACCTGATAAGGTTTTTGCTTCTGCTCGCGGTAATATTCCTTGTCGACATCGCGCCCGACCATCTTGTGTTGGATCGCATCAACATTCGCATCGTCGTGGGCGACGACGTCTACAACTTCGCCGTCTTTCATCACATAGATACGGTCGGACAGGTCCAGAACCTCGTCCATTCGGTGGCTGACAAAGATGAACGACGCCCGTTTTGTCAGCTCACGCACAAGCGAAAACAACAACTCGACCTCTTCCTTTGCCAAAACTGAGGTTGGTTCATCCAGCAGGATGACCAGATCGCCGTCGATCCGTTCTTCAAGGGTCAGCACCTTGGCCAGTTCCACCAGCTGGCGCTGCGCAAAGGATAGTTTCGACGTTGTCATCGCCGGATCGATGTCCAGTTTGACCTTAGACAGTTGCTTGCGCGCGGCCTCGGCCATGGCTTTCCAGTTGATAACGCCGTAGCTCACGAATTGCTGCTCGAACCCCAGAAAGATGTTCTCCATCACGGTCAGGTTGGTTATCAGCGATTGTTCCTGAAACACCATGCCGATACCGTGATCCATCGCCTGACGCGGGTTCTGGAACCGAACCTTAGTGCCGTCGATGGTGATGTCGCCGCCGTCGGGTTGGTATGCCCCATAGATGACCTTCATCAGGGTGGATTTGCCCGCACCGTTTTCGCCAACGAGGCCCACGATCTCGCCGCGCCCGATCTTGAAGTCCACGGATTTCAGAGCGTGGACGCCGGGGAATTTCTTGTCGACATTGATCAGTTCGTACATCTGCCCGCCCCTATTTCACGAAGGTTACGGATTTGCGGTCGGTCGATAGAACCACCGCGGCGATGACCAATATGCCCAGAACACCGTCTTGCACGTAGCCGGGCAATCCGATCACAACCATGCCGTTGTTAATGACATTCACGATCAACACACCGATCAGCGTATTCCAGACACCGCCGATCCCGCCCCACAGAGCAGTACCACCCACCACAACCGAGGTGATCGACACGAACATGAAATTCGACCCTGTCGCTGTCTCGGCAATACCGATCCGCCCCACGGCCAACAACGCGCCGACCGCATAAAAGACACCGGCCAGTGCAAACCCCATGATCCGCACGCGGTTGACGTTTAGACCTGAAGCATGAGCCAGTTCCTCGCCCCCGCCAACAGCATAGAAGTTACGGCCCAGTGTCGTACGGGACTGGATGAACCAAGCGATCAGTAGAAACAGAAGTGCGACATAGCACATGATGGGAAATCCGAACCAACGCTCGGTCAGCAGCGAACGGAACAGGTCGTCCTCCACTCGGATGCGGTCGCCCCCTGTCAGCAGCAGCGCGAAACCAGTGCCGACGAAACCCATTGCCAGAGACGCCATAAACGACGGTATCTTCAGCAAGACATGCACAAGTCCGTTCACCAACCCGATTACCCCGCCGACAAGCAAGGCCAGAGGGATGGCAAGCCACGCCCAGGACGCCAACGAGCCACCCAAAGCAATGAAAGCAAAAGCAAACACCACGGCACAAACCGAAACCGTGCCTTCCATCGACAAGTCGATCGATCCCATGATGATGATGAATGTCACGCCAATAGCAACCATCAGCGCCGGCGCCGAAGAAATTCCGATCCGCGCAAAGTTGCGCAGTGAAAAAAAGCGCGGCTCCATCGCCGTAAAGAACAGGACCAAAACCAAAAGGACGATCAGGGGCGCCCATTTGATCAGAACATCCCGTGTCAGCACATTGCTCACGTGCTTCCTCCCACTGAGTGAACTGGTGGTGGTCGATCAAGTCGGACCCGAATGTACGAGCCGGCTCTGAGACCGGCTCGCAATCACATTATTTGTATTGAATTTGGCCGTTCGACGTGGACCAGAAGTCTTTCCAGTCATAGGTCGGGACACTGTCCAGATACTCGGCCTTGAACGCTTGGGCGTCTTCTGGGCGGACCATGATGGTCGGGCCATAGAATTCGCGGTGTTCGTTTGGTTCGTCAGAGGGCTTGAAGTGACCCGTGGCCGCGTAATACGCCAATGCCGCCGTGATACCGCCACCCCAGTGCGGGTTGGTGAAGACGGTGGCCAGGATCTTGCCCTCGCCCACCAGCTCAACCGCCTGCGGGTTACCATCATATGATACGATGGGCATATCTTCGATGCCTTCCGCGCGCAGGGCCTCGAGCACACCGTAAGCAATGGTGTCATTGGCGCAGTGAACACCCTTGATGTCATCCCCATACCGGGTGAGGAACGCGCTCATGACCTGATTGGCTTTCTGCGTATCCCAGTCGGCGGGCTCTGCCGCCAGCAACTCGGCATTCGGGTAGTCTTTCAACGCGTTCTTCAGACCGGCCAGCCGCTCGATCGCTGGGTTATTCGAGGCGATACCGCCCAGATGAACAACGCCACCGGAACCGCCCATGGCATCCAATAGAATGCGCGCGGTTTGCTCGGCTGGGCCTTCGTCGGACCAGCTCATGTGGCTGACATAGTTGTCGCCGAAATCCCAGGGGTGCAGGTCGTCGGTCTTGTTCCACAGGGTCGAAACATAGGCCCCTGCTTCGACACAGGATTCCACAACCGGACGCGCATTCGGAGCATCGTTGGTGTCGATGGCCAACGCGAGTTCGCCATTTGTCTTGGACAAAAGCGCTTTTACATCCGCCAGCGATTTCTCAGATGAGCCTTCGTTGATCAGGTGCGTCAGGAAATCCTTGGGTTTACCCAGACTTTCGACAAAAGCCTCGCCGCCGGACACGATCTCATTCCAATATGGGTTCGTGCGATTGCGATAAGACCAAGCAACAGTTGGGTCCGTGATGGCAGCACGCGCCATTCCACCCAACATGCTAGAGATTGCTGCACCGCCAACACCATACGCTGATGCCAGCAACAGGTTACGACGGGTTATCGTCTCCTGCGCGATATAGTTTTTGATGAACGACATATTTTCCTCCCATTACGATCTGCACCTTGGGTCCGCGATTGATGACCCGGTTCGGACGCGCGGCATTGATCGCGGCTATGCACGCCTTTAATGCACTAACTAGTTACTTCTTTACGAAATGATGTGTCAAGCGTTAAGAATGATGGAAAACAGGGGGCAATCGCTCATTCAAAACAGATGTGGCTACACCTCTGCGGCTCATCAGAGTAATAGAAAGGTTCATCAGAAGGGTTTAGCCGTGGCCGAAATACCGAAAACAAAAAAGAAAAGAGACGCCGAGGCGACCAAGTCCAGAATCCTAATGGCCGCAAAGAGTGAGTTTGCCAAACGGGGTCTGGGTGGCGCACGCGTTGATGAAATCGCTGAACTGGCCGAAGCCAACAAACGCATGCTGTACCACTACTTTGGCAGTAAGGAAGACCTGTTTCGAACCGTACTGGAGGAAGCCTATCTGGATATCCGCAAGGCCGAGCGGGAATTGAACCTCGAAGATTTGTCCCCGACTGATGCACTGGAAACCCTGGTGCGGTTCACTTGGCAGTATTATCTTGATAATCCTGAATTTATTACACTGGTTAACAGCGAAAACCTGCATGGCGCGCGACACATAAAGTCGCTTGATAACCTGCCAGAAACCATGCGCGGTCTGGTTGGAATGGTGGACGAAATCCTGGTCAAGGGACAGGCTACAGGTGAATTCAGAAGCGGCATCGACGCTGCTCAGTTGAATATCACGATCGCCGCGATCGGCTATTATTACCTGACAAACCGGCATACGGGCTCGTTTCTGTTCGGGCGCGATCTTATGGAAGAAAAGGCGCTGGACGAACGTTTGGCCTTCAACATTGAAACTGTTTTAAGATTGGTCCGAGCTGACTCACAGGAGAATTGAGAACCGCTTTTGACTAGTCGCTTTCGGCCTTAAATCTTTTGCAGTGCGGCCTTGAAGAAACAGGTTCTTGCCAATCACTTTGAAGGGTAACCAACCTTCTGTGACTGCGAAAACCCACCTGTTGCGCAAACAGGCTCCGAGGTTCGCAAGCGGTCGGGCCGCACGTTTTCCGCTCTATACATCCTCAGCTTCTGTCGGTATGAGCAGCGCTTCGATTATGATCCGTGTGTTGGACGCTCTGAGGGTGACAGCATCACCCAGGAAAGCTGAACCATGAAACAAACGCTCGAAACTGCGCTGAAGCGCAAGGGATACGACACTCTGACCCCCGTCCAACAGGCCGTCACCGCGCCCGAACTGCAGATGCGGGATATGTTGGTATCGGCACAGACCGGATCGGGTAAAACCATCGGATTCGGTTTGGCGATTGCCCCAACCATTCTGGGCGATGCACAGGCGTTTGACACAGCGGATACGCCCCTGGCATTGGTCATCGCACCGACCCGAGAACTTGCAATGCAGGTTAAGCGAGAGCTGGGGTGGCTTTACGCAGATGCCGGTGCCTACATCACATCCTGCGTTGGCGGCATGGATATGCGGGATGAACGCCGGGCCCTGTCTCGAGGCGCGCATATCGTTGTGGCGACACCGGGGCGCTTGCGGGACCACATCATGCGCGGCTCGATAGATCTAACGAACGTCCGCGCCGTAGTTCTGGACGAAGCCGACGAGATGCTGGACCTCGGGTTCCGTGAAGATCTGGAGTTCATTCTCGAGCAAACCCCAATCGACCGTCAGACCCTTTTGTTCTCCGCGACCGTGCCGCGCGCCATCGTTAGCCTGGCAACACGATACCAACAAGACGCTCAGCGTGTCAGCACCGTCAGCGAGCGTACACAACACGCCGATATCGAATACAAAGCCATGAGCGTCGCCCCACGCGACGGCGAAAACGCCATCATTAACGTGCTGCGGTATCACGAAGCCCCCAACGCAATCGTCTTTTGCAACACGCGTGCCATGGTCAGCCGTCTGACCGCCAGATTGTCGAACCGCGGATTCCCCGTAGTCGCGCTGTCAGGCGAGTTGACACAGAGTGAGCGGTCCAATGCCCTGCAAGCCATGCGGGACGGACGCGCCCGTGTTTGTGTCGCCACAGATGTTGCCGCGCGCGGGATTGATCTGCCGAACTTGGATCTGGTGATCCATGCTGAACTGCCAAACAGTCATGAAACCCTATTGCATCGCTCTGGCCGGACCGGGCGCGCGGGCCGCAAAGGCGTCAGCGCACTGATCGTGCCCCCGGCTTCATTTAAAAAGGCTCAGCGTCTGCTCAAATTCGCCAAGCTGACGGCTGAATGGGGCGCCGCACCCTCCGCCGAAGAGGTGAATGCACAAGACCTGCAGAGAATGTTCAACTCAGATGACTGGCAATTGGACATCTCCGACTCTGAACGTAACTCCGTGGATGAATTGCTGTCGAAGTTCTCACCAGAACAACTTGCCGCGGCTTATGTCCGTCAATACGCGCGACAACATTCTGCGCCCGAGGAACTAAACGAAGTCAAAGAACCTGGACCCAAACCAAGTGCTCCGTTCGGCCCGAGCGTCTGGTTTGCAGTGTCCGAGGGACGCAACGAAAACGCGTCTCCAAGATACCTGCTGCCGATGATCTGCAAAGCGGGCAACATTACCAAATCGGACGTCGGAGCGATCCGCATCGCTGAGACCGAGACATATATCGAAATCCGCGAAAGCAGCGTTGCGGGTTTTCTGGAGGCCATCGGTCCCGAGATGACGATTGAGAGTACAAAGGCAATCGTTCAACTGGACGCCGCCCCCGATTTCCACGCAGCAGGCAAACCCAGCTTCAAGCGAGGCGAAAAGAGCAAGAAGGAATTTGCCAAAACCGGCAAAAAGCCCCCGCGCAGTGTCGAGCCTAAACCAGCCAAGGCGTGGAAGAAGCCCGAGCGAAAGTCCCCTGACACGCCGAAAACCGACGCTAAACCCAAGCGCGACTCTGGCAAGGCTGGCGATCAGGCGGCCAAACCTCCGCGTCGCCCAAAAGGCCCGCCGCCACCAAAGGGCAAACCGAGCAGCAAGAAAAATCGCGCGCGCTCTGCAGCGGAAAAAGGCGGCAATGCGATGCCAAGGCGGTCCAAGTAAAGTTCGAGCCGGCGATCAACGGCCGGCTCGAAACTTGCTCAAACGCCTGAACGCTCCTTACGAGCCGTACAAAAGGTTCGGTAACCACAGAACCAGCGAAGGTACGAAGGTCAGTAACAGCAAGACCGCCAACAACGGCACCAGAAACGGTAACGTGGCGCGGACGCATTGTTCGAATGGCACCTTCGAGACGCGCGACAGCACGAACAACACCATGCCCACCGGCGGGGTCAGCAGACCCAGCATCAGGTTCAAGATTACGATGATGCCCAGATGCACCGGATCAATCCCGAACTGTGCCGCCACCGGCATCAGCACCGGCACGAGGATGGAAATCGCCGCGATGGTCTCCATGAACAGGCCCACGACCAGCACAACCGCCATGATCAACAGCAGCACAACGGCCTTGCTGTCGGTAAATGACAGCACAAATTCTGCGAAATGCGCGGCGACCTGATTGGCGGTCAGGATCCATGCGAACACCGAGGCCGCGCCAACGATCATCATGATCGCAGCCGTCGTCTCAATGGTTTCAAGCGAGATCACCGCCAGCTTACGCGGAGTCAGGGTGCGATAGACGATGGTGCCCAGAAACAGCGCATAGGCGGCAGCCCCGATAGCGGCCTCTGTCGGAGTGAACGCCCCCGAGACGATGCCGCCCACAATGATGACCGGGGTCATCAGCGGCAGGAACGCGGCCCGAAACCGGGTGGCGATGACCGAGGGGCTAAAGCTGACATCACGCGGGTAGTTGCGTGTGCGTGACATCCACCAGATCATCGCCGATAACGCCGCTGCCATCAACAACCCCGGAACAATCCCGGCCACAAACAGCTTGCCAATCGACACCGACGCCATGACGCCAAAGATCACCAGCGGCAAGGACGGCGGGATGATCGGCCCGATAGTCGACGAAGCGGCAGTGACCCCGACGCTGAAATCATCATCATAGCCTGCCTCACGCATGGCCTTGATCTCGATCGCACCCAGTCCGCCAGCGTCGGCCACGGCAGCGCCAGACATGCCCGCAAAGATGATGCTGGCGCCCACATTCACGTGGCCCAGACCGCCATGCATCCAGCCGACGATGGCGCGCGCAAATCCGAAGATCCGCGCGGTGATCCCGGCCGAGTTCATCAATGCGCCCGCGAGGATAAAGAAAGGAATGGCAAGCAGCGGGAAGCTGTCCATGCCATTGACCATGTTATGCATCAACAGAACCGGTGGCAGGCCAGAATACAGAATGTAAGCAAACGAGGACAGCGCGAGCGAGAAAGCGATCGGCACCCGCAGCAGCATCAGGCCGAACAGCGATACGAACAGAATAGTCAGACCCATTTGTCTTCGCCTTTTGCAATCTGCTTCAAACGCGAGACAATCTGCCAACCGACGACGCACAGGTTTGCCCCGGCTAAGGCCATGACGCATGCGTGCAGGTAGTATTTCGGGAAAGGCAATGAGACCATTTGCTGGAACGATGTCCTTTGGATCAGCTCCCACGCGGACCACATGATCACGGCAAACAAAACGAAGGTTGCCGCCAGCGCAAAGATATGGACCCAACGCAGGCGGAACCCATAGTATTTGTCGACAAATTCCAAAACGATGTGGCTGCCGACAACCTGACACCGGATCGCCCCGGCAAAGCCCAGAAGGATCAGCAGATATCGCGCGGCCTCTTCCGTCCACGCGACTGAATCGTTCAGCACATAGCGCGTGAAAAACTGCAAAAAGACCACGCCAAACAGCAACCCGAACAGGGCCAGTAGACCGTAGTCTCCGATTGTGATGCGGAAATTCTGGAAATGAGCGTCGTCTTCGGCGGCCAGTGCGTCAAAGTCGATCTCGGGCGGGGTTTCGGTCTGGGTCATTCGGGGCCACCTTGTGCGGTCAGAATGCGCCCGGCGCGAGGCCGGGCATAGTCTAGATTAGTCCTGGATTGCCTGAAGACGTTCGAACGTCTCAGCATCCCAAGGCACGTCATTGCCCGTCAACAGCGGCGCGACGGCGGCCATGAAAGGTGCGCGATCCACCTCGTTCACGGTAACACCCTGTTCACGGAACCAATCAGCCAGTTCAGCCTCTGACTGAACAATTTCATCCGATGTGCTCGAGGCCGCTTCGGCCAATGCGTCAAGCAGCGCCTGCCCGTCATCGCCCATCTTGCCCAGCGTCACAGGTGACACCACAACCGCAAGCGAGTTGGTGATATGTCCGGTCAGGTTGATGTTCGACTGCACCTCGTAGAACTTTTTGAACTGGATGGTGGGCAGCGGGTTTTCCTGTGCGTCTACAACACCTTGCTGTAGGGCCAGATAAACTTCGGCAAAGGCCATGGGTGTCGGGTTTGCGCCGGTGGCTTTGGGGAACATCTGATAGGCAGGGGCATTCGGAGTACGGATTTTCAACCCGTCCATATCTGCGGGTGCCAGGATCGGCTTGTTCGAGGTCACGTGACGCGCGCCGTAATAGGTCATCGCCGCAACGGTATTGCCCGAAATGTTTTTGTATTCTGCCGCCATTTCATTGAACAGATCCGAGTTCACATAGGCTTTCCAGTGATCATAGGACCGCATGGTGAACGGATAGTCCGAGATGCTGATCGGGCCATAGGACTGACCCAGAAAAGCCACGCCGGTATAGATCGCGTCAACCGTACCCAGCGAAAGCGCCTCGTTCAGCGCGGTCTCTTTGCCCAATTGCGAAGCCGGGAAGACCTCCATCTTGTAGCGCCCGTCGGTCTTTTCTTCCAACAGCTCGGCCGCACGTACAGCTGCTGCGTGATAAGGCGTCGAAGCCTCATAGACGTGGCCAAACCGCAGGGTCTCTTGTGCCAGGCCAGCCGTTGCGCAAAGCGCAAAAATACAGGCGGCCCCAAAGGCCGTTTTTCCAAAGTTAAACATTTAGGGTAGTTCCTCCAGGTTGATTTAAGATGCCCGCCGGTTTCTTCAGCCCGGTCAGGCGGTTGTTTCATTCCGCCGCCAGTTCCTCTGAAAAGCGGAAGTCTTCGATGGTTTCGGGTTTTATTTCGATCGAGAACCCTGGCTTTTCCGGCGCCATATAGGCCCCGTTCCTCACCACACAGGGATCGACGAAATGCTCGTGCAGGTGATCGACATATTCGATCCGCTTGCTGTCTTTCTCACCCGAGATCGCGATGTAGTCGATCATGGACATATGCTGGACGTATTCACACAGACCCACGCCCCCGGCATGGGGCCAGACGGGCAAGTTGTATTTCTCGGCCATCAGCATGACGGCTAGAACCTCGTTCAGCCCGCCCATCCGGCAGCTGTCGATCTGAACAATGTCGACGCGCCTTCCTTGATGAACTGTTTGAAGATGATGCGGTTCTGGCACATCTCGCCCGTCGCCACCTTGACCGGCGCGACCCCTTCGCGGATCGCCTTGTGGCCAGATACATCATCGGGGCTGGTGGGTTCTTCGATGAAGTACGGGCGCGCAAAGGACAGGGCCTTGACCCAGTCGATGGCCTGATCCACTTCCCATACCTGATTGGCATCGATCATGATGTTCATGTCTTCGCCCAGAACCTCTCGCGCGATGGTCAGGCGGCGGATATCGTCGTCAAGGTCGCGGCCCACCTTGAATTTGGTGTGAGTAAAACCTGCGTCCTTGGCCTCCTGACACAGGCGGCGCAGCTTGTCGTCAGGATAGCCCAGCCAACCAGCCGAAGTCGTGTAGCAGGGATAGCCTTCAGCTTTCAACTTGGCGATGCGGTCGGCCTTGCCCGGCGCGGCAGCGCGCAGCATGGCCAGCGCTTCGTCCGAGGTGATCGCATCGGTCAGATAGCGAAAATCGATCAGGCGCACGATCTCTTCGGGGGACATGTCGCCCACCAATTGCCACACGGGTTTCCCGGCCTCTTTCCCCCACAAATCCCACGCGGCATTCACCACCGCGCCAGTCGCCAGATGGATCGCACCCTTGTCCGGCCCGATCCAGCGCAGCTGACTGTCCCCGGTGATATGACGCCAGAAGCGGCCCATATCTTCGGTGATCCAATCCAATTCCAAACCCTTGACCAACGCGCCAAGCGCTTTTATCGCGGCCACGCAGATCTCATTGCCGCGCCCAATGGTGAACGTGAGGCCGTGGCCCTCATGCGCACCATCCGTTTCCAGCACCACATACGCGGTGGAATAGTCGGGATCGGGGTTCATCGCATCCGATCCGTCCAGACTGTCCGAGGTCGGAAAGCGCAAGTCTTCAGTTCGGATGCCGGTGATGCGGGTCATGCGCTGGCCTTTACATCCTGCCGCTGCACGCCCAGTCCCTCGATCCCCAGCTCCATCTTGTCGCCGGGTTTCAGATAGGTCTGCGGGTCTTGCCCCATGCCCACGCCCGGAGGCGTCCCGGTCGAGATCACATCCCCCGGCTGCAGCGACATGAATTGCGACAGATGCGAGATCACCGTGGCAACGCCGAAATGCATCGTCTTGGTCGAGCCGTCCTGATAGCGATGCCCGTTGACCTCAAGATACATCGGCAGGTTTTGCGGGTCCGCGACCTCATCGCGGGTCACCAGCCAGGGTCCAATGGGGCCAAACGTGTCCGCCGACTTGCCCTTGACCCATTGCCCCGAGCGGTGCAGCTGAAAGTCACGCTCGGACAGATCGTTGACCACGCAATAGCCCGCCACATGGTCCAGCGCGTCCTCTTCCGAGACGTATTTGGCCTCTTTTCCGATCACCACGCCCAGCTCAACCTCCCAATCGGTCTTGACCGAGTTGCGGGGGATCTCGACCGTGTCATTGGGGCCGATAATGGCAGATGTGGCCTTGAAGAAAATCACCGGCTCGGCGGGCAAGTCCATGCCCGATTCCGCCGCGTGATCGGCATAGTTGAGGCCAATGCAAATGAACTTGCCAACCTGGCCCACACACGCGCCGATGCGCGGGTCGCCCTCGACCAGCGGCAGGGTTGCAGGGTCAATCGCGCGCAGATGCGCGAGGCTGTCATCACTCAGCGCGGCGCCTGCGATGTCACCGACTTCGCCCGACAAATCACGGATCGCGCCGTTTCCGTCCAGCAGCCCCGGCTTTTCTTGACCCATGGGTCCGTAGCGCAGCAGTTTCATCTAAGTTTCTCCTTGCTCACACAGTCCAGCCGCCGTCGATGGCGAAAGTCTGCCCTGTAGTAAATCCGCTTTCATCGCTGGCCAGATAGGTCGCCAGTGCTGCAATCTCGTCTGCATGGCCAATCCGGCCCATAGGTTGCCGCGCGACGAAATCCTTCAACGCCTGATCGTAATCACCCATCGCGCGCAGGCGATCGTGCAAGCTGGGGCTGTCTACGGTGCCGGGGCAAATCGCGTTGCAACGAATGCCGTCTGTAATGAAGTCCGCCGCGATTGATTTGGTCAGCCCGATCACTGCGGCTTTGGACGCACAGTAGGAAAACCTGTTTGGCACCCCTTTGATCGAAGACGCCACCGACGACATGTTGACGATTGAACCACCGCCCCTGGCAACCATTCCGGGGATAACCAGCTTGGCCAACCGGAACATCGCCTTGACGTTCAGATCAAAACTGAAATCCCATTGCGCGTCGTCGCATTCCAGAATGTTTCCGGAGCCCACAAATCCAGCACAGTTGAACAGAATATCCACTTCACCCGCAGATGCGATTGCTTCGGCCACCGCGACAGCATCCGTTACATCCAGATTGACCACCGAGACGCGTTCGACAGCCGCAAGTTCGGCCAGCGTATCCTCATTTATGTCGCAAGCAATAACTTCAGCGCCTTCGGCCACGTATTGTTCAACACTTGCGCGGCCGATCCCCTGCCCCGCCGCAGTAACAAGCGCTTTTTTTCCGGCCAGGCGGCCTTTTCTTGGCTTCATTTTCCTCGGTCCCAAAATTTTAGTCATGCAACAAGGCACATTCCCCAAAACGCGCAATTGCTTAGCCAACTCTTAGCCATATGGCTTCTAACCTCATTGGGTCAGCAATATTTCGCAATCTCAGGCTTGGCAGGCGCCGGGCCTCCTAAAACTCCGACGCGCTTGATTCCTCCACCTCTGTTCATATTTAAATCAGGTATTTACTAATAAATCAACATTGACATTTTGCAGTCGGCAAAACGATGCTTTATGCATTCGCCCTAGGAGGAAGACGTGGTGGAACAAACCGAAAAGTATCGTGCGCCAGCACTCGAAAAAGGCATTGATATTATTGAGCTTTTGTCGCTCCACGGGGATGGACTGACACAAGGTGATATCGCCCGCGCTCTAGATCGGTCGCAAAGCGAAATCTACCGAATGCTGTCCACCCTGGTCCGGCGCGGTTACGTCATTCGTTCCAAAGACGACGACCTGTATTCGTTGAGCCTAAAGATGTTTGCGCTGTCGCAACGCCACCCACCGGTCGAGCGGTTGTTGGAAGTTGCCACACCCAAAATGCGCGTGACGACACGACGCGCCTGGCAGTCCTGCCACCTGAGTATGGAAAGCAATGGTGACATCGTTGTGGTGGCCTCGGTTGCGGCACCAGGTGACTGGGTGTTTTCGTTGCGCGTGGGTACCGTTATGGGGTTGGGCAACACCGGGACAGGTCGGGTCATGGCCGCCTTTCGCACCGATCAACAGATTGAGGCTCTTCTGGACATCCACCGGCTGGCGCGAGGCGAACCACAAATTGACCGGGGCGAGTTCATGGAACATGTCGCCCGCATCAGAGAAGTTGGCTACGAAAGGATGCCATCCGCAACTGCAGTCGGTGTTACCAATCTAGCCTATCCTGTTTTCGATCATGAAGGCACCGCTATTTGCGCCATTAACTGCCCGTATGTCGAACGCATCGATCAGTTGGACGTACCTTCGATAGACGAGGTGCATCAGCAATTCCTCGACTTGTCTAAAGAGCTTTCGACCTATTACTCGGGCCGTTGAATAGTAACGCATACCGCCAAATTCCCCTGCCGCCGGTCCTACGCCGCCAAGCCACAGCGACAGCCTCGGACGTTCCGCCCGCATCAGAACAAAACGAAATCAACCTTGTTTTGCTTTCCGACTTCCGTTCAACTGTTTTCGAGTTTGGAAACCTGAAGAACAGTGTTTCGGTGATGCGCTGATCTCGCCAAATGGAGAGCGCGACATGAATCAGTCCAAAAGCCGTCATGAACATCAATCAGACGCTGCCAGACAAGCCATGTTGGAAGAGATTGCGTCCATAGTTGAAAGAACACCTGATCCCGATCAACTTCTTTTTCAAGTCGCACTCAAGCTGAAGACCTTGTTGGTCATGGACGAATGCGCGTTCGCTTTGCTCAGTCCGGGTGGGGATTTCTATTTGGAAGGCACTACCGAACAAGCCAACAAGGATTGGGTTGTCTGGAGCTCTGAGCAAATCCCAATCGCCGAAGACTTTATCGGCAACGCGCTGACTTCCGGCAACCGACAAGTACACTTTGCTTCACCAGAGCGAGATAGCGCACATGACAGCAAGACCTCCGTCGCCACGATGGTGTTACCTGTCAAATCTCTTGGACGAGTTATTGGCGCCATCATGCTTCAAGGCGAGCGGGCGACCGAATTCAGTGAGACCGACACGAACGTCGCACACAGCGCCGCGATCCTTTGTGCAACGGCGTTTCTTGACCGACAATTACGTGTTTCGCCACCAGATCAACAACTGGACGGACTCGTCGATGCCATAAACACAATTCCAGAAGGTTTCGCTCTGTACGATTCCGAAGACCGGTTGGTGCTTGCGAACAAGACCTATCGAAAGATGCTGTATCCAGGGCATGAAGATCTGGTCAAACCAGGTATGAGCTTTGAACAGGTTGTTCGAAAAGCTCTTTCGCTCAACGTGATTGCTGATGCGGTCGGGCGCGAAGAAGAATGGCTGGTGCAACGCTTGAAACGCCACGCCAATCCCGAAGGCACCCAGATGCAAAGCCGAACATCCGGGGGGTGGATAAAAATAAGCGAACGCAAAACCCGCGACAACGCCACAGTCGCGATTTACAGCGACGTGTCCGATCTGAAAAAAGTCGAAGCACGCAACGCCGAGCTGGCACAGATACCCGAGGAAAACCCCAACCCGGTGATGTGCATCGGTAGCGATGGTACTTTGATATACGCCAACAGAGCCAGCAAGCCGATGTTGGACGCGCTGAGCTTGAAAGTGGGAACGAAGGTTGGCTCGGATTGGATGCAGCGTGTTGAAATGGGCCTGCGAGAAAATGAACGGCAGGACTTTGAATACCAAGCAGGCGGCATGGTCTATACCTTGCTGCTCTGGCCGGTTCCCGACGCTGAACACGTCAATCTGTATGGCCGGGATGTCACGCAACTGAAGCAAGCCGAAAACCGGATGCGAGAATTGGCGCGTATCCCGGAAGAAAATCCAAATCCTGTACTGCGCATCAGCAGTCAGGGTCAGTTAATCTATGCAAACAAAGCAAGCGCCCCTTTGATCAACGCATTGCAACTAAAAGTCGGGGATCGCGTAGGGACCGGCTGGCGCAAACGCGTCAGCAAGGGTTTGCAATATGATGAACGACAAGATTTCGAGTATGAAGCGGGCGGCCTCATCTATTCCCTTCTGCTGTGGCCCATTGCGGAAGGCGGGTACGCAAACATTTATGGCCGTGACATAACCACCCAAAAGCAAGCGGAACGTGAGTTGCGTGTGGCCCGAGACATCGCGGAAACTGCCAACAAGACCAAAAGCACCTTTCTTGCAAATATGAGCCACGAGCTTCGCACGCCGCTGAACGCGATTATCGGCTATAGCGAATTGATGCTGGAAGAAGCCATAGACCAGAATGACGAAGCAAACCTGAGCGATCTTCGTAAGATTCAGTCGGCTGGCAAACACTTGCTCGCATTGATCAACGACATCCTTGATTTGTCCAAAATCGAAGCTGGGAAGATGGAATTCAATCTCGAATCCTTCGACGTCGCCCAGATGGTCAATGATGTCGGCACAACTATGCAACCGCTGGCCGAAAAAAACCGAAATACGCTGAAAATTCAATGCTCCGAAGGCATAGGTGACATGGTTTGCGACCTGACCAAGATACGTCAGGCGCTTCTCAATCTGTTGTCCAATGCCTGCAAATTCACCGAGAACGGAGACGTCGTGCTGTCGGTTACACCGTCGAGCGAGGCTGATTTAATTGAGTTTTCAGTTATTGACCACGGGATCGGAATAACGCCCGAGCAAGTCGACCGGGTTTTTGAGGCATTCACCCAAGCGGACTCTTCTACGACACGAAACTATGGCGGGACTGGTTTGGGCTTGTCGATTACCAAGGTGTTCTGTGAACAGTTGGGGGGCGACGTTCATTGCACTAGCGCTTTGGGCGAAGGCTCCACTTTTACAATTAGACTGCCGCGCATCTGCCAAGATCCGTCAGTTGATCGGCTAAAGGTCTCGGACTTCTCCCAAAACGATCCGAACATTGATCCGAACGCTCCGCTTATCTTGCTGGTGGATGATGACCCTACTGTACATGACCTATTAGGTCGGCGACTGCATCGGGAAGGATACCGGGTTTTGGCTTCGACTAGGGGTGAGGATGCTCTGGAGCTCGCTCGGACAGTGCGGCCAGATGCGATAACCCTGGATGTGTTCATGCCTGAGGTCGACGGCTGGGCGGTTCTTTCCAAACTGAAGGATGATCCCGAACTGGCTAATATCCCGGTCATCATGCTTACCTTTGCAGAAGACCGTCAACGGGGCTTGTCTTTGGGTGCCAGTGAATACCTCGCCAAGCCGATTGATACCATCGAACTTCTGAGCGCCCTAAAGGACCATTGCCCCAGTCAGCCGACGCCGAGCGTTCTGGTTGTCGAGGACGAAGCAGCGACCCGCGAATTCATCTCCCGCGTTCTTGAGAAGGAAGGCTGGAAGATAGATCAGGCTGTCAACGGGCTGGATGCGTTACATCAGCTTTCGAAAGCAGTGCCCGATGTAATATTGCTTGACCTCATGATGCCCGAAATGGACGGTTTCGAATTCCTTGCGAGGATGAGGAAGAATGATCAGTGGAAAGAGATACCCGTTGTTATCGTGACGGCTAAGACTCTGTCGAACGAAGATCGGAAACGTTTGAATGGTTCCGTTCAGACGCTGATCCGCAAGGACGGGGATGAAATCGAAACAATCTTGAATCAGTTGAATGAAATTCTGCCAAGCTCAGATTCACGGAAACATCGGCCGTGACCGACCTACCGGACACCAAAGCCCAACAAGCGCAAGCATTGTGGTTAGCGAATTTACGTCAGACGCTGATATCTCCGGTCAGCGTGATTGTCGGGCTTTGCGATATACTTGAGAACGAAGCTAGACGGATGGTCCCCGAGGATGCCGTATCCGACCTGAGCCGTATTTCCAGAGCGGCAACCGAATTGAACGCATTTGTCGATCAGCTGCTTCGTCCCGAAATGGCGATAAAGCTGACAATCAGCGGTGATGAAGGAATAAAACGACTGCGTCACGACTTGCGAACACCCATGAACGCAATCAAGGGCTATAGCGAAATGCTTCTGGAGGATTTGGAAGCACTGAACGCAGGTCAATTGAAACCCGACATTCTGGGCCTGCTTCAGCACACCGACGCTTTGCTGCAACATATCGACAGGCTGTCGGCTTTGTCCGACCATCAACCGAACGGGGGGTTTGGCCTTCCGGAAGCGTCCGACGACGCCGCCGAAATGTTCACAAAACTCACCCAGAGCATGCAGTCTACCCAACAAATTGCGGATACCGCCGGGCTGATCGGGCGCATCCTCGTTGTGGATGATCTTGAGGCAAACAGAAATCTTTTGGCTCGTCGGTTGGAACGGGACGGCCATGAAGTCAAAACCGCGGACGGAGGGCGAACAGCCCTGAAGATGATGGCGCAACACGCGTTCGATCTGGTTTTGCTTGATCTAATGATGCCCGATATTGACGGCTTCAATGTCTTGGCCCGATTAAAGGATGATGACGCTTACCGCGAGATTCCGGTCATAATGATCTCGGCCCTGGACCAACTCGAAAGCGTCGCGCGCTGCATCGAGGCCGGAGCCGAGGACTATTTGCCCAAACCGTTCAACCCCGTCCTACTGAAAGCCCGGATCAGCGCCGCCCTCGAAAAACGGCGTTGGAGGGACCGCGAACGCGAGTACCTTCGGCAAGTGGAATCGGAAAAACAAAAATATATGGAACTTCTCCACAGCATCCTGCCGCAGAAAATCGTGGCACGCATGAATGACGGTGAAACAATGATCGCCGATCGCCACAGTGAAGCAACTGTTCTGTTTTCGGACTTTGTTGGATTCACCGAGTTGTCGTCCAAACTGCCGCCTGCCCATGTGGTTCACAACCTCAACCGCGTTTTCTCAGACTTTGACGAAATCGCGTCAGAACTCGGCGTAGAGAAGATCAAAACAATCGGGGATGCGTATATGGCGGCCGCTGGCGTTCCGGATCATCGGGGTGACCATGCCGAAGTGGTCGTAGAAATGGCACTTCGCATGTTGGCAGTGGTCGAATTTCTGAACCATGAATTGGATCACCCCATGGATGTCAGAATTGGCATCCACAGCGGACCCGTGGTCGCTGGCATAATTGGATCACACCGATTTCTCTACGACGTTTGGGGCGACACAGTGAATATGGCTAGCCGTATGGAATCAACCGGTGCGCCAAACCGGGTTCAAGTTTCCGAAACAACAGCCAAACAGATCGAACACCGATTTGACCTTTCCGAACCTGCCGATATTCGTGTCAAAGGCAAAGGTCAGGTTCGTACGTTTTTCGTTATGCGGCGCAAACCTGCAGCGGGATAATTGTGCAGCCACTAGGACGCGGGCAACAGGTTTTCCATCTTTTCCAGTAAGCGGCTAAGTTCAACGGGCTTAGTATCGAAATCATCACAACCCGCGTCCAACGCTTTTTCCCTGTCGCTGGCCATTGCGTGAGCAGTCAACGCGACAACCGGGATCGAAGCTGTGTCTGAGTTGGCCTTGATGCGCCGTGTTGCCTCCCAGCCATCAATCTCAGGTAAGCTCATATCCATCAATATGATGTCCGGAGACTGGCTGCCCGCCATGGCAACGCCCTCTAACCCGTCTTTTGCAACCACGACCGCAAACCCTTTACGGGTCAATCTGCGCGATAGCATATCGCGGTTCATTTCATTGTCTTCCACCAGCAGAACTTTAACCAAAATCCACCCCCCAATGCGCATCCGCGCGTTTTACATTTCAATCGGCTTAAATCGGGACAAAACGATGGTCGCAGCCCACCCTACCTCCGGCACAGCGTTCCCCGAAACGATCAGCTTATAATCTCGACAATATAGATGCATGCAACGACAATCTGGCCCGAATAGCCGTCATTGGGTCCGGTGCGATGGTTATTCGAAAAATCAAATAGCAACAGCTTGGAACAAGTATTGCGGTAGCCCGCGACCCCGTACGACACGGGCAACCCAAATTGATCACCTAGTCGCCACACCGAAAAATTATAAGCATACAAGCCAGATAGGTTTTTTGTCCTGCTGTTTGGAAACAACGTAAATCTCGTCGACGTAGGGGTGCGACGACAGATTCAGTCCGGATGCTTTGGGATTTTCGTGAACTGAAGGGCGCTGATGAAATCAGCAATTAAGTTGAATTTTGAAGTGATCTTTTGTCAAATCGTTACGTGGGGGAAGCCATGGCGATTGACAAGAAGAAAACAAAAGAACTCAAGGGGCATTTTGCGGCTGCTCGAAAGCGGGAACTGAACTTTGCGATCTGTCTGGGCAAGACGACTGAAAACCTAGTCTTCCTGGTCGATCGCATTTTGGCGCCCGACGCATTGACCAAACGCGCAAAAAGCGAAGGTGAAACACAAAAACTTTCCTCTGGCACAATGTGGTGCGACGGAAACACGCTTAACCTCCATTGCCAAAGTGACGTGGTCGCGCAACTGGCCAAGAAAACCAAAGAGTTCCTTAAACTGGCCGAGGCTCCGATGCGGGTTGAAGTCTTCGGTCCAGAAGACAAACCTGAAAAACCAGTGTTCAATACCGAGCCTGCTGCAGATGACGCCGACGATGATACTGCGCCGGACCCTGACGCAATTGAATGGAAGACGTTAAAGGACAATCTGGCCCCTGACGTAGCCGCGTTTCTGAAAGCCGGTGAAGGAGACGTGTCCAAAATTCGCACGGCCTGGGGTTATGCCCTGAGGATAGGCGATGAGGAAAATGACTATCCAGGGGCAATCAAGGTCGCAAAAAGGCTCAGGACCGCGCTGCAGGCCCCGGTTACCTCGGATGATGGACAAGACGCAAAACCTGTCGATCTCAACAAGAAGCGCTGGCAAATCGGATCCGAAAAATTCGCACCTGTTTTCAAGTCCGCTTTAAATGCGGGCCTTCTTGATCCCGACAAGGCCAACCCAATCTGGGACAAGGCCGAAGCAGCGGCGAAGGCAGGCAAATATTCCGATGCACTCAAGATCCTAAAAATCCTTTCCGATAAGATCACTGCCGCCAAAAAGGCAGGCATAAACACTGCCAAGCCGGAAACAACGAATGGGCCCGATCCAACATCCGAATTGCAGCGGGTTGCCAAATTATTGAAGTCGGCACTGGACGAAGGCACTCAAGGGCTTGAGAAAGCACTGCACACATTCGCGGCCTCCAAGGCCATGGTCGCGGGTGGCGATACAGCGGCGGCTCTTATCCAGCTTGAACAGGTCGAAAACGCCATCGCACAGGCAAAACGACCGGATGAACCTTCTGCAAAGCTGGCGCCTGAAACAGAAGGTAAAAAGGTCGCGGCCCGCATTCGCAACATCTGGGACGAAGCGCACCGGGATGTATCTGGCCAGATCGATAAATTGAGGCAAGAACTGTCTGCCTTTGACGACCCAAATTGCCAGACCCTGTCGGAAAGCGGTCTGACCGGTTTTTCTGAAAATCTGTTCGTGCAATTGAACGCAGCCTTCATCGAACTGGACCGCGCAAACGAAACGCGCCTGCCAGATGCGTTGGATACAGCAGAAAAAGCCTTTGACGACATGGCCAGCTTTTTGTCGAGCAATCCGGCAATCAAGTTGATCGACACGAATGATCTTGGGGTCTCCATGTCTTTGGGCGCGGTTCTGGGTGATGCGGTTACTAAGATGAAACACGTCCTGAGGGCAGGTTGATTTTCAAAACGGGGGGCGCGCATGCGCGGCGAAAAAGACGAAGATTGGCATGAGGCCAGAGCAAAGGATTTCGCGGCCAAACTGATGGCGGCATTGCGGCTGAAAGCCGTTGTAGTTCCAAACGCCGCCAATGTTGAGGAGCAAATCGCCGCGGCCTCGGAGGCGCTTTATTCCCTTGCGGATGACGGAACCGATTTCGAAAAATTCAAACGCGGGAATTTCACTTTCACAGACAAAGAGATTGACACATTCGACTTGACGACGAATGAGGTCAAACTGCTGAAAGCCTGGCGTCACCCAATAGATTTTCGCGCACGTCAACAAGACGAAAAACAGCTCAAGAAGAAAATCAAGGCGCTCAATACTTCTATTGATCTTAAACTGAAAACCATCAGCGCGGATCTTGCGGAAGAAGACGATCGGTTCAAAAGACGAGGCCAGCGGGTACTGAAACGTTCGGCGAAATTGGCAAAAAAATTGTCAGAAGCGGGTCGGTATAGCGATGCACAGGCCGTGTTGAATGGGCTTCTGTATCTTGAGACCTTGGAAAAGCTGGCATTGTCCAACGAAAAACCCGCAGCCGCTCCAGACGGAGAGCTTCAGGGCAATTCAGATGTGAAAGTCAATGTCGCCCAAGCCGTTGACGAGCGAAAATCAACCGAGGAATTGGCTGAAGAGGCGAAGGAAGATCAGCTTCAACACACAGCGCGCGACGCGCTGGCGACACTGAACTATCTCAAGGACATGCGCGCTGCCGCAGGACAGCTGAGCCGCAGGTATGCAAACGACAAGGCGCAAACCAAAACCAAGGCTTATAAAGCCCTGGTCGATTTTCAGAGCGCAACGAAGAGCTACAATCTGAAATGGAAAGACTCTGATGATGTCCTGAGCCACTTCGGCAACGATCCGTCGAAACTTAAACCCTGGCAAGATAAGGCGGCCAAGCATATCCACACCGGAGAAATCATCCTGAAAGCCGTTTTCCGAAAAAGCGCAGAATCGCATGAAAGCGCTGTCGGAAATTACCTCAGAGTGAAAGATCACGAGGTTCAGCAAAAAGAGGCCGACGCAACCGGACACGGCAATATCAAAACAGCGCGCGGGGTCTCGGGCTTGCCTCAGGATATCATGAAACCGTTGGCCGCCAAGCTCGAGGTGTTACAGATGCTGGCTGCTTCAGAGGAATTGGGTCAGGCCGACTTCCTTCTACTTCGAGATTTTGAAAACCAAATCTCCGAGGATCTTGATGTTCTGAAGAAGCATTCCGATAACTACAAGGCTTACGAGAAATGCGCAAAACGCTACGAAGCCCTTCTCGAACATCGGGTGATTAAGTATTCAGATTTTCATAAAGAATATTTCCAGGATGAACTGGACCTGCAAAACCGTAACATCAAGGATCCGGAAAAGCTGGCTGAAGCCTTGAAACGATTGCAGGAGCACGAAGATTTGCTGAAGGCTCGTATCAAATCCCTCGAATCCTATCGAACAGACTACAAAGACTTCAAAGATAAGTTCGACAAAGCCAAGAAGGATAAGACCAAGGCGTTCATCGCTCAGTTCAAGAAGACCCTCAAAGTGTTTTGCGAGAAGCTTTCGCAAAAGAACGGCGAAAACACCATCCGCGGCTTAAAGATTGACTCCGAGACGCAAAAATCCCTGGAACAGGCCGCCGACCGCGAAGACTATGCAGGTTTGTACGACAGGTTGTTCGACGGAATTTGGGGAGAAGTCGACATCGGCAAAAACAGCTCTGTTAAGAAAGCTGACCGCAAGTTGGATAAACTGACCAACCGTATGGACTGGAAGATCGACAGTCTGGCTCGAACCGAAAAAGCACTTTCCGGGCTGCCATCTGGGGAGCTGAGCGTGGCAGAGCTGAAGAGCAAATTGAATCGCCAAGACGCCAGCGCTCTGGCTAGAACTATCTTGGACGTAAACAACTCAGGCGACCTTAACGACAGGCTCAACAAGTCAGAAGCAAACTTTAAAGAAGCACAAAAGACCCTGAAAAACTTCGTCAGCAAGGAAAAGAAAAAGCTGAAAGGGGCTGCACGCGACAGTTTCGAAAGCAATGAGGTCCTACTCAAGGCGTTGAAAACGCGTGCTAAAACCGCCGCGACCCCTGAAGATTTCGATGAATTAACGATTGAGGCTGAACGTCTGTTATCAGAAGCACGTGATTTCGCAGAAGCAAATGTGCCATTGAAGATGTCAAAAGATCAGAGCTCGAATGAAAAGTTCGCTTTGATTTTGCAACGTCTCCGTGACAGCCTTTCTCCATTTTACGACGGGCTTGAGGCTTTTCACACAGAACATGTCCCGGCGGTCGCGAAGAAAGCCCGGAAGGTCAAAGATGAAGACCCGACCGCCAAAGCCTTTGTCAGTCTTTACGACGCTAATAAAAAGAATATTGGCACCGTGGCCGAGCAGATCGAAGAACGGATGGACCTCGATGACAAATGTGGCGACCTGATAAAACGGTCCATGGGTCTGGGCATGCCTGAACTGATCGCCCTGCGCGAAGAAGCGTTTACCGTGATCCGAAGAAATCGACGGTTCCTGGAAGAAACAATGATCGGCGGTCTGATCAAGACAAACCCGTTCGACAACGGCCGCCCTGTGCGCCGCCTGCTACATTTTCTGGAAAAGACCGAAGCCGACTTACTCGCCGAAGTTAAACAGACCTAAGCCAGGAGAGCGAAATGTCATTTGAAGCAGAACGTGTCTGGATGACGAAGGTCTTTGGCGACGGCGGCCAGTTGACTCAGAATCTTCAAGACGAAATCGACAATCTCATCGCGCGTGAAAAGGCCATTGATGCGCTCAATTCCAGTGAGGATTTCGGAGAAACAAAACAGGCGCTGCGCGACGGTCTGCGTGAGTTGGGTCTTGTCGTCGAAAAAAAGAACCACAACCTTAACGAGGCGATGGCTCTTTCCAATCCAGTGTTGGGGGCTGCCTGGAACGCGGCAGACGTAAAATTCCCGAAGACCATTAAAGTACTGGCGCAAGTGGACGGAGACAAAATCCCTGTCGAAATCGAGGACAGCGAATGGGACAGTTTTGCGGATCGCGCGGGCGAGTTTGTAGGCCTAAAGAAAGGTGAGGAGACATTCGAATTCAGGTCCGAAGCGGCGGCCACCGCGATCCGCGAAATCTTTGACATGTTGCGGCCGCTGGTTGAAAAGTCGAACGAATTGGCGGCGATGGTCGACAAAAAAGGTGAACGCCTGTTCAGCGACCGAGATATCGAAAAAGAATTGTGGACACCGTTGGTTCGTGAAGGGGTTATTCCGTCAAACCTTGTGCCTGACAGTTTCTCGGAAGGTATGCAGGTGTTCAAGAATGCGGCCGCCGTCTACACCGAATTGATGGCCCGCGAAGAAGGTAAGGAGATGAAGGTGGCGGGGGTCGACAAGGCGCTCCGCCGTGGCAAGCTGCTGATGACGGCCGCCAATCTTGGGGCCAGTCAGGCGCTTCACTACGCCAATATCTCGATCACCGAAGCCAGTCGCGAGGATTTGGCGAAGTTCATCAACTTCAAGGAAGAAAACATTGCGCTGGATGAAGACCTCGACGTCGACGAGATGCCCGACGAGTACAATGACCTCGTGATAGAAGGTAAAACCGTCGCCGAGATCAAAGCATTGCCGAAAGCGGACAGACCCGAGATCACCGAAGCCGACCTGACCAAGGCCAAATACCTCAAGGACAATCCAAACGAGGAACTTTCCTATAAGGACTGGTTGGATAAGGAAGAAGCTTCGCTGTCCGAGCAAATCGAAGAAGAAGAAGACCCCGAAAAAATCGAACAGCTTCGCAATGAAAAGGACGGGGTTCGATACGAGAAAAACCGCCTCAAGTTCGGTGGTTTAACAATTAACGACGAGAAAACTCTGGATGAACTCGCTGCAGACGACAAGAAAGTCACCCAATTACAACTGACGCGCGCCGAATTCGAAGCGCAAAAGAAAGATGGTGTTAAGGACTACGACAAATGGCTGGACGCGCAGATCAAAAGTGCGGAAGGCGAGGAAAAAGAGAAATACGAAGCCGCGAAGCTGACACAGCAATACGGAAAGTTCGTCGCTCAGGACGCCGCACGCAAATGCGGAGCCGCAGCAGCCATTGGAGCGGTTGAGGCCGCTCAGGCCTATAGGGCGAAACAGGAAAAACGGCGCGATATTGGTATTCAACTGGCAGGTGCCTTTGCTGACTCGGTCGCGGCAGGCATCACTAGCGCAACCGAAGCAGAAGACCTGACCACGAACGCAGATACCCAGAACCGTCAACACAAAACCAAATTCGGGATATTGGCAGGCAAAGCGGGTTTGAAAGCGGTGTCCAAACTCACTCAGGTCGCCGAGGGCAGGAAAACCCTGAAAGACCCCC
Source organism: Ruegeria sp. SATB045 (assembly GCF_059613525.1). Taxonomy (NCBI): domain Bacteria; kingdom Pseudomonadati; phylum Pseudomonadota; class Alphaproteobacteria; order Rhodobacterales; family Roseobacteraceae; genus Ruegeria; species Ruegeria sp. SATB045. The sequence continues at coordinate 426,959 of NZ_JBXWSR010000012.1, read as the reverse complement.
GCGAGCTTGTGGTCGGAGCCATCGCCGATATCTGCGACGCTGCGGGCGAGTCGATGTCAGCATCGGGAACCAAGGGCGACGACGGTGGCTGGGGCGACACCGGAAATGACAGCCGGGATGAGGCATCCTCCTGGGGCATGCTGGCCAAGGGAATGGGTCTTTCGGTTACAATGATCGACAAGATGGTAGCCGCCGCGCAGAAAGGCGACTGGGACGATTTCGCCAAGCAAGTGCTTCTATTCACGACCTCTGGCCCGTTTACCGGAACAGCCGGGTTGATCGGTGACGCGGTCCGTGAAGACAAGGATGCCGATGACATCGAGGCCGGCTGGGGTGGCCACGGCAGCGATGCAGATTTTGCCGTCACCGCCAGAATTGAAGAAGAACATGCTGAAGGCCAATCCGAATTCGGGATGAGCAAATACATGGCCACAGTCAACGACCAGCGCGACATTATGGAGGAAACAAGAGAACTTTCGAAACAGATGGCCGATGAGAGCTTTCGCAAGGACAAGGTCAAAGTTCAGAAGGCGTATCAAAAAATTAGGGACACGGCCAAAAGGCTGAACATCCCCGAGGATCAAAAGGACCTCAAGCTGTTCATGTCACTGGATCCGGGCAAGCTTGACCCCGAAACGGTCGCAGTCGAGGTTTACAAAATGCTGACTGTTTGCGAACGCGCTACACATAATGATGTCCGCGCCGTCGCAGATATGAACTTGTCGAAAGAAGATGAAAATAAAATATTGGGTCAGATGGAGCTTTTGGGCGATCGTGTCGATAAGCTGCAGGATGATCCGGACGGGGACAACCCAGAAACCGAGGACGAAATCCGCGGTCTCTATGACGACATTTCGAAAACTCTACTCAAGGACCCGGGGTTCCGCGCCGTTATCGAAGCCGACATGGAGGAAGAAGACGCCTGGCTTGAAGACCTCAAAAAGCAGGCCGATTTGAAGCGTTTGGATAAATTTAATGCGGACCCCAAACTCTATCAGGAAGAGTATGAAAAGGCGATGTCAGCGGTCGAACAGCTGACACTTGAGGTGAAAAAGACCGAACAACGCATCAAGATTGCCGATCAGGCCAGTAAAGGGGCGACAGGTATTATGCTGGCTGCGGTACCCGCGGCCGGATTGATTGGTAAAATTCGAACTCTGGTCATGGATAGCGTTAAGCTGCACCGACGACGCAAATCCCTGTCTAAGTGGTCCCGCGAAATGAACGCGATCGCCGGAAGCTACAGCCCCTATGAACCTGCTGTGGTTGGGGAACGCGATGCGCTGATCAAAGGCACCATACACGACGCTGCCGAAGTTGCTGCTGATATTGCTGGTGTCGGTGCAGAGGCTGCGCGTCTGGCCGATCAAACTCACGTCGGCGCGGCAGCTATGACCAGCATCGAAAAGATCGGAAAATTCCTGAACAAATTCTGGTTCGAGAAATACTCGCGGGATCGGATCAAAGAGGGATGGGAGTTGTTCCTGCTGGCCAGGGCAGAACCCAAAAACCGGAGGCTGGCCCGCCAGGCGATCAAGGTTAACACGACGCTGGGCAAGTGTGTGCTGGCTTATGGTGCTTGTATAGACGGTGACGCACAGGCGCGCCGGGCGTTGCAAAGCTGCGGGCTGACCCCCGAGGTGTTCGAGGATTCCGATGACGTATGTCAGGGTGTCGTCGAATATCTTCGCGCGGCATTGCAGGACAAGGAATTTGAGACCATCGGCTCAAACGCGGATGTTAGCTGGTTACCATGCGATATCGAAATGAATATCGAGTCCTGGTCAATGATCAAAGCCAGCGCGGTCAAATTGAAACCAGGATTAGACCCGAAATATTTCAAGACTGCCGAGATCAACGCGCTTTTGTTGGACTTCGAGATTCCAAAAAAAGGCGCATCGAAACAGGAACTGCGCGACGCGGCACGGATTGGAAGCAACCTGTCCAAGGCACTGGACAAATTCCGGCCGCTGGATACGCAAAAAAACCTTCACTCGCCGATGATCGTAGTCACACAGGAACTGAAACATAACGTAGATGTGGCGAACGATCGCATCATCGCGCGCGTTGCCAGAATCCCTGACGATTGACAGACAGCGGGAGATGCAGAACGCTGAAACAGACCGTTCGACTGTTTCAGCGTTTGAACTTCTGGGCTTTTAATATGATGACAATCAGGCGTTTGACAAACGCGCGTCCACATATTCCCAATTGACAATGCCATCGACCACAGCTGCAACGTATTCTTTGCGGCGGTTGCGATAGTCAACGTAATAAGCGTGTTCCCAGACATCGACGCCCAAAAGAGGGAACATGTCGTGCACCAGCGGGTTCTCACCATTCGGTGTCGAAAGGACAACCAATTTTCCCGACGTGTCGACAGCCAGCCAACCCCAGCCGGACCCGAATTGTTTACTGGATACGTTGATGAACTGCTCGCGGAAGGCTTCGAAACTGCCGAAGTCACCTTCGATCTTCTTCTTCAGAGCTCCGGGTACTCCGGTGCCGCCGGGAACCAGCATTTTCCAGAACTCCGAGTGGTTCCAATGCTGACCGGCATTGTTCAAAACAGTCTGGTACTTGCCACGATCCGCTGCTGCAGTCTTGATGATGCTTTCAAGAGATTGACCTTCAAGGCTTGTCCCCGGGATCAGCTTGTTCAGGTTGCGCGCATAACCAGCAGCGTGTTTGCTGTGGTGCAACTCCATGGTTTCCGCACCAATAACAGGCTCCAGAGCGTAGTAGCTGTAGTCAAGGGACGGCAGCGAATAGGCTTCACCAGCGCTTACCGATTTTGCCAAGGCAGGCGTTGCTGCAACAAGCAAGCCCGAGCCAGCGGACGCAAGAAAACCACGACGAGAGAGAGTCATTTTTCATTCCTTTCCATTGTCTGTCGATGGACCCGACAGATGACCCTAAAACACCTACGCGGGGGTTTTATTCGGAAAAGTGGATGTACAAATCGCCGCAGTGCCCGACGGCAAACAGGGTCGCATTTAGAAAGGACATTCGTTCGGATCTACCTGTCTGATTATTCCAACTCGACAATATCTTTGCAGACTTGAGTCAGAAATTCGGTTGTGGTTTGCACATACGGATAAGGCGCGATGTCACTATGGGTTAGTATCCATAAATCCAATGATTGTGTCAGAAAGCCTGGCAGGGCCTCGATCAGATCCGAATGACCCGCCGCCATGAATTTAGGCAGCGCGGCAAATCCCAACCCACTTCTCACGGCCATCAGTTGGGCATTCACATTGTCTGTTCTGGCAGCAACATTGCACTTACCAATGATTTTACGAAACTCGGTTTCCTGTACAGTTTGACTTAGCGCACCCGTGGCCACGATGACGTTGTGACCCAGAAAATCCTCTAGTGACCTGATCGGTTCCAAATCGCACAAATATTCCCGCGATGCGTATATGCCGAATTTTACAACACCCAACTTCTCGCTGTTGACACGGTACGCTTCGGGTTCACCCAACCGCACGGCAATATCAGCCTCGCGGTTATGCAAGTTGGTTTTTTTGTTCGACAACAAAAGGTCGATCTTGATGTGCGGGTTCAGCGAATGGAATTCAATGAGTTTAGGCGCTAGCACCGAGGCCCCGAACCCCTCTGGTGCGGTGACGGAAACACGGCTGCCCTTAAAGCCAAGATGACCACGGGCCACCTCACCCATATGGCAAAGCTCAGTTTCGATCCGTTGCGCGATTTGCAGGATATCATCACCGATGGGAGTTAGCGTAACACCGCTGGACCCGCGCTCGAACAATGGCAAAGAAAGCGACTTTTCCAGCTCACGTAACTTACGCCCCACTGTGGCCGGGCTTTCCGAAAGTTGCGTCGAGGCCGTAGCGATGCTGCCCGAGCGCGCAACACACACCAGAAACCGCAACAAATCCCAATCCTGGACAGGAATTTTCTGGAAAGCATCTGATAGCTGGCCGTTGTCGCTCATGGGGTCATACCTTTGGTCATTCCCTATTTTTTCACATTTCCACAGGAAAAAAACCGTCTTCAACTTTACTTGTGACTTCGTGAGGGGAAAAAATTATTCTATTGAAAGCAGTGAGTTAATAAATAGTTCAGGATCACAACCCAATTGATGATCCCCCCTTCATTTTTGAACAGTTGAGACGGTTTCTTCCAAGCGCAGGTTACCCGGCGTGAGCGCAACAGCGTTTACTTATTAGCTTGGAGTGCAAAATGAACCCCGAAGAAATAATGAACCCGATTATCGAAGGCGACGATAACGACAATCAACTGATGGGAACACCCGAAGACGATATTATCAACGGCCTGGGTGGTGATGATCAGATTGAAGGTCTCGGCGGCAACGATACGCTGATCGGCGGTCTTGGCAATGACATGCTGGACGGCGGCGAAGGTATCGACACTGCAGCCTTTAATGACATCGACGTCCCAGTCGAAGTTGATCTGCCCGCAGGTGAGGCAACACGCGAGACCGGTTTCTCGGTCACGGTCGATGAAGCACCTTTCGTTAACTTTGCCGATCCCGAAGACAGCCTGGTTGACGAAGCGCTGGCCGGAAACCTGTACTATAACATCCACACCGCCGACTTCCCAGCTGGTGAGATCCGTGGTCAGTTGCTGGTCGACGAAAACAACCTGGATCAGGATGGCAACGGTACGCTGACTCTGACCGCGGTACTGGATGCGGCGCAAGAACCTGGCCCGCTGTCCGACTCTCTGGCAACCGGCACGGCGACTGTCACAGTAACCGTCGTTGACGGCGTTGCGACCTATTCGTCGGAACTGTCGGTAACTGGTCTGGCCGTATCTGACCTGCTGACTCCGATCCCAGGCGTCGTATCTGCCATCCACCTGCACAACGCTCCCGCTGGCCAGAATGGTCCGGTCGTGCGTGACACGCTGGTTGATGCTGGCGCCGAGCTGGCAAGCGCGGAAGAAGTTTCGGAAAACCCGTCGGGCGTTCTGTCTGTTGAAGACGTAACCGATGCCGTGACCGAAACCGACACTCTGACCAGCATCGAAAACATCATCGGTTCCGACGATCCTGACAACCTGATCGGTGACGAGAATGACAACGTTCTGACCGGTGGTCTGGGCGACGACATTCTGGATGGTGGCGAAGGTATCGACACTGCTGCGTTTAACGACATCGACGTTCCTGTCAGTGTTGACCTGCTTGAAGGAACAGCGACACGCGAAACCGGCTTCTCGGTCTCGATTGAAGACGCACCTTTCGTGAACTTTGCTGATCCGAACGACAGCCTGGTTGACGAAGCGCTTGCCGAAGAGCTGTACTACAACATCCACACCGAGGACTTCCCCGGTGGTGAGATCCGTGGTCAGTTGCTGGTTGCTCAAAACAACCTGGACGAAGACGGCAACGGTACAGTCGTTCTGACCGCGCGGTTGGACGCAGCACAAGAACCCGGCCCACTGTCGGATTCCGAAGCAACCGGACTGGCGACCGTGACCGTCACTGTTATTGACGGCGTGGCAACCTACTCGTCCGAACTTTCGGTAACCGGCCTGGCCGTATCCGACCTGCTGACCCCGATCCCAGGCGTGGTTTCCGCGATCCACCTGCACAACGCACCTGCCGGTCAGAATGGCCCGGTTGTGCGTGACTCGCTGGTTGACGCAGGTGGCTTCCTGGCAAGCGCCGACGAAGTCTCCTTTAACCCCTCGGGTGTGACCAACATCGAAGAAGTGACCGAAGCGGTCTCTGAAACCGATACCCTGACCAGCATCGAAAACGTCATCGGTTCGAATGACGGTGACGAGATCATTGGCGACGAAAATGACAACGTTCTTGATGGTCTGGACGGTGACGACATCCTGCGGGGTGGTGCCGGAAACGACACTCTGAACGGTGGGCTTGGCGATGACCTTCTGGACGGCGGCGCAGGAAACGACATCCTGAACGGCGGCGAAGGTGACGACACCCTGCTGGGTGGCGGCGGAACCGACGTCATCGACGGCGGCGAAGGCTTCGACACCAACGACTTCTCCAACATCAACCTGGGTGCCGAAGATCCGACGATCGCAGGTGTTCGTGTCACGTTGGCAGCAGATGGCAGCGGTACGGCCGAATACAACGGCGGTGGTGGAAATGGCCCTCTGATCCAGGAAACCTTCACCAACATCGAGAACATCACCGGTTCGTCCAACGATGACGAGATTGTTGCGACAGGTGCTGCACCGAACACGATCGACGGTGGTGCGGGTGATGACTTCATCGCTGGCGGCGGCGGTCTGGATGATCTGAGCGGTGGTGAAGGTATCGACACCAACAGCTTCCAGGGTATCGGAGCCGAAGTGATTGCAGACCTGGCAACAGGAAGCGCATCTTACGCGCCGAATGAAAACGTCACGATCTTCGAAAACTTCGACGGGTTCGAAAACCTGGATGGGTCTGCCAATGACGACCAGCTGTTTGGTGACAGTGGCGCCAACACCCTGACCGGCAACGACGGCAACGACCTTTTGGTTGGCCGTGGTGGCAACGACATCCTGGAAGGCGGCGAAGGCAATGACGTCCTGCAAGGCGGCGGCGGTAACGACATCACCGATGGTGGTGAAGGTATCGACACTGCAGATTTCCAGGACATCGGATCTTCGGTCACAGCCAACCTGGCGAACGGTACTGCAACCTACGCAGCACCCAACGGCAGTGCGGTTGCGGACCAGCTGATCAGCATCGAAAACCTGACAGGCTCTGAAAATGACGACTTCCTGACTGGTGACGATGGTGACAACCTGTTGGCAGGCGCTGCTGGTGACGACGTCATCAATGGTGGTGCAGGCAACGATGTCATCCGTGGTGACGCGGTTGGTGACGGCGAAGCGATTACCGTTACGGTAACCAACACTCTGGGCGAAGGCGGAACCTTCCTGACCCCCGTGTGGTTCGGTTTCCACAATGGCGAGAGCTTTGACCTGTTTACCGAAGGTGAAGCGGCCAGCCAGGGTCTGGAACGTCTGGCAGAAGATGGCAGCGTCGAAGGCATTGCGGCTGAATTCAACCAGCAGGTTGGTGACAACGGTGTGGATGCGACCATTCTGGGTGGCCTCGGTGCGCCGGGACCGGTTGATCCGGGTGAAACGGCCAGCTTCACGCTGAACGTCAACACGGCTCAGGTTGGGCAGGGCTTCTTTACCTGGGCAACCATGGTTATCCCGTCAAACGACGCCTTCCTGGCCGTGCCGGATGACGCCTTGGCTGATCCGATCTTCGACGAAGAGGGCAACTTCCTGGGGCCGCTTGTCATTGAACGCTTCGGCAACGACGTTCTGGACGCTGGCACCGAGGTCAACAATGAAGAAGGCGCCGCCTTCCTCAACCAGACCGCGCGTGATCAGGGTATCGTCGAGAACGGTGTCGTGGGTCAGCACCCGGGCTTCAACGGCTCGGAAGGCAACCCCGATGGCGAGCCTGTCAACATTCTGGGTGGCACAACTGCTGCCAATACGATTGTTGACCCGATCGAAGGTGACTTCACCCGCAACAACGGCCAAGAGCAGCTGCTGCGCATCGTGATCGACATTGCCGAAGGTGGCGATGACGAACTGTTCGGTGGCGCAGGTGACGACATCATCGACGGTGGTCGTGGCGACGACATCCTGGATGGCGGTGCCGACAACGACACCCTGATCGGTGGGTCCGGTCGCGACACGTTCACGTTCCGTCGCGGAACGGGCTTCGACGTCGTGGCTGACTTCTCGACCAGTGTTGAAGACGGTGACTTCCTGGACGTGTCGGACTTCGGTGTCACGCAGCTCGAAGAGCTCAACATCACGGCCGATGGTGAAAACACCATTATCGACCTTGGCAATGGTGATCAGGTCACGCTCGAAGGGGTTGCCCCGAACGAGCTGGTCGCTGAGAACTTTGTCTTCGCCGAAGAAGTGGTTGTTGCACCCACCAACGGAGACGACGATCTGGTTGGCGGCGTCGGTGACGACGAAATCGAAGCCGGTAACGGTGACGATGTTGTCGAAGCCGGTGCAGGCAACGATGTTGTCGACGGTGGCAATGGCGATGACGATCTGGACGGCGAAGCCGGAAACGATCAGCTTATCGGCAGCAACGGTGACGACGATCTAGTCGGTGGTCTGGGTGACGACAACCTGGATGGCGGCAACGGTGATGACCTTCTGGAAGGCGGCGATGGCGCCGACATTCTGGACGGTGGTCGCGGTGACGACATCCTGGACGGTGGTCTGGGCAACGACATGATCGAAGGCGGCCGCGGCAACGACATCATTGATGGCGGTGCGGGCGACGACGAGATCTGCGGCGGTACCGGTGATGACATCATCAACGGCGGCACCGGCAACGACCGTCTGGAAGGCAACCGCGGTGCGGATACCTTCGTCTTCGAAGCCGGACTGGGTGACGATGTCATTGCTGACTTCGAAGCCTTTGCCAACGGCGACACTCTGGACCTGACCTCGGCAGCGTTCGATTTCGATGAATTCGCGGATCTGGCCGCGGTTGCGTCGCAGGACGGTGATGACGTTGTCATCGACCTGGGTGCCGAAGGCAGCATCACGCTGCTTGGCGTCCAGCTGGCCGATCTGAACGAAGACAACGTTCTGGTCTAACCCAAACTCGGCGGCGGCCTAGACGGTCGCCGCCGTTCCATTCCTTTATGTCAGAAAGAGGGCCACCATGTCCCATAGTCCCCTCAAACATACCGAGCTTGAGCAAGCGTTTCGTGCTGCTCGCCCGGGCCTTTTTGCCACCGGCGCCATCAGTATGGTGATCAACCTGACGATGTTGACCGGTCCTTTGTTTATGATCCTGGTCTACGACCGGGCACTGCCCAGCCAAAGCTACCAGACCCTGTTCGGTCTGAGCGTGCTGATGTTGGGGCTGTATCTTGTGTTCGGCGTGTTGTCCCTGGTCCGGTCGCGTATCCTGATCCGCATCGGCAACCGGCTGGGCAACACTCTGGAGAAGCGCGTTTTCCAGGCGCAGATCGAGCGGTCAGTCAAAGAAGGTGGTGCCAAAGGGCGCGATGCCGTAGGTGACCTTGGTACGTTGCGTGATTTCATGGGCGGTTCGACCCCGGCCGTTATATTCGACGCGCCGTGGACACCGATCTACCTTGGATTTGCCTATCTTCTGCATCCCTGGCTGGGCTATGCCGGTTTGGCTGGCGTCGCGTTCCTGCTGGTTGTCGCCATGGTGAACAACGTTCTGACTCAGCGCGGTGTTGCACGGGCAAATCAATTCCTTACCCGCAGCAACCGCGTGCTGAATGACGTGTCACGTAACCATGAAGTGGCACATGCCATGCGGATGCGCGATGATCTTTATGACCACTGGAACGGCCTGAACGGCCAGGCTCAAGTCAAACAAAGCCAGATCAGCGACATGGCGGCAACCTTGTCTTCGATCTCTCGTACTGTTCGTCTGGTCCTTCAGTCCGCAGTTCTGGGTCTGGGTGCGTATCTGGCGATTTCGGGTGATCTAAGTGCCGGTTCGATCATTGCCGCATCCGTTCTGGTCGGTCGCGCATTGGCCCCGGCCGAACAAGCGATCGGGAGCTGGCGTCAATATGTGCTGGCCACTGCCGCGCGCAAGCGACTGAATTCTCTTCTCGAGGATTACCCGCCGTCCCAGCCTTCGGTTCAATTGCCTCAACCCCGCGGTGTTCTGGAACTGAAAAACGTCTTTGCTACAACCCCTGACGGTGCGTCTACCGTGTTGCGGAACGTATCGCTTGCGCTGGACCCGGGTGAAGTTCTGGCCGTCATCGGCCCCAGCGGATCAGGTAAGTCCACCCTCGCTCGCGTGATTGTCGGTACTTTGGAACCGAACCGAGGCAGCGTGCGGCTGGACGGCGCGGACATGAGCTATTGGAACGCGCTTCAACTGCGGGACTCGGTCGGTTACATGCCTCAAACTGTGGAACTGTTTGATGGAACGGTACGCGAGAATATCGCCCGTTTTCAGGCAGACGCATCTGACGAAGATGTCGTTGCAGCAGCGCAGGCGGCCAACGCTCACGACCTGATCCTGAAACTGCCCAATGCGTATGACACACCACTGGGTGAAAGCGGCAGCGCATTGTCCGGAGGCGAGCGTCAGCGGATCGGATTGGCCCGGGTTCTGTATAAGAACCCATCGCTGATCGTGCTGGATGAGCCGAATTCCAATTTGGACGCGGCAGGTTCTGCGGCCTTGGCCATGACAATCGATCGCCTCAAAAGTGAGGGCCGTACCGTTGTCATGATTGCTCATCGTTTGGGCGCCCTGAATCAGGCTGACAAGGTACTTGTCATGGATAACGGCATGGTTTCGGCCTACGGCCCGCGGGATGAAATCCTTCGGACGTACTCCGAAAACCGCAACAAGAAATCAACCGAAAGCGCCGAGAATGCGGCACCAAAACGTGAGGGCAAGACCAATGCGTAACGCAAAGACAGCTCCGGCAGACAAGATTGGCAACTGGGTTCTTTTGGGTGTGGCAACCATGAGCCTGATGTTGGGCGGGTTGGGCTACTGGTCGATGGCAACCCGGATCGACGGCGCCATTGTCGCCCCTGGCATGGTCGCGCTGGAGACAGATCGCCAAACGGTGCAGCATCTGGAAGGTGGCATCATTTACGAAATCCACGTGTCAGAAGACGACGCAGTCAAGCAAGGTCAGGTTCTTGTCAGCCTCGATACTACGCGTGAACAGGCGGAACTGAATGCGCTCAGCAGCCAGATCGCGTCCCTGACTGTCCGCAAAGCGCGTTTGCAGGCCGAGTTGAACGCGCAGGACTTCATGTCTTCCGCTGCAGAGTTCGCCCAAACCGCAGACTACAAGGAGATTTTTGAAAGCGAAGCACAGCTGTTCGAAAGCCGCTCGATGGCTAAGCACGCGAACATAGCCCAGCTGGAGACACAAAAAGAGGCCCTTTTGGCGCAGGTCGCGGGTTTGCGTAGCCAGATTAAGTCTCAAGAAGCCAACAAATCGCTGACCCAGGAAGAACTCGAGACTGTTTCGGTTTTGAACGAAAAAGGCCTGGCGAACGTAACTCGTCTGCTTCAGGTCCGCAGGGCGGCATTGGATATCGAGGCCAGCCTGTCCACGAACACGGCTCAGATCGACAGTGTCATGGCACAGATAGCCGAGGTGGAAAGTGCTTTGGTCAGTAACGCAGCAACCTCGCGAGAAGAAGTGTCGACTGAATTGTCCGATGTCTCGCAGCGGTTGCGTGAAGCGTTGGAGCGTAAAACAACGGCTGAGGATCGTATTGCCCGCAGCCAGATTCTTGCTCCGCTGGATGGCCGGGTTCTCAACCTTGGTTTTCACACAAAAGGTGGGGTTGTCGCTCCGGGTCAGGCGCTTATGGATATTGTACCTGTGGCCGAGCAGCCCATCCTGATGGCCAACATTCCCGTAACAGAAATTGACCGCGTCGTGCCAGGTCAAGAAGCCCGCGTTCGGCTGACCGCCTTCAACTTCAACCAAACTCCGGAATTAAATGGATCGGTAAAGTGGGTCTCGGCTGATACGCTTTCGGATCCCGCGACGGGCGCGGTCTACTACAGCGCTGAAGTGGAAATTCAGGAAGACGAGTTTTCCAAGATTCAAAACAAGGATCTGGTTCCCGGCATGCCCGTTGAAGTACTGGTTTCAACCGGAGAACGCCTGGTCATCTCATACCTGTCACGGCCCATTCGTGACGCTATGACCAAGACATTCCGCGACGAATAAAAGCCCTGCCCTGCCCGTTTGTGGCGGGGCATGTTTACAGGCCAAAACAATGCGTATTTCACTAGAGGCTCTTGAGTCCTTTGCGATCTTGTGTCGGGTTAAATCCTATTCAAAAACCGCAAAAGAATTAGGGCGGTCCCAGCCAGCAATAAGCAATAGAATACGCTCGCTGGAAGCGTTGGTCGGGTTTGACCTGTTCGAAAACGGAGACGCCAGCTTAACCCTGACAGACAACGGTCGCGAATTGTTGGATTGCAGCCAAGAGATCCTCCGAAATGTCCATCGCATTCGCCGTATCTGCGATCCAGCGCGTATTCAGCCGGTTCAAATTTCCTTCGTGTCGACCGTCGAATCTTTCTTGAACCCTTACAAGATATTCAACTCAGGAACAGATGGCAGCCTGTCGTCCTTGTTTATCGAATTGCTGAATTCCGAAGACATCGAAGGCAAAATCAGGAATTTGAAGGGAAACATCGCGTATACGGTGATTCAGGAGGACAATGCACCGCTTCTCAAGAAGAGCTGGCCGTTTACCATGCGGTGGATTTCAAACAAGGATTTTTCACTGAAAGAAAATATGAAGGGCTTTCAACTGCCGATAGTCGAGCTTTCGGATAACGCAAGATTTTCCAAGGTCTTCTATTCCAAACTCGAATCTTTGGGTGTTGAGTATAAGCCAGTGTTTCGGGCAGAAGGGATCAGTACATATTTGAATGCCATTTCGGCCGGTGTCGGGATCGGATGTATTGGTGACTTATTTGTGGTTCATAAAATGAAGTCACGAAACCTGAGCTTTCTGGACGCACAGATCGGACATCTTGGGACATTTTACTTGAGCAGATTCAACGATGACGGCCTGTCCGCCGACGCGTTAAGAGCAGTGGGCATTTTCGACAAAGCTGTAAGCAACCAAAAATCCATACGAGATGAGTACTATTCGACGGCTTAAATGGCGCAAGTATCACGGGTTCCCGACACAATCCTGGTTTCACCGAACGGCGAAACCGACGGCAGGCAGAATTCATTTCGACTTGATCGCTGGCTCTGTTGCTATCTGACAGATCGAGCGTAACTCTTGTGCCGCGTGTTCGCAAAAGTCAGGTGCGGCAGACTGCGGCGTTCCAATCCTAAAATGTGCGTTCCCGAAATAGGTTGTCGTGAACACGGTGCTCTCTTACTTGAACCAAGGTGCTTTATATCAGGACTGGGAAAAGAGCGCTCCTCAGATCGCTCTTTTCATCGCGCCGATTTCTGACTCGAGATACGTTCAGCCTAACGGACGTAACACATCCGTATCCTAAGTCGTTAAGGCAGACCCCGAGCCAGCTTGTCCAAAAAGCTCATCCCTATTACCAGGAATTATAGGATAGATATTTGCCGGACATCTCGACCTTGACGCGATCACCTTTTTCATTCGGCACGCGCGTCACCTGCATGTCGAAATCAATTGCCGACATGATGCCAGTTCCGAATTTTTCTTCGATCAACGCTTTCAGTGTTGGGCCATAAACGCCGACTATTTCGTAAAAGCGATAGATGCACGGATCAGTTGGCACGCTTTGTTCCCAGACCTTGGTTGGCGGCTCAGTCAAAACGCTGGCGGCCTCTTGCGGCAGGGCCATAAGCGCGACCAACGCATCGGCCTTGTCGGCGGGGAAGGCGTTCATGCCCATGCAGGCAGAATGGGTCCAGACCGGCGACATGTCGATTTTCTCAGCGATACCTTCCCAGGTCAGCCCAGCCTGCTTCTTGGCCGACAGGATCATCATGGTGACATCTTCTTTGGTCATCATAGTGGGGATTTCGATTGTGTCTTTCATTGGGTTTCCTCCTGTTTGGAATGTCTGTTCCTGGCGCTTTCAATCATTGACCGCGCGCAGTTGCGGATTGCTCTGGTCCTCGGTCTTTTCGGTCAGGTCGATAGTCACTGTTTCGGGTCGCTGCGCGGCGCCATCGCTGGCCTGACCGGCCAATTCCTTGGAACGTTGTCCGAGGAACTGAACCAGATGGTTGCGGATCGCATAATAGTTGGGGTGATCGACAATCTCAGTCCGAGTACGAGGCCGGGGAATGGTGATCTCAACTGACTCCGCCACCCGAGCGAAGGGGCCATTGGTCATCAGCAGGATGCGGTCAGCCAGCAGGATTGCCTCATCTATGTCATGAGTGATCATGAACACGGTCTGCTCGGTCTCGCTCCAGACCTTCAGCAATTCGTCCTGAATGGTGCCGCGGGTCAGCGCATCCAGCGCGCCGAATGGCTCATCCAACAACAACAGCTTGGGCTGATTTGCAAAGGCCCGCGCGATCGACACGCGCTGACGCATCCCACCCGAAAGCTGACTGGGTTTACGATGAACCACATCGCCTTCAAGTCCGACCTTGGCCAGAAAAGCACAGGCGTGTTCCTCGACCTTGGCAGCAGGCCAGTCGGGATAGCGCGCCTTCACGCCAAAAGTCACGTTTTTCAACGCCGACAACCATGGCAGCAGAGAGTAGTTCTGGAACACCACGCCGCGATCCAGCGAGGGGCCCGACACCTCGAACCCATCCATCTTGACCACGCCCGAGCTGGGTTCGGCCAGCCCGGCAAGGATGTTCATGATCGTAGACTTGCCGCAGCCGGAATGGCCCAGAATACAGACGAACTCTCCTTTTTCGATGCCAAAGCTGGCGTTTTCGAACACGGTCAGGGTGCCCCCCTGACCGTCGGGGAATTGCTGGGTCAGCAATTCAATACTGAGAAACGGTTGGCTCATTTGAAACGCTCCTTACTCGGCATAGGCCACAGCGCGCTGCAGGTAGGCAAAGGCCGAATCCAGTAGCATGCCAACGACGCCGATCATGAGGATGGAAAAGATCACCGAGGTGAGGTCGAGATTGTTCCACTCGTTCCACACATAGTAGCCAATGCCGGTTCCCCCCACGAGCATCTCGGCCGCGACGATCACCAGCCATGCAATGCCGATGGATATGCGCATCCCGGTGATGATCGTGGGCGCAGCTGCGGGCAGGATGACCGTAAATGCAGTGCGAAACGGCCCAAGTTCGTGCGTGCGTGCGACATTGACCCAGTCCTGACGGACCCCGGCCACACCAAAGGCGGTGTTGATCAGCATCGGCCAGATCGAGCAGATGAAGATCACGAAAATCGCGCTTGCCTCACTGTCCTGAATGATGAACAGCGCCAAGGGCATCCAAGCCAGCGGCGAGATAGGCCGCAACACCTGAATGAACGGGTTGAATGCCTTGTAGGCGACCTGACTCATCCCGATCAGGAACCCTAAGGGGATCGCCACGAGTGCAGCCATCAGGTAGCCGGTCAACACGCGATAGATCGAATAGCCGATCTGAATGCCGATCCCCTTGTCGTTTGGACCTGCGTCATAGAACGGGTTCGACAGCTGTTCCCACGCCTTGGCGATAACTTGACTCGGGGGCGGTACACCCGCCTTGGGGGCACCGCCGCCAGTCAGCCGCTCGTATTCCGTGAGCTCTCCGGCGGCTTTTTGAGCAGGGATGGCGGCCTCCCAAATCAAAAGGCCGACCACCAGCATCAGCACCGACAGCAGCGCCGCGCGCTGGTTCAGGGTTAGATTGTCCAACATTTACGAGGCTTTCCCGATTGCAAAGCTTTTGACATAGCCTTCGGGGTCTTTCGGATCGAAGGTCTTGCCCATGATGGTGTGGGATTTGTAGGTCACGTCCGGCGCGTCGTACCCCAGATCGGTCATGATCTTCTTGGCGTCGGCCGCCAGATAAACCTGCTCGGCCACGCCCTTATAGTCGACGTCGCCTTCAATATAACCCCAGCGTTTCATCTGGGTCAGGATCCACACACCCATCGAATGCCAGGGGAACGGGTCAAAGTCGATCCGGTCAGGTACGCGCTGCACTTCACCCAAACCGTCCGCATAGGTGCCGGTCAGAACCTGCTCGATCACGGGAACTGGTTGGTTCAGGTAGTTGGTCGGCGCGATGGCTTCCGAGATGTCCTTGCGGTTGTCCGGGTTCGACGCGAACTGAGTGGCGTCGATGATCGACTTGAGCAAGGCGCCATAGGTGTTGGGCAATTCGGTGGCAAAGCTTTGCGGCGCGGCAAAGGCGCAGCACGGGTGACCTTCCCAGATGTCCTTGGTCAGAGTGTGGATGAAACCAATCCCTTCCCAAACAGCGCGCTGGTTGAACGGGTCGGGCGAGAGATAGCCGTCGAGGTTCCCTGCGCGCAGGTTGGCAACCATCTCTGGCGGCGGCACCACGCGGATTTGGATATCGACATCGGGGTCCAGCCCGAACTCGGCCACGTAATAGCGCAGCAGGAAGTTGTGCATCGAGTATTCGAACGGCACACCGAAGGTGAACCCCTTCCACTGGGCCGGGTCGCGCTTGTCCAGATGCTCGTTCGACAGCACGATGGCCTGCCCATTGATGTTTTCAACGGCGGGCATGATGTAAGGCGTCGCGACCGATCCCGCGCCCATGGTCATCGCCAGCGGCATCGGGGTCAGCATGTGACTGGCGTCATATTCGCCTGACAGGGACTTATCACGCGCCACGGCCCAGCCAGCCGTCTTGATAACCTGCGCGTTCAGACCGTAGCGTTCGTAGAATCCCATCGGCTGCGCCATGATGATCGGTGTCGCGCAGGTGATAGGGACAAACCCAATATTCAGGTCGGTCTTTTCGGGTGTTCCCAGATTGTCCAGAATGGCTGCTTTGGCCTGATCCAGCGGAAAGACCGAAGCCAGCGCCGCAGCCGCCGTACCGCCCCCCAACATTCCCATAAATGACCGGCGATTGATGTCACTTTGACCAAAGATCGACCGCACAATTGCACTTTCGACCACACGCTCGGTGATCTGCTCAGCAGACATGAGTTCGGGTTCGGCGTGATCTTTGTCATGTCCGTGACCGGATAGGCATCCATCGCAGCCACAATCCGCACCATGGCGCAAATCGGTCTTTTCTGAGAACGGGTTTCCGAGGCTCTTGATCGTCATGATTTTCCCCTGTTTCGCTAGATTTGCGGCCATGGTGGCAGGGGTTCCGATCGCGAAACAGAGGGCGCTCAAAATTTGTGCGCCCTGAAAAATATATATTTGTCAGTTGGTTAATATGGCTTCCCCCAGATGAAAATTACGAGATTTCGTAAATTACGAAATCTCGTATTCTCGGACCGCACTGCGGCATTACTTTGGTAGCATGACGCTCGATTTGCTTTCCTCCGATTCCCTGCTGCAAGCCTTGCCCGAAGCAGCTTTGGTTCTGGACACGTCGGCTGACCGAATTGTCGACTGGAATCGTCACGCCACCGATTTGCTGGGCGGCACAGTTCCGCTGCCATTTTCCTACTACTTGGGCGATGCGCTGCCTCAGTTTATCGTCTTCATGGAAGAGGTCGACCACCGGACCGAGGGCTGGACACGCGATGTGCCGCTGACAACAGCGTTTAAGGAGCCATTGCGCTGCGAATTGCGCGCCCGAATGATGCCAGGAAAACCGGGTTGGGTGATGATGACGATTTCCAATTTGGACATGCTGGATCGCAGGGCCGAACAAGCGGCCACGGCAGAGACCTTTCGAGGCGGCCTTGTCGAATGGCAGCGCACCCAAGGCTTCTTTGCCGAACTTGAACGTCAGAACCAACTTATCCTGAACGCTGCCGGTGAAGGGATCTATGGTGTCAATGCCGAGGGCAAAACCACATTCGTCAATCGCGCCGCGCAGGAAATGTTGGGATGGACGACCGAAGACCTGCTGGGAAAAGACATCCATTCCATGATTCACCATCACCACCTGAACGGTGAAATCTATCCCGCACGACAGTGTCCGATTTACCGTTCGTTCCGGTTTGAACAAGTGCACCGCATAGAGGACGAGGTGTTCTGGCGCAAGGACGGCAAGCCAATCCGGGTCGAATATGTTTCGACCCCTATTTATGATCAACAAGTTTTGGCGGGGGCTGTGGTCATCTTTCGTGACATTACTGAACGAAAAGAAAACGAACGAAAGCTGCGCGAAGCGTTAGACGAGGTTGCCGCCCTGCGCGACCGGCTGGAACAAGAGAACGCGTATCTGCAAGAAGCCATCACGTCCGAGCGTGCCCATCACGATATCATCGGAATATCTCCGGCGATCCGGCAAATCGTGACTCGCATTGATCTGGTAGCCGGAACAGACGCAACCGTTTTGATCTCGGGCGAAACGGGAACCGGCAAATCTTTAGTCGCGACCGAAATTCACAAGGCCAGCGCACGCGCCCGACGTCCGCTGATCCATTTCAAGTGCAGCTCTGTCGCGCCGGAGCAGGTCGAAGCGGAACTGTTCGGCCAAGTTCGCGGCGCCCCCAACGGGGCCACTCGGGACAAGCCCGGCAAGCTGGAGCTGGCCCATGGAGGGACCCTGTTTTTAGACGATGTCGAGGAACTACCACTCGAAATACAGGGAAAATTCCTGGCAGCGCTGCAAAATGGAAAAGTTCAGCGTCTAGGCGACACCCGGGAAAAGCCCATCGATATCCGGGTTATCGCCGCGACGGCATTGACCGAAGCACAGGCGCGTCGGGCGGACCGCATCCGCGAAGACCTATTTCTATTTCTCAGTGTTTTTCCAATCACCTGCCCACCACTGCGCGACCGTCCCGAGGATATAGCTCCACTATCGCTGCACTTGTTGAAAATTGCCTGCCGAAGACTGAACCGCCCGGTCCCGAAACTGACCGAACACGGTGTGCAAAAACTGTTAGGCTATAACTGGCCAGGAAATGTAAGGGAGCTCCACAACGTGATGGAGCGTGCCGCCATCGTATCGCAGGATGCAAAAATGGTGATCGAACTTGCCGGCCAGACCTTCGAAACCGCGTTGAACCCCACTGTACGTACCGAAGCGCAGATGCAGGACCTGATCCGCGAAAATCTAGTTTCTGCACTACGCGAAACTCGTGGACAGGTTTCCGGAGCAAACGGAGCAGCCGCACTTTTGGGAATGAAGCCAACTACTCTGACTTCGCGCTTAAAAACCATGAGCATTACAGACAACGAATGGGAGTAACTAACTAGTGTCAGGACGGCGTTGCCAACTTTTTTGCGCGTGATTGAGAGGAGTGGGGCCGGTTCCTGCCAGACGTTCATTTCGGCAATATAACCTCCCAGAGGCCGAAAGCTTCGGTTCTGGCGTGACGGAATGAGACGATGGAGAGTTGATAGCGGCGAGGTCTAAAATTGGTGTTGGACTGGTCGTGGGTGGCAAGAAACCTTGGCGCCTGTTTTGGCGACTTGAAGCGCCCCCTGAGCTTTTCACACTTTCGAGTGGGTCTGTGTGATCCTTCGATCCGGTTGTCCAACCCTTTGTGTGCTCGGTGAGCCCCGCCCGGTGCAAGATCGCGGATCGGCTTGAAATAGCTTCGCAACTTGTCCCCAGTCTGAGCTACCGGTACGCCCGGGAAGCAGGATCAGTCCAGCGCATAGGCCGGGTCGGTCAGCAGTTTGTTCTTCTGAATCTTGCCGGTTGCGGCCTGCGGCAAAGCCGCGACAATCCCAATCCGCGAGGGCACCTTGTAGGCCGCCATACGGTCGCGCACCCAGGCGCGTAGTTCCTGTTCGGTCACGGGCGCGCGGGCGACGACAAAGGCCAGAACCTCTTCGTTGCGGTCCACTTTGCGCCCCACCACCGCGCTGAGCGTGACGGCGGGATGGGCGGTCAGCACCGCCTCGACCTCGGGTGGGTAGACGTTGAACCCCGAACGGATGATCAGCTCTTTCGACCGTCCCGCGATATGCAACGCCCCATCGGCATCCTGCCGCGCCAGATCGCCCGACCGCAGGAACCCATCCGCCGTCATCGCCTGTTCGGTGGCTTTGGGATTGCGGAAATAACCCTTCATCACGTTTGGGCCGCGCAGCTGCAATTCGCCAACTCCCTGATCGTCGGGTGCATGAATGCGGACCTCGACCCCCGGAACAGGCAGACCGATGGAACTGTCGTTGCGCACATAATCCAGTCGGGTCGCGGCAACGCCGGGCGAGGCTTCGGTCAGCCCATAGCCATTGTGCAGCGGCTGGCCGAACAGGGCCTCGACCTCATGCTTGAGGCTCAGGTCCAGCGGCGCACCTCCGGCATAGATAAAGCGCAGCCTGTTGGGGGTAATCCGGGCCGGATCATGCCCCAGCTCAGCCATCAGGGCGGCGAAAATCTGTGGCACAGCGGGCAGGATGGTCACACCCGACCGGATCGCATCCAACACCGGCGCGACTTCAAACCGCGGCATTGCAATCAGGCCCGAGCCCTTGGCCAGTGCCGCCAGAAAGACCGAGGTCAGACCAAAGATATGGGTTCCGGGCACCACCGCCAGCGTCACGTCCTGCGGCGTGATCCGCCGCATATCGCCCGAGACCTGAGACATGAAACACAGGTTGCCATGGGTCAGCATCACGCCCTTGGGCTCACCCACCGTGCCGCTGGTATAAATCAGAACCGCCGTCTGATCCGAACCCGCCTGCACCGGCTCGATTGGCACCTCGCGCAGAGGCGACAACATGAACGCGCCGCAATCCAGCGTGGCCACCTGAGTGGCCCCCATTCGCCGGGCATGGCCCGCCGAGGCCGGAGAGGCTTCGGGTGTGAACACCGTGCAGCGTGCCTCGGACAGGTCGATCAAGCGATCAACCTCGGCCGCGGTCAGCCGCGCGTTGACCAGAACCGTCCACGCGTCCAGCCGGCTCAGCGCCATAACGGCGACCAGAAAGGTCACGCTGTTTTCGGCCAGCACCAGGACCCGATCGCCGCCCCGCACCCCATGCCGGGTCAAACCCGCAGCGGCGTCCTTGATCATCGCCTGCAACGCGCCATAGGTAAACGCAGTGCCGTCATGATCGACAATCGCAACCGCGTCCGGTGCGCCGTTCAACAGGATGTCATGAATGCGCTTCACGAGGCTTTCCTTTTTGCCGCAATGTTCCGTGCAGGTTATTCAGCCTTTGCACGTTCCGCCATGCTAAAACCCAACTCTTGCAGGACCGCTTCGGTATGTTCGCCCAGGGCCGGAGCCTACGTGATCGGACGCGGCACATGGTTGGAGAACTTTGCCCCATCACGCGCCTGACGGACGGGGCCAAGACCTTGCTGATCGACCACTTCGACCACCTCATTGTGCAACACCTGAGGATCGTCGAACAGCTGATGTCGGCGCAACACGGGCGCGCAGGGCACATCATGCCATTCGAGCGAGGCAAGCAGTTCGGCCGTCGCACAGGTCGAAACGACCTCTTCGATCAGTTCCAGCCGTTCCTGACGGATGATTTCGCGCTGGCTGGGGGTGGCAAATCGTGGGTCTTTGATCAGGTCAGGGCGGTCCATCGCCTTGCACAGACCCACCCATTCCTTGTCCGAGATTGCCCCGACCGTGACAAAGCCGTCCGAGATGGGAAAGATCATGTCATGGGGGGTGTTGGAAGCGTCCTCTTCCTTGCCGACAACGGCCACAGGCGCCATGCCGTCGACCCAGTTGAAATTCAGCATCGCATCCAGCATCGAGACTTCCACATGCTGCCCCTGCCCCGTCACCGACCGGCTGTAGAGCGCCGCCGAAACAGCCTGCGCTGCACAAACAGCGGTGATCTTGTCCACCACGACTGAACGGATCATCTTGGGCCGACCGGTCAAAGGATCAGATTGCATATCGGCCAGCCCCGACAGGGCCTGCACCACCGGATCATAGACCCGCTTTTTGTAGTCCCAGCGCAACCGACCGCTTACCCCGATTGCACGATACAAAGGCCGGGGTGAACCCCGCCACCTTGCCCCGGGCGCGCATGATATCGCCTGTGGGGGGTTCCACCTTGATCACATCCGCCTCCTGATCGCCAAGGATACCGATTGAACACGGCCCCGAGATCACAGTGGTCACGTCGACAATCTTGATACCGGCAAAGGGGCCGGTCTTCTGCATCTCATCGGTCATGTGTGGTTCGCTTTCATAGCTGCCTGAAAGGCGGGTCTGCCTGTCAGTCTTTGGAAATAGTCGTCGAATTCGGCCGGACGCTCGACCCCCATGCGATCGGCAAGCCGCAGGCAGGTGACAAGCAAGATATCGGCCAGAGTGAATGTCTCACCCAGCAGATAAGGCGCGCCGGTCATGACCTGTCGCGCGGCTTTCTGCGCCATCCGCAGAAAATATGCGCGCGCCACATCGACTGCGACCGGGGCCTGACCGTAGATCTCGTGCAGATCCTGATGGCGGCGGATCGTCCCCTTGCCGCGCGGCACCATGCGAGAGGCGGCCTCGCGCATGGTCAGGAAACCGCCGAAACAGGCCAGTTCCCAAATTTTGCGGAACATGGTGGATTTGGTTTCCAGAAACGGAAAGGGCGAGTTCGATCCGGCATTGTAAAGTGCCACCTCGATCGGGCCCATCTCGGCCTCGACCTTGTCGAAAAAGCCCACAACCTGATCTTCGTCTCGCGCATCCAGCGAAAAGGCGTGCAACTCATGCCCTTCGGCGGCCAGCTCGGCCACCAGCGCGGCGGATTTCTCTGCATCCCGTCGCGCGATGACCACGCGATACCCGGCCCGGGCAAACCGGCGCGCAAACGCCGCCCCGATCCCGTCCCCCGCCCCGATTGCCAAGGCGACCGGCTTTTGATTTTCCGCTGAAGGCATCGCCTTCCTCCGTGAGTCCTGTCTTGAACTTGACTATAGTTAAATTCAAAATCAGGTAGTAACGCCCAAATTCATATTCTTACTATTCACATGTGAATGCTGGATGCGCGTGCTCAGGCAACCGCACCCAGATGCGACAACGCGCCAAGGGCTTCGGCCTCAAGCCGGTCAACGATGGCTGCAAAAGGCTCGACCCGGTCGACAAATCCCAACGCATGGCCCGCCGACAAAATCCCACGCGACACGTCCCCCGTTTCATAGGCCTTCCGACCGATCTTGCCCGCGACATGTTCCATCAGGCCGCCGATACCGATGTCGGGATTGTCACGCTCCAGCTGCGACACGATAGCGGTGGTTTCGTTACGCAGACTGCGCACGGTGTTGCGCACCGATTGCATGGTCAGGGCCGTATCCAGTTCGGACGCGTCGATCAGCGCCTGCTTGTAACCGGGATGGGCCTGCAACTCTTCGGCCACCAGAAAACGCGTGCCCATGACCACACCCGAGGCGCCCATCGCCAGCGCCGCAGTCACCTGTTTGCCGTGGCCGAACCCACCGCCCACCAGCCACGGGATCGTCAGGCGTTCGCCCGCCAGACCGGCATTGACCATGCTGCCGACCATATCCAGGCCCGGATGCCCGCCGCATTCCGCCCCCACGATCGAGACCATGTCGACGCCCACCTGTTCCGCCTTAACCGCATAGCGCAGCGACGGCACCTTGTGCAGGGTGACAATCCCCGCATCCTTGAGGATCGGCATGAATGCCTCGGGGCTGCGCCCGGATGTTTCGACAAACCGCACGCCTTCGTCGGCGATCAGGCGAAAGATGTCTTCGGTCTTTTCACCTGGCACCAGCTTCGGGATCATCGAAACGTTGACCCCAAACGGCGCGCCTTCGCACATGTCGAGGCATCGGCGGATCTCCGAGCGCAGATCGCCGGTCTCGGGGAACGAGGCGGCTGTGATGAACGAGAGGATCCCCGCCTTGCCCGCCGCAGAGACATAGTCGGCATTGGCCAGCCATTGCAGGCCACCGGCGACCACGGGCAGTCTGGTGCCGTAGGTGCGGGTCACTGGGGTATCAAACATTTTTGGTCGGGTGGCAGTCTGGGCCAATTTCAATCTCCTTCGCGGAAAATCGGGGCTTTTTTGTTCAGAAACGCGGTGATGCCGGTCAGGGCCTCATCCCCGCCAAGAGCCTGCGCCATGGCGTCCCGCTCGCGTGTCAGGTGGCTTTCGAAATCCGAGGACTCGGCGGCATTCAGCAACTGCTTGATCTCGGCCAGTGCCTGCGGGGGAAACTGATACAAGCGATCGGCCAGCGCGCAGGCGCGCGCCAGCGCTTCGCCCGCGGGGGTGGTTTCGGTGATCACGCCCAGATCCAACAGTCGGCTGGCCCCGAGCGGCTCGGCCATCATCGCCATACGCGCCAGCGTGGCACGGGGCAGAGCCCGGCTGAGCGCATAGGTGACGGCCCCGTCGGGCACCAGCCCGGCGCGAACATAAGCCAGTGTGAACTTCGCCTGCTCAGCCGCCACGATCATGTCGCAGGCCATTGCAATGGAAACACCCGCCCCCGCTGCGCCGCCTTCAACCGCGGCGACAACGGGCTTTGGACTGGTACGCAGGCTGCGAATAACATCGCCTAGCTTGTCGATCTTGTCCTGCCGTTGTTCATAGGTCAGGGCGCGACGTTCCTGCAGCGCGTTCAGGTCACCCCCGGCGCAAAAGAAATCACCCTCACCGGCCAGAACGATTGCCGCGACGCCATCATCAGCGGCGGCCTCCTGCACCCCGGAAATCACCCCGTCATAATAGGCAGGCGTCAGCGCGTTGCGCATAGCGGCGTTACAGTTCCAGATGATCAGCGCATGGCCCCGCCGCTCGGTTTTGACATTATCAGTCATTTGCCTCCTCCGGCCCGCTGGTCGGGCAATAGTTTGAACACACCGGTCGAAGTCGCGATCAGCGCGTCCGCCTCGTCGCGCAATTCGCAATCGACGAACTTGCTCTTACGGCCGCCACCCGTCACCCGCCCCACAGCGCGCAACCGCCCCGAGGCCACTGCGGACACGTAGTTGATCGTCAGCGTCATGGTCAGAGCAGGCATCACCGAGTCTGGGTCTTCGGACAGGCTGGCCGTTAACCCTCCAACCGTGTCCAGCATCGTTGCCATTATGCCCCCATGAATGGTCCCGCGTGGGTTCCGGTGCAGATCACCCATCTCCAACCCGCAAAAGGCCTGTTGGGTTTCGCGGTTAAACCCCACTGAATACCCCAGCGTTTGCGCCAGTTTCAGCGGCCAGCGTTTCAATTCGGTATCCGCCATGATTATTCCGCGCCGAACGCGGTGAACCGCATCAGGTGATGGTCCACGTCGCCGAACTGATGGTCGATCATGGTCAGCCGACGCGCATAGTGTGACAGAGCATATTCGTCCGTCATCCCGATCCCTCCATGCATCTGAATACACTCTTCCGCGACCAGGGCTGCCACCCGTCCCGCCAGGTTCTTGGAGGCGCTGACATGGCGCTCCCGCTCGGGGCGGGGCCCGTCCAGATGACCGGCGGCCAGAATGACGCCCGAGCGGACCTGCTCGATCTCGATCAGCATATCGGCCATTCGGTGCTGGAGGGCCTGAAACTTGCCAATCGGAACACCGAATTGCTTGCGCTCTTTCAGATAAGCAACCGTCAGATCGCGGGCGGCCTCCATCGCACCAAGCGCCTCGGCGCTCAGCGCGGTCAGGGCGCGGGCCACCGCAGCTTCGATTGCCGCAAAACCCGCACCTGCTTGCCCCAGACGCGCGGCGGGGTCCAAACGCACCTGCTGCAGCGTCACGGTCGCGCCCGAAGTGCCGTCCAGATTGGGATGATCGACCACTGTTAGACCCTCAGCGTCAATCGGGACCAGAAACAGGGATGTCCCGGCCTCGTCCCAGACATCGCCGCTTTCGCGGGCGCTGACGATCAGATGTCCGGCCTGCGCGCCAAACAGCACATTGGTCTTGGTCCCGGTCAGCACCCGTTCGTCGCCCTGCGCCTGCGCGGTGGTCGCGACATGGTTCAGGTCGTAGCGCGCGTCCGTCTCACCATGGGCCAGAGCGATGATCTGCTCGCCCGTGATGATCTCTGCCACCAGTTCGTCACGGCCCATCCCCGCCAATATGCTGCCCGACAGAAGGGCGGACAGCAGCGGCTCGATCACACCTGCGCGGCCCAGTTCCTCGAACACCACGGACAGGTCAAACCCGTGGCCCCCAAAACCGCCCTGCTCTTCAGTGAACAAGGCCCCCAGAACGCCCAGTTCGGCCAGTGCGCTGAAAACCGTTTCATCATAGGCCCGCTCCAAGGCGATCACCGCGCGACGATGGTCGTGCGTATAGCTGTCCCCCAGAAACCGCTGCAGCGTGTCGCGCAGCATGACCCGTTCTTCGGTATGATTGAAATCCATCTGACGGGCTCCGTTACAGTTCCAGGATCGACTTGGTGATGATCGTGCGCTGCACCTCGTTCGAGCCACCAAAGATCGACAATTTGCGCATGTTCAGATAGTTCGGCCCCGCCCCGGCGGCGTGTTCCGGGCCAAGTTCTTCGGCGTTGTGGCCGCCGTTCAGGAAATCGCTCTGAAATGGCTGCGCGTCAGGTCCGATGGCGCGGCGCAGCAACGAGGTCAGCTCTTGCCGGATCACCGTCCCCTTGATCTTGAGCATCGAGCTTTCGGCCCCCGGTGCCTTGCCGCTGGCCGCCTCTGACACCATCCGCAGATTGGTCATGGCCATCGCCATCAGGTCGATTTCAACCTGCGCCATACGCGCCGCGAACAACGGCGTCTCGGCCAGCGGCCGCCCGCCTGACTGCACCTGACCGGCCACTTTTTTCAACGTCGCCAGCGCGGCATTCGAAAACCCGACGCCTGCGATATTGGTGCGTTCATGGGTCAGCAGGTATTTGGCATAGGTCCAGCCCTTGTTTTCCTCGCCCACAAGGTTCTCGACGGGCACGCGGACATCGTCGAAGAACACCTCATTCACCTCGGCCTCGCCGTCGATCAGAACAATCGGACGGACAGTGACGCCCGGCGTGTTCATGTCGATCAGCAGAAAGGAAATCCCTTCTTGCTTTATGGCATCGGGGTCGGTGCGCACCAGACAGAAAATCCAGTTGGCGTGCTGGCCCAGCGTGGTCCAGGTCTTTTGTCCGTTGACCACATAGTGATCGTCCTCCCGCACAGCCCGTGTCTTGACCGCCGCCAGATCCGACCCCGCTCCCGGTTCGGAATAGCCCTGGCACCACCAATCCTGACCATCCAGAATACGCGACAAGAAACGCTGACGCTGCGCCTCGGACCCAAAGGCCAGCAGCACCGGGGCCAGCATACTCAGACCAAAAGGCAGGTTGCGCGGCGCATGGGCCAGACAACATTCCTCTTCAAAGATATGCCGCTGCACGGCGTTCCATTCACATCCGCCACAGGCACGTGGCCAGTTTGGCGCCAGCCACCCCCGCGCGTTCAACAAGCTGTGCCACAGTTCAATGTCAGCTTTGCTAAGGCGTTTGCCCAGACGTACCTTTTCGGACAGGTCTTTGGGCAGGGTATCTTTCAGCCAGGCGCGGATTTCGGCGCGAAAAGCCTCGTCTTTGGTGCTGTAAGTCAGATCCATTGCAGCGCCTTTGTTAGAAGATCTCGAACAGGCCCGCGGCACCCATGCCGCCGCCGATGCACATGGTCACAATGCCCAGCTTTGCGCCACGGCGCTTGCCCTCGATCAGCAGGTGGCCCGTCATGCGCGCCCCGGTCATGCCAAAGGGGTGCCCGATCGAGATCGAACCACCATTGACGTTGCAGATCGCCGGATCAATCTCCAACCGGTCCCGGCAATACAGTGCCTGGCTTGCGAAGGCTTCGTTCAACTCCCAAAGGTCGATATCCGAGACCTTGAGCCCATGACGCTCCAGCAGGCGCGGTACCGCAAAGACCGGGCCGATGCCCATCTCGTCTGGCTCACATCCCGCAACCACAAACCCCTTGAACGCGCCCAGAGGCTCCACCCCTTCGCGGGCTGCAACATCGCTGTCCATCAGGACCAGCGCCGCCGCCCCATCCGACAGCTGGCTTGCATTGCCTGCGGTGACAAACTGCCCGTCGCCGCGCACCGGGGCCAGGCTGGACAGGCCCTCAAGCGTGGTGTTGGGGCGGTTGCAGTCATCCATCGCAAAGGTCACATCTTTGCGGGTCACCTCGCCGGTTTCCTTGTCCTTGAACGCCTGCGTGACGGTGATCGGAACGATCTCGTCATCCAGCTTGCCGGCGGCCTGCGCCGCAGCTGTGCGTTTCTGACTTTCTAGCGCCAGTTCGTCCTGCGCCTCGCGGCTGATACCATAGCGTTTGGCGACCACATCCGCCGTTTCGATCATCGCCATGTAGACGTCGGGCTTATGCGCCTCCAGCCACGCCTCGCGCGATTGCGGCGGGCGGGTCGGAGGCATCTGGCTGATGCTTTCAACACCGGCACCAATCGCGGCCGGGGCCCCCTCCATCAGGATGGCATGAGCGGCCATGGCCACCGTTTGCAGGCCCGAGGAACAGAACCTGTTCACGGTGCTGGCCGAGGTCGTCACTGGCAACCCTGCGCGCAGCACGGACTGTCGCCCGATATTGGCCCCGGTCCAGCCTTCGGGATAGCCACAGCCCATGAATACGTCTTCAACCATGGCCCCGTCGATACCGGCGCGTTTGACCGCATGTTCGATGACATGGCCGCCCATGGTCGCGCCGTGCGTTTCGTTGAACGCCCCGCGATAAGACTTGGCAAGCCCGGTGCGGGCGGTGGATACGATGACAGCTTGTTTCATCGGCTACTCTCCTTGGGTGTTCAGGCTAGCGAAGGAACGATCCTCTTGCGCCAGACGTTCCAGTAATGGGGCCGCCTGCCAGAACTGCGGGTCGTCTTCGGCAAAGCGGTTAATATCAGACAGGATTTTGGAAATACCAACGGTGTCGGCATACTGCATTGGCCCACCGCGCCAGCGTGGAAAGCCGTAGCCGTTTAGCAAGGTCACATCCACGTCCAGCGGCCGCAGCGTGATGCCTTCTTCGACAATCCGCGCGGCCTCATTCACCATCGCTGCCATATAGCGGTCCACGATCTCTGACGCGTCGATCGCACGTGGATCAATGCCCTTTTCCGCGCGCTCTTCGGCGATGATCTCCTCGACCTCGGGGTCGGGGCGGCCATTGGGCGCTGCATCGTCATAGATGTAAAACCCCCGGCCCGTCTTGCGGCCAAAGCGGCCCATCTCGCACGGGCGGTCGGCGAATTCGGGATAGACCTCTCCGGGGTTGCGCGTGGGGGCCAGACGTTTGCGGTTGGCCCAGCCGATATCCAGCCCGGCCAAATCGCCCACGGCAAAAGGCCCCATCGCCAGACCAAACCCGGTCAGCGCCGCGTCGACGTCAAACGGGCTGGCCCCGGCCAGAACCGTCGGGTTGTTCGCCTTTTGATGCTGCGACAGAATACGGTTGCCGATGAACCCGTCACAGACCCCCGCGCGCACCGCGATCTTGCCCAGCTTTTTGGCCAGCGCAAAGCCCGTCGCCGTCACATCCGGGGCCGTGGCATCACCCACCACAACTTCGAGCAATCGCATCACATGGGCGGGTGAGAAGAAATGCAACCCGATCACATCAGCAGGCCGGCCTGTCATCTGCGCAATCGCGTTCAGATCCAGATATGAGGTGTTCGATGCCAAAATCGCGCCCTGACGGCAGACCTGATCTAGCGTGCCAAAAATCTCTTTCTTGACCTCCATGCTTTCAAACACGGCTTCGACCACCAGATCAGCCTGCGCCAGATCCGTATAGTCGGTCGAGGCGCGGAAGCTGCCTGACAGGATCGCGTCATAGGCCTGCTGGCTGAGCTTGCCACGCTTCACGGCCCCCATCAGCAGCTTTAAAACGGTTGAGGTTGCCCGATCAACGGACTCGGCGTCGCGTTCGATCAGTGTCACGTCAAGGCCGGACAAAAGAGAGCATACAGTGATGCCCGCCCCCATCGTGCCGCCACCAACAACCCCGACAGTGGCAATGTCCCTGGGGCTGACCCCTTTGATTTCCGGTAGCTTGCCCACCTGCCGTTCGGCAAAGAATGCATGGGTCAAGGCCGCGCGCTGATCGCTTTGCACAAGATCCAGAAACAGCGCCCGTTCTTTCGCCAGACCTTCATCGAAGGGCAACAGCACGGCGGCCTCAAGCGCCTCAAGGCATTTTAATGGCGCAACCGATCCGCGCGCCGATTTTCGCACCTTGTCGGACAGGGCCACAAACCGGTTCGCATTCATCTGATCGCAGTCATTTGCGCTGGTGGGTCTGGGGCTTTTCCCGTCGCGGATCAAAGCCTGCGCAAAAGCCAGCACCTCAGCCCGCAAATCGGCCAGGGGCACCACCTTGTCGACCAGCCCGATCTCAATCGCCTTTTGCGCCCTGATCGGCCGACCACCGGTAATCATGCCAGCCGCCTCATCCATCGGCACCAAACGCGGCAGGCGTTGCGTGCCGCCCGCGCCCGGCAAAAGCCCCAGATTAACCTCGGGCAAACCCAACTGGCCCGAGTCGGCCGTCACGCGGTAATGTGTGCCCATCGCCACTTCGAGGCCGCCACCAAGGGCAGTGCCGTGAATCGCCGACACAACAGGGATCGGACAGGACTCAATCTGATTGATCAGATCTGGCAAAACCGGCTCTAGCATCGGGCCGCCGAATTCCCGGATATCGGCGCCGGCAAAGAAACTGCGGCCCTCGCAGATCAGAACAATCGCCCGGGCCTTACCCTCTGAAATCACTTGTAAAAAGGCGTCCTGCAGCCCGGACCGAACCGCATGCGACAAGGCATTCACGGGCGGATTGTCGGATTGAATGACGGCAACCTCGCCGTTGTATTCCAGGCTAATGGGGCGCGTCATACTGTCATGATTCCTTGCTGTGCTCGTTTCGCTTGCGCGATCATTTGGGAGGAATTGGTCGTCCGCCACAACCCGGCCTGTGTAGCGTCGGGTGTCGGCTGCATCCGCAATACCATTGGTGGTCCTCCCGTTTCCACCTATGGTTGCTCAACCCGCTGACGGATCATCTACACCATGATGCATATTCTTTTTTGACGGGAAATTGCCGCTTAAGTATAGCATTCATTCAAAAATGAATAGTGTATTGAGCTGTTGCGCCCCTGCACTCTCTGACATCTTGCAGTGGTTTTTTGCAGTTTCAAACGGGCGCAATAGCGATCGGAGCACCGATGAATGAACCGCTGGACTGGAACGGCGTCCGCGATTTTCTGGCAACTGTCGAGGTCGGCAGTCTGACACAGGCCGCAATCGGTCTGCGGATCAGTCAGCCTACGCTCAGTCGCCGCATCGCAGCGCTGGAAGAACAGCTGGGCGCACAGCTTCTGGTGCGCGGCCCGCGGCATTTCAAAGTGACCGAGGCGGGCAAGCGCCTGCAGGCTATCGCTCAGCAGATGCAGTTGACCTCCAAGAAAATCGAAAGCAACGCCTGGGAAGGCAAAGACACTCTGGGGGGCACCGTGCGGATTTCCGCAACCGAGGCCGTCACAAATGCATGGCTTATCGATCAACTGCCCGAGTTTGTTACAGCCTACCCCGAAATTTCCATTGAAATGGTCACTGACAATCGTTTGACCGACCTTCTCAACCGGAATTCGGATGTGGCGATCCGGCTTGTACGCCCGACCCAGAAAGAACTGATAGCCAAGAAAGTCGGCGTGATGAAAGTCGGCTATTACGCGTCGGTGACCTATGTCGAAAAGTTCGGTGCCCCACAGACCATTGCCGATCTGTCCGATCATCGCACCATCGCAATCGAAGGGTCGCGCAGGTTCGCTTCCGAAGTCGACGCCGTCACCCGCCATGGCAATACGGCGCTGCGTCTGCGCAATGTTCTGGGGGTGATGCGGGCCGTTCGCGCCCATTTGGGCATTGGCCCGATCTACAGCCTTCACGCCGCGCGCCATCATGACCTTGTGCACGTTCTAGAGAAAGAACCTCTGATCGAAATGGAGATCTGGCTGACCGCGCACCCCGAATTGCACGAAAACCCCAGTATTCGCGCAGTGTATGACTATCTGGCACTGTGCTTCGCCAACCAGAAGGCACAGTTCAGCTGACACCCACTCAAATATTCCGCCCTGCTTTGCCCGGCGTGTATCCGTACTCCTTTGTGAACGCGCGCACGAAACTTGACGGTTCGGCATAGCCCGCGCGCCAAGCGACCTTGGATACGCTCAGGTTGGTGGTCGTCAGCAACTCATGCGCGATAGCCAGCCGGACCCGGACAAGAATGGTACGAAAACTTGACCCTTCCTCGGCCAGCCGCCTGGCGAGCGTCCGGTCGCTGGTCTTTAGGGTCTGAGCCACCGATTTGATCGTCGGCGCGTTCGAGATATCCGACAGAATCGCATCCTGAACCTGCGCCGTCCAGGTGTTCTGCGTGCCGCTGCCCTGAAGCGCCTCGCATTGCTTGAGGCACATGGCCAGCTTCTCGGGGTCATGTTGCGGCAGGGGCAAATCCAGCAGCGACCGAGGGATCACCACCGCATTCATTCGGTTGCTGCATTCGACAACCAGCCCAAGTTCCCGGTTCAATACGGTGGCAAAACCTGCGTCATATTCCATGGTGCGAAACGTCGTCGCCGCCCCAAGACTTTCAGGCAATAAGACAGAGGCAAAGTTGAACAGAACGGTCAGGTGCCGCTCCAGTAGGAATTTTCGCAGGTTTTGCGGCAACGGCGATGTATCGAAGGTGATCAGCGCCTCGTCGCCCTGCTCGACCAGGTCCATCCGTGCGATCATGAATGACAGGCGCGCATAGTCCATCGCAGTGGCGAGGCTGGCACGGAACGTCGGGCTGGACAACAGGGCATAACCCCAGATCCCCAGTGTTTCGGGTCGGATGCGGCGGCCAATTCCGATGCCAAGACCGGGCTCGTAGGGTTTGTGACGCAGGAAATTCCGGATCGCCGTCAATTCCTGCCCGATCGTCACCTTTGTCGCGGAATCGTACAATTCGAACAGGGTCAGACCCGTTTCCTCCAGGCAATTTTCGGCACAAACGCCGAACCCGGGCGCGGCCTCACACAAAATACGGATACTGCCCGGCAATCGTGTCTGGTCAGGTTTAATCATCCTCATTGGCTACTGCGTTTGGCGGAAAATGTCAAAAAACTGGCAGGACGTGACATCGACATATCCCCCGCCCACTGGTCGTTTTAGGGTGGGAGGACATCATGAGATCACTTATCGCCATTCAGGACGGTCAAATATCGCTTAAGCAGATCAAACAGCTTGAGGCGTCGTTGCGGGATCTCTACCGGCAACATGTTGGCGCCCACAAGCTGACCGTGATCTGGAACGTGGCCGATGCCCAGCACACGATCACGGATCGGAAATGGTCACGATCATCATCCTGTTCCATTGCGGTGCCAGACGGATTTTCGAATGACAAGCGCGAAACCTTTCTGCTTGAACTGGATCGCAACTGGCGCACGATCACCGGGCAGCACCCGGATCAGACCTCGTTCGTGGCGTTTGACGAGACGCGGTTCCAAGAAGTGCTGAGCGGCAATCTTGAAAGGCTCTCGCCCTTGGGACGGTTTCTGTTTCTGACCAGGATGACCTTTCGGCTGATGCGCTCGAAACAGCGCTACGGGGTGCTGATCACCCGTTTCAACCAGTAAGGAGCGCACTGATGCCGCTATATACCATCGCTACCCGCAAGCCCTTGCCCGAACAGATGCGCTTTGACATCGCCCAGACCATCACCGATGTGCATTGCGGGCTGACCGGCGCACCCCCGGAATTTGTGAATGTCATCTTCATGACAGGTTACCGCATGCGCCGGGGGGCGTTTCTGGGCCTGAACGGCAATGTACGGATTGGCGGAAATCGCGGCGATGATCTCTATGAACAATTGAACCGAAATCTGCACACGCAGGTCGCGCAGGTTGCCAAGCTGGACCCAGCAACGGTGCTGGTCAAGCTGATCGGGGTGGAATTCAATTGGGTCGTCGAAGGTGCCATGACCATGCCTGCCCCCGGCGAAGAAGGCGACTGGCTGGAACGCAAGAAAGCCATCCATGCCGCCATGGGCATAACTGACGCCGCCTGACGCCCTGCCCCCCATTTGACCGAAAGGATACACAAAATGTCCGCACCTCATCTGACCCCCTTTCGTGCCGAAGCCCCGGATCTTGAGAGCCTGCTGCTGGCGCAAAAACAGGCCGCGCTGGCAGATCCGTTGCCGGACCGCGCCACACGTGTCCGGTGGCTGGACAAGCTGCACAACGCCTTGCTGGACAACCGCGCGCGGATCATCGCAGCGGCGAACAAGGATTTCTCGAACCGGGCGGCGGCGGAAACGCAACTGGCCGAGATCATGCCCTTGCTGGACGGGATCGCCTATTACCGCAAACGACTGCGCAAGCTGATGCGCCCGCAAAAGCGGCATGCGCCCATGACCATCCGGCCCGGACGGGTCGAGGTACGCTACCAGCCCGTTGGTGTTGTTGGCATCGTGGTGCCCTGGAACTTTCCGTTTTTCCTTGGGGTCTCACCGTTGATTGGGGCGCTGGCGGCGGGCAACCGGGCGATGATCAAAGCGTCTGAATTTGCCCCGGCCTCGGGCGATCTGCTGCGCCAGATAATAGCCGAGACATTTGGCACAACCGAAGTCACCGTGATCACCGGCGATGCCCAGGTCGCCACCGCCTTTACCCAATTGCCGTTCGATCATCTGGTGTTCACCGGATCAACCCAGGTCGGCAAGATCGTCATGCGCGCGGCGGCCGAAAACCTGACCCCGGTCACGCTGGAGCTGGGGGGCAAATCCCCGGCCATCATCCATCAGGATTTTCCAATGGATGAGGCCGCGCGGCGGATCGGGTTCGGCAAAGGGTTCAATGCGGGGCAAATCTGCGTCTCTCCCGATTATGCCCTGTGCCCGCGTGACAAGGTCAACGCCTTTGCCAGCGCCTTTTCCGACGCGATGACCAAAGCCTATCCAAAGCTGCGCGACAACAAGGACTATACCGCCATCATTTCGGACCGGCAGAAGGTCCGGCTTGAGGGGTATCTGAAGGACGCCGCCGACAAAGGGGCCGAGATCATCGAGATCAACCCCAAAGCCGAGAGCTTTGACGACACCCGCAAGATGCCGGTGACGCTGGTTCTGAACGCCTCGGATGACATGCTGGTCATGCAGGAGGAGATCTTTGGCCCGATCCTGCCCGTCATCCCCTATAACCAGCTTGACGACGCAATCGCCTATGTCAACGCCCGCCCGCGCCCGCTGGCGCTGTATTACTTTGACTGGGACACGGCCCGCGCCGATCAGGTTCTGGACCGCACCCATTCGGGCGGCGCCTGTATCAATGACACCGTCTCGCATGTGGGGGTCGATGACATTCCGTTTGGCGGTATCGGGCCATCGGGCATGGGGCACTATCACGGAGAGGAAGGGTTCAGAACCTTTTCCAAAGCCAAGGGCATCGTGCGCAAGTGCAAGTTCAACTCTACCTCATTGGTGGGGCCGCCCTGGGGCAACCCGAATTTCCGGGGCCTGATGAAGATGCAGTCCTGGCGGTTCCGCAGACGCAAGATCGACTGAGCCGCCACACTTCGCCTTTTCCCAGGATCACCACACCAGATGAACGTCATGACCCACCTCAAAGACGGTATCACCGCCCATACGGATATCCAAGCGTTCGAGGCCACCCCGCTTGCCGACCGGGATATCCCGGGCACAACCTACGAGGCGCTGCGGCAGGGAACGTCGCTCAACCCCGACTATCCCGCGCTCAGCTTTTTCGTGACGGTGAAGGCCTATGACCGGCCCCGCACGCTCAGCCATCGAGAGTTGTTTGCCAAAGTGACCCAGACCGCCAACGCGCTGCGACGGCTGGGGATCGGGCGCGAGAATGTGGTGGCCTATGTGCTGCCCAACCTGCCCGAGACCCATTTCACCATCTGGGGTGGATCGGCAGCGGGGCAGGTTCTGGCCATCAACCCGCTGCTTGAGGCCGACCAAATTGCCGACTTGCTGCGTGCGGCAAATGCCAAGATTTTGGTGACGCTTGAGAAAACGCCAAAGACGGACATCTGGCAAAAATGTCAGGCGGCGGCAGCATCGGTGCCCAGCCTGCGCCAGATCGTGACCTGCTCCGTCTTTGACTGGATGGATGGCGCAGTGGGCACGGCGTTGCGGCTGGTCAGCAAAACCCGCAAATCGTCGCTGAATGTCGGTGGACGCACGCTTCCGGTGACGCGGTTTGCCACCATGATCCGGGGCGCGCGGGCCGATGCGCTGGAGTTCGATCCGCCCAAACCGTCGGATATATCGACTATGCTGTGTACCGGCGGCACCACCGGCCTGCCCAAGATCGCGCGGCGCAGCCATGCCTCCGAGGTGTTTGACGTCTGGTCCATCAGCCAGTTCAACCCAAACACGTTCGAACCGGGGTCAGCCGCGCTGTGCGGGCTGCCGCTGTTTCATTCCAACGCCATTCTGGTGACCGGCCTGCTGGTTCTGCTGAAAGGCGGCCATATCGTTCTGGCCACCCCGCATGGCTATCGCGGCCAGGGCGTGATCCCAAATTTCTGGAAGATCGCCGAGCGATACAAAATCGTGACCTTCTCGGGTGTGCCGACAGTCTATTCCGCATTGCTGGATGTGCCGATTGACGGGGCCGATCTGTCTTCGATCAAATTCGCCGCCTGCGGCGCAGCACCCATGCCCGTTGAGCTGTTCAACCGCTTCGTCAGCACCACCGGCATTCCCATTGTCGAAGGGTACGGCATGACCGAAGGCGCGGTGGCCTCTTCTCTGAACCCCCGCGACCCCGATGGCGGCACCCGGATCGGGTCCATCGGCCTGCGCCTGCCCTATCAAAAGATGCGCTGTGCCGTGCTGAACGCCA
This sequence comes from Ruegeria sp. SATB045, assembly GCF_059613525.1. NCBI lineage: Bacteria > Pseudomonadati > Pseudomonadota > Alphaproteobacteria > Rhodobacterales > Roseobacteraceae > Ruegeria > Ruegeria sp. SATB045. The sequence goes on along the minus strand of NZ_JBXWSR010000012.1, from coordinate 390,606 downwards.
ATGACGAATTTGACCGCTGGGCTGATACGGACGAGGTCGGCGTGATCATGATCGCGGGGCGCAACGTGTTCGAAGGCTACATGATCGACAGTCAGAACCGGGGCATCTTTTTCGATATCGACGGCGAGCGCTGGTTCAACTCGGGTGATCTGGCGCGGCAGGATGCGGATGGCTATTTCTGGATGACCGGCCGCAAGAAAGAGCTGATCATTCGCGGTGGCCACAACATCGACCCTAAGATGATCGAAGAGGCGATGCACGCCCATCCCGATATCGTTCTGGCGGCTGCCATCGGCCGCCCCGACGAAAAGGCCGGCGAGCTGCCCGTGCTGTATTATCAATCCAAAACGGGCCGCGACGTACCTCCGCAGGATCTGGCCGCATACGCGCAGGATAATATCCCGGAACGGGCCGCGCTGCCCAAGGCGTTCGTCCGTCTGGATGAACTGCCGCTGACGGCCATCGGAAAAATCCACAAACCCACGCTCAACATGCTCGAGATCGAGCTCACCATCCGCGCCGAGGCCGAGGCGGTGGAGGCCACGATCGACAGCCTTGAAGTCGCACCCGACAGCCAGCGCGGGATCGTCGCGCGGCTAAAAGCGGGCACCAGTCAGGATGACCTGGCCCGTAGGCTGGGCAATTACGCATTCAAGGTCGAATTCATAGCCTGACGGGCGGGGAGGCCCGGAACAACAGGCGCCATCGGGAGGGAAAAACGTAACTAGCGATTCAGATGATCTTGTCGCTTGCGCAGGCCTTTATCATGTTTTGATTGATCCTGAGTCTGACAATCGTCGATTTTGCCCGAGTGTTTCTTGCCGGCAGAACGCTAATGACCAGCGTGTTCTGTTAAGTCACCGGGCAGTTCATCAAGGCTTTTTTTGTCACGCTGACCTTTGACCTGCACCCATACTGGCCGCAGGGACCATGCTGCTGGCAATTCACCCGGGCGGGTCAGCTCGCGCGTCATCTCGGAACTGACCCGTGAGGAACTGGCGCTGGCGGTGTCGCTGACCATGCATCCGATCGCCCGGCCTGCCGTCATCCTGTTCCGCCGTATCGACACGTTGGACCTGAGCCCAATCGCGCAGACCGCCAAGTAAAGCGGCCTTGATGAAACATTGCACTCAACGTTAGCCCACATTGTCGTGACCGCATGGAAGGCGGATGCCAGTCCGGCCAGCACTCATACCAAAGCTGCCAATGCTGCCGCCTATGAACAGCTGGATCAGCAATCGTCATTCTTTCGAGGACGTTTCCGACGGGTTCATCGGCGCCACTAAGCTTCCGATCACCTATGATGCCGAAGGCAATGTGGTGTGGGTTCTGCAAAGCTAAGCGTTTCTGGAGATTTGTTGCAAATCATGTCGCTGACGTTAGTCCTCAAAGAAGTCTTCGACACATTTTTTTAACAGAGCATTGCCTTTAATGCCCATTTTTTAAAGTTTTTGCGCACTGCTTTGAGGTCATATTACAAGTGTATGGCGATGTTAGGCTCTTTAACCCTAGCTGTCTTTTGGTTCACCACAATTAGCAACCTTGTCTTGTTAACTTTTTCTGTCTTCTGAAATGCGCGCAGTAATCAATAGCTCTGCTTTCTACCTCGGCAGGTACACTTCATGGTCCGTAGTACGGCTGTTGCTTGTGACTCAGACAACAGACATGGATCGTAGAATTCCGAGCAACTCCGATCAAACCGCAGGACCATTTAGCTTCCGGTCTTGGTATTTCCGGCATTGCTATTCGAAAACTTTTTTCTCGGAAGACGGCCAGCGTACCTGCAAATCTCTTCGCCACTTAAACGTTGACACTTCACGCCCAGCTTTGCAGAGCAGCTAAGATCTGATCATTTCATACCAGTTGAAGTAGCTGCGCTCTTTTCTCTCTCAACGAAGACAGAGCACAGCCAACCTTCGAACCCGAGGCTTACAGAATGGAACGTGACCTAGGTCAGACTGCTAGCAATCTTTTCAAGCAACGCCTGAGCTTCCTCGACTGAAACGTCTTCAATCTGAATACGGATACGCACTTCGTTGGCCGACAATTCGCCGACCACGTTGCCTCCACCGGACAACGCGACAGAAGTCAGTTTTTGCACTTGCTGAGGTCTACCTCCCCGAGACTTGTTTTTGCCGGGTTGGTTCAATGATTTTAGTGCTGCGGTTAGAACAGCCCATTCTGACTTCGCATCACTCGGCTCAGAAGCGACTAGGGCATTCCGAAGCTCCAGCTGAGCACCCGAACGCAAAGCAGCCGCAAGAGATAATCCTATTTTCTCTGTTAAATCAATGGGATATCTCAAAACGTCCCCCAATGCCTCATGCACGAGCGCAAAACTTCTGACTTTCGAGCGCTTGGCCTTAGAAGCTGCTGCAAACAAAACATCCACCGCCTCCTCGGTCGAGGAAAAAACCCCCTGCCCCGCAGCTAATACGGCAATGCGACCTCGTTCGTATGGGCTAAGATTTGCTCTCAGTTCATTCTCTTCGACCATCGAAACGTAGGCTCCCTGCCCAGTTCCAGCTTGGCGCACAAATGCCGGGATTTTGGCAAACCGCTGATCCGTTTGAGATAGACGACGGAAGGCCACCAGTCGTCGAAAGCCGGAAATCAGCCCATAGCCTTCGCCGCTTTGCGTCACCTCAATTGGCGTTCTCAATCCGTTTTCCCGAAGCGATTCTAGCAACTCGGCCATCGCCTCTTCGTCCTCGACCATACGGTCGCGACGAATGAAGTCAGGATCAATCGCTTCGATGGGCAGCTTTTCAGCGACCAATCCGGCGTCCTGTGCTGCGCGCCATTTGGACGCGTCGCCTTGATCTTTCGCCAAAGCAGCCCGATCAGTGACGGACGTCATACCGTTTAGCATGGCAGCTTCTGCAGCAACTTGCGCTATTGGGGGCGTGACGCCCGAACCCTCAAATGGGTTCAACGATGGTTTCGCGGCGAAACCTTCCTCGATCTCCTTGAGCTCCTTAGTGTCCGGCACCGAAAGTCTTCTGCGTTTAGCCATTGCTCTCACCTCCCATATTTGCGTCGCGCCACCAGCAACCGATCAGGACTTCTTTGAATTCTGCGTATGTGCGATCAAACGTTTCCCGCCCTCTGACGTAGGTTTCCCGGTTGAAGTCTCTGTAATCCGCTTCATAGATGCCGTTAACTTGCTCGCCCGCCTGCCCGACAAGCGCAGTAAAATCCTGCCGGTAAGCATTCATAAAGTCACCAAAATAAGCTTGGATGACATTCGCCATGTCTGTTTGCTGGCTGGCGTCAAACCTGGTTATGATGGCCCGAACAACGTCCCACTCAAATTTCAGTTCCGGTAGGCCTGCGGCCCTCAAGGCTGCATTCTCTCCGTCCTCTATACTGGCGAAAGTCGTGTAGAGCATATCGAAGAATCTGCCCGTTGAATCAAATTCAAGGAACGAGGCCCCCAACGGCACCAAAAGAATGTCAGCGGCTGCAAGAGCGTTGATTGTAAGGTACCCAAGTGCAGGAGGGGTATCGAGAAAGACAATATCGTAGTCATTCAGAACCCCCTCATCCTCTAAGAAATTTGTCAACCCATCCCACAACGGCCAACTCCGAAGTCCCATTCGCCACACAGGTATCTGAAACTCGGCCCAGTAGAGGTTCAACTGCGCTCCTATAAGGTCAATGTTTGGCCAATGTGTTTTTTGAATTACGTCTTTTGGCGAGGTTTTCATCGCCTCTTCTAGAGTTTCATCCAAGGCTATTTCTGGCTGTCCTGCAGCGCTTCGCACACGATTCTCTTCCTGTACCGCACGCGCGTAATCTTTTGCTATCAAAGGGAAAACTGTTTGCCACTCATCTGCCACGCGTCCGCCCAAGATAGAGGTCATGGATCCTTGACTGTCCAAGTCAACAACCAGCACCTTGTAGCCGTCTAAGGCAGCGGACATTGCCAAATGCGCGGCGGTAGACGTTTTACCAACGCCTCCTTTGAAATTTGCGACAGCCACAACTTTCGCAGGCAATCCTTCCGGACGATAAGGCAGGTATTCTTTCGTACTAACTCCGCCTGCCGCAAAGTGTTTTCTGAGACTTATAACTTCTTCAAGAGTAAACCATTTGGAGCCGGCCTCACCTTCTCCTTGCGGAAGTTCCGGATTGGCCTTCAATACACGTCTTAAATGAGCAGGAGCTACCGGAATTAGGTACTTTGTTATTTCCCAAATAGAAAAACGGCGAAGGCGTTTTTCTCCGTCTGGAGCGTAACCTCTTAGTGCCAGATCTTCCCTCCCCTTAGCGCAAAATGTTGCCGCCTTGGCAAACCGCGTGGTTCCAATAGGGTCTGGAAGTTTCCCTGCCGCTTGCTCTGGATCTAGGTTAAAGTAGGGGGGCAGGGGAGGTTGCGTCGGTTTGCTCATTGTGTGTGCCTCACAGTATGTTCGCTATTAGAGCGTATATCGCCGAACTTAGCGAACATTTTACGTAGGCGCTATCCTGTGAGTCGGGGTTTTCCACAAAAAACATGGATAGAGCGCCTTGGAGGTCTGTTCTGGATAAAAAACGAATAGAACAACGCAACAAATCGTTTATTTAATTTTAGATATTTAGAATCTTTGCCATTAGAAAACCTTTGTAAAACAATAATATACTGCGTATTGGGTACCTAGTTACGGTTGTTAAGGGACCAATCTTCGGTATCAAAGGTACCCGTATGCAGGTCGATTGGTAACAGAATTCGGTGGGAAAGGGCCCGATTCGCAGGATATGCGGAAACCCGCCTTTTAGGCTCTGAGAAAAGCAAAAAAATGTATCGGCGCTGGCTCGTGGTTACGGAGGTGTGGTCAATATACAGAGGTTTCTGTGGATAAGTTCGGATGCAATGTCTTTGGGTACCCGTCTGCAGGATAAGGGTCATCCCGTATTTAGGCACCCAAAATTGTTTGCTCCGAAGGTACCTTTCGTGTCAAATGTCACAATAAAGAGCAGTCAGGCAGAATCATGCCAGAAACGAAATTGAACCTCGACCGTCTCTCGGGTGCGTTGCGCCGTGAAGCAGTCAAAAAGAACGTCGCTGCTATACACATCAGCGGTAAGTTGACGCTATTGCAGCGTAAGTTGTCGAATGTACTTTTGCTCAACGCCTATGATGCATTGACGTCTGCGACAACCCATACAATTGATGCGCGAACACTAGCGATGATGGTTGGGTACAACTCAAACGATTTTGATACATTGCGATCAAGCCTTCGAGCTTTGGCTGAAACTGTAGCCGAGTGGGACATGCTTGATGAAAAGGGCCGTCAAGAGTGGGGAGTTTCGTCTCTTTTAAGTTTTGCAAGGCTGAAGGGCGGTGTCTGTGAATATGCCTATTCACCAGCCCTGGCTCAAAAACTCTACGACCCCAAGATTTACGCTTTGATTAACGTGCAAATTCAGAAGAACTTCAGTTCTGGTCATGGACTGGCGCTTTATGAAAACTGTTACAGGTTTGTCAGAACCGGTTCGACTGGATGGTGGTCGTTGGATGTTTTTAGGAAGTTGATGGGCGTTGATGGAAGCGACTACTACAGTAGTTTCAAGCATCTGAACGCAAAGATTATCAAGCCGGCTGTGGCAGAGGTAAACAAGAGCTCGGATATTCTGGTTGAGGCGGATTTTCAAAAGAAAGGTCGTACAGTCACCGATATTAGGTTCAGGATTAAAGGTAACCCCCAAAAGGCAATGTTCCAAATTGACGACAGTGATGGGGTTCGAAATTTGCCGGTTTATAAGAAGTTGCTAAAGCAAGGCGTGTCTGACCGGTTAGCTCGTCAGTGGATCGCGGAGCACGGTGAAGACTACGTACAGCAGAAACTCGAATATGTAAGCGGGCAGGGGAGTGTGAAATCTGCGTTGGGGTATCTTTCAGCGGCTCTACGGGACGATTACCAATCAAACTCACCTGAGAACGACGTTGAACCTTCGCCCGAAGCCAAAGAGGCTGCTCGGCTGCGGCGCCTGGAAAAGTATGAGGAGGATCAGGCATACGCAAAAAGAGCTGCCGAGCGTTCGGAACGTTCACGTATGTTCGCTATTGTTGAGAAGTTGGTTTCGCGGCGAAACCCTACGCAAAGAGATGCTGATAAGCGTCTGTTCATGGCAGGGTTGGAAAATGAACTTGATCGAGAGCACTTCCGGACACATGGTTGGCGGTCCGGGTTGAATGCCTCTAAGATTTTTGAGTTTTGGGAAGATCTTGAGCCTGAAGCGTTCATGCCGGTTTCGAAAGATGCGTAATAGGATCTTTGGTATCTCAATAGTGTTTTGCAGTACTATATTGAGCAATTCGACGCTCGCACGGCATTAGAGCCACAATTTGTTCATCACCCGCATATCCTTAGAAAGGAAGTTTCTCCTACCTTTGAGAATATATGTAATTGCACAACGTTGGCTGATCAAAATTCCAATTGTAGCTTACTGGGAAGAATTGGGATGCGCGACGAAAACTTTTCGTTTGGTGTGTTGAAAGGTAATACGCAAAAAGGTAGGATAATGAGCGCATAGCGCGAAGCGACTATTACTGACTTGCTGGTTTAAAAGAGACCTATGACTCCAAAACAAACCCGTTTTCGCTGGTATTGTTGCCAAGCTTTGAGCCACGGAACTGTCCTGGCGAATTCGCCAAAGTACCGAGCAACCAATCAGTTTGCCGTGTTGTGGACAATTGAGATACCGCAGCAGGCCATGACTTCTTCCAGATCCTGGCAAGAAATTCCGTACCGGATATAGAAAACTACCGCAAAAAGGATCACGCCCTTTTGGATTCTGCGTACCTTTGAAGAAATCCAAGAACTGGCCTTCGGCTGGTTTTACCGAAAGTCATTCATCTGCGGTATCTGACGCCGTCAATAGCCAAAAGTCTGTAACAGATTCTGGTGATACTTATCGAAGTCCTACTGGGTATTTCGGATCTTGCCGTGAAGGTAGGCATTTCTGTCGGGTAGCTTCAAAGAAGATACTTTAACAAAGCAAGCGCGAAGCTACTGGATATTTGTAAAGTGTCCCACTTTCTAAAACATGTTTGATAGTGGCACTACCACCTTGTTCGCGCGTTTGAATAATGCCTGAACTGGGCAGAGAATTAGTGTGGCCTCAAGTCTTCAAAGGCCGTATTGGTTTTAGCGCTAACAAGCACACTACTTTTGATGGTTCGTTAGTGGATGTGATTGCTTACAAGTGTACTGGTCTCTCGTGCGCTGCAAGAATTGCCAAGACAATCCTCAAAACTTCCAAAAAATAGACAGTTTGCACTTTTTTTAACTTTTTTGTTGCCGAAACCGGTTTCGGTGCATTGAAATAGCCTTAATGACTACGAATCTTTCATATCCGCTAATCAACCATTCCAGCCAGATGACTGTGTCCGGCCGAGTTAAGCTGGACGAGTTGGCCGCACATCTTGGCTTGTCCAAGAGCACGGTTTCACGGGCGCTCAACGGGTACTCCGATATTTCTCCGGTTACGCGTGCGCGGGTTGAAAAGGCCGCGCGGGCCTTGGGGTATCGACCGCTCAGTCACGCGCAGGCGATCCGAACCGGGCAGGTTCGGGCTATTGCGATGGTGCTGAACAGCGAAGAGCCGGATCAGCACAATCCCTTCCTGCAGGACTTTCTGGCCGGAGCCTGCCAAGCGGCGAGCAGTCTCGACTGGACCATGACCATCTCTACGGCCACATCCGAGAAAGACACGCTGAAAGTGCTCAGCCGACTTTACCAGGAGCGCAAGGCAGACGGATTCATTCTACCACGAACAGCAGTGAAGGATGCGCGCATCGGTTTGCTGCGTAGCCTCGACGTTCCGCATATCCTTTATGGGCGCACCGGCTATGGGCAGCCGAACAAGTGGGGCGAAACCTCGTGGTTCGACATTGCGGGGGAAAGTGCAATGCGCAACGCCGTTTTGCGGCTGAACGAATTTGGGCATTCGCGTATCGGCTTTGTTGGAAGCGACCCCAAGTTCAACTACGCACATCTGCGCCGTGACGGCTATGCCGAGGGTATGCAGGCTGCTGGCCTGCCTTTGGACACGGATTTAATCCGTGAGGGCGCACGCACGCGCGAAGACGGTGCGTCGCAGGGGCGGGCGCTGATGGCGCTGGAATGTCCTCCGACAGCGATTGTGTTTGCGACCGATCTGGCTGCTCTGGGGTTCTGCGCGGATGCGCAGGATCAGGGTTTCGAAATTGGGCGCGATATTTCGGTGATTGGCTATGACGGCGTACCGGAATGCCAATACGCCCGCCCGGCGCTGACAACCTTCTCGGTGGATTCGCGCAAGGCAGGGCAACGGTTGGCAACCTTGTTGATTCAGCAAATCCAAGGGGCGGACCCCTCGACATTACAGGAACTGGTTGATGCCACCCTTGTTACGGGTGGTTCGGACGGCCCGCCAAGACTGACGCCAGAAGAACTGGCGCAGAAACGACAATATCTAACAAACCAAAAACGGGGAGATCTAACATGAGACTGAAATCCAAAGCGTCCCGGCTGTTGCTTGGAACGTCGCTCGCCTTTGCGTTGACCGCGTTGTCGGCGCAAGCGGACACGATCCGGTTCTGGACCACAGAGGAACAGCCCGAGCGTTTGGCCAAGCAACAAGAGATGGCCGATCAGTTCAAAGTCGAAACCGGCACCACAGTCGAGGTAATCCCGGTCACCGAAAGCGATCTGGGAACGCGCGCTACTGCCGCATTTGCCGCTGGGGACCTGCCGGACGTGGTCTATCACACTTTGCAATACGCTCTGCCTTGGGCCGAGGCTGGTATTCTGGACACCGAAGCCGCGACCGAGGTGATCGAAGAACTGGGTGCTGGCACATTCGCTCCGGGTGCTTTGGCGATGGCTGCGTTCAATGGCGAAACCGCGTCGGTGCCGGTGGATGGCTGGACGCAGATGATTGTCTATCGCAAGGACTTGTTTGACGAGGCCGGACTTGAGGCGCCCAGTTCCTATGCAAATGTCTTGGCCGCGCTGGACAAGCTGCACAACCCGCCCGAGATGTATGGATTTGTTGCCGCAACCAAGGTGGACGAGAACTTCATGAGCCAGGTGCTGGAGCACGTGTTTCTTGCCAATGGCGTCAGCCCGGTCGGCCCGGATGGGTTCCAGCCTCTGGACGAAGCGAAGACAACCGAGGTCTTGGACTTCTACAAGGCGATTTCAAAAGCGTCGCCTCCGGGTGAGTTGTTCTGGAAGCAATCGCGCGAGCTGTATTTTGATGGCAAAGCCGCGATGATCATCTGGTCGCCCTTCATTCTGGACGAGTTGGCCGGTCTGCGCGACAGCGCGCCGCCAACAATCAACGATGATCCGACCTCGCGCGATTTGGCGTCGAAAACAGGGATTGTCACCAATTTCTCAGGCCCCTCCAACCCGGATGGGGCAGCTTGGGGCGATGTTCGGTATTTTGGGATCACCAATGACGCCGACACGGACGCGGCGATGGAGTTTGTGAAATTCGCTATGGATGACGGGTACACCCAAACCTTGTCAATCGCGCCCGAGGGTAAGTTCCCGGTTCGTCGCGGTAACGCCGAAAACCCGACCGCTTTTGCCGAAGCCTGGGCAGAATTGCCTGTAGGCGTCGACCGCAAGGCGCCGCTGGGTGATCTTTATGATCAGGCGATGATAGATGAGATTGTCGGCGGATTGGATGTGGCGCAGCGTTGGGGAGTGGCCGAAGGGCAGCTCTCGCTGGCCTCCAAGATGATCAACAGTCAGGCCATCAACCGGGTTGTGCGCCAGTATATCGATGATGAAATCGACGCCGCGGCTGCCGTGGCCGCGATGAATGATGAGCTTGCCAAGGTCCAGTAAACTCCTGCTTGACCGGCAATTGTAGCGGCGTGCGCGCCGCTACACCTAAACCTCTGAGGTCCCTTATGTCTTCGGCCACCCCACCGACCGGAACCGGGGCGCTAGCCAAACGCGAGGCGCGTCTGGCCTGGGCGTTGCTTTCCCCGACCGTAATCAGCGTATCGCTTGTCGTGATCCTGCCCTTGCTGGCGATCTTCTGGATCAGTTTCAAGCCGTTCACCTTGTCCGATCTGCGGCCGCCCGCACCCGTTGTGCGCGAGAGCTTGCGCGGATCAGGTGATGATTTGCGGATTGAATACCGCGTGCGAAACTCCAGTCAGGATATTGCTGTCACCGGTGTAACCTTAACCGACGTTTTGCCGGATGGCGTGACCGCGGGCGAGGTCTTGGCCCCTTGCGTGCTGGACGGGCAGGATTTGTTCTGTGATTTCGGCACTCTCGAAGGTGGCTATCGCGAACGTGTTCGCATCCCGGTCACAGTGGAGGGCGACCCGGATACTTTCGAAGATCTGATCGAAGGGTCCGAACCCAGCATAACTGGAAGTGGCCCAAGCGTTCTGACCAATTTCGAGTTCAGCCTCGAAAACTTCGCCCGCGTTTTTGACGGGGATGAGTTCTGGGGCGTTTTGTGGGTCACGCTGTTCTACACGGTGTTCGGCACGATCGGGGCGCTGGTGATGGGATTGTTCGCAGCCCTGTTGCTGAACAAAAGTTTCAAAGGGCAGGGGATCATACGGGGTCTTTACCTGTTCCCCTACGTGGCCCCGGTCATTGCCGTGGCCTTTACTTGGGTTACGCTGTTTGATCCGTTCTCAGGCTCTGCCAATGCGCTGCTTGTGCAAATGGGGCTGAGCAGTGAGCCGATCAATTTCTTCGGCGAACGTCCTCTGGCCCTGATCATGGTGACAGTGTTCGAGATCTGGCGCTATTTTCCGTTGTCCTTCCTGTTCATTCTGGCGCGAATGCAATCCATCGACTCTAGCATGTATGAAGCAGCAGATATGGATGGGGCGTCACCGTTTCAGAAGTTTTGGCTGCTGAGCATCCCGCAACTGCTGGGCATCCTGTCGGTGCTGTTCCTACTGCGCTTTATCTGGACGTTCAACAAGTTCGACGACATTTTCCTGCTGACCGGCGGCAACGCGGGTACCCGTACGCTGACCGTGAACGTCTATGAACAGGCCTTTGCGATTTCCAATATCGGGGCAGGGGCGGCGGTGGCCGTGGTGATCCTGATGTGCCTGATCGCCTTCAGCTTTGTCTTCTTCCGTTTCATCAGCCGAGAGGAGGGCCTGTGATGCGCAAAGGCTATTTGACTGGTCCAGCCTTGGGCGCGCTCTGGCTGGTTGTGATTGCGACCACCGTCGCCATTACCATGTCCTTCTCGACAGGGGCGGCGTTTCGACCGCAGGTTTTGCTCTGCCTTCTTTGGGGCGCTGTAGCCGGGTTGATCTATGTGCGTTACCCCGAACGACACGCTATGGCGCGGCTTGGTCTGTCGACCATGCTAGGACTGTCTGCCCTGACGCGCTTTGGTCCCGTTCTGATCGGCTCTGAAACGTCCCTGCAGGCGTTGTTGGTGACCGTTTTTGCCATGGCTGTCGTAACGCATCTGTCGCTTACCGCGATATTGCGGGACACGCCGTTTGGGGAACTCACACGGCACGAATTCGAGGATGCCGTGATCCGGTTCTGCACTGGCTTTGGCTATATCTTTTTCACCGCCATTGTTGTCATCCCTTTCTACGTCATGGTCATGACCAGCTTGAAATCGCAACAGGCGCTTTTGCAGAACCCGTTGGATTTCTCGGTCGACCTGTCGCAGGGCAGTGCGTTGTTCCGCAGCTATACCGAGCTGTTCCGCGACTTCAATTTCGGCACCTACCTGTGGACATCCTTCTATGTCTCGGTCCTGACGGTGTTCATCACGCTGGCCTTCAGCGTACCCGGTGCCTACGCAGTGGCGCGGTTCCGGTTCAAAGGCCAAAAGGCCTTCTCGCGCTCAATCCTGCTGATCTACATGGTGCCGATGATCGTGTTGGCGCTACCGATCTACATCGCGTTCTCGCTGACGGGTCTGCGCAACTCGATCCTGGGCATCGTTATGATCTACCCGGTCACGACGATTCCGGTCGCCCTATACATGCTGCAAGGCTACTTCCGCGGCCTGCCGACCGAAGTCGAAGAGGCGGGTCTGATGGACGGCCTGTCGCGGCTGGCAGTGATCTGGAAGATCACCTTGCCGCTTAGCCTGCCGGCACTGGCTTCGGTCTCGCTTTACGTCTTCATGATCGCCTGGAACGAGTTCCTGCTGGCCTTCATGCTGCTGGATGACCCGTCGAAATTCACCCTGACCCGAGGTGTCACGATGCTGAATTCCTCGGAGATTCCACGCCAACACCTGATGGCCGGTGCGGTGATTGCCACCGTTCCGATCATGGCCCTGTTTCTGGGGCTTGAACGTTTCATGACCAAGGGCCTGACGGCAGGCTCGGTCAAAGGATGACTGACATGAACTACTATACGACCCCAAGTGAATCAGCCCGCAACATTCTGATCGCCAATGATCGGGGTGGCTATACCATCCCCACCAGCGGCCTTTACCCCTATCAGTGGAACTGGGACAGCGCGATTGCCGCGCTGGGTTTTGCCGAGTTCGACATCACGCGCGCCTGGACCGAACTTGAAACGCTGTTCTCGGGCCAATGGGCGGATGGCATGGTTCCGCATATCCTGTTTCACAAGCCCGATCCGGGTTACTTTCCAGGACCGGATGTTTGGGGCGGCACCGGGCCTATCCCGTCTTCAGGCATAATCCAACCACCACTTGCCGCCACAATGGCCCGGCGGGTTTTGGACATAGACCCGGCCATTGGGGCAGAGAGGATGCGCGCGCTATTTCCCAAAATGCTGGCCTGGCATCGCTGGATCATGGCATGGCGGCTGGACGAGCACGGTGCAGTTTGTACGACGCATCCGTGGGAGGCCGGGCGGGACAACGCCCCTGATTGGGACAATACGATGGCGGCGATTGATGCCTCGGATGTGGGTGAATATCAGCGCCGTGACACCAGCCACGTGAACAGCGCGGACAGACCGACGAAATACGATTACGACCGTTACATCAAACTGGTGAACATCGGGCGCGAGGTCGGCTGGGATCAGGAGAAACTGCTGGCATTGAATCCGTTCCGTGTGGCCGATCCAACCATGAGTTTCACAACCTTGCGCGCCGCCCGCGATCTGTTGGCTATCAGCAACGGTCTGGGGTTAAAGGCGGAAGGGCTCAGTGAGGATGTGGACATGCTGGAAACCGGCGCGCGTTCGCTTTGGAATGACGCGCTTGGTGCGTTTGATTCGCGCGATGCGCATACCGGTGAATGGGCGGACAGCGTCTCGAACGCCAGCTACTTGTGTTGGTATGCGGGCATTGACTCTGACCGGATGCTTGAGCGGGTCAAGACGGTTCTGACTACTGTCCCACACCCCATTCCAAGCTATGACCCGCAAATGCCCAAGTTTGACGAACGCCGCTACTGGCGCGGCCCGACATGGGCATTCATGAACATGCTGACAGGTTTCGGACTGGCCGAGATGGGCCATGGGGTTGAAGCCGAAGCCTTGCGTCTGAAAACAGCCCGGCTGATCGCAGGCCATGGATTTGCCGAGTATTTCGACCCTCTTACCGGAGGCCCGGCAGGAGGCAATTCTTTCACTTGGACGGCTGCGGTTTGGCTGCATTGGGCGGGGAAGAACTGATGGGGAGTATCCAGCTTAAAGCCGTCGAGAAATGGTTCGGCGAAGTTCAGGTGATCAAGGGCATCGACCTGGAAATCCAAGACGGTGAGTTTGTCGTTTTCGTGGGGCCGTCTGGTTGCGGCAAGTCCACATTGTTGCGGATGATCGGTGGGCTCGAGGATATCTCGCGCGGATCGCTTCTGATCAATGGCGATGACGTAACCGACCATCCGCCCTCCAAGAGGGGGCTGACGATGGTGTTTCAGTCCTATGCGCTATACCCTCACCTTACCGTGGCCGAAAACATGGGTTTTTCGTTGAAAGTTGCGGGCGTGTCGAAACCTGAAATAGCTGAACGTGTGGGAAAGGCTGCCGAGGTTCTCAAATTGGATCCTTATCTGGAGCGCCGCCCCAAGGATCTTTCCGGCGGCCAACGACAGCGTGTCGCGATCGGCCGGTCGATCGTGCGCGACCCCACTGCGTTCCTGTTCGACGAGCCCTTGTCCAACCTTGATGCCGCTCTGCGGGTCGAAATGCGCTATGAGATCGCGAAACTGCACCAAAGTCTGAACCGAACCATGATCTATGTAACCCATGATCAGGTCGAAGCGATGACTCTGGCGGATCGCATCGTGGTGCTGGAATTCGGCAAGATCGCGCAGGTGGGCACTCCGCGCGAGTTGTACGAACGCCCCGCCAACCTTTTTGTCGCGCAGTTCATTGGCAGCCCAAAGATGAACGTGTTGCCTTGCTCTGTGGCGGGGGACCGGTTTCGTCTGGAAAACGGCGGGATTGGCCTATTCGACAGAACAGGTGACGCGACCCGGTTGGGTATCCGTCCTGAACATATCAGCGTTGTTGAATCTGGTGCGGGGAATAGTGATGGCGTGGTCGAGGTTGTCGAATACCTTGGGGCCGACATGTTTGTTATCGTCGACTGCGGATTTGACGAGAAGGTGACTGTTCGCCTTGGCGGGGATACGCAGATAGAGGCCGGAATGCAGGTTGGCCTTCTTTTCGCGCCTGAGAAACTGCAGTTCTTCGATGCGTCAGGGCAGGCGATCAGCGCAAATTAAAAGGGGGATAACCTTTCAAGGTTTAGTCTGGTCGTTGCCAATGTTTTGCACAGGCCATCGCTTCCAAAGCATAGTTTCATGAGCTTGTCGAAAAAATGGAGTGGCGCGGTCGCAACTTTGCTAGGTCCCCCCCAAATAGTTCTGATGGTTGAATCCAAGCGGTGCAGGGATCAATTCAACAAGCAGAGCGGCGTCAGGCGGGCGCGACACCAATAGAAACGATCTGAGAGCACAGTGTGCTCGCCGCAGTGAGTGACCGCGCCGTGGTCTGCGCCATAATCGGTAAGATCATCCATTCCAACGCCCAAGCGCTGCCAGATCGTTCCTGTTCATGCACCAATGCGTGATGCATCCCGGACACCTGTGTGGCGTTAAACCGGGCCAGTGTGACCAGCAGTTCGGCCAGAATGGGGTTCTGTTTATGTGGCATGGCCGAAGATGTCCCGCCGCCGGACAGCGTGATCTCGTCCACGCCCTGTTGGGCCATCAGGCAAATATCCTGCCCGATTTTCCCAAGCGAGCCTGAGATCCGCGACAACAGATTGGCATAATCAACCAAACCGTTGCGGTCGGTCTGCCAACCATGATCCACGTCATGCAACCCCAAAGAGGTGGCAATATGGGTCGCCAAATCCCGCCGCGCGGTCCCAATCGTCTGGCCATCGCCAACAGGGCCGCCTAGCTGAACGCGCTCGATCTTAGGGCGAATGTCTTCGATACTATGGTGAAAGGCATGTAAAGGGCTGCGCCAGGTTCCGATCCGGTGGCCGACGGTGACGGGCAGGGCTGCTTGCATCCGCGTGCGCCCCATGATTTTGCGTTCACTAAACTGTTCACTCAGATCGCCCAACATGTCCGACAGCTGCGACAGGCGCGTTTGCAGCAGGTTGCTGGTCTCGCGCAGGGTCAACGCCAAGGCCGTGTCCATCACGTCTTGGGATGTTGTTCCGGTGTGAATGGCCGGGGCCAATGGGCCTGCATCCGATCTAAGGGCCTGAACCAGAGCCGGTACAGGCAGCCCATCCGCCATGGTGCCAGCGCGCAAGGTATCCATTCCGGGCACGGCCTGTTCAATCCATGCGGCAGCAGCGTCCGCTTGCTCGGCGGGGATTCTTCCGATTGCACCCAACCCGCGCGAATAGGCGGCCTCGAAGGCCAGCATATGGGTAAGTGACCGCTCCGCCGACCAGATCTCTTGTGTCTCGGCATCTCCGAACAGGCCCAAAAACCATGGGTGCGAGAACAGATCGGTCATAGTCTACGTCCTTATTTTGGGTCGTCCGGCCTAACGTTAGGCCGCAGCCGGGCGCAGGCCCAGAATGGCGCGCGCCTGGTCTACACTCGCAACTGGGCGGTCGTGGGCGTGGCACAGATCGACGGCTCTCTGCACCAGCGCTGCATTGGACGGGGCAAGCGTGTCGCGATCCAGACGCACGTTGTCCTCCAGCCCCGTGCGCACATGCCCGCCCGCCGCGATGGACCATTCGTTCAGCTTGATCTGCCCAGCCCCGATCCCGGCGGCGCACCACGGGACGTCTCCGAACAGGCGGTGCACGGTTTTGACGTAGAAGTCGAATACATCTCGATCCACGGGCATGGCATTGCGGACCCCCATGACGAATTGGACATAGGGCGTATCGGGCAATTGCCCCTCGCGGTGCATCCGGGCCGCTTGCAGGATATGCGACAGGTCAAAAGCCTCGATCTCGGGTTTGACGCCGTAGGTTACCATCTCACTGGCCAACCAGTTCACCAGATCGGGCGGGTTTTCATAAACGCGCGTCGGAAAGTTGTTCGATCCCACCGAAAGCGAGGCCATATCCGGGGACAGCGGCAACATGCCCCCGCGCGCTTTGCCCGCGCCGGACCGCCCCCCGGTTGAAAGCTGCACAATCATGCCGGGGCAGTGCGTTTCGATTCCCTCCTTCAGCGCTGCGAACAGGTCGGGGTCCGAGGTGGGTTTGCCCTCAGCGTCCCGCACATGGCAATGAGCGATAGAGGCTCCGGCCTCGAAAGCTTCATAAGTGCTTTCGATCTGCTCCGGCACGCTGATGGGAACGGCCGGGTTATCGGCCTTGGTGGGCACCGATCCGGTGATCGCCACACAGATGATGCAGGGGGTTTGTGAGACAGGATCAGACATCGAAAAACACCGTTTCTGAAGGGCCTTGCAATTGAATATCGAACCGGTAGCCGCCTTCCACCTGTTCCGCGATAAGAGTTTGCCTGCGCACGGGCTGCTCAATCAGGTTCAGCACCGGATCCGACGCATTTGCCGCCATTTCATCGGGGAAATAAAGCCGCGTGTTGAGGCCTAGATTGATCCCACGTGCAACGAGCCACAAGTTGATATGTGGTGCCATTACTGCGCCGGTTTGGTCTTTAGCAGCGCCCGGTTTGATCGTGTCGAACGCCCATTCACCCGTGTCGAAATCTGGTATAACACGGCCCCAGCCACGAAAGCCCGGATCAACAGAGCCCTGATCGGGATAAACGCCATTTGCATCCGCCTGCCATGTTTCGATCAGTACATCCTTGACCGGCGCGCCGGTTCCGTCGCGTACCATACCGCGCACAGTGATCTTCGTCCCTGACGCGTCTGGCCCCGCGATGTCACGGCCTAACTCGTGCCGGTAGATATCGAACCCGGCGTCTCCGGGGGCCAGCCCGATATGCACATAGGGCCCCGCAGTCTGTGAGGGCGTTTCCTTGAGATAGTCCAGCTTTTGCACCATGGTCAGTTCCCCTCGGGCCGGTTTTCGAAATAGGTCGACCGCTGCCCGCGCAGCACGATGTCGAACTTGTAAGCAAGACAATCGAAAGGGACGGAGGCGTTGATATCCAGCGCGGCCACCAGTTGGTCAATCGCGCGCGGGTTGGGGATCGTGTTGATGATCGGACATTTGGCAATCAGCGGGTCGCCTTCAAAGTAAAGCTGCGTGATCAGGCGCTGCGCAAAGCTGGTCCCGAAGACTGACACGTGAATATGCGCAGGCCGCCAACTGCTGACCCAGTTGCGCCAAGGGTAAGCGCCGGGTTTGACGGTGCGAAACTGGTAGTAACCCAGATCATCGGTCAGCGTTCGCCCACAGCCGCCGAAATTCGGGTCGATAGCGGCCAGATAGGTATCTTTCTTGTGTCGATACCGCCCTCCGGCATTGGCTTGCCATATCTCGACCAGAGTATTGGGCACCGGGCGGGCGTTTTCATCCAGCACCCGTCCGTGCAGCAGGATACGCTCGCCCACCGGATCGCCGGTTGTAGCGAAATTGCGCAGCAGGTCATTGTCCAGCGGGTCGATGTCACCATGGCCAAAGGTCGGGCCGGACAGCTCGCTAGTGGTTCCTTCCAGAGACAAAAGCGGCTGTCTCGGAGACCGCGTCACGCTGGTCTTGTAGTTGGGGTCCAAGGCTTGCGGATGCCAGGCCCTGTCGCGTGGGAAAAGCTGGGTCATTCCGCCATGTCCTCCATCTCGGAAAAGGTTTGTTTGGCAAGGGCAATGGCCCGATTGGCGCAGGGAACGCCGGCATAGACGGCGGCGTGCAGGAAAGCCTGAAGGATATCGTCTTTCGAAGCCCCGGTATTGGCGCAGGCGCGCACATGCATGGGGATCTCGTCAAAGTTCCGCGTCGCGGCCAGGAGTGCCAGCGTAATCATAGATCGTTCGCGCGGGGTGATCGTGTCGTCCGCCCAAAGCGTGCCCCACGCAGTTTCGGTGATCATGTCCTGAAACGGCGCGTCAAAGGCGGTTTTGCGCGCCTCGGCGCGATCCACATGGGCGTCGCCCAGAACTTTGCGGCGCACGGACATGCCGGTTGCATGGCGATCCATCACAGTCCCCTTTTCGTCGGTCATCTTCAATACGGCAGCCCCACATAGTTCTCGGCCATCGCCTTTTGCGCGGCTTCGTTGGTGCGCAGAAAGTCAATCTCGGCCCGTTGCATCTTGAGGTCGAATTCGGACTGGTCGGGAAAGCGGTGCAGTAGGGTTGAAAACCACCAGCTGAACCGCTCGGCCTTCCAGACCCGCGCCAGAGCGTTTTGCGAATACGCGTCGATCCCGGCCTCGGACCCGTCGCGGTAATAGTCCTTCAAGCCCTGAAACAGGTAATGCACATCCGAGGTCGCCGTATTCAGCCCCTTGGCCCCGGTCGGGGGCACGATATGCGCGGCATCCCCGCATAAAAACAACCGCCCCCACCGCATCGGCTCGGTCACAAAGGAGCGCAGCGGCGCGATGGATTTTTCGATCGACGGGCCAGTCACTAGGCGGTCGGCATATTCCTGTGGAATGCGGCGTTTCAGCTCAGCCCAAAAGGCGGCATCGGTCCAATCTTCCGGATGATCGGACAGGGAGCACTGGATGTAATAGCGACTCAGCGCCTCGTTGCGCATGGAGCACAGCGCAAAGCCGCGATGGGACGAGGCGTAGATCAGTTCGTGATGCACGGGCGGGGTTTCGGACAGAATGCCCAGCCAGCCAAAAGGATAGATCTTTTCGTATTCGCGCCGGGTCGACAGCGGGATGGTTTGGCGGCTGACCCCGTGAAATCCGTCGCAGCCCGCGACGAAATCCGCATCGATACGCTGATCTTGCCCATCAGTGGTGAAGGTCACATAGGGGGCGTCGGTTTCAGCGTCATGAATGGTGACGTTTTCGGTGTTGAAGATCATCGCGCCACCTGCGGCCTCGCGCGCGTCATAGAGGTCACGGGTCACTTCGGTCTGGCCGTAAACCAGAACCGGGGTGCCGGTATGGTGTTGGAAGTCGACACGGAAGCAATCCTCTTCGACCGCGATCAATGTGCCGCTATGTTCAATTGCCTCAGCATGCAGGCGCGCGCTGACGCCTGCCTGATCCATCAGGTCGACAAAGCCTTTCTCCAACACGCCCGCACGGATGCGTCCCAGCACATAGTCCTTTGTTCGACGTTCCAGAACGATGCTGTCGATTCCCTGCGTTGCCAGAAGCTGTGACAACAGCAAACCTGACGGCCCTCCGCCGATCACAAGAACTTGTGTCCGCATCTGATCCTCCTGTCCCCGCTGCGCAGGATTGCATTGCAGACGGGGTTTCGCAACGCATGGATGCCAGCATACCGTTGCGATTAAAGCATAAGGGGGCCATACATGACCCTATGCGATGGCCGGATACGGGCTGTGCAGGTTCAAAGGCTTTGACCTTGCGACGAAAACAGCGACAAAAAAGTTGCGATATTATGCATGTTATGCATTAAACTGCATCATGGCGCATCGCGCAGAGGAGGAGGAACCAATGAAGATCAAACGCACGCTCATCGGGGCGTTGGGGGCTTTGACCCTTGGCATGGGAACGGCGGCAAATGCGGCCGAGTATGAATTCAACCTGCAAAGCTTCTTGCCTGCGCAGGCGACGATTCCATCGAAAATCATCGACGTCTGGGCCGACAAGATCGAAGAGGATTCGGGCGGACGCATCGAAATCACCCGCTATCCCTCGATGCAACTGGGCGGCAAGCCGCCGGAACTTCTGGATCAGGTGATCGACGGCGTGATTGACATGACCTGGAACGTCATCGGTTATACGCCGGGCCGCTTCCCGTCGACCGAAGTGTTCGAATTGCCCTTCCTGGTGAATGACGCCAAGCCCGCTTCGGCCGCGTTCTGGACCTTGCTGGAAGAAGACATCGCTGCGCGTGAGTTCTCGGACGTGAAGGTTCTGGGTGGCTGGGTCCACGGCCCCGGCATGATCCACGCCAACAAAGAGGTTCTGACGCCAGACGATTTCAACGGCATGAAAATCCGCGGCGCCTCGCGTCAGGTCAACGCCTTGCTCAGCACATTGGGCGCGACCCCGGTGGGAATGCCTGTGCCCGCGGTGCCCGAGGCGCTGTCCAAAGGTGTGATCGACGGCACGACCATTCCGTGGGAAGTGACCAAGGCGCTGAAAGTGCCGGAACTGGTGGAGAACCACACCGAATTCACCGGGCCGATGATGTATACCGTGACCTTCGTTCTTGCCATGAACAAGGATAAATACGCCGCACTGCCGGACGATCTGAAGGCCGTCATCGACGACAACTCGGGTTTGGAATTTTCCATGTTCGCAGGCGAAGTCCAGCAGGCCTATGATGAGCCCGCACGTGAAATCGCGCTGGATCGCGGGAATAACGTGGTGACTCTGGACGCTGAACAATCCGCCGCCTGGGCCGAGGCCGCACAGCCTGTCTATGACACCTGGCTGTCCGAGATGAACGAAAAGGGCATTGACGGTCAGGCCCTGATCGATCGGGCCAAAGCGTTGATGAACGAGTACGGCAGCTAAGCCGGACCTTCCGCGCGGCTTATTCCGAACGCCGCGCGGCAATTATTCCAAAATCTGCATCGGCACCGTTGGTGGAGGGGACATGCACCAAACGATAGAAAAGCTGGCGCGCGGCATGGCATTGCTGGGCGGGGCGGTTCTGACGGCTTTGATCTTGTTGATCTGTATCTCGGTTCTGGGCCGGTCCCTCAATACATTGCTGCATGGGTGGCTCGGGCAGGTTGCACCGGGCTTTTCCGAATGGGCGCTAGGGTTGGGCGTCGGGCCCATCAATGGCGATTTTGAGATTGTCGAGGCGGGTGTGGCCTTTGCTATCTTTGCTTTTCTGCCGCTCTGCCAGCTGAATTCGGGTCATGCGGTCGTGGATATTTTCACCTCGAAACTATCGCCTCGGGTTGACCGTATCTTGCGGATGTTGGCCGAGGTGGTCTTTGCCGCCGTTTTGGTACTGATAGCGGTGCAGTTGTTTGGGGGCATGATGGCGAAGCTGCGGTTTGGTGAGAATACGTTTATCCTGCAATTCCCCGTCTGGTGGGGTTACGCCGCCAGCTTTTGCGCAGCCGTCGTGGCGGCGGTCGTTGGTCTTTATATGGCGGGCATCCGCATCCGCGAATGCGCGACAGGAAAGGAACTCCTGCCGTGAGCGATCTGGTCATAGGGTTGCTGTCCTTTCCCGCTCTGCTTTCGTTGATTTTCGCCCGCGTGCCGATTGGGTTGGCCATGTTCGTCACCGGTCTGGTCGGGATTGTGACTGTCACCGGCAACCTGAATATCCCGTTGGGCCGGCTGAAATCCGAGACCTACACGACCTTCTCCAGCTATTCCCTGTCGATTGTGCCGATGTTCCTGCTGATGGGGTATTTTGCCACGCTGGGCGGGATGTCGACGGCGCTGTTCAAAGCGGCAGAGGGCTTTTTGGGCCATCGCCGGGGCGGTGTCGCCATGGCCGCGATCGGAGCTTGCGCAGGGTTCGGGGCGATCTGCGGATCGTCGCTGGCGACGGCGGCCACGATGGGGCGCGTGGCACTGCCTGAGTTACGTCGGTATGGCTATGCCGGTGGCTTCTCGACCGCCACGTTGGCCGCAGGGGGGACGTTGGGCATTCTGATCCCGCCTTCGGTTGTGTTGGTGATCTACGCGATCCTGACCGAACAGAATATCGCCAAGCTGTTTCTAGCTGCATTCATCCCCGGCGTTCTGGCGGCATTGGGTTATGTGATTGCCGTCTCGGTCTATGTGCGCCTTTACCCAGACAGCGCCGGAACCCGTCCTGCCGTGCCCTACCGTGAACGGTTTCGGCTGTTGCTGGATGTCTGGCCCGTGCTGGTTGTCTTTGGCGGCGTTGTCGGCGGCATTTATGCGGGGTGGTTCACGCCCACAGAAGGCGCTGCTGTGGGGGCGGCTGGAACCGGACTCATCGCGCTAGCTAATGGCGGGCTGACATGGTCGACGCTGAAAGACAGTTTCACTACCACGGCCAAATCCACGGCGATGATCTTCTTCATCATTCTGGGCGCGGGGTTCTATAACGGGTTTCTGGCGCTGACGAATGTGCCGCAGGAACTGGCGAATTTCGTGCTGAGTCAGGGCTTCAGCCCCTGGGCAATTCTGGCTCTGATCCTTGTGTTTTATCTGGTTCTTGGTTGTGTGATGGACAGCCTCAGCATGATCCTGTTGACGATTCCCATCTTCTACCCGGTTATATCCGTGCTGGATTTCGGCTTGGTCGACTTGATCGCGATGCAACATGATGCAGCCCGTACTGCGCTGGCCGGAGCTGCCGACATCGCCCCCGACATCCGCGCTGAAGTCGAAGCCCTGATTGCCTCGGGGGCTGAGATCAGTCGCGATTTGCAGAAAGAGATCGGTATCCGAGTCACACAAGGCATGGCCGACCGCATCGCCGAAGAACGCACAGCCATTTGGTTCGGTATCCTCGTGTTGATCGTGGTTGAGGTCGGGTTGATCACGCCTCCAGTCGGGATGAATCTGTTTGTGATCAACACGATGGACCGTGAAACCCGCATGACCGAGACCTACAAGGCCGTGCTGTTCTTTGTCGGATCTGACATCCTGCGTGTTGTCCTTTTGGTGCTGTTCCCGGCGATCACTCTATTCCTGATCCCATTTGGCTGACCTGTGCTGAGTTGTGCAAGAAAATGCACAAACGCAAAAAACACTGTTGCAAACATGCCCGAGAGATGTGCATTATAACGCATATTTCAGGCGTCGGGGCGAAATTTTCTGAAACCCCGGTTCGAATGATCCCCCAACGAGACGACCCATAGGGGAGATGGGCGGCACATCAGGGTGATTGTTTTTCCGGCAAGCAGCCGCTGGCCCGTCGAGGGGAGGAGGAACCCGTGTCAGAAAACCAGAATGCAGCCCTTTGGTTTGTGGATCGTCACCTGCGCGAAGGGCGCGGCGACAAAGTGGCCTTTCACGAGGCCGACGGACAGCAACGCACGCTGACCTATCGCGCCCTGGCCAAGGAAAGCGCGCGGTTTGCGGGCGCGCTGACGCGCCATGAAGTGCGCCGCGAAGAACGTGTGGCGATGGTTGTGCTGGACCAGATCGAATTTCCGATCCTGTTCTGGGGCGCGATCAAGGCCGGAGCCATTCCGGTGCCGATCAACACATTGCTGTCCGCGCCGGTATATGCCGCGACCCTGAACGATAGCCGCGCGACGGTTCTGATCGTATCGGCCGAGATGTGGGCCACGGTCGCACCTGCGATCCAAGGCAATACAAATCTGCGGCAGGTTATCGTTATAGGCGACGCGCCCGATGGCACCACCAGCCTTGAGGCGTTCATGGATGGGGCCACGCCAGTGGAAACCGTCACCTCGGACAGTGATGAGGCCGCGTTCTGGCTCTATTCCTCGGGCTCGACGGGTCTGCCGAAAGGTGTGCGCCATGTGCAGTCCAGCCTTCGGGCCACCGCCGATACATTCGGGGCGCAGGTGCTGGGTATCCGGGAAGAAGACGTGGTGTTCTCGGTCGCCAAGCTGTTCTTTGCCTATGGGTTGGGCAACGGGCTGACCTTTCCGCTGTCGGTTGGGGCAACGACGATCCTTCTGGGTGGCCGCCCAACGCCGGATGTGGCGTTTCAGATCATCGCCGCGCACAAGCCGACGCTATTTTGCGGTGTGCCCACCTTCTTTGCCGCGATGAACGCACGGTTCGAGGCGGGCGATCTACAAAGCGAACCAAATCTGCGCCTGTGTACTTCGGCTGGCGAGGCGCTACCGCGCGAGGTGGGTGAGGCGTGGGAGAAGAATATGGGTGCGCAGATCGTGGATGGCGTGGGCTCGACCGAGATGCTGCACATTTTCCTGTCGAACCGCCCCGGTGACATAGTCTACGGAACTTCTGGCATGGCGGTGCCCGGCTATGACGTGCGTCTGGTCGACGAAGCCGATCACGAGGTTGGCGATGGCGAGGTGGGCGAGCTGCTGGTGCGGGGTCCTTCCTCTGCCGAAAGCTATTGGAACCGGCGCGAGAAATCGCGTGCGACTTTCGAGGGGCATTGGACCCGGACTGGCGACAAGTATGAGCGCACAGCCGAGGGTCGCTATATCTATTGCGGGCGCACGGATGACATGTTCAAGGTGTCCGGTATCTGGGTCAGCCCGTTCGAGATTGAACAGACGCTGATTGAACACCCCGCGATCCTTGAGGCCGCGATTGTGGCCCATGCCGACGAGCAAGGCTTGGACAAGCCCCGCGCCTTTGTCGTTCTGAAAGATGGTCAAAGCGCGGATGCGATCGGGGATCTGAAGGACTTTGTCCAAGACCGGATTGGCAAGTGGAAATATCCGCGCTGGGTCGAGGTGGTGGACGATCTGCCCAAAACCGCAACCGGCAAAATCCAACGTTTCAAACTGAGGGAAACCGCATGATCTGGCAGGATGGCGGCTCAGGCCGCATGGATGTGAACGGCACGGAACTGAAATACGGCACCTGGGGCCCTGCGCCACAGGATGCGCCCACCATCGTGATGCTGCACGAAGGGCTGGGGTGTTTAGCGATGTGGCGGGATTTCCCGGCCGACGTGTCTGCGGCGACCGGCTTTGGTGTTCTGGCCTATTCCCGTGCTGGCTATGGCCAATCCGATCCAGCAGAATTGCCGCGCCCGCTGGACTACATGACCGTCGAAGCGCAGCAGGTTCTGGGTCCCGTTCTGGATCAGGCTGGCATTCAGCGGGCGGTTCTGCTGGGCCATTCCGACGGTGCGACGATTGCGGCGATCTATGCAGGCTCGGTCTCGGACCAGCGGGTGCGGGGGCTAATCCTGATGGCGCCGCATTTCTTTACCGAAGAGATGGGGTTGGCTTCGATTGCCGCCGCGCGGGAAGCGTTTGATACCGGCGACCTAGCAGGGCGGCTGGCGTCTTATCACCGCGACCCGGCGGCGATGTTTAATGGCTGGTGTGATGCGTGGCTGGACCCCGGTTTCCGCAACTGGAACGTGGCGGATGTCATCGACTACCTGCGCATTCCGACGCTTGCGATTCAGGGGCGTGATGATCAGTACGGCACACTGGCGCAGATTGCAGAGGTTGAAACCCGCAGCTATGCCCCGGTCGAAACGGCCATATTGGAGAATTGTCGGCACGCCCCTCAGTTTGATCAACCCACAGCAACCCTGACAGCAATCGCAGAGTTCACCGCCCGGCTTGAGCGGTTGGAACAGGCAATGCCTGAAATGGCATGATCAGCGACTGTTGGCCACCACACGCTTACGTACCGGGTCAGACAGCCCGTCACCCCGAAGGTCTGTTTGACCCGCTGAAAACCGGCCTGTCGGATGTTGCGCCCATTGATCTGGTGGGTACATCTGCCTGGACCAGCGGTTTGGCCTTTCTGAATGAGGGGTACTATTGGGAGGCGCATGAGGTGCTCGAGGCCGTCTGGCTGGCCTGCCCACCCAATTCGCCAGAACGTTTGATGGTGCAGGCGGTTATCCAATACGCAAACGCCTGTCTGAAAGGTCGGATGGGGCAGCCTCGCGCGATGGCGCGGCTAATGATCTTGTCCGACGATCTGGCTCGCGAGGCGGTGGATCGGGCAGGAAGGGCTGTTCTGGGTTTGAATGGTGGGATGTGCAAAATAATGCACAACAAAGTAGAAGAAGAGGGCAGAACTGGCAAAAAATGCATCTAAAAGATGCGTTATTTTGCACTCATTCCTTTACTCGATACATGCAGCGCACTATCCTGCATGACTGAACGTAGGAGTTGCACATGACCAAGGTCATCAATTTTCAGACCCATCCATCGCAGTATCGCCATTGGCGGGTGGAATATGATGGGCCGGTTGCGAACCTGATTATGGATGTCGACGAAGATCAGGGGCTGTTCGAGGGGTATCAACTCAAGCTGAACTCTTACGATCTGGGCGTCGATATCGAACTGGCCGATATCGTGCAACGGATGCGCTTTGAACATCCCGAGGTGAAAGTGGTCGTCATGCAATCCGGTAAGGACCGGGTGTTCTGCGCGGGTGCAAATATCCGGATGCTCGGGGGGGCTGCCCACAGCCACAAGGTGAACTTCTGCAAATTCACCAATGAGACGCGCAACACCTACGAAGCCGCCGAAAAGGACAGCGGCCAGAAATATATTGCCGCCGTCAAAGGCGCCTGCGCCGGGGGTGGCTACGAGCTAGCGCTGGCCTGCAACCACATCATGCTGACCGATGACAGCACATCCTCGGTCGCGCTGCCCGAGGTGCCTCTGTTGGCGGTTCTACCCGGAACTGGTGGGCTGACGCGGGTGACGGACAAACGCAAGGTGCGGCGCGATCTGGCCGATGTGTTCTGCTCGACCGAAGAAGGGGTCAAGGGCAAGCGGGCGCTGGATTGGCGTCTGGTGGATGAGGTCGTGCCGAACTCCAAGTTCGACGCCACCGTGCAAGAACGTGCCCGCGAATTCGCAGCCGCGATGCCCAAGCCGGATGCCACAGGGGTTGCTTTGGGTCCGTTGGACAAGACGGTCGGCGAAGATGGATCGGTCACGTATAGCTTGATTGAGGTAGCTGTTGATCGGGATGCCCTCAAGGCGACCGTGACGATCAGCGGCCCGGATGCCGACGCGCCGCAGGACATGGCCGCGTTCACCGCGCACGGGGATCAGGCCTATCTGTTGCGGCTGGCGCGCGAACTGGACGACGCCATCCTGCACCTGCGCCTGAATGAGATGGAGTTGGGGCTTCTGGTCTTCCGCACCCAAGGCGACCCCGAGCTGTTCCAGGCGCATGAGGCGCTGTTGCTGGTCAACCGTGACCACTGGCTGGCCAACGAGGTGCTGCAGTATTGGAAGCGCCTACTGAAACGGATCGACGTCACATCACGGTCGATGTCAGCGCTGGTCGAACATGGCTCGTGCTTTACCGGTATTCTGGCCGAAATCCTGTGGGCGGTGGATCGCACATATATGATGGAAGACGAGTTCGAAGGCGACAATCGTCCCTTGGCGACGGTCACTCTGACTGATGCGAATTTTGGACCTTTGCCCATGGGCAATGACCTGACCCGGCTTGAAACCCGGTTCTACGGCACGCCCGATGCGGCGGGCCAGATGGAAGACCATAAAAACACCGCGCTGGATGCCGAAGCTGCCGACGAGCTGGGCCTTGTGACGATGATCCTGGATGACATCGACTGGGAAGACGAGATCCGCATCTTCGAGGAAGAGCGCGCCTCATTCAGCCCCGATGCAATGACCGGGATGGAGGCGAACCTGCGTTTCGCGGGCCCCGAAACCATGGAAACCCGCATCTTTGGCCGCCTGACCGCATGGCAGAACTGGATTTTCAACCGTCCCAATGCGGTGGGTCCCGATGGCGCGTTGCAACGGTACGGCACCGGGCTACGCGGCGAATATGACATGGAACGTGTGTGACAGGTTCCGCCCGAGCTTCATCAGGAGAAAGACATGCTAGACGTCATCAACGTAAGTTACGACACTCAGATCCCCAACAATGTCGGCCTGAGTCAGGACCGCAAGGTGCTGAAAGCGCTTGAGAAATGGCATCCCGGCTATATCGACTGGTGGAACAAGCTGATCCCACAGAACTTTCAGGAATCCATGGTCTATCTGCGCACTGCCGTCAGTGTTGACCCCAAAGGCTGGGCCAAGTTCGACTATGTGAAAATGCCGGAATACCGTTGGGGCGTTCTGTTGGCTCCGCAGGTCGAAGAGCGCATCATTCCAATGGGTGAGCATAAGGGTGAGAAAGCATGGCAGGAGGTGCCGGGCGAATACCGCAACATGCTCAAACGTCTGATTGTCATTCAAGGCGATACCGAGCCGGGCTCGGTCGAGCAGCAGCGGTTCTTGGGACTGACTGCGCCGTCGCTTTATGACATGCGCAACCTGTTTCAGGTCAACGTGGAAGAAGGCCGCCACCTGTGGGCGATGGTCTATCTGCTGCAGAAATACTTTGGCAAGGATGGCCGGGAAGAGGCGGATGACCTGCTGATCCGGTCCTCGGGCTCTGAAGAAGCGCCGCGGATGTTGGGCGCCTTTAACGAAGAAACGCCCGATTGGCTGTCTTTCTTCATGTTCACCTATTTCACTGACCGTGACGGCAAGATGCAGCTGGAAAGTCTTGCGCAATCTGGATTTGATCCGCTCAGCCGAACATGCCGCTTTATGCTGACCGAAGAGGCCCACCATATGTTTGTGGGCGAAACCGGTGTCAGCCGTATCGTGCAACGCACCTGCGAGGCGATGAACGAGGCCGGTTTGACCGACCCCTACGATATCGGCAAAGTGCGTGATCTGGGCGTGATCGACCTGCCGACGATCCAGAAAAAGCTGAACCTACACTATTCGCTGTCGCTGGACCTGTTCGGGCAGGAGGTCTCGACCAATGCCGCCAACGCCTTCAACGCGGGTATCAAGGGCCGGTATATGGAGAACCGTATCGACGACGACCACATGCTGCAAAGCGACACTTATGCAGTTAAATCCATTGTTGATGGGGCGATCGTGACGCAGGATGTACCTGCGCTGACCGCGATCAACATGCGGTTGCGCGACGACTATGTCCGCGATGCCTCGGGCGGTGTCGGGCGTTGGAACAAGATCATTCAGAAGGCCGGGATCGAATTCAACTTGGCCCTGCCAGACGAGGCGTTCCACCGCCAGATTGGCGTCTTTGCCGCGATCAAGGCCAATCCCGAAGGCGATATCATCTCTGAGGCGGAATGGGCCGCGAATGCCGACAAATGGCTGCCGTCCAAGGAAGATGGGGCCTATATCCAGTCGCTTATGGTGCCGTGCTATGAGCCCGGCAAATACGCAGGCTGGATCTCGGCCCCAAAGGTTGGGATCGATAACAAGCCTGGCGATTTCGAATATGTGAAACTGCACATGGCCTGATCTCGGGCCTGTTTGGCAGGGCAGTGGGGACCCCCTCTGCCGGCCGCATCTTGCCAGCCAACGCGGGAAGGAAATGGATGATGGCGGCGGAACGCTCCGCACTCAGCGCAGACAAGGCCGAGATACAGCCCAATCACTCGGTTATCCGGGGGCGTTGTCTTGGCTGTGACACCTGCACCGGCATCTGCGCAGCACTTATCGACGCCATGACCCTTCCCGCCCTTATCCAGCGACGGCATAAATCATGAACAAACCCATCAAACAGCACCTGATCGACCCGGAAATCTGTATCCGTTGTTACACCTGCGAGATGACCTGCCCCGAACAGGCCATCGAACATGACGACAACAACGTGGTTGTGAATGCGGATCTGTGCAACTTCTGCATGGATTGCATCCCGGTCTGCCCGACCGGTTCGATCGACGAATGGCGCGTCGTGACCGAGCCTTACAGCCTTGAGCAGCAATATGAGTGGGAGGAGTTGCCGGAACAAGAGGATCTGGTCTCGGATGACGCCGACACCGGGATTGAGGCGCTGGATGATGCGATGGCCGCGTTGCTGGCCGATGCCCATAAGGGTGCGGGGGGCAAATCCAAGGCCCCAGCCACGGCGTCGAAACCCACGATCAATCTGTACAACTTGGGCAAACCTGTTCAAGCCGTTGTGCAGGGCAACTACCGCCTGACCGAGGCGTCCTCGGACAGTGACGTACGCCATATCATTCTTGATTTTCAGGGCCACCCGATGCCGGTTCTGGAAGGTCAGTCGATCGGGATCATCCCGCCCGGCACCACCGGCGAAGGGCAGCCGCACCTGCCGCGGCTTTACTCCGTGTCCAGCCCGCGCGATGGCGAACGACCCGGTTTCAACAACGTCTCACTGACCGTCAAACGCGAAGAGGGCGGGGTTTGCTCGAACTATATCTGTGATCTGAAAAAGGGTGATGCGGTCAATGTTACCGGCCCGTTCGGGTCGACCTTTCTGCTGCCTGATGATCCCGACGCGCGCATCCTGATGATCTGCACCGGCACCGGCTCGGCCCCGATGCGCGCCTTTACCATGCGCCGTCAGCGCAAGGTGGGCACGATCCACGGTGGCATGACGATGTTCTTCGGGGCGAGAACGCCTGACAGCTTGCCCTATTTCGGGCCGTTGCAGAAAGTGCCCAAGACGCTGTTGGATCAGCATCTGGTATTCAGCCGGCAAGAGGGGCAGGACAAGGAATATGTTCAGGACAGGATGCTGGCCAAACGAGACATCGTCGCCGACTTGCTGCAAGACACCAACAGCTATGTTTATATCTGCGGCCTGCGGGATATGGAGGACGGGGTCGAGCAAGCTCTGACCGAAATCTCGGCGGGCGTTGGACAGGACTGGACCGCGCTGCGGGATCAGATGCGCGACGCGGGTCGATACCACGTGGAGACCTATTGATGTTGGTCCGGCCGGCCTCGGCCTATCGGCATGATATCCGGGTGACGTGGGGCGATTGCGACCCGGCGCGCATCGCCTATACCGGGCGCCTGCCATGGTTCGCACTGGATGCGATCAACGCCTGGTGGGAAGAGCATCTGGGTCAGGGCTGGTATCAGCTGGAACTGGACCGCAATGTCGGCACGCCCTTCGTCCGGCTTGAGAT
This sequence comes from Ruegeria sp. SATB045, assembly GCF_059613525.1. NCBI lineage: Bacteria > Pseudomonadati > Pseudomonadota > Alphaproteobacteria > Rhodobacterales > Roseobacteraceae > Ruegeria > Ruegeria sp. SATB045. The sequence goes on along the minus strand of NZ_JBXWSR010000012.1, from coordinate 359,632 downwards.
GGACTTCAAATCGCCGGTCACGCCCCGGCACACGCTGGCCTGTCACGTATGGCCCAGTCGGTTGGGCACATCCTCCATCACGTTTCGCGTCGATGGCGAACAGGATGGCCAACTGTGCTTTTCGGCCCAGACCGTCAGCGTCTTCATCGTGGCAGACGCGTTTGAAAAACGCCAACCTCCGCAGGATATCCAAGACCTGTTGGCTCCGTTTTTGTGTGACGCGGAGCAGACCGGGACATAACCGTTTTCCTTTTTGGTCCGGCGAACGTATTGTGCATTATTATACACATTCGGAATTGCGAAACATGGCGGAAATTACAACCTTCAGCGGGGTGTCGACCCAGATCGACACAGATTCCGAGATCGAACGCAGCATCTCGGCGCTGATGGTGCAGGTGGGCGAACGGGTCCGCAGCGCGCGTGAACGCAAGGGCATTTCTCGTCGGGTTCTGTCCGAAAGCTCGGGCGTGTCACAGCGCTATCTGGCGCAGCTTGAATCCGGGACGGGGAATATTTCGATCGGGTTGCTGCAACGTGTGGCGCATTCGTTGGATCACCGGATCGAGTGGTTCGTGGGTGCCGAAGATCCGTGGAACTCCACCAGCCTGCGCGTGGCCGAATTGTTCTCTGCCGCCGATAGCGAAACACGTGATCAGGTGTTGCAGGCGCTCTCGCCGGGCAGCGATCAGGGTGGAAGGGCACAGCGCGTCTGTCTGATTGGCTTGCGTGGTGCGGGGAAATCGACGCTTGGTAAACTTGCGGCTGAACAACTGGATGCGCCGTTTTTGGAGCTGAACAAAGAAATCGCCCTGCATGGCGGAATGCCGATTGACGAGATCCTCGCCCTTTACGGGCAGGAAGGCTATCGCAAGCTTGAGGCCGGGTCTTTGGATCGGGTCATCGAAAACTATGACCGCGTGATCCTGGCCGTGGCCGGTGGCATCGTGTCCGAGCCCGAGACGCTCAACAAGTTGCTGTCCAGTTTCCATACGATTTGGCTGAAGGCCTCGCCGCAGGAGCATATGGACCGGGTGCGCGCGCAGGGTGATGAGCGGCCCATGGCGGGCAATGCCGACGCGATGGAGCAGCTGACCTCGATCCTGGCCAGCCGCGAGGTTCTTTATGCGCGGGCGCGGTTCATGCTGGACACGTCGGGGCGGGCGCTGGACCAGTCGCTGGATGAATTGGTGACGATGATCCGGACGCAAAAGCTGTTGGATGCGTGACCTAGGTCTATATCCGCACATAAGTGAACTATAACGCAGAAGGAGCCGATGATGGCCGTGGATGTCTGGCGTCAGGGGGCCGTCGGGTTTGTCAGGCTGAACAACCCGCTTGTGAATGCCATCGGTCTCAGCGTTCGCCAGGGCCTGTGGGATGCGTTGGCTTGGGTTCAGGCACAGAAAGGTCTGTCGCGGGTGGTACTACATGGATCGCAGCGCGCATTTGCTGCGGGTGCGGATGCGCGAGAGTTTGACGCGCCACCGGTTGCGCCGCATTTGCCGGAAATTTTGAATGGGATTGAGGCCTCGGACGTGCCGTGGGTTGCGGCGATCACGGGGGGTGCGTTGGGCGGTGAGTGTGAGCTGGCGCTGGCCTGCCGCTATCGGATCGCGGCGCCGGGTGTCCGGATTGGCCTTCCCGAGGTGACGCTGGGCGTGGTGCCCGGCGCGGGCGGCACGCAACGCTTGCCCCGCCTGATCGGGATTGCGGCTGCGGTCGAGTTGATTGCAACCGGCAAGCCCGTTCCGGCTGAACAGGCCGAAGCCTTGGGGCTGGTGGACGGTATCGCAGAGGACCCGGTGGATGTTGCGCTGCATCTGGACGTAGGCACGCTGGAGCTGTCTGTGCCGCCCGGATTGCGGGACCGGCCCGCCGCAGATGATACGGCGATTGTGGCCGCGCGCGCCGATGTCTCGCAGCGGATGCCCCACCAGATCGCGCCGCCAAAGGCGATTGATCTGGTGGCCCTGTCGACCACGGCCACTTTGTCGGAAGCAATGGCCCAAGAACGCGCGACGTTTTTGGACCTGCGGCAAGGCGCACAAGCCCGCGCCCTTCGCCATATCTTCTTTGCCGAACGTGCTGTGCGGGGGCAGGACACCCCCAGCACTAGCCATATCGCAAATCGCATGCTCGCGCGGTACCACGAAGCGGCGGATACGGTGCTGATGGATGGCTCGACCCCGTGGGAGGTGGATGAGGCCATGGTCGAATTCGGCTATACCATGGGCCCTTACGAGGCGCAGGACCTGACCGGTGTGGACATCGCTCTTGCCAATCGCCGCGAAAACGCCCCGCGCGACCCGAACCGCCGAAATATTCCCATCGCGGACCGGATGCTCGAGCTGGGCAAGCTGGGCAAAAAGGTCGGAGCAGGCTGGTATCGATATCCCGGCGGGGGTGGGAAGGTTGACGACCCGATCGTGGCCGACCTGGCATTGGAGGAGGCACATTTCGCAGGGATCACCCGCTGTGACTATTCTGAGGAGGAGATCAGGGACAGGCTGCTATGTGCGATGATCAACGAAGCGGTTGGTCTGCTTGACGAAGGAATTGCCTTATCGGCTCGAAGTATTGATCTTGTTACTGTAAGAAGCTGTGGCTTCCCACGGTGGCGTGGTGGGTTGATGTTTTATGCGGATACGATCGGGGCTGAAACTATCTTGGCGCGTCTGGATACCTATGCGAACGAAGACAGTTTGGTTTGGGCACCCAGCCCTTCCCTGCGATATTGCGTGGAAAACAACGTCTGCCTGTCTGACCGGTTTCCGACCAAGTGACACTTGGAGACCCACAGTTAAACTTATCTGTTTAGAAAAGATCAGACGTTCGGGATTGTTGGAAGAAGAGTTCTCATAAACTGAGGAAGAGATGTCAAAACAGCGGCTTGAGCCCGGAGTGGGCTTTCTGACTTCGCCAGTTCTGAGAGAAATAGGCCCGTCTTTGAGGTCGATCCCCAGACGCCGGAGTTCACCACTTGTGCCGATGTTCTGTGCATTCGCATAGGAACATGGTTAAACGCCCGGAAAGGTAATATGACGCGAGTGAATAGGCGTCACGGAGTTATCAACCAAACAGCGTTTTCTGGTTTGCTGAAAACTGTATGAGATAGCCATGTACTGTGCGAAAGGGATTTGATCTGCTCTGGCTGTTCATCTCCCGAACGATGGCTAAGATGGCGCCATGTCCAAGGTCAGACCGCGCATTCCACATGATTATTTTCCGCCTTTTGGTGGGTTGAAATCCTTCTACGAAGTTGCTTTGACCGGCAGCGCCGTCAAGGCAGCGGAACGCTTGCAAGTTTCGGCGTCGTCTATCAGCCACCAGGTCAAGTCGCTTGAATCCGAACTGGGGGTCCGGTTGGTTGAAAACCGCAAGGGACGTCTGTTTCTGACCGCCGATGGCGCACAGTTTTTTGATCAGATCAAAGGGCCGATGTCCGAGATACTGCGCGCGACCGAGGCCATCCGTTCGATGCCGGGGCGCAAGCGGATATCTTTGACTCTGACGCCGTCTTTTGCAGCCGGCTGGCTGTTGCCGAGGCTTTCCGATCTTGAACGTAGCCACCCCGATCTTGAGGTCAATTTGGTCACCACAACACGTGTGGTTGATCTAGAACGGGAAAATGTTGATCTGGCAATCCGGCGGGGAATGGGCGAGTGGCCTCAAACGGTTGTAACTCCGCTTATGCGCGAAGTCATCGTGCCCGTGATGTCGCCTGCGTTTGCTCAGACGATTGGAGGTATGGCGCTGGCGGAAGTTTTGAAAACCCAGCGGGTTTTGGCAAATACGACCGTGGATGCAGAATGGGATCACTGGTGCCAGGCGCGGGGGTTTCAACCTCCGGCGGCCAATCAGCGGTATAGTCTTGAAACCTATGAATTGACGATTCAGGCGGCACAGGACGGTTTGGGTATTGCGTTGGGCCGCAGACCGCTGGTGGATTCTTTGCTTTCGGCTGGCGTTCTGTGCGCGCCTTTTGATCTGCCCGACGCCGACAATATCGGCTATTATGTCGCGCGGCCCGATGGTGCCATGCGGTCCGATGTCAAGCGGTTCCATGACTGGTTGCTGACGCAAAGGAATTGAATTTTTTTCAACTCTTGCTGAGGTTTTTGCAGTACAAACCTGTTCCTTCGCAACCTAGCTTCAAACTAAGGTTTGCAGGAGTTTGGCGATGGCCCAGCACAGTGACATTCAGCGCAACGGCCCCCTGTCGGGCATCAGGGTCATTGATCTGACCGCCGTTGTGTCCGGCCCCATGAGCACGATGATCCTTGCCGATCAGGGAGCCGATGTAATCAAGATCGAACGCGCCGACGGCGACTTTACCCGTCACGTGGCGACTCGCCGGGGAGGACATTCGGCCTCTTACCTGAACAATAACCGCAACAAACGCTCGGTGGTGGCCGATCTGAAAAATCCCGATGATATCGCCATGATCAAGACGCTGGTGCAGGACGCCGACGTGTTTATCCAGAATTTCCGCCCCGGTGTCGTGGATCGTCTTGGGCTTAGCTATGAAGTGCTGAGTGTGCTCAACCCCCGGCTGGTCTATATGTCCATTTCTGGGTTCGGGTTCGACGGACCTTTGGCCAATAAGCCTGTCTATGACCCGCTGATACAGGCGTTATCGGCGCTGACCACGGTTCAGGCCGGATCGGACGAGGAGCGTCCGCGTCTGGTCCGCACGATCCTGCCCGACAAGCTGACGGCGGTACAGGCCAGTCAGGCGGTGACCGCCGCGCTGTTTGCCCGCGAACGCACAGGAAAGGGCCAGAAGGTCACGCTGTCGATGCTGGACACAGTGGCGGCTTTCCTCTGGGCCTCGGACATGAACGGCCACACCTTTGTGGGCGATGAGATGGAGGTTGAGGCCAGCCAGTCTTTCCATGATCTGATCTATGAGGTGAAAGGCGGATACCTCAGTATTTCGATCATGCAGAACAAGCATTGGGAGGCTCTGGCCCATGCCACAGGTCGCCCTGATATCATCGACGACGAACGCTTTAAAACGACCGAGTTGCGCGACATCAACCGGGACGCGCGGCTGGACTTGACGCAAGAGATGGTGCGTGACCTTGACCGTGACACGTTGTTGACTGCACTGGAAGAGGCGGGTGTCCCCTGTGCCCCTGTCCTGACACGACGCGAGATGCGCCAACATCCGCAGCTCGAGGCCAATGGTATGTTCGTCGAATATGACCACCCGACTGCCGGTCGCCTGCGGCAGACCCGGCCGGCTACCGTGTTTCATGGTACTCCGGCGACCGACTTGCGCCCCGCGCCGGAACTGGGCGAACACACTGCCGAGGTCCGCGCGAGCCTGACCCCAAACCCTCTGGCGGATGCATCATGATTGACTTCTATTACTCTCCCACACCGAACGGTTGGAAAGTCGCGATCATGCTGGCCGAAACTGGTTTGGATCATCGCACCATTCTTATGAACCTGCGCGGTGGCGACCAGTTCCAACCCGACTTTCTGGCGATCAGCCCAAACGCCAGGATGCCGGCCATTCTGGACCATGACGCAGACGGTGGCCCGCTGAGTGTTTTCGAAAGCGGCGCCATCATGTTGTACCTGGCAGATCGCAGCGGCCAATTCGGCCCCGAAACCCCACGCGAGCGGATCGCCTTTACCGAATGGCTGTTCTGGCAGGCAGCCAATCAGGGTCCGATGGGCGGTCAACTGAGCCACTTTGTGAACTATGCGCCGAAGGACCAGCCCTATTCCCACAAGCGATACAAGGGCGAGTTCGAACGGTCTCTGGCGGTCCTAGAGAACCGGCTTGAGGGGCGCGAGTATATGTTCGACCGCTATACGATCGTAGATATGATGTGTTTTCCGTGGGCGTTCATCGCGAAACCTTTGGGCGTTTCACTGGATGCTTTTCCAAACGTTGCCGCCTGGCGTCAACGGATCAAGGCACGCCCTGCCGTTCGTGATGCGATCAACCTGCACAAAAACGCTCAGTTCACGGGCAAAGCCACGGCGCAGCAGAACGAAACCCTGTTCAATCAATCGGCCGCCCACCTGATGCCAACAAAAGAGAAATCCCAATAAAACCAGAACCATCAGCAAGGAGACACCAATGCCCAAGATCGAAGGAAGCTGCCTGTGCGGACAGGTCACCTATAGTTCCAGCGCCGATGAGCCTGCCATGATGGTCGTCTGCCATTGTCCGGATTGCCAGCGGCAAAGCGGCTCGGCCTATTCGACCAATGTGCTGGTGCCGACCGCGTCGATCGCATTCGAGGGTGACAGCCGCAGGACCTATGTGATGAACGGGGCATCCGGGCAGCCGGTGACCCGTAATTTCTGCGGCAATTGCGGCTCGCCCCTGTCGACCGAGATGCCAGCCTTTGGTGACCTTGCGGCGGTAAAGGCCGGGACGTTGCAGGACAGTTCATGGGTCAAGCCCTCGATCCAGATCTGGTGCAATTCTGCGCAACCCTGGGGCCCGGTTTCGGATGATATGGACAAAGCGCCGGCCAATCCGGGTTAAACGTCTGATTTGACACCCTGGCCCGTGCCTGATGAGATCATGCGCGGGTCATAGTTAAAACGAGCAGGACATTGCCTTATGAAAGTTGCCGCTGTTCAGGCCGCTCCGGTCTTTCTTGATCCACAGGCCAGCACGGACAAGCTGATCGCCCTGCTGCGGGATACCGCATCCAGTGGGGCCGAATTGGTTGTCTTCCCCGAGGTTTTTTTGTCCGGCTATCCCGTATGGCTGCGCGCCCCGAGCGTGGCCCATAATGACGAGCTGCTGAAGATCGGGCATGTGGCCTATCTGAAGTCCGCGATTACGACCGACGGCCCCGAGATTGCTGCGATCTGTGCCGAGGCAACTGACCTTGGCGTTGCCGTCATGACCGGGATCGTTGAACGGGCTGGTTCGGGCGGTTCGGTTTATGCCTCGTTGGTGACAATCCTGCCCGACAAGGGTGTCGTGAATGTGCATCGCAAGCTCAAGCCGACGTTTCACGAAAGGCTGCTATGGGCCGATGGGGATGGGCATGGTCTGGCTGTTCAGGATTGGAAAGGCATCCGGGTCGGCGGTTTGAATTGCTATGAAAACTGGCAGCCTCTGGCCCGGCAAGCGCTGTACCAGCAGGGAGAACAGTTGCATATCGCAACATGGCCAGGTGATCTGGACGTAACCGACCACATCACACAATTCATCGCGATGGAGGGGCGGGTTTATGTTGTTTCGGTTTCGGGTCTGCTGCGCAGCAGTGACATTCCTGACAGCTTCCCCTTGCGAAAACACGTAACCGAGGGGCGCGATGTCATCAACGACGGCGGTAGCATGATCGCGGCACCCGGTGGCAAATTGATTGCTGGTCCAGTCACGGGCGAAGAGATCACGCTCTATGCTGAGATCGATGTGGATCAGGTTATCGCCGCACATCTGAAACTGGATCCGGCAGGGCACTACAGCCGTCGCGACATCCTTAGCCTCAACCATAGCAAACAGCGGTTGGACTAACGGCAGCGGTCAGGCAGAGCCGAAGGTTTCATAGTGGATTTGGCTTCCGTCTATTCCGGCAGCTTCTAAACCTGACTTCAGATCAGTCACGAATCCGGCGGGACCGCAAAGCATGTAAAGCGCATCCGCACCGGTATCGAGCGCCAGAACCTCTGCGGCCGTGACGCGGCCTTCTGCGTCGAAATCGCGGCCAACCAGATCGCCGCTGTCGGGTTGGCTGAAAAACACGCGTTTCCGTGCGCCGCGGGTCGCCGAGATCAGGCGGTCTGTTTCTTGGGACAGTGCATGGTGACGACCGTTGCGTGCGCCATGCACGAACCATACCTGGCGTCCGGTATTCTGTTGCGCCAACCGATGCAGCATGGCCATCATTGGTGTCAAACCAACACCCACGCTGACCAGAACCAAAGGGCGTGTTGAATCAGGTATCAGAAAATCACCAGCCGGAGGGCGGGCTTCGATCGTGTCTCCTATTTTGATGCTGTCGTGTAGGAATTGCGATGCAGTCCCACCTGGCTCGCGCTTTACAGTGATCCGGTAAGTGTCTTCACCGGGTTTGCCCGACAGGGAATAAGACCGACGTATCTTTACATCATGCGCAGGTATTTCGAGGGCGATCGGCAAATGCTGCCCGGCTTGAAAGGGTGACAGAGTATCGCCCTCGGCCGGAGCGAGGTGGAACGATGTGATCCCCTCGGCCTCGGATTTCTTGTCGACTACGGTCAGGTTTTGCGACGGGGCAGGGTCCGCTGACCAACGTAACGAAAGTGCCTCGGTCCGTTCAATCACCGCGTCGATCGTAACGTCGATCATGCGCAAAATGTTTGGATCACGCGCTTCTTCGGGCGCCCAGTCGATCTTGGCGCGCCCGGTCAGATGCAAAAGTCCACCGGTTGCGAAATCGACAAACAACAATCCGACACGGGGGTCCTGCAGCAGATTTCCAATCGTGTTGAAAAAGTTGTTCCCGGAATAATCCGGTATGCGCAACCGGGTTGGGCTGATCACGCGCACGAACCCTGGCTCACCGCCTCTATGCGAAGCGTCGTACCCATCCGAGGCCGCCTTTTGCGGGGCGTGATGACCGGAACCCAGGAAAAGCGTGTCAGCGGCACGGATGCGAGCGATTTGGCCGGGGCTGAGATGGTCGGATTCTTGGGCTTCTGTGGGCACGGTTCGCGGGGCGCGCCACCAGTCGCGTTCATTGATGTACTGCGGGCAGTTTCCGAATGTTTGGCGAATGTCTATGATCAGCCCTTGGTCTGAACGTCGGGTCCGGCCGCTAAGACGGTTGCGGCGCCTTGTGGCCAGTTCGATCCCGACGACCCCAATATCGGTCCCTTCCTGCAGGCTGTGTACCAGAGGATCCAGCGGGTCAACTTGTGTATCCAACGTCAGGCGTTCCGGATCAGGAGACCCGATGAAACCATCAGGCCCTTCGATGATTGTTGCCCAGACCTGACCGTCCGAGTCACCTGAGGCGACGACGAGAAACGGTTGCGTCTGATAGAACGTACGGTGCTGTTCGGGCATGAAATCGCGTATATAGCGTGTTCCGATGGTGGCAATATTATCCGCGCCCGCGCGTTTTTGTGCGGCCAGTTCACCGGCATGGAATGGGGTATCTGCGTCGACCATCGGTTCACTCCTTCTTTATTTCCCAACACTGGGAACCCTTGCCCGAAGCTCTTTACACTCAAGTTTCGGGCAGGTTTGGTTCAGGCCACGAGGCCCGCAGCGGTGGAGGGCATCGGTTCAAAGCCATCCTGGGCCTCGAAACGCGCGATCCAGGCCCGTACGTTTGGGTAAGGGTCAAGCGAGACATTCCCCTCGGGCGCATGGGCGGTGTAGGAATAGCCAGCTACATCTGCAATGGTCGGGCGGTCGCCAACCAGCCAATCACGCCCCTCAAGGCCATTTTCTAGCTTTTTCATTGCCTGGGCTGCGGTGGCCGCGGCAAAATCGGCATCCAACGGAGCACCAAAGACTGTAATCAAACGTGCGGCACATGACCCAAACGCAATTTCACCTGCGGCAAGGGTCAACCATTTCTGGACAGCAGCTTCTCCGACTGGATCGCTGGGCATCCAGTCAGACGCATATTTCCGGGCAAGATAGACCAGAATTGCGTTCGAATCCGATACGACGACATCGCCATCTTGCAAGACCGGTACTTGACCGTTTGGGTTCATGTCCAGAAATTCGGGTGTCTTGTGCTCTCCGGCGGCCAGATCAACAAAGATGGCCTCGTGCGCAATTCCTGCGAGCTGGGCGAAGACCAAAGCACGATGCGCGTGACCTGATTTCGGGAAATGGTGGATACGAACTGCGTTGGACATCTGTTGGCTCCTGTCATTCATAAGCTGTGTCTGACGGACAGATAACTCTTGCGAAGTTGGATGATAATTGTCAGATTTTGCGAATAATTAGGCCCTGAAAGGGCGCAATAAAATGGACAAGATTGATCGAATGCGCGCATTCGCGCTGGTGGCAAAAAATGCCTCTTTCACGTTGGCGGCGCAGCGGATGGGGCGTTCATCTCGACTGGTCAGCAAATATGTTGCTGATCTGGAAGAGGCATTGGGCGTGCAGCTTTTGAACCGTACGACACGCAGCGTATCCCTGACAGATGCGGGTGCGACGTATCTGGCAATGTGCGAACCGCTGCTGGATGGGTTTGACGAACTTGAGGAAACAGTCCGAAACGCCCAGAAATCACTGCGCGGCGTAATCCGGATTTCTGCGCCGACCGGCTTTGGCTCGGTGCGGCTTGCGCCGTCACTTGCGGCCTTTGCAACACAGCACCCCGAGGTCGAGATTTACCTGAACCTGTCCGACCGCAGGGTGTCGATCATTGATGAGGGTCTGGACCTCGCTATCCGGATAGGTCCGATGCGCGACAGTTCACTGAAAGTGCGTCAACTGGGGCAAATGCCTTTAATCGTATGCGCATCCCCCGCGTATCTGGACCGCGCAGGCACGCCGACAGACCCACGCGCCCTGGCAACACATGACTGCATTCTTGACGGGAACATGTCCGAGCCCGGGCTGTGGCGGTTCGATATCAAAGGCGAAGATGTGGCGGTTCCGGTAAGCGGACGGTTGCGCGCCAATGCCCCCGCAGCTTCGGCGCGTCTTGCGATGGATGGTGTGGCGATCGCACGATGTCCTGCTTACACAGTAGCTGAGGCTCTCAGGTCGGGTGCTTTGATCGAACTGTTTTCTACTTACCGTGTGGCACCTTATGTCGTCGCCGCTCTTTTCCCGCAAAATCGCCGTATGACGACCCGCGTCCGGCACCTGATCGACCACCTTGCAAACGACGACCTCATCACAAACGCAGGCGCGTGATCAGGCGGGGGGGATTGGTCTAAGATCACCTCAGACAATGAATTTGCGGAACGTATTTGCCAAGGCTGCGTTGCTTGCCAGAAAAGAGCCTGACGAAAAGATGTCTTGATCCGGCCAAAGCGGCTGCACGACCCCTTTGGCTTCCTGTACCAACAGAATTCCTGCAGCTGTGTCCCACGGACCCAGGTTCCGCTCCCAATACCCTTCAAGCCGCCCGGCGGCGACATAGGCAAGATCAAGGGCCGCAGCGCCGTTTCTGCGAATACCGGCACACTCTGGCATAAGTCGTTCAAGGTCCTGAAGGGCAGGTTTCAGATAGGTCACACGCCCCCCGGCAGGGACGCCAGTGGCAAACAAAGCTGCGGTCAGATCACCTTCGCCGCTGACCGATATCTGTCGCCCGTTCAAAAATGCGCCGCAGCTGCGTTCGGCTGTGAACATTTCGGCTTTCTGGGGATCGTAGATCAACGCAGCTAGTACATCGTCGCCATCACATAACGCTATGGATATGGCCCAATGGGGAATACCTTTCAGGAAATTCGTCGTCCCGTCCAACGGATCCACCACCCATCGCAAAGCAGTCCCGATGCCCGCGCGCGTTCCAGTCTCTTCACCGAGCCAACCATACTTGGGATAGGTCGCGGTCAGGTGCAGATTGATTTCCGCTTCTGCCGTGCGATCTGCGTCGGATACGAAGTCGCCTTTGGATTTTTGTGAAATGTTTAGCGTGTCGCGGGTCTTGAAGGCTTGTTGCAACCCGGCCCCGGCGCGAAGCGCGGCCCGTGCCATCGCTTGCATGTGTTCAGACGCCTTGGGCGACAGCCAAGGAGTAACTTCCTGCGGCAACGTCATCTGTTGGAATACCGTATTCTATGGCAGAGGGTCGATGGATCTTCCAGAATAGACCCGTAATTCTCTGGAAGATCTGCGAATTCAGTTTCACCCGAAATCAATGCGTCCAGAACTGGGTCTGCCAACAGGTCAATCGCCTTGGTTAGCCGCATTTTGTAGTCCCAGCGCGCTCCCATATGTGCGGGGATACGACCGACTTGGCTGCTGATGATCCGCAACCGCCTTTGATGGAATCGGGCACCAAGCGGCACGGTCGTGAGGTGATCACCATACCAACTGGCCTCGATAATCGTTGCTTCGACACCGGCAGCGTTTATTGCTGTCGCCAATCCGCTTGAGTTGGCTGAGGTGTGGATGACCATGTCTGCGTCTTCGGGCACGTTTTCGGGGGTGGCAAATGCACAACCCAACTGTCCGGCAAGCGCGGCCTTGTCCGGGTTGATGTCCACTATGCAAACCTCGGTTCCGGGCGTTCTGGCGCACAGGTATCCTGTCAGCGCGCCGACAACACCGCCGCCAACAATGGTCACTTTGCTGCCTGCGCAAACGCCCGCGTCCCACATTATGTTCAATGCCGTTTCCATATTGGCTGCCAACACGGCGCGCGCAGGAGGGACTGCTGGGTTGATGGAAATGGCTGCATGTGAGGGTATGCTGAACCGTGTCTGGTGGGGATATAGCGCGAATACAGTCTCACCCTCGCGCGGTCCGGATTGAACGGTGCCAACAGCCGAGTAGCCATATTTGACGGGGAAGGTGAAATTGCCTTGCTGAAACGGCGCACGCATGGTGTCATGTTCGTTGCGCGGTACCTGACCGTTAAACACAAGCCGTTCGGTGCCCCGGCTGATGCCCGAGAACTGGGTGGACACTTGTATATGGTCCGGGCCATCAAGGATGTCCGTTTCGCGTATTTCAGTGCTAGCGGCTTTGGTAATCCATAAAGCCCGTGTTGGCGGTTCTGGGTTGGCGGTCATTGTTCAAAGTTCAACCTATTCGCGTTAGGACGCATGAGCAGCGGTCCGGCAGGGCAAGGGGTAGGCGGCCACTTGTTCGTGTCGAGGTTTCAGTGTGCAGTCAAACAGCACGTCTGTACCCAAACCATAGACGTCCGTCTTGGGCCGAAGGGCCTGCGCCAGGCTAGGAACCGGTGATGTGGTCAGCCCTTGTGGTCCGGCCCCGATCAATAGGGGTGCAACCGCGACATGCAGCCGGGTCAGCAGCCCTGCTTCAAGAAACTGAGCAATCGTGATGCCGCCACCTTCGATCAAGACGCGGTTCAATCCGCGCTGACGCAACGCGCCCAGGATTTGTGCCGGCGAAATCCAATGGGTGCGGGGCAACTTGACCACTTCGATATGGTCAGGACGCGGTGCATCTACCGATTGGATGACTATGCACCGGGCGTTCATGTCCTGCATCAGACCGATATCGTTTGGCATCCTCCCGTTTGGGTCAATGATCACGCGGACCGGATTTTGACCTTTGACGAGGCGAACGGTGAGGCGTGGGTTGTCATGCAGTGCAGTTTTAACGCCGATCACAACCGCATCCGACAAAGCCCGTAGACGGTGTAAATGTATCAGCCCTTCGCGCCCTGAGATGTCTTTGGCATCGCCCGACACAGTTGCAATCCGTCCGTCCAGTGATTGCCCGATCTGCCCGATTACCTGACCCGAGGGGTTCGGCTGTGCTAACGCTCCGTAGACAGAGATAGCCCGCTTTTCGCCTTCCGTCCAATCCGGATCGCACAGACAACCATGACCCGCTCGAACGGCAAGAATGCGGTCCCAAACCCTGGGTGTTACGTCAACGTCGTGCATTGGTTTCTCCGCATTCTGTATAGAGTTGAGCGACTGTCATCGCGGTACCGATAAGTGATCAGTGTGCCCAATCATCCCAAGCGTTTCCGCGACTGCGCCCCGCCTGTCTCTTCCCCAATCGAGGGCGTGTTTCGAGCCAGCCTCGTGGGCTGCCTGCGCGATTCCGTCTAAAACTGCGTCATGCAGTTGGGTCTCTTGCGGCCCCAACCGCCAAGGGCTTTGTGCGGAAGCAACAGTGTAGCCCACTATTTCGCTCAATTCCGCAAACCGTGACCCGGATAACGGCCCCAGCGCTGGTCCCAAACCTTTGTCGTTCGTCTGGTGCCGGTTGAACGCAAGAGTGACGACACAGTCACGTTCGTCGTTGGGCGTCCAGCTCATTTGGCCATCGTAGTTCAGGGCCGTGTAGATTGGTATGCCCGCATCGGCTGCACGGAGGATCAGAGCATTGATCCAGCTTTCGGGCATAAGATCGAACAAGGCCGAAGCCGTGATCAGGCCGACGTCCCCGAGCGGCAGATTTTTTACGTCACCGAGATTGCCGACGACGCATTCGGCTTCGGGATGGCGGTCATTTGCAATACGCAACAGGGTCGCGTCGTTGTCGAAAAAGCGCCAACGCATCTTGGCGAACCCTGCTTGAACAAATGCCCGGGCAGTTGATCCGGTGCCACTGCCCAGATCCAGTACAACGGACCCATCCTGAACGCTGCCTGCGGCTCTAGCGAGCAGTTTTAGATCGCGGGCCCGGTGATCGGCTGGTTCCCGAAGATTCAGCCAATCCGGTTCAAAGCTGGTTTCAGATGTCTGCTTCATACCACCCACGCGCCACATGGCTTTCGTGCAGCTGCACCCGAATGCGTTTGACGCGGCCATTGTCGCCCAATCCGCTGGTTTTTGCGACCGTCTTGAGTTGATCCCAAATGTGACAGCAAAGAAACTCTGTCGTTGTGATCTTGCCCTTGAACGCTGGGACTTCGTCCAGATTGGCGTAGCGCAGCGGGGCAAGCGTGTTGGCCAGAGCCTCGGTGGCCAAGCCGATATCAACGACCAGACCGTTTTCATCCAGATCTTCGGTGTAAAACGCCGCATCCACCACGAAGGTCGCGCCGTGCATCCCTTGCGCGGGGCCAAAAACAGGAGAGGGTAGGGAATGTGCGATCATTACATGGTCGCGGACTTCAACAGCAAACATAGGCGGTCCAGTTCATTTCGTGGGTCCAGAGGGGAAAGGCGGCACAAATGACTCGGCCACCCGTTTGATGACATCGGCGAAATGCCGGGTTGTGTCGTGCCAGCTCGGCAACCCTGCCGACTGTTCCAGTGAAGCCTGCGCAGCTTTCACCAACTGATCCGGGTCTTCCAGCAGGGTGCGCAATTCGGCTGCAAAGGCGTCGGGTTGATCGGCGGGCACAAGACGCCCGGCATGGCCAACCGTTTCGGGGACCGCACCGACTGCGCAGGAAACAACCGGCAGACCGTGCAGCATCGCCTCGCTCAGGACCATGCCGTAGCCTTCGTATCGTGTGGCCAGAGCGAACATACTTGCGCGTCGGTATGCATCCTCGATGGCGGCACCATCGACCTCGCCCCTTAGTTGGATACGATTAGCTAACCCTGCATTCGAGATCAGTGATTGCAATTCTGCGGTATAGTTTGGGTCTTGCGGGCGGCCGATAATTTCCGCTTGCCAAGGCAGGTCGGCAATTTGCGCCAAAGCAGAGATCAGAACGTCGTGGCCCTTGCGCGATGACAATAATCCAACACTCAGGATCAGCGGTGGTGAAACAGGTGCTGAACCAGTCATGGGGCGCAGGAAGCCGGGGCTTGCCACAGTGATCCGATCAGGGGACACACCGAAATCGGCCCAAAGCGTCTCCCCGATATGGGTGCTGGTCACGATGACATGGGCGACATGTTCCAGCACTGCGGCCTCGTTGCGGATCAAATCCTGTGCGCGGGCGGGATCTGTTCCGGTTTCCAGCCCAAGCGGATGGTGGACAAGCGCGATCACAGGTGCGGCAATACTGGCGACACCTTCGGGTGGCATGGCGCCCAGAGCCAAACCGTCCACGATAACCGGGGTAGAGGCAGGAACGGCCCGCAGAGCATTCAGCGCAGTTTCCATGTCATGCGCAGGTGCATTCGGAAAACTGCCGGGCAGTTCCAGATGCGCGGTTGGGCAGCCGATTTGGTTCAACAAATCCAATACGGTCGCATCATAGATATAACCGCCGGTGCGCTGGTCTTTGTCTCCGGGTATCGCAAAAACGGCGCTCATGATGCGTTTTCCAAGGGATTTGTGTTCAACTCAGCTTCGGAGGGCATAAAAACAAAAGCAACCGCAGGAAGGGCGGCCAACAGCATCACAGCACCATAACAGATACCCATCGCGATCCCAGCTTCGGGCGATGCCCCCAGTATGGGAAAAAGCGCGGCGGCGGCGCCTTCTCTCCATCCCCAACCGGCGATCGACAACGGAACCAGCATGGCGCACAAGACCAAGGGCAGAACTGTCACGCTTGCCTCAATCGATAGTTCTGTTCCAGTAGCACGGGCGCATGCATAGAGGCCGAATATCAACAGAGCAGCGGCCGTCATGGCATGAGCCGAAATCTCTGGACGGACCATCAGCACAAGGCAGAACTTCGTAAAACGGGCTGTCTTTTGAGCCGACGCCAGCCAGATCAACACACCGAAAGTCAGGGCAATGCCAGCTCCCAGCATCCATCCTGTCCCGCTGGGCCATTCGATTCCACCCGGCCACAACAAACTAACGGACAGACCGGCAAAAAGGACCGCAAACAGAGCCACCTGGCCCATAAGCCGCTCGGCCACGACGGATTGCGCTGCGCGTTTCAGGTCGCCATACTGGCGTGTTCGGATTGCACGGCTGACATCGCCAACGACACCACCGGGTAACAGCGAATTGGCGAGAAGAGCTAGATAATATTCCTTTAGCGCTGCGCGGAAAGTCATCTTCAGCTCCAACGCCCGCGCGGTTAGCTGCCATCGCCGTGCCATTGATAGGGTGCTGCAATTCAAGGCAAGGATTGCTATCACAATCCAGAACGGCTGAGCTTCGCGCAGTCTTTCCCATACCTCTCCGGCCGCGCTCCACCACAACACGACGCCCAACAGCGCAAGTGATCCGAACAGGCGAAACAGGCGGCCACTCATCTCGGTTCCCCCGCTAATTGCCCCGAAGAAGTGAAGGCTAACAGGAAATCATCGCGAAACGTATCCATCCGACGCACGGGGCCATCCGCGGCGGGCGCTAGACCGTCAGCCCAGCCCCAGTGGTTAATCAAAGACAGAACATCTGTGGGGCCGATAACATGGATCGGGACATCGCGATTGTCACTGCCAGCCACAAAACCTGCGGCTTGATGATCTCCTGCGACAATAACCAGTGGTGCTTGCTTACCCAGTTTTGCCACATGCGAAAACACTGCTTGCAAACTGTAGTCGACCGCGCGGCGATAGGCGTCCCGCACGTCATCGTGATCCTTCCATAACTCCCGCGCGGGGGGGCCTTGCTCGGCCATCGGTGTGAAAACGGTTCCATCGCCCAGGTCCTGATCCCTGATCATCTGCGGGATCGGCGTCCATGGTGCGTGAGACGAGATCAGCGCAACTTGAATGAAATCAGGCCGTGGGTCGGGCGGTAGCAAATCCTGATAGGTCGCCAGAGTGAACTGATCAGGCATAGTCACCCAGCCAAAACGTTTTCCGCGATAAGGAATGTCCGCGGCTGCAAATATGTGATCCAACCCCATCACGGCGCTTTCGGGCCAGGCCAGCGTAATCGCAGGCATGATCGCCGCCGTGCGATAGCCAGCATCCCGCGCATAGTGGAACAACCACTTTCGATTGCTGACCAGCATTGCGTTGTAGCGTCCGTTATCCGACGTCCAAAGTCCGGTCGACAAGGCGCCATGTGCCAGCCAGCTTTCGCCACCTGCCGTGGGTGAGGTCAGCCAGCCGCTTTTGACGGACAATCCCGCTTGCGTAAGGGCCGTCTCGGCGCTTTGCAGCGTCGGCAGGTGGGTGTCGGAATACAGTGGATTATCAAAGCTCGCGCGGCCATAGCTTTCAATCCAGATCAGTAGAACATCGCGGCCCGAAAGCCTATCCAGCAAACCTTGCGCTTGGCGCATCGGATCTGCCCGCGCCTCGCGACGGAACACAGACAGATCGTCAACGGTTGCCTGCATCTCGGTCCCACGCTTGAACACCAGCCGGGATGTCCACGCCGTGCCCGGAGGGCTTTGATCAAAACGCCAGTATTTAAGGTGATGCCCGGCGTCCGCCACGGCCCAGGATCCTGTGATCATTATGCCAAGCACCGCAGCCGTCTTCGCCCAAACGGGGGGTGACAGAGCCCCCCAGGCTTTCAACCCAAATCGCAGCAATACGAAATAGATGGCCACCAGCGCGCCGCCTGTCACAGCCATCGCTATGGCCAAGGGCCTGCCAACACTGTCTTGCAACAAGCCAAAACCTGCCTCGATCAAAAATGTATCGACGATTGGATTGAAGGTGCGGTTATACGCGGTGAACGTGGCGTAGTCAGCGAGTTTCATCAGGCTGGCTGCGATCAAAAGGGCCGCCAGAATTGACGCCACCCCAGGAATCCTTCCGAATGCGATCATGAACAAAAGGATCACGGGTAATTCCAGCGGCCAGCGATTCACCGCAGACCAATTCATTGTGCCGGGATGGTTCGGCAGGACCAAAGCGCAAGAGACCAAAAGAGCGCCGAGGACAAGTGCGAAAGATAACCTCATGAGTTGCGGCTCAGCAGCCAACGGATATCCACGCCAAATGAGTAACTCAGCGCGATTGACGCACTGATGGAAATCGGCGCGATCAGAAAGTGAGGTGCCAACGGGCAAATGAGGATCAAAAGTGCCGCGATCTGTACTACGCAGATGGTTTTGCGACGAAAGGATGGCCTAAGCTCTCCTTGCAGTCGGGGTATTGCCCAACCAGCAACAACAAAGGCATAGCGAGCAAAACCAAGGATCAGAGCTTCGGCCTGTGTGGTTCCGGATAGCATCAGCCACAGCGCAAGCACTGCACCCAAGGCGGCATCGGTTTCCATGTCGAACCGCGCGCCAAAATCGGACTTCAGGCCAGAGCGACGGGCCAGCCAGCCGTCCAGGCCATCCATCGCAAATGCACTTGTTCCGATACAGAATATCACCCAGCCCGACACAGTGTCGGCGACAAAAAGCGTGCCGAAAAGGAAAGCCACAAGGGCCGCGCGCAGCAAGGTTACGGTATTGCAAAGGCCCAGCAACCTGTGAGGGTACGAAGTTGCCAACCCCAGCCCGGCAAGGGCCGAGGCCACGAAGAACGCAAGCAGAACCCAAAAAACGGTTGGCAGGGTTAACCATGCCAAGATTGTCAGCCCACACCCAATCAAACCTACCTGAAGCCAAAAGGAGGTCAGGGGCGACATCAGCCAGAGAGACTGGCGGTCGGTTGTCACGCGCTGTGACGCTTGGACTTTGGTTTGCGGTGTCATAATCTATTGTGATCTAGCGTAGATTTCCCTTTTGACTAATCTCTTAACAAATGCCGAGCGTCATTATTCAGGTGATCACGAAACCTTGACCGAAGCAATCAATGGTAAATGGTCTGACGCCATGCGCAGATTCGGCGTCGACATAGCCTGTGCATCAAAGACCGCGTCAGGCCGATCAGTCATAATTCGGTCCAGAGGCAACAAAGGGCGGCGTGACGGAAAGGTTGCCCGCGCGGGTCCTGCAAGCTTTTGCCCAACAAGACGTCTGTGAAACATCAAACCACCCCACGGCCGCCATTCGTTCAAGTCACCCAGAAGAATTGTCTGCATCTTAGGGCGGCGCCGCAAATATTGCCCGATGATACGCATTTGTATGACGCGCAAGGGTTGGAACAGCGATAAATGCGTAGAGAGAATTCGCATATCGACGCCGTCTCGCAGGGTCTCGACCACGACCGCGCCTCGGTGGCAATGCCCCGGAAGATCGACAACATCGCGGTGGGTTACCTCAAGAAGCGGATGAAGAAATAGAATGGTTCCCAGGAATCCGTCGCTTTGTGATCCCCATCGCATCGCATGCTGATCATGCTGGTAAACCAAGCCGGTGTCGCCCTGTATACGGCGCATGTCTAAAATTCGCGCATGTGGCCGGCACTCGCCATCGGCCTCCTGCAAGGCTAAAACGTCCAGCCGAAGAGGGGCCAGATCAGAAGCGATGGTTCGATGGATACGATCGGGATCAACCCGCTTGTCCGCTCCCTTGGCGCGGTGAATGTTCCAAGTGGCACAAGTTAGACGGGTTAAGCGCATTTAGTTTACTTTGTCGGTGCAGGGCGCGGGCTATATGGTTGTTTGACTACCTTTATC
Source organism: Ruegeria sp. SATB045 (assembly GCF_059613525.1). Lineage (NCBI taxonomy): Bacteria > Pseudomonadati > Pseudomonadota > Alphaproteobacteria > Rhodobacterales > Roseobacteraceae > Ruegeria > Ruegeria sp. SATB045. The sequence goes on along the minus strand of NZ_JBXWSR010000012.1, from coordinate 339,708 downwards.
TAGTTCGACAATCGTCAAGGGACCAGCCATGCGCAATATTGCTTTAAGCTTTCTGATCGCAACCTCTCCAATCGCAGCGGCCGCCGAAATGGCGAGCTACGAACTGGACCCCGAACATACGACAGTGTTTTTTACCATAGAACACATTGGATATGCCGACACGCTGGGGATATTCGGCAATGTGCAGGGTATTTTCGACTATGACACCGAGACGCAGGAACTGGCGAATGTTCAAGTCGCGATCGACGCCAAAAGCGTCAACACCTTTAACAAGGCGCGTGACGGGCACGTTAAAAACAAGGATTTTCTGCATGTCTCGGAGTTCCCCGAAATCACCTTTGTCGCAGAGTCTGGTACAGCCGCCACGGACAATGCGGGCACAGTGACCGGAGACCTGACGATATTGGGCGTGACCCAGCCGGTGACACTGAACGTGAAGTTGAACAAGGCTGAACCCTACCCATTTGGGCACAAACGGTTTGTGCTTGGGCTTTCGATAGAAGCCTCCATCAAACGCAGCGACTATGGCATGACTTACGCGGTCGAGAATGGCCTTGTGGGTGACCTTGTGAACATAAAAATCGAAACCGAAGCTATGCGGATCGAATGACCCGTTTCGGCCTGCACCAAGCTTAAAAATGGTCTCATTTTTTTGTGCGCGTTTGTGAACGGTGCATCCATTGCGTGCGTAGTTCATGTGCCTAATGTCCTGATCACAGCAAGCATCGCCGTTTGTCTTGTTTCGGGCGGCTACCAGCCAGTGAAAGGACATTTGATGAAATCGTTGGTAAAAGCCGCACTAAGGGCCGCCATAGTTGGCACCTCGCTAGGGACCGTTGTGAATGCCGGAGATATCCAGGCTGGTAGTGAAACGGCCGCGCAATGCGCCGCCTGCCACGGTAGTGCTGGTATCAGTACGGCCGACAACTTCCCAAACCTTGCCGGTCAAAAAGAAGGCTACATCAAAAAGCAGTTGATGGCGTTCAAAACCGAAAGCCGCAAGGATGATTTGATGAACGCCATCGCAGCGAACCTGTCCGATGCAGAGATCGATAATCTGGCCGCTTATTTCGCCAGCCTGCCCGGGGGCGAAGCTGGGGCGGTTGCCAGCAATGAAACGGGTCTTGACGGATCGTTGATGGCGTTCCCGAAGGATCATGAAACCACGTTCACCCGTTATCACCGCAAAGACTATGACGACCGTAAACAGGTTCGGTTCTTCAGCGGTAACGATTTGGCGCTTGAAGGGGTCAAGACCGGTCTGCCGTTCAAACCTGGTTCGTATTTCCTGGTCGAGATTTACGACGCTAAAAAAGACGCTGATGGTAATCTGCTAAAGGACGCTGAGGGTAAATTGATTGCTGGCGAGCGTACGCTCTTTACGGCAATGGAAAAGCGCGACGGTTGGGGGGATGATGTCCCTGAAATCTATAAGAATGACGATTGGCGTTATTCGGTCTTTGAAGTCGACGGCTCGAACAAGGCTGGTGTGAACGAAGCTCCGTGCATGGCCTGCCACAAGCCGCTGACCGAGGATGACTACGCGTTTACCGTTGACTGGGTCGAAGACTTCCACGCGTCACAAACGGCTGGCTATTCGCACAAGATCGTCGAGTAAAAGGGCATTGGCCTCACTGTAGATTTCTGAAAACCCCGGTTGAATTGCCGGGGTTTTTTGCTTGTGCAAGGCGCCTAAGTCTATCCCTTGTTCTTGCGCATGCTCAAACCAATGCGTTTGCGCTTGGTGTCCACATCGACGACGGCCACTTTGACAATCTGGCCGGTTTTGACCACGTCATGGGGATTTTTGACAAACCTGTCGGCCAACTGGCTGACATGCACCAGCCCGTCCTGATGAACACCGATATCAACAAACGCGCCGAAGGCGGCGACGTTGGTCACGGTGCCTTCCAGAACCATTCCGGGCTTTAGATCGGAAATCTCCTCGACACCTTCGCGGAAAGTCGCTGTTACAAAACTTGGACGCGGGTCGCGCCCGGGTTTTTCAAGCTCGGCAAAGATGTCTTGGACAGTCGGAAGGCCAAATCTGGCATCGACGAATTGCTGCGGTTTCAGTCGTTTCAGGGCCTGTTCATCCCCCATGATCTGCCGAATGTCTCGCCCGCAGGCAGAAACGATGCGCCGGGCTACGTCGTAGGATTCGGGATGCACCGAGGATGCATCCAGGGGCTCTTTGCCGTCCCGGATGCGCAGAAACCCTGCGGATTGTTCATAGGCGCGTGGTCCCAACCGCGCGACGTCCAAAAGTTCGGACCGCGTGGCGAACGGGCCGTTGATGTCACGATGTGACACGATGGCTTCGGCAAGGCCAGGCCCCAGGCCCGAGACGTGTGAAAGGAGCGGAGCAGACGCGGTATTCAGGTCCACCCCGACGGCGTTCACGACATCTTCGACGGCGGATGCCAGCGACTGCGATAACCGGTGCTGATCCACATCGTGCTGATATTGGCCCACTCCGATTGATTTGGGTTCGATCTTGACCAGCTCGGCCAACGGATCTTGCAGGCGCCGTGCGATTGAAACAGCGCCGCGCAGTGACACATCCAGATCGGGAAACTCACGCGCCGCGAGTTCCGAGGCCGAGTATACCGAAGCGCCCGCCTCGGAAACCACCACCTTGGTGGGCGCTTTCACTGACTTGGGCAGCAGTTTCAACGTGTCGGCGACCATCTTCTCAGTTTCGCGGCTTGCTGTGCCGTTGCCGATCGCGATCAACTCGATCTGATGAGCTTCGATCATAGCCAGAATGCTTGTCTGCGTGGCCTTCAGTTCGTTTTTCGGTTGAAACGGATACAGCGTGGTTGTGGCGATGACTTTGCCGGTTGGGTCGACAACAGCCGCCTTCACACCAGTACGAATGCCGGGGTCCAATCCCAGCGTTGCCTTGGCACCTGCTGGTGCGGAAAACAGCAAATCCTTGAGGTTATTCGAGAACACCTGAATTGCGTCATCCTGCGCCCTGCTGCGCAGATCGGCCATCAATTCAACCATAAGGGACAGGGACAGTTTAACCCGCCACGTCCAACCCGCCACCTTGCGAAGCCACACGTCTCCGGGTGCATCGCTGCGCGTCTGCAAACACGCAGCAACGATGGCCTCGGCGCGCGCCACTCCTGTCTCGGGTTCAGGCGCGATATCAAGTGTAACAATACCATCCTTGGACGCGCGCAGCATCGCCAACGCGCGATGAGAGGGCGTATTCGCCCAAAGCTCGACATGCTCAAAATAGTCGCTGAACTTGGCACCCTCCGTTTGTTTGCCGTCGATGACTTTGGACGTCAGATACGCTTCGCGTTGCATGAAGCCGCGTAAATCGCCAAGCAAGCTCGCATCTTCGGTCAATCGCTCGGCGATGATGTCACGCGCGCCGTTCAGGGCATCTTTGGTGGTGGGCACGGCTTCGGTTACATAGCGCTCGGCCAGTGCCTCCGGATTGGCCGAGCGGTTTGTCAGGATCGCATCGGCCAGCGGCTCCAACCCGTTTTCGCGCGCGATCATGGCTTTGGTGCGGCGCTTGGGCTTGTAAGGCAGGTAGATGTCTTCCAGCTGCGCCTTTGTGTCCGCCCGAGTAATGGACTTGACAAGATCGTCGGTCAGTTTGCCCTGATCCTTAATCGAGCCCAGAATCGTTTCGCGCCGCGCTTCAAGTTCGCGCAGATAGGTCAGCCGGTCAGACAGCGTGCGCAGTTGAGTGTCGTCCAACCCACCCGTCGCTTCTTTGCGGTACCGCGCGACAAAGGGAACGGTGGCCCCTTCGTCCAGCAATTTCACCGCAGCACCGACCTGTTCGGGGCGGGCGCTGATCTCTGTGGCGATGGTGCGGGCGATGCGGTCCAAGGGGGCCTCCTGAGTATTATCCGGAGGACCTACTTAGCCAGCCATATGCCGAAGGGAAAGAGGCCTTACACCTGAGCGGCTAGCGCCTGCAAATCGTCGTGCAGCGTTTTAGCAATTTCGACGTAACCACGTTCAGTGTTGCGGGCCCTTGCGGCAAAGCGCCTTTGCGAGGGCAGGCGTGCGCCCTGACCGATGATATCGGCGAACAAACGCTCGGCGCGGGTATCATTTGCGGTCAAACGGCCACCGCTGAACTGGGCCGGATCAAAAGCAAGAATGATCTCGCCGTGATAGGGCGCGCCGCCCGCGCCTTCGGCGTATTCCATGCTTTCAAGGCTGGTCAAATCGTCGATCAGAGGGCCTGCCATCAGCTCGATCATGATCGACAGGGCCGAGCCCTTATAGCCGCCAAAGGTCAGCATTGCGCCCTCCATCGCCGCCTGTGGATCGGTCGTGGGTTGGCCGTCCTTGTCAATGGCCACACCCTCGGGCAGGGGCTTGCCCGCGCGTCGATAGAGTTCAATTTCACCGCGGGCGAAGGCACTGGTGGCAAAGTCGAATGTAAACGGGTCTTGCCCCTGACGCGGCCAACTGAAGGCCAGCGGATTGGTGCCGAGGCTACCGCGCGTGCCCCCCGCAGGGGCGACCCAGGAATGGCTGGGCACCATCGCCATCGCGGCCAGGCCAACCGCAGACAAGCGCTCGACCTCGGGCCAGAGCGCCGAGAAGTGAAAGCAGCGGTTGATCGCCATGGCGGCAATACCGTGGGTTCGCGTCTTCTCGATCAGTACCGGCAGCGCCTGTTCGAAGGCCAGCAAGGACATGCCGTCCTGCGCATCCACCCGAACGATGGCATTGTCAGAATGTTCCAACACCGGCGCGACACGCCCATCGATCTTGCCCGCTTTCATGGTGTCGTTGCACATGAACAGGCGGAACAACCCGTGAGACTGGCAATCGTCGATTTGACAGGTCGCAAGCATCCCTGCAATTGCGTTAGCGTGGTCCGTTCCAAAACCGGATTTTGTCAAGATGTTGAGGCTAAGAGCCTTAATCTCGTCCAGTTCCAGTTTGACCGTCTCGTTCATGCCCCGCCCCTGCGTTGTCATTTGGTTATGACAGGCATAGCGCGGCGGGGCAGGTGAGGGAAACGGTTTTGAGCCTTAGCTCTGCGCCTCGTCCTGCAAATAGGCAATCACGTTGGTGATGTCTTCCTCTTTCTTCAGGCCGGGGAACTGCATTTTGTTGCCGGGCAGGGCGCCTTTGGGGTCAGCCAAAAAGGCAGCCAGAGTTTCAGGGTTCCAGACCAGCCCTGAAGCTTTCAGAGCATCCGAGTATTTGAACCCTTCCGCTTGTGCTGCTTGTGCACCGACGATTCCGTACAATGACGGTCCAACGCCATTCTTGCCTTCTTTGATTTGATGGCAGGCTTTGCATTTGCTGTAGACTTTCTTACCGGCTTTAATGTCGCCTTCCACCGCAGCGACGGCGACCGGGGTTGCAGCGGCAGCGGGTGTTGCCTCGGCTTTGTTTTCATCCATGTTGAAGAACAAGCGCGCAGTGACCGGTACGGTGCGGGTGATGCCGGGCAGGCTGGCCAGTTCCATCAGCTTGTCGACACCTGCATTCACGCCTGCGTCTTCGGTGCTGATAAACACCATGTCATTGGTCGACACCATAACCGACGTCTCGGATACGCGGACAACGAACATTTCTGCGTCGAATTCCACATCTGTCCCTACCAGCGTAAGCACTGCTTCGACGTCAATTACCGCGGTTTCGCCTACTCCAAGCGCCTTGACCTCGGCCATGTCGAACTCGGCCTTCAGGGCGGCAGTGCCCGTTTTGCGGAAGACGTGCTCGATCATCCGCTCGTTACGGATGTCGATATTCGTTTCGACCGACGACAGATCGATTTCGATCTCGGCCTTGCCATCTGGGCCCACGTGACCAGATAGGTTGGTGAAGGAATTGACCTCGCCCACGGTATCTTTCTTGATGGTACCATACGCCAAATGAGAGTTTTCAGGCGACAGGGTCCAATGCTCGGCCAGTACTGGCGTTGCAACAATTGCCGACGCAATCGTGACTGCTTTCAACAGAAGTTTCATTTCTTTCCTCCACGGGTTATGTCAATTCTGACCAGGCGGGCCCGGCTCGTGAATGTCAAACACACACAGGTCACTATTTATTCAATGGTTGGTGCAATTAGTTCCGAACAAGCCGTACGCGGCGCGATACAGACGCATTCAAAACGCGTCTGGCGGTTTGGGCTGGCCTTGTCCGGCGCCTCCGACGTAGCCGACGATTTATTGCAATCCACTTGCCTTCGCGCGCTCGAGCGCCATCATCAAGTGACATCACATGACCGGTTGGACAGTTGGCTGATGACGATCTGCCGCTCGATCTGGCTGAATGAAGTCCGGGCGCGCTCGGTTCGGAAGGCGCAGGCGCTGTCGGTCACACCCGAAGCAGAATTAATTTCGCCTGAAGCTGACTCGGAAACGAATATTTTCGCAGCTGAGGTGTTTACTCAAGTGATGCACCTGCCTGAAGCGCAGCGGGAAACGGTCATGCTTGTGTTCGTTGAGGGCTATAGCTACCGCGAAGCGGCTGCGATGCTGGATGTGCCGATTGGAACCATTATGAGCCGGTTGTCTAACGCCCGGCAGAAACTTAAAACCGTGATGCAGCTAAGTGCTGCAGACGCCGTTCGACGGAGTGGCAAATGAAGTTTTCCGATGAAACGCTGATAGCGTATCTGGAAGGCACAGTGGATGACGACCAGGCAACCGCGATTGAACACGCGGTCGAGGACGACCCTGAGCTCGAGGCGCGCCTTATGGCGCTGGACCCGTTCGCACCTATGGTGCAGGCGGTATTTGAAAAGGTGCCCGCCGAGGCGCCGAAAGTTGAGCTGCCAGAACCGCAGCCGGTGGAATCTTCGCATTCTTCAGGCGGACCGTGGCGCCTGATGGCCGTTGCGGCTTCGGTGGCAGTTGTCGCTGTGTCAGCAACGTTCTGGACAACCCGGCCTGAACCTCTGGGTTGGGCGCAGCAGGCGGCGATCTATCAGTCGCTTTATGTACCAGACACGATTGCGTCGCTGGACAACTCGGAACAGGCGCTGAAAATGCAGTTCGCTTTGGCAGAGGCAGAGCTGGGACGGTCCTTGAACCGCGAAACGCTTGAAGCTTTGCCAGGAATGGAACTGAAACGCGCGCAGGTTTTGTCATTCAATGGCAAACCGCTGGTTCAGGTGGTATTTGCCGACGAACAAGGCCAACCATTCGCCTTTTGTATCATCCGACAAGGTGAGGGTGCCCCCAGTAAGGACGTCAATCTTGCCGAGCTTAGCGGTCTGGCAACGGCGACATGGTCCGAAGGTGGCTATGGTTATATGCTGATTGGCAGCAATCCGCAGACACCACTGGAAGGGCAGCTGGATATTCTGACCTCAAGTTTCGCCAGCTGATCAATCTGCTGCAGAAACGCCTTGTGAACTGGTGGAAATACCCGAAATATGCCGGGTATGACCACTAAACCTGTCAGGCCAGACCCGGAAGACGACGACTCGCTGGGGCCGCGCAGCATCTATGATGCTGATCCGCCAGAGGAAGACGATCTGTGGTTTCTGCCCGCCGACGCCGAGATTGACGAAGATTTTCTGCCACCGGGCCCGAAGGCCGATCGCAGAACACTGTTCGACTTCAGGGATTGGCGGGCCGCGCAGGCCGAACTCTCCTATGAACTGGCGGATCTTGCGGCAAGTTTCGGGGCTCTGGACGAGAGACTACGAGCGGGTCCAGAGGGATGGACGCATCGGTTGGCACTGATGGATGTTTCAGACCTAGGTTGGTGGACCGGTGACCGGATTGGCGTTGATCGTCTGGCGCTGTGGACAGGGTTGCGGATCGGATCGACCGGAGATGACGTTCAGGCGTTGTTTCGGGCAGGTTGGGCCGTCAGACGCCTGACAACCGGAGCTGGCCCGGCCGAGGGTGGCTGGACCACTGGATTGACCGCATTTCTTGATCGTATGGCGCTTGACATGGACGAGGTCCCCGAGGCGATTGCTGATTTGGCGGACGTGATGGACAGGGTTGCAAGCCTGCACCCGGTTACGCAAGCATCGATTGCATTCCACGCATGGCGCGCGCTGTCTCAGGGCATGGGACAAGACACAGAGGCTGCGGTCATTGCCGCCCGACACGCGGCAACGATGGGCCGGGGAGGCGCCCTTTTCATGCCGGTTGCACTGTCTGGACCGGGTGCTTTACGTGGGGTTGGAGAGGTCAACGATAAGCTAAGTGCATGGATCAAGGGGTTAGGTCAGGCCGTTTTGGCTGCATTGCTTCACTTGGACCGTGTCAGCGCGTGGGAACTCCGTGCTCGGGATCTGACGTCCGATCTGAGTGGGAAAACCCCGCCAATGCTGGTTGATGTGCTAGCCGCGTGGCCAATGGTTTCGGTTCCTTTGGCTGAAGAATTGACCAAGGCGTCACGAGCGACCGCGCAGCGTAACATTGACCTTTTCACGTCACGCGGTTTGATCCGCGAGGTGACAGGGCAGGGACGTTACCGTGTCTGGACCGCAGCACTGTAATCCATGATCCAGTTGCGAAAGTCTCGGGCGGGGGGTCGCAAAGCAGATTTGGACGGGTAAATCAGGTGATAGGCTTCTTGCCCCGCAACGTCGATGCCGGGCAGGCAGGGCACAAGGCCCGACAGGGCCATGACCCGGTCAGATGCAGGGGCACGCGCCAAGGCAATACCGCCTCGGTTGGCGGACAGCTCAGCTGCCATTATGGAATTGTCGGCAAAGAAAAACCGGGCCCGTCCAGCTGGAAGGCGCAGTGTTTCGAACAGATGAAGCCAGCTGGCGCGATGGGTTGATACTTCGATGAGGGTGAACTGAAACAGGTCCTCAGGGCTATGGATGCGATCCGCGATATCTGGCGGAGCGACGGGGTAAAGGCGTTCGCGCAACAATTCGTCGCCCTCAGTGCCGAAAAGTGTCGGGTTTCCGAAAACGATTTGAAGATCGGTAAATCGATTGGCAAAGTCTGCCGTCAGATTACCGGTCGACAAAGACAGGTTGATCCTGGGGTACAGGTCCTGAAACGTTGGCAACCCGCTGGCCAGAATACCATGCGCAAACAAAAGCACCGACTGAACGAACAAGCGTTGCCCGCGCGTTTCGCCAAAAAGACCCGTGGTCGACGTTTCCAGCATCAAAAGCGATTGCTGGACCGAAGGCAAATAGGCGCGACCTGCCTCGGTCAGTGTCACAGAGTGGGCATGGCGATGGAACAGGGGCGTTCCCAGTTGATTTTCCAGGGCTTTGACTTGCTGACTGACGGCGGCTGAAGACATGTTCAACTGCCCAGCCGCGCGCGCAAAGCTTTCGGTGCGGGCCGCAGCCTCGAAGACACGAAGCCAATTGAGGGATGGGATGCGGGACGACATGAATTCAGGCTAAGCTCAACTTATCCTCACGGGCAAGACACAACATTCTGCCTTACTTCGGATAACGTCTAAGCTTTGAAGACATGCCTGAGAAGGAGACACGCATGTCTGCATTGAATTCCACGCCGATTGGCAGTCTGACGCCTGAGCAGATAGAAAGCTATTGGGAGGACGGATATCTTTACCCGCTCACTACGTTTTCGGAACAGGAAACGTCCGAGATCAGGGCAGAGTTCGAACAGATCGAGAAAGACTGGCTTGGCGCAGATCTTCCGCTACCCCTGAATACCTATAAACGGGTCAACGCACATCTTGTTATGCCGCTGGCAGCGCGTGTTGCAACGGATCCTCGGGTGCTGGATATCGTTCAGGGTATTCTGGGGCCGGATATCATGGTTTGGTCGGCCGAGTTTTTTGTTAAGGAACCGCACACCCGCCAAACAGTCGGTATGCATCAGGATCTGACCTATTGGGGGATGGGCGAAACGCCGGATCAGGTGACCGCGTGGATCGCGCTGTCTCCTGCAACGTGTGACAGCGGATGTATGGATTTCGTAAGCGCCAGCCACAAGAACCCGATCCTTCCGCATAACGACACCTATTCGGATACGAATTTATTGTCGCGCGGGCAGGAGATCGCGGTAGAGGTCGCGGATGAGGATAAAACCCATATCGAGCTGGCACCGGGTCAGATGTCGCTGCACCACGGGTTGACCATCCACGGCTCCGGACCAAACCGCTCGGATGACCGGCGGATTGGTCTGGCCATCCGCTATCTGAACCCGAATGCAAAGCAATTGGTGGCCGAACGCGATTATGCCCTGTTGGCACGGGGCGAAGATACGCAAAGCAATTTCGTGCCGGTACCTGCGCCAGAAACGCTGTTTTCACCCGAGGCGTTGGCGCTTTACGAGCAGGTACGGCAAGATCAGAGCAAGGCCCTGGCCGAGGGAGCAGACAGTTCTGTGCCGCTGTACGCCAATTCTTAAAGCGGCGGTCAGCGGCCCACACCGATATAGGTTTCGAATCCCGATTTCCGGGCAGCCGATTTCGAATAGATGTTTCGTAGATCCACCATCCGGGGGGACTTCATTGAACGTGCCATGTCCGACAGGTTCAGGGCGCGGAACTCATTCCATTCGGTCAGCAATACGACCGCATCCGCATCGGTGGTTGCGGTATAAGGGTCGTCGCACCATTCCACGCCCGGCAACAAGGCTAATCCTTCGGCCCGACCCTGCGGATCCACAACCCGAACCGTTGCGCCTCCGCCGATCAGTGCGGGGACAATGGTCAACGACGGGGCATCACGCATATCATCTGTGTTGGGTTTGAACGTAACACCCAGAACCGCGATGGTCTTACCGTTGAAGCTGTCATCGCATACGTCGCGAATTTTCTCGATCATGCGGTGTTTGACGCCGTCATTCACGCGCATAACCGTTTCGGTGATCTGCATCGGATAAGCGTGTTCCTGACCAATCCTCGCCAAAGCAGCGGTATCTTTAGGAAAGCATGAGCCACCATAACCCGGACCAGCATGCAGGAACTTGTTGCCGATACGACCATCCAGACCAATGCCGCGCGCGACTTCTTTGACATCACCGCCCACACGTTCGCACAGGCCGGCGATTTCGTTGATGAAAGTAATCTTGGTCGCAAGAAACGCGTTTGCCGCGTATTTTATCATCTCGGCGCTTTCCAGATCCGTCGTCAGGATAGGGAAGTCTCGCAGATAAAGCGGCCGGTAAATCTCGGCCATAACTTCGGCGGCGCGGTCGCTTTCAACGCCAACGACAACGCGATCGGGGCGCATGAAATCGTCAATCGCCGCCCCTTCGCGCAGGAATTCAGGATTTGAAGCGACGTCAAAATCTGCATCCGCATTGGCCTCAAGAACAGCCTCGTGCACCTTTCTGTTGGTGCCGACGGGCACGGTCGATTTGGTGACGATCACGGTGTAGTCGGTGACCGACTGAGCAATCTCTTGCGCGGCGGCCATCACGTAGGTCAGATCAGCGTGCCCGTCGCCGCGCCGGGTTGGGGTTCCAACGGCAATGAAAACTGCGTCTGCACCGTCCACGGCAGCAGCCAGATCGGTCGTGAAACTCAACCGCCCTGCTGCTACATTCTTGGCCATCAGGACATCAAGTCCCGGTTCGTAGATGGGAACTTGGCCGGCTTGCAACATCTCGATTTTCTTTTCGGCTTTGTCGACGCAAATAACGTCATGGCCAAAATCCGAGAAGCAAACGCCCGACACAAGGCCAACATAACCTGTGCCGATCATCGCTATCCGCATTTTTCAATGTCCTTCAACAAAAGACTGTTTAACGCGCGCCAGCATTTCGCAAAGTTCAACGGGTTTCAATGCCGTTTCCTGCCGCCGGGTTGCATTCTGGGTGTTCTTGCTGTTTCTGAGAGTCCTACCAGCCAGATTGAGTTTTGTGGAACGAGACAATGACAAAAACTGCTTTAATAACCGGCATTACAGGGCAAGACGGATCGTATCTGGCCGAGTTTCTCTTGGAGAGAGGGTATGAAGTTCACGGAATCAAACGCCGCGCCTCGTCGTTTAATACGCAACGCATTGATCATATCTATCAGGATCCGCACGATCCGAACCCTCAACTCCACTTGCACTATGGTGATCTCAGCGACACGTCCAACCTGACTCGAATCATTCAGGAAGTTCAGCCGGATGAGGTCTATAACCTCGGCGCGCAATCCCATGTTGCCGTCAGCTTTGAATCGCCGGAATACACAGCGGATGTCGATGCGATTGGGACGCTGCGATTGCTGGAAGCGATACGGTTTTTAGGCCTGGAAAAGAAGACACGTTTCTATCAGGCGTCAACTTCCGAGTTGTATGGCTTGGTGCAGGAAATTCCTCAGAAAGAAACCACACCGTTCCATCCCCGGTCCCCATATGCCGTAGCCAAGCTTTATTCATACTGGATTACTGTGAATTACCGTGAGGCGTACGGGATGTATGCTTGCAACGGAATTCTGTTCAACCACGAAAGCCCGCGCCGGGGTGAAACCTTCGTGACCCGGAAAATAACACGGGGTCTTGCGAATATTGCGCAGGGGCTTGAGGAGTGCCTGTACATGGGCAACATCGACAGTCTGCGCGATTGGGGGCACGCGAAAGACTATGTGCGGATGCAATGGCTAATGCTGCAGCAGGATGCGCCAGAAGACTTCGTTATCGCGACAGGCGTACAGTACTCCGTTCGTCAGTTTATCGAGTGGTCCGCTGCGGAACTGGGTGTTACGCTGGAGTTCTCGGGTGAAGGCGTTCAGGAAGTTGCGACTGTCAAAGCGGTCAAGGGCGAAAATGCGCCCGCGCTTAAGCCCGGGGACGTCGTCATGCGTATCGATCCGCAATACTTCCGGCCCGCCGAGGTCGAGACCCTGTTGGGCGACCCTTCGAAGGCCAAAACCAAACTTGGATGGGTGCCGGAACTGACCGTTCAGGAAATGTGTTCTGAAATGGTAAGCGAAGACCTCAAGACCGCCAAACGTCATGCCTTGCTGAAAGAGCACGGCTTCGATTTGCCAGTAAGCCTGGAAAATGGCTGAGGTGGGCGCAATGCGGAAAATCTATGTTGCCGGTCATCGTGGTATGGTCGGTGCGGCCATACTACGGCAGTTGCAAGATCGTGGGGCGGCAGGTGAGGCACTGACCATTGTAACCCGCACTCATGCGGAACTGGATTTGACTGATCAGTCCGCAGTTCGGCACTTCATGGAGACCGAACGGCCCGATGTTGTCGTTTTGGCGGCAGCCAAGGTCGGAGGTATTCACGCGAACAATACATACCCGGCAGATTTCATTTACGAAAACCTGATGATCGAATGCAACGTTATCCATCAGGCGTTTTCAGTGGGAGTCCAGCGCCTGCTGCAACTTGGCAGCTCATGCATCTATCCCAAGGCTGTACCGCAACCGATGCGAGAAGATGCTCTGCTGACTGGAGTGCTTGAGCCGACAAATGAGCCGTACGCAGTTGCCAAGATTGCAGGTATCAAGCTGTGCGAAAGCTACAACCGGCAGCACGGCGTTGACTATCGCTCAGTTATGCCAACCAATCTGTACGGCCCAGGTGATAACTTTCACCCTGAAAACAGCCATGTTCTGCCGGCTTTGATCCGTCGTTTTCACGAAGCCAAGCGGGACGGTCTGGACGAGGTAGTCATCTGGGGAACCGGTAAGCCTCGCCGAGAGTTTCTGCACGTAGACGATATGGCCAAAGCGTCTCTGTTTGTGCTCGATCTGCCACGCGATGTTTATGAAGCCAACACAGAACCCATGCTGAGCCATATCAACGTCGGCTGTGGCGAGGATATCTCGATCGCGGAGCTTGCAACTCTGGTGGCCCGCACGGTGGGTTACACCGGGCGGATCACTCAGGATGTCAGCAAACCAGATGGCACAATGCGTAAGCTCATGGATGTGTCACGATTGGCGGATATGGGTTGGCGTGCGCGGATCACCTTGCAAGACGGCATCCACGAAACCTATGCGTGGTTTCTGGAACAGTCAGATGCTGAATTGCGGGCAAAGTAAAGCTCAGATCACAAAACCTCTGATCAGAACCAGCGTCCTGTGGCGGTTGCGGTCGGAGCGACAGGCGCAGGGTCAGAAACCGTTGATAGTACTTGGTAGGACACATTTGTGGCTGCCGGCGCATCAAACCCGACAAATCGCGAGACCGATCCACCGCTGCCGCTTAGGGCAGGTTTGGTCCCAGAGGCAAAGGCAATTGGAAAGGTCCAACTGTTTTGCCCGCTTGAAAAAATCGCGCCTTCGCCGATGGTGCAGCCTACTGCGCTCAGATTGACTGTACAGATTTGAGTGCCGTCTGCGAAACGAACAAATTCACCATTTGCGTTCGAGCCCCGCTCGATCACTGCGCCTGTCGGCGTGCCTGATGTTTGTGACACAGATCCCAGCACGTTGCCGGGGCTATAGCCAAAATCCGCCCGCATCAAACGACCCGCAGTTACGTCCGAAGCACTGCTTTGAATCGCTGCACCAGTTGCAATTGCAGTTGTCGGATCGAAAACAAGGGCATCTGTCCATGTGTTCCCATCTGCCGAAACCTTGATTGAAAAACCAGTTGAGCCTGCCAGTCCCATTTCGGCGTGACCGGTCCAGTTGGATTGAAACAAAAGCGAAGCGGTATCCCCCGCGCTTGCCTTGTTGATCTTTAACTGGTGGCTATTGCCCTCATGGCTTAGCAATGTGGCAGAAGAACGAACCGAGAGGCGGTTTGTTGCGTCCCAGGTCGTTGCGACGCCTATCCCGTCCAGATTCTGCGTTGCCCCTGCCGGCACAACCCAATTCGAGCCTGTCCAGACTTTCACACGCCCGGCGCTGATGTCCCACGCTCTCCAGCCAATATCTGGCGCTACAAAGTGCCACGCATTATCCAACCATGCCGCAAGCATGTTTTCCTGACCTGACCATTCACCAATCGGAGCTTCACCTACGGCATGAACTTCACCCTGCGCTGGGGACACTGGTGGGTTTGATGCACCGGTTGCCACGACGCTTAATTGAACAATCATATCCAATTGCCGTATGGCTTCGTTATGAGTGACGTGCTTTTGTGCTTGCGAGGGTTGAATGAATGGTAAATCCAAGCGGGGTGAAACTTGTGGCATTGGGGCGTGTCCTCCTGAAGATGCTGGTCCGACAATTGCTTTGCGCGCCAAACTGCCATCAAATGGATGAATTCACGCTAAGCGGGCAGAACGCTTCCGAAAGGAAGTGGTAAGTTTTCTGTCAGGTTGCCCGAAAAAGAAAAGGCACCCAAAACCGGGGGCCTTTGTACTGAGATAATGGGGCGGAAATTATTGGGCTGCTTGGTCAGTCGCCATCGTATCGTGCAGATATTCCCGCAGGTCGTCGCGCAGATCGGGTCGGGCCAATGCAAAAGCCACGGTTGCTTGTAGAAATCCAGCCTTCGAGCCGCAGTCGAAACGTTGTCCTTCGAACTTGTGCCCAAATACCGGCACACCATTCCCGATATCCTCGGCAATCGCGTCCGTCAGCTGAATCTCACCACCGCTGCCTTTTTTCTTCTGGTTCAGATTATACAAAACCGATGGGCCCAGAATGTAGCGACCGATCACTGCGAGGTTTGAAGGCGCCTCATCCGGTTTAGGCTTTTCCACCATGCCACGAGCCCGGACAACTTGTCCGATATTCTCACCTACGTCCAAAACACCATAGGAGCTGGTTTTTTCTTGGGGAACCTCCATCGCAGCCACCATGTTTCCGCCGGTTTCCTCATAGGCTTCGACCATTTGCTGCAAGCATGGTTTGTCCGCGGCGATGACGTCATCAGGCAACATGACGGCAAAGGGCTCATCCCCGATCAATCGGCGAGCACACCACACAGCATGGCCTAGCCCCAAGGCTTTGTGCTGCCTGATATACGCGATTGCGCCACTTTCCATGTTGGTTTCATCCAGCACTTCAAGCAGCTCGTCTTTGCCCTTGGCCTTGAGTTCTTGCTCCAGAATATGGTTGTGATCAAAATAGTCCTCAAGCGCGGATTTGCCGCGCGATGTGACAAAGATGAATTCCTTGATGCCAGCCGCACGCGCTTCGTCAATTGCGTATTGGACCAGCGGACGATCGACCAGAGTCATAATCTCTTTGGGGACGGATTTCGTCGCAGGCAGAAAGCGGGTACCCAGTCCCGCAACCGGGAAAATCGCTTTGGTAACCTTGCGTACCATTGTACCTCTCAGTTTTTAAAATTTGCACCGAAGTCCAGAGGCTTCGGAACGTTGTCTTAGGCCGTGAACCCGGAATGTTCAATGACCTCGCGGAGACCGCTAGGGAAACAGGAGAAATCGTGCCATCCCAATACAGGGAAGTCAAAACGATCCATTGTCACATGCGAATGAAACCTTACCTTTCGTGCTATATTAGGAAACTAATTTATATTTTGGAGTGAGATAGTTTCCAAAAAAGCGCCTAATCGATGGAAAAACAGGCAGGTTGGTTAATACCTCAAAGCCAGAATCTGGCTTTGAGGTTTGTACTATGCATTGGCCACAATGCTTTCTAGTGGATCATGTTCCGCAACGAAGTGATCGGGCTTAATTTCGTTAAGTTGCGGGACATAGTCCTCTTGGCCAGCGAACAGGCGACTGGGGAGAAACCGCAGGGCAGCCTTCGGATCCATCGGCGAGGGAAGCTCACCGGGGATTTTCAGCCTTTGGCGGCTCCGTTCCACATCTGGGTCAGGGATCGGAACAGCCGATATCAGAGACTTGGTATAGGGATGGATCGGATCAGAGCAGATCACCTCGCCATCCCCCAGCTCCACGATCCGACCCAGGTACAACACCATGATCCGGTTCGACACGGCTCGTACCACCGACAGATCGTGGCTGATGAAGATCATCGAAAGGCCGAACTCCTGCTGCAACTCGCGCAGCAATTCAACGATCTGCGCCTGAATGGACACGTCCAAGGCCGAGACCGCCTCGTCGCAGATGATCAGCTTGGGTTTGTTGATCATCGCGCGCGCGATGCCGACCCGTTGGTTCTGACCGCCTGACAACTCGTGCGGATAACGGTTGATCATGTTGGCGTTTAAGCCCACACGCTCCATCATTTCGCTGACCATCTGCTTGCGCTCGCGGTCCGTCAGATCAGGGCGGTAGGTCTTGAGCGGCTCGGCGATCGAAGCCGAGATTGTCATGCGCGGATCGAGGCTGGCCAATGGGTCTTGAAAGACGATCTGCAAGTCCTTGCGGTACTTGTTCAGCTCGGCGCGTTTGAGACCCACAATAGGATGGCCCAACCAGCTGACATTTCCGCCACTGGGTTCTATCAGTTGCAACACGGCGCGCGCCAGCGTGGACTTGCCGCAGCCGGATTCGCCCACAACGCCCAGAGTTTCACCCTTGCGGATGTCAAAGCTTACGCCATCGACGGCTTTGAGTGGCACTTTGCGCCCGAACAGCCCGCCTTTGACGTTGATCGGGAAATGCACCTTGACGTCATCGACCTTGAGCAGCGGTTCTTCGACCTTCTCCAACGCCTTGGGCGCATCGCCCGCATCAATGCGTGGCATCGCCTCGAGAAGGGTGCGGGTATAGTCGTGCTGCGGGTTGCGGAAAATTTCGCGGGTGTCTCCGGCCTCAACAAATTCGCCCATGCGCATGACTTGAATGCGGTCGCACATTCGAGCGACTACGCCCATATCATGGGTGATCAGGGCAATCGCGGTGCCTTCGTCCTTTTGCAGGCGCACCATCAGGTCAAGAATGTCGGCCTGAACGGTCACATCCAGCGCCGTGGTCGGCTCATCCGCGATCAGCAGTTTGGGGTTGCACAGCATCGACATGGCGATCATCACGCGCTGACGCATCCCGCCCGACAGCTCGTGCGGGTATTGATACAGCCGCCGCGCGGCTTCGGGGATGCGGACGCGGTTCAGCCAGTCCAGACAGCGAGCCCGCGCTTTGGAACCCTGCAGCCCCTCATGCACCTGAAGAACCTCGCGCATTTGCTGGCCGATGCGCAGATGCGGGGTTAGCGCGGTCAATGGGTCCTGAAAGATCATACCCACGTCCGAGCCACGGATCTTGTTCAGGCGGTTGATCGGCAGGTTCAGGATTTCGGTGCCGTTCAGAGTGGCCGACCCCAGCGCCCGTCCCGCGGGCGGCAGCAAGCCCATCGCGGCCATGAAGGTCTGGCTTTTGCCCGACCCGCTTTCGCCCACGATGCCAAGGCATTCGCCAGGGTTGATGTCGAAACTGATGCCTTTGACGGCCTCGACCACGCCATCGGGGGTGTCGAACTGGACCTTCAGGTCTTTTACGGAAAACAGGCTCATATCAGCGATCCTTCGGGTCCAGAGCGTCACGCAGACCATCCCCGATGAAGAACATCGTGATGATGATGGCGACGTAGAAAGTCAGCGGGAACATCAATTGCCACAGGGTGCCATACCCCATGGTTCCGGCCCCTTCCGCGATCAGACGACCCAGCGAGGTGTAAGGTTCTGAAATCCCCAGCCCAAGGAACGAGATAAAGCTCTCGGTCAGGATCATTTCAGGCACCAGAAGCGAGGCATAGACGATCACCACGCCCAGCAAGTTGGGCAGGATATGGCGGTACATGATCGTGAATTCGCTGACGCCTGCGGCGCGGGCGGCCTCGATAAACTCACGGTTTTTCAGGGTCAGGGTTTGACCCCGTACGATCCGCGCCATGGTCAGCCAGCCGACCGCGCCAAGTGCGATGAACAGCATGAAGAAGGATCGACCTGCCACGACTAGCAGCAGAATAATCACCAGAGTTGCCGGGATCGCCAGCAAGATGTCGACAAAGCGCATCATGACGCTGTCGGTCCGGCCACCGATATAGCCTGCGGCGATACCATAGCAGGTGCCCACGATTAGCGCCGTGGCCGCCCCGATCAGACCGACTAACAGCGATGTGGTGGTGGCCTGTATGACGCGGCTGTACAGATCGCGCCCTAGATCATCGACGCCAAAAAAATGCCCCGTCTCAACCGAGGGCATCCCCATGCCACGAACGTCACCCATGACGTTCCAGTCGATCTCTTCATTGTTCCAGACCGCGAAATAGGGACCGATGATGGTGAACAGAACGATCAGCGCTAGAATGACTAGGCTGGCCATCGCAGCCTTATTGCGCACAAAACGCATCCGCGCGTCCTGCCACAGTGAACGCCCCTGAATGACCGTGTAATCGGTGATATCTTCGGCCAGGTGGGCGGCTTTTTGAGATTTTCCAAGCATGGTTCGCCCCTTAGTACCGGATTTTCGGATCGAACCAGGCATAGGCCAGGTCGGTCAAAAGGTTCACGACGACGGTCAGCGCGCCATAGAGGATCGTGACCCCCAAAAGTACCGCGTAGTCGCGTGAAAGGGCCGAGCCGACATAGGCTTGCCCCAGACCTCCGGTCGAGAAATAGATGTCCACGAAGACCGAACCGGTCAGAACATAGACGAAGACCGGGCCCAAATAGGAGACGACGGGCAAGAGCGTCGGTTTCAACGCATGGCGCCAGATCACGGTTCTGGTCGGCAGGCCCTTGGCCCGCGCGGTGCGGATGAAGTTCGAGTTCAGAACCTCAAGCATCGACGAGCGCGTGATCCGCGCGATCGAGCCGACATATGAGGTCGCGAGGGCGATGACGGGCATGATCAGGTATGGCCATTGCCCCCCATTCCAGCCACCGCCCGGCAACCAGCCCAACCACAGGGTAAAGGTCAGGATCAGGATCGGGCCCATGATGAAGTTCGGCAGCGCCTGAGCTGCAATGCCCAGACCGACAGCGAAATAGTCGATCCAGCTATTGTGCTTGATGGCTGCCGCAATCCCCAGGCCTACGCCAATCGTGGTAGCAAACAGGAACGACAGCGATCCATAAGTCAGCGAGATCGGGAAACCTTGGGCGATGATGTCGTTTACATCGCGGTCCTTGAACTTGAAGGATGGTCCGAAATCGAAATGCACCACGATGTTATAAAGATAGTCCCAGAGCTGTTTCCACAGCGGCTGGTCCAGCCCATAGCGTGCCTCGATATTGGCCAGAACCGCAGGCGGCAGAGGCCGTTCCGAGGTGAAAGGCCCACCGGGCGCGAAGTGCATCAAAAAGAAACAAGCGACGATCAACAACAAGATCGTCGGAACGGCGACCAACAGCCGCCGGATGATATAGGCAAGCATTTCATGCCCCCAATTATTGGCTGTGCCCCAAAAGCGGTTCTTGGGGCACAGCGGGATCTAAAGGTGATTACTCGGCTGTTTTGTAGAGGTTTTTGGAGTACCAGTTCTGCTCTACGTTATTGACCGGCCAGTTCCCCACATCGCTGTCCATCATGTAGACGCCAGCATAGTGATAGATCGGGATGACGGGGGTCTCTTGCGCGATGATACGCTCGACCTCGGTATAAAGCGGCGCGGCATCGTCCGCGGTTTTGGCAGAGGCCAGCAGTTCATCAACTTTGGCGTTGTTATACTTGCCGTCGTTATAGCCCGAATCCGACTGCAACAGGTCCAGGAAGGTCGAGGCTTCGTTGTAGTCGCCACACCATGCGCCACGGGCCAGATCGAAGTTCTGGTTACCGCGCTCTTCCAGGAACACTTTCCATTCCATGTTGGCCAGCTCGGCGTTCACGCCCAGTTTCTGTTTCCACATCTGGCTCAGCGCCACGGCAACTTTCTTGTGGGCCTCTGACGTGTTGTAGACCATCTCGAAGCTCAGCGGATTGTCTGCGCCATAACCGGCCTCGGCCAGTAGTTCCTTGGCCAGTTCGTCCCGTTCGGCTTGCGACATCGACGCCATTTCGACGTCCGGAACGGTGAAGCCTGCGGTTGCTTCGGGCGCGAAAGTATATGCCTGCGGCTGACCGCCTGCCATGATGTTCTCGGTGATGATCTTACGATCTACGGCAAGCGACAGGGCCTGACGGACATTCGGGTCTTTGAACGCTTCCGGACCACCTTCGGATAGGTTGAACGTGTAGTAATAGTTGCACAGACGCGGGAAGCTGATCGCCTCTTCCGGGTGCTCTTTTTGCAGGCGCGGGAACTGGCCTGCGGGAACTTCCGTGCGGTCCAGTTCACCGGCCAGATAGCGGGTCAGGGCCACGTTTTCATCGTTGATGACCAAGGCCACTACCTTTTCGATGATCGTGTTGTCATTGTCCCAGTACATCTCGTTACGCTCGCGAACCGAGCGTTCCTGCGGCAGATGCTCGGTAAGAACATAAGCACCGTTCGACACGATGTTGCCGGGCTTGGTCCAGGCGTCGCCGAACTCCTCAATCACTTTCTGCGGGGCAGGGAAGGTGGTCGCATGCGTGGTCATCTGCGGGAAATAGGACAGCGGTGCGCTCAGCTTTACTTCCAGCGTGTGGTCATCGATGGCCTTGACGGCCAGATCGTCAACCGGCTTTTCGCCTGCGATAATTTCAGACGCGTTTTCGATCGACATCAGCTCCATGTACCACGCATAGGGCGAGGATAGAGCGGGATCGACGGCGCGTTTCCAGGCAAAAACGAAATCGCCTGCTGTAACCGGATCGCCGTTGGACCACTTAGCGTTGTCTCGCAGGGTGAAGGTGTAGACATCTTTGGCGTCATTCGTGGTAAAGCCCGTTGCTACACCTGGAACCAGATTTCCGTCTTCGTCCTGGTTCATCAGACCTTCGAACAGATCGCGGACGATCTCGGCGCCCGAAACATCCTCAACTACCTGCGGATCAACCGAGCTGTGCTCGTCCAGAATGCGATAGGTGAACGTCTGGTCATCGGCCAGCGCTTCGCCCGTGGTCGGGTGGGTCCCGGCGGCAAAAGCCGCGCCGGTGATCATGGTCGAAGTCAACAGACCTGCTAGTGAAGTTCGAATATATTTGTTCATGTTTGTATTCTCCCGTTTTTGGGGGCGACACACGCATAGCCCGTCAGAGCGGTCACTGACCTCTCTGATTGTCCGGCTTGGATCGAGCTCGGGACGGGTTCACAGTTTGCTTTGTCAGATCGCAATGAACACCGCGTCGCAGTCTTTCGGTTGCAGTCGGAAACGTGGTTGCGAAAGTCGCCCTTCACTGGGGCTGACGTTGGCATTATTTCAAAAAAGGTTAAAGCCTTTGCCTGCAAATTGGGCAATCTAACGTCAATTGTGAATGAAAACGGGTCCTATCCGGCAATAAAATAATTTAGCGCGGGCGCTTCTTGACACTTTTGTGAAGCTGCTTGGAAACAGGTTGACGCTTTACGCTTGGTAATGGCTCAAGCATAGCCTGTGAAAACAGCGAATCGCTATTTGGCCAGAGTCGCTTTCATTGAAGCCGCGGGGAAACAGGTCGGGATACGGCCAGTTTGTTCCTGCCACCTACCGATAGAACGGCGCGTCTTGAATCCAGGTAAACCATCCGCTCCGCCCACGTCGTGCCCTTGAGCTTCTAATGCTTTCTGCATTGCTACAATGTCTGATCGGTAAAGCGGGTCTATCGCACCCCAACGTCCCTTGAAGTCGCCGATTTGGTACTGGATGCGATCGCTTACGTGGCCGACAAACAGTGCATACAGATCGCTGTTGTTGTATCGCTTCAGCACATAGAAATTTGGTGTAACCAGAAATGCTGGTCCGTTTCGACCAGCAGGCATCATCAGATATCCTTCTTCGGGCAGTTCATGCTGTGGGAATGGTTTCCCCGACACTCTCTGAATGCCCAGTTTAGCCCAATCACGAATAAGTTTACCCTGATCAGGCCCCTCGTTTGCGCAGGACACAGATAGGGGAACCGTGACTTCAAATCCCCAATCGCGGCCCGGCACCCAGCCATGCCGCGCAAGATAGTACCCAATTGACGACAAAGTATCGTCAACCGAGGTCCAGATGTCTGCGCGTCCGTCTCCGTTTCCGTCAACCGCATGTTCAAGATAATTCGAGGGCATGAACTGGGGTTGCCCAAGAGCTCCGGCCCAACTGCTTTTCATCCTACCAGGTGGGGCGTGGCCCGCCTCGGCAATCTCGAGCGCTGCGATCAGTTCTTTGGTGAACAGTTCCGCCCGCATGCTCATAAACGCTTTGGTAGCCAGAACCTGTATGGCGTCATGCCGGATGGGCACTTGACCGTATCCGCTTTCTCGTCCCCAAATAGCCAACAATATGCGGGCAGGGACACCGGTTTCAGTTTCAACTCGGGCAAGCACCGCGCCATGGCGGCGGGCCATCTTACGCCCAACCGAGGTTGCACCTTGCACTGAGCCAGGGTTGAAATAGCGGGCAGGCGCACCGAATTCGGCCTGTTTCTGTTGTGTCGGCTGCACCTTGTGTGTTCCGGGTGGAACCAGGTCGGGAAGATCCCAGTTGAGCATCACACCGTCAAATGCTTGCTGAAAAGTGTGTTTTGAAACGCCCTTGGCTTTTGCGTTCGGCCATATGATTTCACCAATCCACGCCTGAAATTGGTGTTCGATAGCAGCGCGGTCCTGAGCCCGCGCAACAGTCGTGCAAAGTAGAAGAGCAAGAAAACAAAAAATCCAACGCATTTCCGAATTGTCTCAACCTAGGTGTTCCGCAAGTCAATAGTGTCGTTTGTATAAGGCTGGGGTTGATCGCAAAGGAATACGAACAATTTGGGGTTTTGGAAAACTCTTGAGAAATCGCCCGACTCTGTTGATAGTTCAGCCACACCATATGCCGTGGGAGGGCGAACAGGCGTGGCCCATTTCAGAGTGTCATCCGCTGTGTTGCCAATCGCCGCATTGGTTCTGACCGCGGGGTTGTTTGCACATGTGGCCCATGCTGCCGACAGTTTTCTGGAGCCGCAAGGCCCCATCGCAGCCGTTCAGAAAACACATCTGGTGCGAGCAACGCTGTTGATCCTGATTGCTGTTGTGCCGGTTTTATGCCTCGTACCTTTGATCGCAATCAGGTATCGCAGGCGCAAACAAAGTCAGTCAGCTTATGCCCCGAACTGGGACTTTTCGGCGCGTCTGGAATTCTTGATGTGGGGCGTTCCGGTCGTGATCGTCGCGGTCTTGTCTTTCTATCTGTGGAAGGCAACTCACCGGTTGGATCCTTATGCAAACTCATTTGGTGAAGCGCCTGCCATCAATGTGCAGGTCGTAGGCTTAGATTGGAAATGGTTGTTTATCTATCCTGACCACGGCATCGCCACTGTAGGAGAGTTTGGGATACCTGTAGGGCAACAAGTCGCGATAACGTTGACGACTGACACCGTTATGCAGTCTTTCATGATCCCTGCGTTAGCCGGCCAGATTTACGCGATGCCGGGAATGACCACTCAACTACATCTCGTCGCCAACACGCCAAAGACCATGCAGGGTGAAAACACGCAGTATAATGGCAGGGGCTTTACCAAGCAAAAATTCCTGACACAGGCCATGCAGTTGCAAGATTTCGATGCGTGGGTAAACAGCGTGCGAGCCAACGGCATTCCGCTAACAACCGACACCTATAAAACACTGGCAATGCGCAGCGACAGGGACGAAGTTCAGGCTGCGTTGGGCACCGCGACGATGCCTCTGAACGCCTTGTATTTCACACTGGATGACGGCGACTTGTTTCATTCTATCCTGCACCGTTACCACAGCGGTCAACCTTTGTCGGCAGCGCAACAGCCCGGGACCATTTCATATGGTCAGGAGGGCGGACAATGACGACTGAGTACAGCGAAATACTCGGCCGCCTGAGTTGGGAATCTTTTCCGATTGCGGGGCTGATCCAGTCTCCGAACGCCAATGAGATTGTCGCCAACGCCGCCGCCGCGATTGTGATAGTCGGAGCAATAGCCGTTATCGGCTTACTGACTTGGTTTCGTCTTTGGGGTCCACTGTGGCGCGATTGGTTGACCAGCGCGGATCACAAGAAAATCGGCATCATGTATATAGTCTTTGCCATCGTCATGTTGGCTCGGGGCGTTCTCGAAGGTGTTGTGATGCGCGCTCAGCAGGCCGCAGGCCCAGGTGAAGGTTTTCTGGAAGCTGAACATTTTGCTGAACTGTTCAGTACCCATGGCACGATAATGATTTTCTTTGTCGCGGTTCCTTTCGTGTTCGGCATTGCGAATTTTTTGGTTCCTCTGATGATCGGTGCACGAGATGTCGCCTTTCCGGTCATGAACCAGATCAGCCTTGGTCTTACGGTCTCCGCAGGCATGATGCTGATGGTGTCATTGGTGGTCGGAGAGTTCTCGACCGGTGGCTGGACGGCCTATCCACCCTATACTGGTGCAGCCTTTAACCCCGGCGTAGGACCGGACTACTGGATCTGGGCCATTGTTGTGTCGGGTATCGGGACAACTCTGACAGGCATAAACTTCGCGGTAACGATCTATAAATTGCGCGCGCCCGGTATGACCTTCATGCGTCTGCCGATGTATTGTTGGACGATCATCTGCAGTTCGATCCTGATCGTTTTCGCAATGCCGCCGCTTGGCGTGGCGGCTCTGATGTTGGCGGCGGATAGATATCTGGACTTCCATTTTTTCACCAACGACCTTGGTGGGAACATGATGAGCTACGCCAATCTGTTCTGGCTGTTCGGCCACCCCGAGGTCTATCTGCTGGTCCTTCCCGCGTATGGGATTTATTCCGAGATTTTCGCAACCTTTTCGGCGAAACGACTGTACGGCTACAACTCGCTTGTCATCGCCACGATGTCGATCGCGGTTATGTCGTTCACGGTTTGGCTGCACCATTTTTTCACGATGGGTCAAAGCGCGCTGATAAATGCGGTGTTTGGGATTGCTACGATGCTGATCGCTATTCCGACCGGAGTGAAGGTATATGACTGGATGGCCACACTGTTTCGGGGCCGAATCCGTTTCTCGGTCCCGATGCTGTATGGCCTCGCATTCCTTATGCTGTTTGTGATTGGCGGCCTCAGTGGCGTTCTTCTGGCTAATCCAACGTTGGATTATCAGGTTCACAACACGCTGTTTCTTGTGGCGCATTTCCACAACGTGTTGTTGCCCGGGGTGTTGTTTGGGTTGCTGGCCGGATATAACTACTGGTTCCCCAAGGCCTTTGGGTTTCGTTTGAACGAAGCTTGGGGGCGACTGACGGTTGTTCTGTGGACAGTTGGTTTCATGTTGACCTTTTTGCCGTTGTATTTCGTCGGTCTGATGGGGATGCCCAGACGGTCTTTCAGTTGGGAGGACCCCAGCTTCCACCCCTATATGATCGTTGCGGCGCTTGGATCACTGGTGATCCTGTCAGCATTGCTGGCGGTCGTTGCGCAGTTATGGATCAGTATCAGAGACCGCGAGAAAACACGCGTGCCGGTTGGCGACCCATGGGATGCCCGCACACTGGAATGGTCGACGCCGGCGCCGCCGCCGCCTTACAACTTCGCTATCATCCCCAACGTGACCGAGCGGGATGATTTTGCTGCGGCCAAGGAACGAAATGAAGCTTACCCGCAGCCTGAGGCTTACGAGGATATTTTGCTGCCGCGCAATACCGCGATCGGTTTCGTTTTGTGTGTTTTCAGTGGTGTTTGGATGTTCGCGCTTGTCTGGTGGATCTGGTGGTTGGCCGCGTTGATGAGCGTCCTTATAGTCGTGGCGTTCATCGCCTGGACGTTCCAAACGGACACCGAAGTGGTCATACCGGCCACCGAGGTGCGCAAACAGCATGAAGCATGGCTTGAGATCGTGCGCAATTCGGACCCTGTCAATCGCGACCATGAATGCGCACCTGAAAACCGTGGTCTCGCGCGACCAGATATGGAGGCCACAACATGAAGCGCGCTCCAACCCACAGTTACCCCGGATTGAATCTGGGCCGCAGGCATCCCGAAGCGGACAAGGCCAGTGAAGTCGTCACATTCGGTTTTTGGGTCTTTCTAATGAGCGACCTTGTCTATTTTGGTCTGATGTTCGCCATCTACATCACCATGATAGATGCGCAGGCCGGTGGACCCGGTCCGCATGAGCTGTTCAACCTTAAGAGCATTTTTGCCCAAACGCTCATCTTGCTTACGAGCAGCTTGACTGTGGGGCTGGCGATGTTGGCTCTGAAGTACAACCTGCCACGCTCACGCATTGTGATGTGGTTTGGCGTGACGCTGGTTCTGGGGCTGAGTTTTCTGGTTCTTGAAATGAGTGATTTTATGGCGATGGCTGAAAAGGGAGGCATTCCCCAACGCAGCGGGTTTCTGTCCGCTTTCTATGGCCTCGTTCCACTGCACGGCCTGCACGTTGCTGCCGGTTGCATCTGGTTGATCGTGCTGGGCATCCAGCTTCGCGTTTTCGGTCTGACAGACCTGCTTATGTCGCGGGTCGTGCGGTTGGCCTTGTTTTGGCATTTCCTTGACCTGATCTGGATCGGGATCATCACGATCGTTTATTTCGGAGGGCTCGCCTATGGATAAGCGCAGCGAAATGCACCGTCGGGAACGCCGTCGTTATCTTATAGGATATGGCGGCTCACTGCTGCTGACCATTTCTGTCTTCTTGGCAGCGTTTGTCTTCGGTATTGCGACCAAGGGCGTTTATTTGACGATTGGTTTGCTGGGGCTTGCGCAATTGGTTTTACAGCTGGTCTACTTCCTTCATATTGATCGCAGGCGCAGTAGCCGTGAAGATTTGGATCTTGTTTTGTTTTCAACGTTGGTTTTGCTGATCATCATAGTCGGTACAATCTGGATCATGGGAAATTTGGCGGTGCGCATGCACACGTTTCCAATGTAGTGACCAAGTTAGAAACGCGAACTCTTCGGTATTCAAAGCCTCGCCAATAAAAGACCAAATCCAAGCGCTATCCAGCACAAGGCAAGGCTGAGGCATATGTTGCCCGCAGCCAAGGCAAATGTGTTCCTGCGCCGCAACTCCAGCGATTGATAAGCAAAGCTTGAAAAGGTCGTGAAGCCACCGCAGAACCCGAAAACAAGGTGTTTCTGTTCCTCGCTTATCTCAGTCACCCCGCCGAGGTACCCGCTCCAGAGGCCCAGAATGAAGCTTCCAGCAACATTTACGATCAACGTCGCAAAAGGCAGATCGTGATTGATTTTCAAAGCCACCCAATGGCGCAGGACCGCACCTAGACCCCCGCCTAAACCAAACATTATATGCTGGTAAAATTCGCTCAACACCCGGACCTCGTGTTGAAAACACGGCGACCTATTGCTTCGCCCGCGAGGGCGGCAATTAGGCCACATGCGATCTCAAGTACGGCAGCCATTATGGCGTACCAGGGGTTTATAGCGGCCAACATGTCTAAGTCTGCAACAAAAGAGGAAAAGGTAGATAGCCCGCCGCAAAACCCGACAGCGCCAAGGTGCAGGACATGGGCATGTACGCGGTGTCTTATGGAATATAGCCAGCCCAAGACAAAACAGGCGGCAATATTAATCCCGAAGGTTGTTGTTAGGATCCGAATGCCGGGGATCTCTATAGAAAAAGCCTCTCGAAACAATGACCCTGCTGCGCCACCCACGAAAACAGCCAAAAACATCCACGCTGTGTCTGAAACCTTCGGGTGGGTAGATTTTTGGGCCAATGGTTTCGTCCGTTTCAAGCATGCGAGTTGGATACCGTGTGACTAAAGTAGGATCAACTATGAGCCGACCTGAAGCCCTGCCCTCAAAATCACCGCCATCTACATGCACTGATACAAATGCTTGCAATCAAACGCCAAATGCCCCCACGATTTGATCGACCCGCCATCTGATTTGGAGAGCTAGGATGATCGTCCGCAGACTATTTTATTTTCTCAGTTATGTGTGTCTGCCGCTGACGGTTGTTTGGGGACTCTTTTGGCCTCCTGCGCATTGGTTGTTGATATTCTTGTTGCCATATTCAGTGATCGGGCTTTATGACGTTCTGACCACCAAGCACAATGTGCTCGACAACTATCCGGTTCTGGGTCACTTCCGATATATGTTGGAGTTCGTCAGCCCCGAGATACGTCAGTATTTCGTTGAGACCAACGAAAGTGGCCGACCTTTTAATCGTATCATCCGTGGGTTGGTCTATGCGCGCGCCAAGGGGCAGGTGGATACGCAGGCGTTTGGTACGCAATACGATATCCTGACCGTTGGGTATCACCGCGCCAACCACTCGCTCGCGCCCAAACATGTGGATGAAAGCGAAAAGCGTGTCTTGCTGGGTGGCCCCCAGTGCAGCCAGCCCTACAACGCCTCGCGATTGAATGTATCTGCCATGAGTTTTGGTGCCTTGAGCGCAAACGCGATCAGAGCTTTGAATGGTGGCGCTAAAGATGGTGGATTCGCCCATAATACTGGTGAAGGCGGATTGTCTCCGCACCATTTGGCCGAGGGCGGAGACATCATATGGCAGATTGGAACCGGTTACTTTGGGTGTCGGACGGCCGATGGCGGTTTCGACAAGGACAAATTTGCCGAAAAAGCCGGTACAGAAGTTGTCAAGGCGATTGAAATCAAGCTGTCGCAAGGGGCTAAGCCATCTCATGGCGGTGTGCTGCCTGCCGCGAAAGTTGACGAAGAAATCGCTCAAATCCGGGGTGTGCCGGTGCATCAGGACGTTATTTCTCCGCCGGTGCACTCTGCGTTTGAGGGGCCAACGGGGCTGATGCAATTCGTGCAGCATCTGCGCGAAATATCAGGTGGTAAGCCGGTCGGGTTTAAACTGTGTATTGGACGCCCGTCTGAGTTCATGGCGATTTGCAAAGCGATGCTTGCAACAGGGATTGTGCCGGACTTCATTACCATTGACGGTGCCGAAGGTGGCACCGGCGCGGCCCCGGTCGAATTTACCAATCGACTGGGGATGCCTCTGAACGAGGCTCTGATCTTCGTCAACAACTGCCTGTGCGGCGTAGGGTTGCGGGATCAGATCAGGATCATTTGCTCGGGCAAAGTGGCGACGGGATATGACATGATCGAGAAATTCGCGTTGGGTGCCGATATGTGCAACTCGGCCCGGGCGATGATGTTCGCGATAGGTTGTATTCAGGCCTTGCACTGCAACACAAACAGATGCCCGTCCGGCGTGGCGACCCAAGACCCGATCAGGGGGAGAGCGGTGAACGTACCGCAAAAACGCAAGCGTGTTCAGCGCTACCATGATGCGACTGTGGAAAGCTTTGTAGAAATTCTGGGGGCTATGGGCAAAGAAACCGCCGCCGAGTTGCACCCATCAGATATCCGGCGCCGTACCGCAGATGAGCGTGAGAATTCCTATGCTGATCAATACACGCTGGTGGCTTCCGGTGCCTTCCTTTCAGGTTCCATTCCGGATGAGTATGCGGCTGATTGGGAACAAGCCACATCCGAACATTTCTGATTTTTTTACGAATGCCGCCAAGGATTGACCTTTCAGATGCGTCTTACTCATCGTGATGCGCATGGAAACGTCGGATGAAGACTTGGCTCAAGCCGCGATTGAAGGGGACGCTGAGGCGTTTGCTGCCCTTCTGGAGCGTCACTACGATCGAATTTTCCGTCTGGCCTATCGATTGACCGGCCGCGAGGAACAGGCCGAGGATATTTCTCAGGATATCTGTGCCGGTTTGCCGTCCAAGATTGCCGGGTTTCAAGCGCGGTCGAAATTTACCACTTGGTTGTATCGCGTTGTGGTGAACGCCGTCGAGGACACACGCCGCAGGCAGGCGACGCGCAGCAGAGCCGCGCTTGGGTGGGGCGACGTTGAGCAGATGCGCCGCGCCGAAGCAGCCGAGGTAGCGGAAGCCGTCGAGTGGCTGCAAACAGCGATGCGGTTGTTGCCGCTCGACTTGCAGGAGACGCTGGCCCTGACCCTTGAAGATGAGATGACGCATGCGCAGGCGGGTGAAGTATTGGGAGTGTCCGAAGGTACCGTGTCATGGCGTCTTGCTGAAATTCGAAAGCGTCTGCGTGCAATGCGACAAGAGGAGTTGGCGCAATGACCGATGATCTTGAGCAGTTGAAGAAAGTAATGGACGTCTCGACCCCCGGTCCAAACGCATCCCGTCGAGCCGCCAATATGAAACTGGCGCAAAAAAACTTTGCGGCGCTCCAAGGATCGTCCGCCCTGGACCGTCCCAATGTCAGGCGAGGCCTATTGGCCCGCGTGACAAAAGGAGCGAAATCCATGTTGAATGCCCTCTCACACCGTGGTCTGCTGACGGCCACGACAGCCGTTGCAGCCGTTGCTCTGGTTGTGATCCTGCCGCAGACTCGTGACTATGTGCCGAAGCCGACGTCTTGGAAACAAGTCCAATCCGATGTCCCACAAAATGTGGTGGCAGAGGCTGAAGACGCTCTCGGTAACAGTGAGCCAGGGTTTGAAGCCCCAGTGTTGGCCGAATTCGCCGCCCCATTGTCCGAGCCGAGAAACCAGCGGGCTACAGGCCAGAAATCCGTCGTAGACGGTAATGCCCTGACTGCGGATGAGGGCGGCAGCACGCCACCTGAGCTGTCGCGCCTGCATGGCTTGTCCCTCGAAAGGGATACTGAGGCATTTGCCACTGCCGAAACAAACCCGCTGAAAATTACAGCAGACGATCCCGTGTCCACATTTTCGATCGACGTCGATACGGCCTCATATTCAATCGTTCGGTCGTCGTTGCTGAATGGCAAATTGCCCCCGCGTGATGCGGTGCGTATCGAGGAAATGATAAACTACTTCCCCTACGCCTATCCTCTGCCCGACGGTCAAGCGCCTTTCCGACCTTCGATCACTGTAAGCCCAACCCCTTGGAACGATGGGACTCAGCTTGTCCATGTCGCAATTCAAGGTACGACGCCGGTTGTCGAGGAACGCCCGCCGCTTAACCTTGTCTTTCTGATCGATACGTCGGGTTCGATGCAGGACGCCAATAAACTGCCGCTGCTCAAGAAGTCCTTCCGCTTAATGCTGGCTGAGTTGCGGCCCGAGGATCAGGTGTCCATCGTCACCTATGCAGGCAGCGCTGGACAAGTTTTGGAGCCGACATTTGCCTCTGATCAAGGTAAGATCCTAGCTGCCCTTCAGCGCCTTGAAGCCGGTGGTTCGACGGCAGGGCAGGCCGGCTTACAGCAAGCATATGAAGTGGCGGAAACTATGTCTGCTGAAGGTGAGGTTACCCGAGTCCTTTTGGCGACAGATGGTGACTTCAATCTTGGGATGGCTGATCCCGAAGCGCTGCGGGACTTTATTGCTCGCAAGCGAGACAGCGGAACATATCTCAGCGTTCTGGGGTTTGGGCGTGGCAATCTTGACGATGAGGTCATGCAGACGCTGGCTCAGAATGGGAACGGTCAGGCCTCTTACATCGACACCTTGAGCGAGGCGCGTAAAATTCTGGTCGACCAACTGACAGGTGCATTGTTCCCGATCGCAAATGACGTGAAGATTCAGGTAGAGTTCAATCCCGCTCAGATCGCCGAATACCGCCTGATCGGTTATGAAACCCGAAGCCTCCGACGCGAGGACTTTGCAAACGACAAGGTCGATGCCGGAGATATTGGGGCAGGGCATTCGGTCACGGCGATATACGAAGTGACACCGGTGGGGTCTGAAGCCATTAGGAACCAACCTCTTCGCTATGCCGACAGCGTGGTGTCCGACGTGTCTGAAGAGATTGGCTACTTGAAGCTACGCTTCAAAGCACCGGGCTCAGAAGAAAGCCAATTGATCCAGGAACCGATTTTCTCCGGGCAGGGCGACGTGACCGAAGATATTGGTTTCTCATATGCCATTGCAGGGTTCGGCCAGTTGCTACGCCGAGGTGAATATCTAAATGGCTGGTCTTATGATGAAGCCATCGCATTGGCCAGCACATCCCGTGGCGATGATACGTTTGGGTATCGATCAGAAGCTGTGACGCTGATGCGCCTCGCGCAATCGCTTGAACGTTAGTCACAACGGGTGCCGTCCTACGCGGCACCCAATAACCTCTATCAGAAAGACCTAGGGTTGTTGCTGGCGTGGGTGTGTATTCTCCGAATACTCCATTCGACAGCGTCGCGCATGGTCTTGCCCAATGCGACGTCAAAGGCATTGACCAGATCGGGTGTCTGGTCGCTTTCTGAAATGACATATTCTTGAAACGAGTCCGACGCGATGATCTTGTCCTCGAACTCATCGATGATTTTGATATTCATTCTGACTTCGACCCGTACAATTGATGAGCCGTCGGGCTGTTCTACGACGATTCCCTGAAATTCGCGTAGGTCTGGGACTATGACATAGTCCGCACGCAAACCCACAATGGACCGTCCGACTGCAGCGACTTTTCCGCTGTTTTCATAGCTTTCGACCAGCAGGGATTGAACAATCAAAGGTGCCCGGTCCACCCAACGCGCCCGCGGTAGGTATTGCACCTGAAGCGGTGTAGGTTGCACCGCGATCTGATCCGTATTGACCGCCGCGGTTGCGGTCGGTTCTTCCACTACAATCTGTCGTTGGATTCGTGGCAAGGACGTTGAAAATGTGCTTTTGGGCGTGAGCAAGTAGAGATCGTTCGGTTTAGACGCCTGCGTAAGCGTTCCCAGCCCTGTACAGCCCGCGATGGCCGCAACCGCCAGTAAAGCAAGGAATATCCTGATCATTGGCGAAACTCCGATGCTTGGGTTCCCAGCAAAAAGCGTGCAGGATCGCGTTCGACCTTGTCGACCAACCGATCGAGGCTAACGACAAGCCGTTGGGATTCTTCGATAAAGCGAGTGAATTGGGGCAAGCCAACTCGCATGAAATCAGAAAGTTGACGGCGGTTCTCCTGAACGATGCCGTCAATCGTGCCTAGCAATTCAGAAGCGGACTTTGAAGCACTGAGAACATCAGCTGATATTTCGTCCAGCCGGTCGGTTACCCGTGTGACCGTGTTCGCCACCTGATTGGCTGCGTTACGAATGTCTGCAACCACCTCTCCCACGTCTTCGTTAATCACTCGGTTCGCCGAGTCAAAGGCACGCTCGGCCGAGGTGAGGGTTCCCTTGGCCGCTTCCATCGCACCTGTGATCGTACCAAGGGTTTTGTTTGCATTCAGGAAAGTCTCGGAAACGGTTGCCAGCGCGACGCTGCCTTCATCCGACAGGCCCGACAAGTTCTCAGCCAAAGACGAGGCTTGCTCAATGAATGGTTTGAGATCCTGTTGGATGACCTGATCCGCTGTTTCAAAAGTAACCTTTGCACTGTCCAAGGCAGCAGCGGCGGATTCGGACGCTGTTTTAACGCTTTTTAAAGTGTCCGTACCAGTTTCCAGCGTTGTTTCCGCCGTGTCGGCCAGATTATCAAGCCGTTTTGAGAAAGCAGAAATCTCACGCGCTGCTCCACCCAGATCAGACGACAGGCCTTCAAAGTCTGACAGTGTCTTATCTAGGCGACCAGTGGCCGAGGCGACGTTTTCCAGAATATCCGAAACTGCCTGCCGGTTCTTGTCGTCGACGACCTCATTGATGTCTTCTAGCAACGTTATTGCTTTTTCCATCAGCAGCGGAGCGCCTTCGAATAAGGATTGTATCGCGCTGCGTTTACTTTTAATGAGGCTATCTTGCGGTAGACGCTCGGCTGTGGGCGAACCACCGGTCAGCTCGACATAGCTGACACCTGTTACACCAAGCGATTGTAACTGAGCGATTGTCTCTGTCGTAACCGGGATTTCAGCGTCAACTTCCAGACGAACGCGTACTTTTGAAGGGTCATTTTCATCGAGATTCAGAGAAATCACCTGACCTACCGGCAGGCCATTGTAGCTGACTCCACCAGCAGCGGATAGGCCCGAGACATTTTCGAACAACACATCATAGTAAGCGTATTGCCGCGAGATTTCGAATTTGGCGAGCCACAGAAAGAACCCGAAAGCACCAAGTATGCCCGCAAGGGTGAAGGCGCCGATCAAGATATAATTCGCTCGGGTTTCCATGGCTCTACCTGCTTTGCCCTTTCTCTTGCGCTGCGCGCGCCCGAGGGCCGGTGAAATATTCTTGCACCCAAGGATGATCGACTTTGGTCATTTCTTCAATCGGTCCTTCAACCAAAACGCGTTTTTCCGCGAGAACGGCAATACGGTCACAAATGGCATACAGGCTGTCCAGATCGTGCGTGACCATGAATACAGTTAATCCCAGCGCATTTTGCAGTTCTCCGATCAGATCGTCATAAGCGGCGGCTCCGATCGGGTCCAACCCGGCCGTGGGCTCATCCAAGAAAACGATTTCGGGATCCATTGCCAACGCACGGGCCAGCGCAGCCCGCTTGCGCATCCCGCCTGAAAGTTCCGAAGGAAATTTGCCGCAACTGAGCTGCGGCAAACCGACTAGGCTGATTTTCAAACTGCCAAGTGCGCACATTAGGCTTTCACTCATACCAGTATGTTCGCGCAGAGGAGCGATGACATTCTGCAAAACGGTTAGTGACGAAAACAGCGCCCCATCCTGGAATGCAACACCCCAACGCTGTTCAATCCTTCGACGCTCCTGTTCGGGACCGTTCAACACGTCGACGCCCAGAACTTCGATACTGCCAGCTGTAGGTTTGTTCAGCCCGACAATTGTCCTTAGCAGAACGGACTTACCAGTACCTGACCCGCCGACGATGCCCAGTACCTCACCGCGCCAGACGTCCAGATCAAGGTGCTGGTGAACCACCTGCGGCCCAAACTGGTTGGTCAGGTTACGTACCCGAATGACGGCCTCGCGCTGGGTGTCGGCCTGGGTTGTTTTCTGCGGCACGGTTCCGTCCATGTCAGACTCCCATAACCGAGAAGAAGATCGAGAACAAAGCGTCCAGTGCAATAACCATAAAAATGGATTGAACCACAGACGAGGTTGTCCTCTGCCCGACGCTTTGAGCAGACCCCTTGACCTGCAACGCTTGCCAACAGGCGATAACACCGATGACCAGTGCAAAGAACGGCGCTTTGATCATGCCGATCGCAAATTGCCAGATGCCTGTGTTTTCCTTCAACCGCGTCGCGAACATTCCGGGGCTGACGTCGAGGTCGATCCAGCTCATAAGTCCACCGCCGATCAGGGCGGAGATATCGGAAATGAAGCCAAGGATCGGCAACATAATCAGCAAGGCGACCACCCGCGGGATGACCAGAACCTCAATCGGGTCCAGGCCCAAGGTGCGCATGGCATCAATCTCTTCCTGTACTTTCATCGAGCCTATGGACGCCGTGAAAGCCGAACCGGACCTACCTGCCACAATAATAGCCGTCAAAAGGATGCCCAATTCCCGCAATACCGAGATCGAGATCAGTTCTACTACGAAAATCTCGGCGCCGAACTGTTTCAACTGGGTTGCACCTTGGAATGCCAAAACGACGCCAATCAGAAAACCCATCAAGGCAACGATCGGAATGGCTTTGAAACCGACCTCTTCCATCTGCGAGACCAGAGCCGCCCGCCGTAGCCTGCGTGGGTTCAGAAGGGTCCGACCTAGTCGGTGCAGCGTCAGGCCAAGAAAGTCCAGCATCGACAGGGTGTCTTTCCACCCGCCTGCCGTCCGTTTGCCGACGCTTTCCACCCAGTCTCCAAAGCTGCGATGGTGAATTTCAGTTACTGGGTCATCGGGGATGCTTTTGGACACCGTCGCAATCAGGTCGGAATAGGCAGGTGACGCACCATGAAGATCAATCTCACCCCCTGCTTTTTGTACCCGGCGCGTCAGATCGGCGACCAGCCATGCGCCGCTTGTATCCATTGCTTGAACGTCTGACAGGTCCACAACGACCTTGTTCCCCGTAGGCGTGAAGGATGCGAATGCGGCTTCTATACTGCTTAGGGTTTGGGTTAGAAGTTCACCTGACACTAGAATGCTGATGCCTTCAGCATCATGGTTCAAATTTACGGTTGGTCGGGTCATGAGCGTATGTGATTTAAAACACGCGTGCGCTGCAACGTATTTTTCGAAAGATTCGGGTTATTCTCTCCTCTCAATAGCGCATGTGTGACAGTTTCAGACGCAGGATTGATCGATCAAGCCGACAAACACGTTTCAAGTCTGATCTTAACTAAGGCCAAGTGTGACGAATCTGTTGCTGCTTGGGTAGAACCCGGACAATGTCCGCATCAAAAGCCAAGCTAGCAGGATCAGAGGAATTGGGATGCAACGCGCCGGGAATGTCCTTTTTATCATTATTGACCAGCTTAGGGCCGATTGTCTGAACGGCGCACTGGCGGGACATGTCGACCTGCCCAACATGCGCGCCTTCATGCAAGAGGCGGTGACGTTTGACAGGCATTTTTCAGTGACCAACCCTTGTGGCCCGTCGCGCGCCTCTATCCTGACCGGGCAATACGCGATGAACCATCGGTCCGTGCGAAACGGGACACCTTTGCGCCACGACACCCCGACCATAGCAAGTGAAATGCGAAAGGCTGGCTATTCGCCTTTGTTGTTTGGCTATACCGACACGACGGCCGACCCTAGGATACACGACCCAAACGACCCTGTTCTTCGGTCTTATGAACGACCCATGGCCGGGTTCGAGGAAGTGGTCGAGATGCGACTAGAAGAGTCTTATCCATGGCGGTCGTACTTGATGAAACAAGGCTATTCCTTTGACAGCTATTGGGATGTCCATTCACCGGTCTCTGAATCCGGTGGTCCGGCCAAACTGAATGATCCAGCGTTGTACGCGGCCAAAGACAGTGACACCGCGTTTTTGACGGATGTATTCCTTAATAGTATGGCGCCGCTTGTTGGGCAGAATTGGTTTGCGCATCTCACCTATATCCGCCCGCATCCACCCCTTGTGGCACCTGCCCCCTACAACAACATGTATGACCCGACGTCGCTCCCTCTGCCTGCCGGGCTTGGGGGCGCGAACAGCGAGGCCGAAGTTCATCCGTTCTTTGCACCTACTATGCAAAAACAGACTGCTGCTGATTTCGTCCTGGGTTTTAAGAACGTTGATCCGACGCCTGAGAACATCCAAATTCTGCGATCTGTTTATCTGGGGTTGGCGACGGAAGTTGACCACCATATCGGACGGGTCGTCCAGTTCCTGAAGGACAGTGGCCAGTATGACGACACTTTGATCATTATCACTGCCGACCACGGAGAGATGCTTGGAGATCGAAACAGCTGGGGTAAAATGACCGTCTATGATGCGGCCTATCACACGCCCCTTTTGATCCGGTTGCCTGGCAATCGAGACCAAGCGGGTTCCGTCATTTCTGCTCCGACCGAATCCATCGATGTTACTCCGACCATTCTCGACTGGATTGGGCAATCCATTCCAAATTCGATGGATGGACGGTCTCTGCTGCCTTTGCTGCATGGGAACCTGCCCGAGGACTGGCGCAGCTATTCCTTTAGTGAGCTGGACTTTTCCGAACCTTTGAACCCCACGATCTGGCAGGAACAGCTTGGGACTGGTCCCAGCGATTCATCCCTTGGAATATTGAGGGATGACCGCTTTACTCTGGTCGAGTTCGCTGCGGACCTGCCTCCCATGCTTTTTGACCACACGGGCCGTGGAGAGTTTGAAAACGTGGCGCCCAACCCCGACTACGCACCCGAACTGGCCCGGCTTACGCGCCGAATGTTGCGGCACCGAATGCGCAATATGGACCACACGTTGTCATTATGTGCGATTACATCCGACGGCCCAAAGTCTCGCTCTAGGCATTGATCGAATTCTGCGTGGCCTTGGGCGCTAACGCCTCTACACCTGCGAGATTTCCGATGTTACGGATATAACTCGGGGAGGGTGAAATTGGACATCACCGAAGAACAGATCAAAGCGATGACGTCGGCCGGGTTGAATCTGATTGGTCAGGCGTTGTCGATCTATGACAGTCAGCTGCGACTGGTTGTAAGCAATCGACCGTTTCAGGTGATGTTTGACCTGCCCGATGACCTCGTCAAACCCGGTGCGCTGTTTCGGGATACCATCCACTATCTGGCGACACATGGTGAGTATGGCGATGATGCGGATGCTGACCAGATCGTCGAACGCCGAATCCGACAGGCTTTGACTTTTGAACCCCACTACCTTGAACGCGTTCGAGCCAACGGTCAGGTTATCTCGGTCGAGGGCGCGCCATTGCCGAAGGGGGGGTGGGTTGCAGTTTATACAGATATCACAAACACCAAACAGGCTGAGGCCCTGCTGCGCGCCCGTTCGGTAGAACTGTCCGGGCAACTTTTGGACAGGGCCGAGGAACTGTCGGCAGCGAATCGAAAGCTCGCTTCTACAAATTCGGCATTGGAAGAAGCCAAGCGGCAGTTGACCGAAACCGAAGCCCGCACGCGCATGACGACTGAAATGATGCCTGCTCATATAGCGCATTTGGATATTGAAGGAAGATATGACTATTCCAATCGACGTCTGAATTCAGTGATGCCAGGCCGTCCGTCCGATATAATCGGGATGCATATTTCTGAGGCATTGGGTGCTGCGGCCTATGACAAAGTCGAGCCGCACCTTCAGAAAGCGTATGACGGGGAAACATCCGTTTTCGAGTTCACTGAAAACCAGGGTTCGCGACGTATTCGTGTTTCTTTCACGCCAGACAAAGAAGGCGGGGTTTATGTCATGTCAGTCGATATCACCGAAGAAACACAAGCCCGGGTCGCCTTGCAGCAAACGCGCCGTCGGGCCATGGCGGCCCAGATGACCAGCGGCCTTGCCCATGATTTCTCGAACCTCTTGACGATCATTCTTGGAATGCAATCCCGACTGCAAAAGATGGACTTGCCGGAATATGCCCGTGAGTTGGTCACCGCCACGCAACAGACCGCCCGCCGCGGTGGCCAATTGCTGAACAGAATAGCGGATATGACGGGCAATCGTACTCCTCAACCCAAGGCAACCGATATGCGTGGGTTACTTGAAGACCTGCGCATTCTGGCCTCGCCGTCGTTGCCGCGCGGTGTTGGGCTATCGGTGGTCAATACACTGCCAGACGTCGCCTTGATGCTGGATTCAGGCATGGTGCAGGATGCCCTGCTGAACCTTGTGTTAAATGCGCGCGATGCCTGTGGTGAAACAGGTCAGATTACCATCAGCGCTCATAAGGTGGGTAGCATCTGGGCGGAAATCGCGGTTTCCGATACTGGCCCCGGCTTTTCGCCTGAAGCATTGGACAAAGCACTCAACCCGTTTTTTACCACCAAGGGGAATAAGGGGTCTGGGCTGGGTTTGCCAATGGTTTATGACACGGTCAAACTGGCTGGCGGCGATTTGGATCTGCGCAACACACCGTCTGGCGCCTCTGTGGTGCTGCGTTTGCCGTACAGACCGGCTCCGCCCGTGCAAGAGGGGCTTGTTCTGTTGGTCGAAGACAGCGACGCGCTCAGAAGCCAATTCCGCGACATGCTGGTCGAACTGGGATTTTCCGTGATCGAGGCAACTTCGAAATCCGAGGCTTTGGCTTTGGTTCAAAATTTACAGGACATAGTCTTGGTGCTGTCGGATATCCGCCTGGAGGGAGAGGAGACCGGGTTGAATCTTTTGGACGACATAAACGCATCGGTGCCCTGCATTCTAATGACTTCGCTGCCTTATTCCGATCCATTGCACAAACAAGCGCTTGTCCGAGCACCAGTTTTACGCAAGCCATTCACCCGCGCTCAACTTTGCGCCCTGATCAGAACCGAGGCCGCCTGATGACCCAACCACTGGTCACGATCGTTGATGACGAACCTGAAATTCGACGGATATTGACCGATGCTTTGGAGGAGGCAGGCTTCCGGACCCAGAGCTTCTCTCGTGCGCGCGAGTTTGAAGCCTCGTTGAAACGTGTTACTCCAGACGTGTGCCTAGTGGATCTTTCATTGCCTGACACAGATGGTCTGGCGCTGGTGCATCGATTGGCGCTAGAGCAAGGCGCAGCGGTCATAATCATCTCGGGCCGAGCGCAGGTACAGGACCGGGTTACCGGTTTGGAATTGGGTGCTGATGATTATATCACCAAGCCCTTTGATCCTGCCGAAGTTGTCGCGCGTATACGGGCCCGGTTGCGGGCGCCGCGGGTGCGACCAACTCATTCTGATGTGGCACATTTTAACGGTTGGACTGCCTATTTCGATCGCTACATTCTGGATGATGGCGCAGGGACCGAGACCCCATTCAGCCACGCCGAAGGGGAAGTTTTGCGGCTGTTTCTGGAAAGCCCAAAAAGGTTGATCAGTCGCGCACATATGCAAGAGACTTTGGGCGGTGCCGCAGGGGATAGTTTTGATCGGGCGATGGATGTCAGAATATCCCGACTGCGTACCAAATTGGGTGAAGACCCCAAAAACCCCAGATTAATCAAAACGATTTATGGTGCAGGCTACATTTTTCTGGGAGATGTCGTTTGGCAATAAGCGAGCGGCATTATGAGTTTTTCAGTCCATGGCCGCCAAGTGATTTCAGGTTATTTGTTCGGTTGGCCCGCCTTAAGAACCTCTTTCTATTCCCGCAGAGCTTGCTCCTTGACTTTGACGACGGGTCTTATCAGGTATTCCATCACAGTTTTTCGTCCCGCTAGAATATCGACTTCAGCGATCATGCCGGGAATGATCTCAACTGCCACTCCGTTGGCATCCAGAAAAGACTGTTGGGTTTGAATCTCAACGACAAAAACTTCTTCGTCATTTCGCTCTGATCGCGTTATGGTGTTTGCACCGATCCGGACTATTTCCCCATTCAGCGCACCGTATCGAGCGAAATCGTAAGCGGTGATTTTGACCTTCACCGGCTGTCCGGCGTGCAAAAACGCGATATCATCTGGACGCACGTAGGCTTCGACAAGCAAATTGTCCCCGAGTGGCACTAACTCGATCAATTCCTCTCCGCTGCGGGCCAACCCACCAATCGTGGTTCTGTGAATCCGGTTGACCACGCCTCGAACCGGAGATCTAACTTGCGCGCGACTTGCGCGATCCTGCAAAGCCGGCAAAACGGGTTTTAGCGCTGCCAATTCCGCCGTTGTAACAGCAAGGTCAGTCAAGGCTGCAGTGTGAAACCGGCTGCGCGTCGCACGAATTCGGTCGTCAATCTCTGCGAGGCCAGTCTGCAGTCTGTTGGTCACAGCTTGCGCACGTGTTCTGCGCCCATGCCACTCGGCTTCATTACGGCGCAGAGTCAACAGCGTCGTGGCGGGTTCCATCCGTTTTTCTACAAGCGGCGTCATGATGGCGCGCTCTTCAGCTAGGATCTTAAGAGTTTCGTCGGCTGTTATCTTGTCTACCAGCCCTTCTTCATACTCCCTTTGTTTCTGCTCCCGTTGACGCTCGAGGATCGCGATTTCAGCGATGAGCTCTGACTGACGACCTTGGTACAAAGCAGTTTCCGATCGAACCACGTCCGGCGCCCCTTCCATCAGTTCCTTGGAAAAAAAGAGCTCACGGTCTTCAATTTCGGCCATCAGCCGTTCCGCCCGCGCCATTAATCCGAAAGCGCGCTGTTGTTCCTGGCTGAATTGACTATCGATTTGCGTCGTGTCGAACTCCATCAGCAACGCGCCTTTTTCCACGAATTGACCTTCGTTCACGTGCAGATGCTGCAGCACACCAGTTTCTGTTGCTTCGATCAGCTGGACGTCCGCCAATGGAACCACCCTGCCGTCTACACGTGTTACGTCGTCCAGTTCCGTAAGATAGGCCCACAAACCCGCGCTGATAAGACACGCCAATATGACCAATAACAGGATCGAGCCCTTAAGAGGTGACCGTCCGCGCATTTCCCGTGCCAATGACGCAAAATCATGATGCTGCGACATTCAGATGCCTCCGCTGAGCAGGGGTGTGGTTAGTTAGGATACTCTTGGGACCATCGGCGCTGACCTGTCCATTTTCGATAACAATGACACGGTCCACTAATGACAGCAGGCTGGTTCTATGGGTAACGATGACCATCGTAGTGTCTGTCGTCGCTTTTTTGAGGCGGTCTATTACTTTCGCTTCAGTTTTGACGTCCATCGCACTGGTCGGCTCATCCAACAACAATATTGGAGGTCGAGTTACTAGAGCCCTGGCTAGGGCAATGGACTGCCGCTGCCCACCTGATAGACCCTCGCCACGTTCTGACAGCATTACGTCATACCCCCCGGATCGGTCGGCGATAAAATCTTCTACACCTGCAGTTTTACCGGCCTCGATAATGTCCCGGTCGCGAGGCCTGGTGCTGCCACTTGCAATATTGTCCCGTATCGACCCTGAGAAGAGCCAGATATCCTGTAGAACAGTCCCGATGTTTCGACGCAGATCCCCGGGGTCCAACTGGCGAATGTCCACTCCGTCAAGCATCACAGACCCGGACTGGGGTTGGTACAGCCCAAGCAACAGCCGTGTGACTGTGCTTTTCCCCGAGCCGATCGGGCCGAGAATTGCGACTTTTTCTCCGGGTTTGATATCAAAGGAAAGGCCAGACAAAGTAGCATCCGCCTGCTCTGGATAAGTGAACTCTACGTTTCTGAATGTTATTTGGCCTTGGCATTCAGGTCGACGTATCCACTTTTGACCTTGAGGTCTTTCATTCGTGGCGTTCATCAGTGCGTTAAGGTTCTTAAAGGCACTTCGGGCCTGATTGATCCGTGTAAGTGTCTGGGCCAGTTGACCAAGCGGCGCCAATGCCCGTCCTGTCAACATAACCGAAGCTATAAGCGCACCCATACTTCCCTGACCATCGGCAATTAGAAAAACTCCGTAGAACACGATCAACACTTGGGCCGCCTGTTGCGTGAAACCCGTCAAATTTAGTGCAAATTGCGTAACTGCACGACTTCTCACGCCGTGGGAAGACTGCCGTTCCAATGCATCTTCCCAACGGGCACGCATTTGTTGTGCCGCCGCCGTTGTTTTGATTGTTTCCAAACCTGACACAGTTTCGACCAGTACGGATTGCTTGGATTGCCCGTCTGAAAAACTCTGCTCGGCCAGCCGTGACAGAATTGGTTGAGCAATCAGACCCGTCATCAGAACAACCGGCACTGCCAAAGCGGGCACAAGTGCTAAA
Source organism: Ruegeria sp. SATB045 (assembly GCF_059613525.1). Taxonomy (NCBI): domain Bacteria; kingdom Pseudomonadati; phylum Pseudomonadota; class Alphaproteobacteria; order Rhodobacterales; family Roseobacteraceae; genus Ruegeria; species Ruegeria sp. SATB045. The sequence continues at coordinate 295,997 of NZ_JBXWSR010000012.1, read as the reverse complement.
GGGCCCCCGACCAAGTAAATTACAAATATGAACAAGCCAATGAACGGCAAATCCACTAAGGCGACGAGGGTTGCCGAAGTAAAGAACTCTCGCAGAGTTTCGAATTCCCTAACTGTGCTCGCCATAGCGCCGGTTGAACCGGTACGAGAAGTCATGCGCAAATCAACCAATTGATTGAAAATCCGACGCCCGATGATCAAGTCGGCTTTCTGCCCAGCCTGATCAATGAACCCTGCCCGCAACAACTTGAGGGCGAAGTCGAACAGCAAAGCCAACCCAACGCCTATTGTCAGGGCAATTAGTGACTCCTTGGCTTCGTTAGGTAGAACACGGTCATAGACGACCATGATGAAAACAGAGGTGGACAAACCTAGCAGGTTGGCAATCGAGGCCGCCAGGACAACCTGAAAATAGGACCAACGGTTTGCTGCCATCGCGGACCAGAACCAATGGCCCGCAGTAGGGTACCCGCTGTTTTTTGTATATTCGGATTGAGACCGGCGAAATACGATCGCATAACCGGTATAAACATCTTGGAGATTGTTTTCGAAGACTTCACCAATCTCATCACCCAGACTTGGATCATAAATTAAGACCCTGCCACTGGTCGAGCGCCCATGAAAAACCACGACGCGATCGTCTTTTAAAAATAACAGGGCAGGAGCCAACGTATTGTCGAAACTCGAGAGCGTCCAAGCGCCATAACCAGCTTGGAGTCCAGCATTTTGCGCAACTTGAATCGCGTGGGGAATGGTTAAGTTCCCCGATACCCCGGACCTTGCAGCCTGCAAACTGGCTACTGAAATCGATCTTTCCAAAGATGAAGCCACGTGAATCAAACACGTTTCCAGATCAGGTGAATCTGTCCTTTTGGTTAGGGAACGCAGGTCGATCATTGATTTGCTCCATGTTCAAATGTCTGGATTCCCAACAGATCAAGGATGTCCCCTGTCAAACTGAGCACCGCATAGTTTGTCAGAAAGAAACTCTGTTCGGCGAGGATTAGCCGTTCCTGCGCGTTGACAAAGTCGCGTTGTGCGTCGAGGATTTCGATCAGGCTGCGCCGTCCTATGGTGAACCGAGCGCGAGCAGCTTTAACGCTGTCAGCATTAACGGTGGCTGCAATCCGAGCTGCCTGTAGTCTTTCCGCTCCCGCCATTTGGTCAGAGCGCACGAATTCTAACTCACGGCGAAGTTGACGAACCAGATCTTCTCTTGCAAATTCTGCCTCTTTGACCTGAGCTTCTGCTGAGGCAATCGCCGCTTTTCGTTGGCCTGTGCTGTCAAGTTCGTAGTTGAACGATAGATCAACGCCGAAATTCGCATCATTGTCGTCATCGCGATCAGTGAAGGCCGCAATTTCTATGTCGGGTTGACGTCTTGCAATCGCCGCTGACTGTTGCGATTTAGCCGCCAGCAAAGAAGCATCAGCGCGGCGAACCTGAGGGCTTTCGGCAATGATCTGTGCATCTGTTCTTGGCACTCTTGGAGCTTCTATCGCTGGTGATAAGGTGCCAGGTTCGTGGCCAAACACTTCATGAAACTGAGCTTCAGCACGATCTGTGCGGGCTCTGGCATCTGCGAACCGTGTCCGCGCGTCTGCCATGCGGGACTGCGCAGTCAATACGTCGGCATTTGAACCGGCGCCCTGTTCAAAACGCTCTGTAATTTGGCGCGTTATTTCCTCATGGACGCCCACGTTTTCAAGGGAAATTCTTTGAATCTCTCTTTGATTAGTAACTGAGACATATGCCTCAATTGCGGTTAGGGCGATGGCAGCGGCAGTTTGCAGTTGATCGCCGCGACTTTCAAGAACTCGGGCTTTCGCGGCAGTCAATTCTTCGGACGCAGCGCCGCCGTCATATACTAGTTGCGATATCCGAACGAAGGGCGTCACACCTGCAATATCGCTGTCCACGCGTTCGGATCTGGCGTTAATCCCCATTGAAACGCGTGGCAGAAATGCGCCCCGGGCGGAATCGCGATCTGCAATTGCAAGGTCATATCTGCTTGCGCTACGTGCGTTGGAGGGACTATTTTGAACGGCCGAACGTACGAGTTGACCGAACTCACTTTTTGCCAATTCAGGTGAAGGCGCGGTTGCGCCAACGCCGACCGATCCGCGCTCAAAAGACTTTTCAACAAACGCCAGGTCAGGTGCGGAAGCGCATCCTGATAAGCAACAAAGAACAAAGAGCAGTTTTGTGATGGGGGTGAATCTGAGATTTGACATTACAGTTCACATTTCACCGGTTTCTATCATTTCATCCGACTGGGCGCACGCTAATGCTTGAATGAAATCAGAGACTTCTGAATTTTCTGTGAATGGTTTTGCGAAGCGATCATAAGTCAATTTTTCTTGAGCGCGCGAAATCCAGGTGCAGTGAGCCATAGAAACCTTATGTGCATGGATCAAAAGCAGAGCACCGCTTTCGTATAAAAACGCTAAGGTCTCTGTTGGCATTTCTCGTACTTTTGGAAGCGATGCACCAAAGCAACCCTTAGGTAGTGAAACGTTTTCGAAAGTTTCTATGGGCTTAAGAAAACCGAGATCAGAGATCATCTGGCATAGCTTGCGTGTTTTGTTGGTCTCGATCGCGCAGGCTTTTAGAAAGACTAGAACGCGGCGTAATTCTTGCGACAGTTCACCGTTGTCATCGAAAAAAGGTTCCCCGTCGGATTTTTGTCCAATCAACTCGGAACGCTCGTTGACCATTAGTCTGTAGTCTTCGGTTTTCGGGTCTGTTACTTCCACCTCAAAAGGGGGGCAGCGCAATGCAGCTGGCACATAGCTTGCAAGCCAGCGACCATCCGGCGCAATAAAAGGTGAAGTCTGTGTTTCGCTCATTGAAAGCAGAGCCACCGGCATGATGTGTTGACCAATTTGTCTGAAAACAATTGGATATGCTGACGCTGCCTGAAAAATTTCCTGAAGAACAATAGGGCAGTGCCTAAGGTTTTCTGCGAAGTGGTAGCTCTCGAACCGAGACCAACCTTTGTCTTTGTGGCGACAGTAGGTCACTGGTGCCAAGTTAGTTTTTGACATGTGCGGACTTCCGTTCTGGAGTCGCTGCCAGCAATAATTGCCGGCAGCGTGGCAGGAACTTAAACCGACGCGCCGGTTGGGTCGGTATGTAGGGTGTTGTCCGCGCTCAGTCCGCTTAGATCATTCAATCCCGTGAACTGAGCGACAGTATCGACCGTTGCCGATCCCGGAGCCGAATAATCAACCTTGACCAGTACGCTGTCCGTGCCGTCGGTGGCGAGTACGAAGATCTCGTCCCCATTCTGTACGCCAGTCAGGCTTTCAACTGCCGTTTCGATGGTGCCAGATGTCAGATCTGACAATACAGTCGTGAAGCCCACAACGCCGGTATTCGCGCCTAAAGCGTCTCCTGCGCCGAGGGTCTCAACTCCGGTTCCATTGCCGCGCAAGGAACTTACGCTGAGACCGCTGAACATCAATGCGTCGGTGACGTCGGCAACGGGACCCAAAGTGAAACCTGTAATCGTGTCCACCCCGTTTTCCGCTGGGTCGGCTTCAAACACTACAAGGTCTCGTCCCGTACTGGTCAAGTCGATCGTATCGTTGCCTCCCTGACCACGCAAAACGTTGTCGACATCGGTTGCCGTGAGGGTTTCGTCACCGTCCGTGCCTAAGTGATAAACTGTTGGACCACCGTCAGGTGTTGTCACGGACAACACTACAGGCTGGCTGGCGTCTTGTACCGTCATGGTGAAAGTTACTAGAGGTTGGGAAAGATCCGTGAACACAGTGGCTGCTCCACCGAAACTTACCGCCGATGCTCCAACCGGATTGGTGAGAAACAGGTCAAAAGCTCCGTTTTCAACATCCGATCCGGAATCGAACGTTACGACCGATGGGTCAAATCCGAGTTCTGCAGTGATTGCCAAGCCACTCGATATATCTCGGCCCGGGTCTGCGTAAATCTCGAAAGTCAGAGTTGAGCCGTTGCTGTCTGTTTGGACAATCGCATACGCTCCAGGTTCGTGAGCATTGTTCTGGTCCGAAACCGGGAGAGGATCAGAACCTCCGCTTACCGTTGCCGAAGCCTGAAAGTTCAAATTGTCCCCTGCATCAATGCCGGTGAAAGCTGTCGCGCTGACCGGCAAAGACCAACTGCCATCGGCGGCCACAGTCGCAGACCCGACCGGAGACCCATTCAGCGTAATGTTAACACTTTGTCCTGAACTCAAACCAACTGATGTTCCGGAAACTGTAGCGCCCGAGCTCTGGGCGTTGCCGAGATCAACCGCACCATTTGGTCCCGTCTGGTTTATAGTCAAAATCGGGCGCAAATCAGTTGTAAGGTTTGTCGTAGCTGGCGTCGCCGAGTTGCCTGCCGTGTCGCTGACCGTCGCTGACAGGGTGAATCCGGTACTGTCCGACAAGGATGAAAGGTCGAGTGTTGGGATTGTCGCGGACCAAGTCCCTCCGGTGACAACAGCTGTGTAAGTTTGATTGTTCAATGTGACTGATACAATCTGTCCGTCTTCTGCACTGGTCGACCCCGACACCACAAGATCGCTGCCTACTTCATTGATATCCAGGATTGGCCCAATTGGCAGCGCATCCAACGTGATGGAAGGTGCGCTAAAATCGGTTTGCAAAGTCCCGGTGTTGCTGGAAACATTTCCGGCTGCGTCCGCAATCGTAGATGTGACATTGTACGTGACCCCATCTTGCAATGTACCCAACGCCGTTGAAGAGGCAGTATAGCTCCATGTGCCACCTGAGACCGTTGTCGTCCCGGAAACATCCACGGTTCCGTCTGGGCGAACGATTTTAACAGTGACAACCGTGCCGTCTGCAGCATCCGATGTCCCAGAAACTGTCATGTCGGTGGCTTGCTCAGATACGTTTAGGACAGCGCCATCGGATAGTCCGGTGATATTGACCGTCGGAGCCGTAAAATCCGTGTTAAAACTGTTGCTGGCCTCGGATGCAGGATTGCCCGCTGCATCCGAAACATTGGCAGTGACAGAAATTGTAGCGCCATCAGTCAACGCCGACAGATGTGCCGCAGGGATGGTGGCGTTCCAGGTGCCACCGGATACGGTTCCAATGTATGTCTGCCCATTGATTTCAACAGTGACAACTTGGCCGTCTTCCGCTGTCGACGATCCAGTAACCGTCAAATCAGTTCCCCGCTCGGATGCGTTTAAAACGGTTCCGCTAGAAAAGCTGTCGATGCTCAGGGTCGGGGGGGTCACGTCTTTGTCTAAAGTCGCGCTGGCCTGAGGGGCATTAAGACCATCTGTGTCCATCACGTCTGCCGTAATCGTGAATGAGCCACCGTCGCTGAGGGCGACCAGATCAGCTGTCGGGATGGTTACACTCCAGCTGCCACTCGTGATATTGCCGGTATATGTCTGCCCGTTCACTGTTACTGTAACCTGCTGTCCATCCTGTACATTTCCGCTTGTTCCACTGATGGTCAGATCTGCCCCAACTTCAGCGGCATTGATGACACTTCCAACGGGCGGTGGTGAGATAGCGATAGTGGGGCCAGTAAGGTCCACGGGTACAGAACTGAAGGCCGGAGGTGAAACGTTACCGGCGGCATCAGAGGCAACCGCGTTTACAGATACCGACGTTCCCGTCGTTAATCCCGAAAGATCGGCGACCGGAACCGAAACGCTCCAGCTGCCGCTCGAGGCCGTTGTCGAGTATGTTTGATCGTTGAAGTTTACCGTAATTGCTTCCCCGTCGGCGGCGGTGGTCGTGCCGGTCAGTGACAAGTCGCTGCCTACATCAATAAGGTCAATCGACCCACCTGCAACCTGATCTAAAGTGACAGCCGGTGCGGTGAAATCGCTTTCGATGCTGGTTGTAGCCTGAACGGCCGGGTTTCCGGCCTCGTCCTGGACGTCCGCGGTAACAGTAATGGTGGAACTATCGGACAATGCAGTCAGATCCGAGCTGGGAACCGTGACGGCCCACTGTCCTCCTGAGATTGATCCGGTATAGGTTTGACCTCCGACGGTAACCGTAATTGTTTGTCCATCTTCCGCGTCTGTCGTGCCAGAGACTATCAGGTCAGTTGCCTGTTCGGCTGCGTTCATCACATTCCCAGCTGAGAGTCCTGAAATTGCCACGTTTGGTGGCAATGTATCGATGTCAAAAGTGACCGTCTCGGTCGAGATTTCGTTCCCATCAACGTCGAGGCTGCGGACGACAACATTTGTCACGCCTTGAGGTAGGTTGGCTGCCTGTGCAGGCGACAAAGACAGGCTCCAGGTTCCATCACTGTTCAAGGTGGCCGGCGCGACAAAACTTCCAATAGCAACTTGGACTGACTCGGCGCCTTCAGCCGCGTTTATGTTCAATGCGGCACTGCTCAATGCAGTGGATTGTACACCAGAAAGGTTCAGGTGAGGGTAGGTCGGAGCTGGGGGAGGAGCAGAGTCGCCACCGCCTCCTCCTCCTGCGCCGGCTGCTGCGGCCCCTGCCAGCCCAAGCCCGCCAAGTGCGGCTCCTACGCCGCTGATGCCACCGGCACTAGCCGCGCCGCCGGCTTCGGCCGCTAGGCTGAATTGTGCAATTTCGGCCACCGCATCCTCGGCTATCATAATGGCGCCGCTTTCAAGAATTTGAACTTTTTCAGCGGCAACGACTATCGTTTGACCATTGGCCAATTTCAGAAGAACATCTCCGTCTTTTAACAACTTGACCGATCGAACACCTGGAATGGTTTCCGCGAATTGGAAGGCGTAGAGTTCATCGACGGTGGCCTGAGCAAGTGCGGGCAATGCCAACAGAGTCGAACCAAGACCACCGGCAAGCCCTGTTCCGGCCCAACGGCGCATCTTTCCGTCAATCCACTTTTGTAGTTTGGATTTGTCAGCTGCGTCCGCCTGCAATTCGTGCGTACGGGTTCTGGATTCAGGTTCTTTGGTCATCTTACCCTCATATGTGGTGTCCGCGTCCGCCCGATGGGGCAAGTTGCTGTTCATCTGTCTTTCCCATCTGTGACTCATGCGGTCGGACCTGAAAAATTTGTGTTAATCTGAAACTGAACTCCTCGTTTTCACCACATTCGCGCTTTTGTTTCGGACTGGGCATCAGGTCATCCTATTCACGAAGCCAGGTGTGGCGTGGGGTGATGGTTATGATGCTTCAGTTCGAAGGAGTGGTTGCAACGGGAAGTGCAGCGCTCGATTCAGGTATCGGCGATACGGCTTTAAAAACGTTTAACGGAGATACGTATCTGTACAGCGTGACGGGCCCAGGCGGCGGCGTGGTTGTTTGGAAACTGATCGACGGTGCGATCCCGCAAGTGCAAGACACCGAGTATTTTGCGGGTTCGATCTCGTTTCAGGTTGGACGTATTGGAACACCCGTTTCCTTTGCTGACGGGGACCAACTGGTGTTGGATGTGCGCTCGGCCAGCGGTTTGGTTGGGTATGAACTGAATCCAGACGGCACAATCGGGGCGCTACAAGAAACAGGAACACTTGTGGGAGGCGGGGATGTCTCTGCCGTGGTCCAGCTGTTTGGTGGAATTTTGGCTGTAGCTCATGAATCCGCCGGGGAGATTGCAACTTATAACCTTAACGGCGATGGGACTGTGCGTCTTGCGGGGTCAAGCACGGGCCAAGCTGATTCGATGCAAGTGATACAGATTGCGTCCAGTTCGATTCTGGTGACAAGCGATGCCACCTCCGGGACAGTCGGAACCTTCAGTATCAATCACGGAACAGGCGCAATCAGTGAAGTGGATAATACTGACACGCTTAGCACCTTGGGAATTGCGACACCGACCGCAGTGGAAGTCGTTCAGGCTTATGGTCAGTCCTGGGTTGTGGTTGCCGGTGCCCAGAGCAACTCGTTGAGTGTCATGATGCTCGGCAGTGACGGCAGTTTGACCCCCACAGATCATGTGCTGGATTCTTTGCACACGCGGTTTGGCAATGTTCAGGATCTCGAGGTTGTCGAGGTGAACGGTCATGTTTTCGTTGTCGCCGGCGGAGGGGATGACGGGATTACACTGTTCACCATGACGCCCGACGGGCAACTGGTTCACCAAGACAGTTTCGAAGATACGCTTCAAAGCGGTCTGCAAAACGTAGAAGCCTTCAGCGTTGCACATGTGGGTGATGAGTTGCAGATACTTGTAGCCTCGCAGCAGGATGCGGGACTGACACAGCTGTCCGTCGATGTGTCCAATTTGGGCGTCGTACGTGACGGGTTCGGTACTGTGAACGGAACAAGTCAGAACGACATCCTCAGCGGCAGCATTCTGGAAACAACTTTGAACGGTGGAGCAGGGGACGATATCCTGATTGCGGGCACCGGAGCGACAACAATGACGGGCGGGGCTGGTGCGGACATTTTCGTTGCCCAATACGGAAGTGACCCCATCACGATCACCGATTTTCAGGTCGGAGTCGATCGGTTGGACGTGTTTGATTACCCTCTACTCAGAACGCCCGAACAATTGACCTTTACGTCCACGGCAACAGGTGCGGTAATCGAGTACCTGAATGAAACGATCGAGGTAAATTCGAACACGGGTAGCCCGTTGTCGCTTGTACAGGTGTTCGGGGCGGGACTTAGAGGGCCGGACCACATTCCCGTCGATTTTGGCGACTTCGGTGGGCTTGATCCCGGCAGCTCGGACGGCATTCAGGGCGACATTACGATTGATTCCACATCTACAAATGCGGGGTTAAGCGACGCTGAGATCCGCTTTTCGATAGATGGAGGCGGGACCGTGAGCGTGCGGGCTGACGACGATGGGGTGTTCGACTTGGGCCTGCCATCAGGAACCTTTACGGGTGAGTTGGATATCGTGAAAGGGTATTCAACGGCGTCAGGAGACATTACAGCCCTTGATGCTCTTCAGGTTCTTCGTATTGCGGTTGGGCTTGACCCAACATGGGGGCCGGCTACCGCGGAAAATCTGATTGCGGCAGATATCAACAGGGACGGTGCAGTGAACGCGTTGGATGCGCTTGCGGTCTTGCAAGTGGCAGTTGGGCAATCTTCTTCACACCAGGCGGAATGGGTTTTTATAGACGCCGATGCCGACCTTTCAGGTGTCACCAGAACCAATGTCAGTTACGACACGGGAACAGATATCGTTGTGGTCGACAATGTCCTGGCTGCTGAAATGACTTCAATTCTGCTAGGTAACCTCGAGTCAGTTTGAGCCTGTTCCCAGGTCATTCTCGGAATGCTCGATTGAAATAGTCTGATAGCGGTTTGACGAGGAAGGAAAGGGGCGTTCTTTCGTCCGTCTTGATCATAGTCTCAACAGGCATACCCGGTAGCAGTTCCTGGCCATTCAGACGTTCGACCTGGCCGTCATCGGGTGTTACTTCAGCGCGGTAAAAGGTTTGACCTGTTGCCTCGTCAGTGAAGGTGTCTGCCGACACATTGATCACCTTGCCCGCAATTTCCGGCGTTTCACGTTGGTTAAAGGCTGTGAAGCGCAGCAGAACGGGTTGCCCGACATGCAGCTGATCCACATGGATTGCATCCACTCTTGCTGCAACCAGTAACGGTGTGTCTTGTGGCACAATATACATCATAGGCTCACCTGCCTGGATCACCGATTGCAATGCAAATACCTCGCTCCCATAAACGGTGCCGGTGACCGGAGACCGAATATCCAGGCGCGACAAGCGAACGGTCAACGACAATCTCCTTTCCGCAAGTTCTGCGATCTGGGCCTGAATGTCCCTCAGGGTTGCGATGGCTTCCTCTCGCCGTGTCGCGGTCAACTCGACGATTTCGATTTCCGTCGAAGCGATCTGCCCCCGAAGTCGCGCGATGGATGCCTCAAGACGTCCGATTTCCCCGGTCAGGCTAGCCTGTTCACGCTGCAGGGCTAGAACGCGGCTTGCAGGGGTCAAACCACGTTTAAACAGGCTTTGCTGGTCTTCCAGTTCTTCGTTAATCAGCTCCATCTGACGGCGCAGGGAAGCCAGTTGAGAATCGTTGCCTTTGATCTCACTTTCAATCTGAACAAGCTGGTTGCGCAATTGTCCGGTCTGTTGAGTCAACGTTTCTAGGCGCGCTTCGAACAGACGCTGTTGTCCGTAGACAAGGTCATCGGCCAAACCTTCTTGCATTTGAAGCTCTTGCAACTGCGCCGCAAGGTTGTCGATAGAAACACCGTCGCGTTCGGCTTCCAAACGGGCTCTGCGCGCCAGAAGCTCGAACAGCTGCGCTTCGACAATGGTTTTTTCAGAGGTGAGGAAAGTATCATCAAGCCGCACCAGCAAGTCGCCGCTATCCACCGCATCTCCGTCGCGGGCAAAAAGCTCTCCGACGACGCCGCCGTCAGGATGTTCAACGACCTGACGATTGCTTTCTACTTCGATGGTACCCTGAGACACGATGGCACCGGCAAGCCGTGTACGAACCGACCATATACCCAACCCTCCAACTAGGATCGCCAAGGCAACAAACCCGACGATAGCAGGGAAAGTTATGCGCCAGACAGGCCGTATATTATTTGCGTCCTGGTCCGGCATCAGTCGTTCGCCTTTTCTCGGGTTACCTTGACAGTCGTTTTGCTAAGGTCGCGTTTGATCACGTTGGCATTTTGTACCATAGCTCCTAAAACCTCGTCCCGATTTCCGGACTTCACGACCTGCCCTTTTTCAATAACGACCAGGTCGTCGCATTCTGAAATTGCCTGCGGGCGGTGGGTCATTATGATGGCGGATTTTCCTTCGGACTTGAGACCGCGAATTGCCGCGTTCAGTGCCTCGGTTCCATCGGCATCCAAGGCCGAGTTCGGCTCATCCAATATAAGCAGAACCGGATTTCCATAGAGCGCGCGTGCTAGAGCTATACGCTGCTTCTGGCCGCCTGATAGCTGGCTGTCATTGCCATCAAGAAACGTGTCATAGCCTTTGGGCAACGTTAAAATCAGATCATGAGCATTTGCCTTTTTGGCGGCGTCTACCACGGCCTGAGCATCCGGGTTCTCGGACATGCGCGCGATGTTTTCCGAGACGGTTCCGTTGAACAGCGTCACATCCTGCGGCAGGTATCCAATGTGCTGTCCCAACTCGCCGGAATCGTATTGATCCAAGGTTGCCCCGCCCAAGCGGACTTCGCCATTTACGGGACGCCAAAGGCCCAAAAGCGCCTTTGCCAGTGTTGACTTTCCTGACCCGCTTTTTCCGATCACGCCGAGCGCTTTTCCCGGCTCCAAAGACAAGGAGACATTGCGCAATGTCGGACTTTCCGCGCCAGGCGGAATGAGCGTGACCGTCTTGGCCGTTAAATTGGCCTCGGGTGTGGGCAGTTTTGTGCGCAGAGCGTCGGGCGGTGTAGATTGCAGGAACTCATTCAATGAGACCCATGCAGTTCTGGCGCGCTGAACCATCGACCACTGTCCTATAGCCTGTTCAACCGGGGCCAAAGCTCGGCCCAGTAGGATCGACGCGGCGATCATAGCACCTGGCGTCACTTCGTTGCGCAACACCAGCAACGCGCCAAGGGCCAACATGGCAGATTGTAAAAACAGACGGAGGGACTTTGTCAGAGATGAAAAGCTGCCCGTCCAATCACTGGCGGAAATCGTTTGCTGCAATGCGTCCGTCCGCTGTCGTTGCCAGCGGTTGGTGATGTCTGTTTGCATACCCTGAGCGCGCACAATCTCAGCGGCTTGGCGGGCATGTTCCGAAAATGAGTTGGCCTTGGCCGAAGCAGATTGTGCGGCGGCGATTTTGCGATGCGTCAGTTGTTGGTTCATCAGAGCGATGACGACCAAAACCGCACCTCCTGCGATGGCCAACCATCCTAGCAGCGGATGAAAAAGGAAAATGGCCGCCAGAAAAACGGGTGTCCACGGGATATCCATCACAGCAAGCAATACCGGCGATGAGCATAGGTTTTGAATGGATTCCAGATCCCGCAGGGCCGTTGCCGGAGCTGCACGGATTTGTGGATGCAGAGATCTGCGCATAGTCGCGTCAAACACCCGTTCATCCAACTGGGATTGGAACCGTGCACCAAACCGCGCAACAATCCGACCGCGGGCATAGTCTAACATGGCCATCAGGGCATATAGCAGAGCGACCAACAAAAAAAGCGCTGCCAGGGTTTCTACCGCGCGTGAACCAAGCACCCGGTCGTAGACCTGCAACATAAAAAGAGGGCCGGTGAGCATCAAAAGGTTGACAAACACACTGAACAGGAAAGCAAGCGCCAAAAATTTTGCACCCTGATTGCGCGCGGCTCTTAGCTCCTCGCGAGGGGCAGGTGGTGGTACTAAGTCATTTTTCACGAACGGAACCCTGGGTCCTGAGAGCTTTGACACATCTTAGACTGATGGTCAGAAAGAGAAAATGCCAGTCTAGGCTGAAGCCAGAAAACAGCGTGGTGTTCGCAACAAATGAGCCAGCCGAAATGGTTTGGAAGCAGCCAGCGTCACTTGGCTTCTAATGCTGTTTTAAAGAAGGATTGGACAAGTCGAGAGTCTCCGCGCTCTTTCAAATGTGCCAGATAATAGCGGGTCTCAACCTTTACATCTCTAAGCGGAATTGCGCGCAGATTGGGGTGAGAAACGAATTCGAAATCGGCGACGAAGCCGATTCCGATACCCTGTTCTACAGCTTTCCAAATAGCTTCCCTGCTCCCCAACTCCAGAATTGGATCTAGAACGACTCCTCGTTTTTCCGTTTCGGTTTCGATGGCCAGCCGCGTGGTGGAACCGACCTCGCGTCGGACTACTCGTTGTCGGTGAAGGTCGGCAATTGAGATACTTTCCTTATGGTAAAAAGGGTGGTCGGAATTTACGAACGCCACTACCTGGTGTGTGCTATAGAGCTGAGTTGTCACTCGGGGGTCAGATTGAACTTCGGCCAGGATGGCGACATCAGCGTCGTAGGACAGAATCCGATCAAAACACCTTTGCGAATTGCCAAACCAAACCTCAATGTCGATCGCCGGGTATTTGGATTTGAAGGCAACGATCATATCCGTTGCATGAAAAGGACCGACCGCGGCAATGCTGAGGCGACCGGCGTGAAATCCCCGAAACGACTCTAGCAGCGTTTCGGCGTCAATCTCGGCCTGGTTCAATCGCGATGTAATGGCTAACAATTCTTCGCCTGCGTTGGTCAGATGTACTTCACGCCCAACGCGGTTGAAAAGTTGAATATTATAGCGGCTTTCGAGGTCTTTTACCTGTGTCGAGAGCGTAGGTTGCGTGATGTTGAGCTCCCTCGCGGCAGCCGAGAACCCTCGGAATGTCGCAACCGCATGGAAAGATCTGAGCTCGGATTTAAGCATTGAGAAAACCTGAATTTACATCCGCATTTATTAGAAAAGTATATATATCGAGCTCGGGTTATTTGAAAGAAAAGACCAAATCCCGAGTTGCGATGGTTGCAAAGATTTCATTCAGCTAGCTACCATTGCTCAGAGTATTTACATCCTTTGACAGGTTTTTAGGGCTCCGGAATGAGCGGAATCGATTATATCTATAGCTATGATGGCCGCTCGTCCTTGGCGAGTTCCGGACAAGCCAAGTTTCTGCGATTGGTTTCGGACAAAGGCCAACCAGAAAGCGCGCAAACTTATCTGAATGCGAAAGCCATTCAGCCGGACCTAACCGCAAAAGCTCTGCGCGCGATATCTGAAATTGTTGGTTCACGATTCTATGTTCCGCCGGCCATGCTGGCGCGAATCCTGCGTGAAGCTGACCCGGTTGCGACCGTCGGGCGAGAATGTGTCCGGTTTGAAGGGTTTTCCGCCTGTTGCAGTGTGTATGCGCGACTGGACCTCGAGCAGGAGTCGCTTGAGGTGGAAAAGCGGAGAACTGGCACGACGAATGTGGATTTTGGGCCTGAATTGCGTGCTCTGTTGGCGCAGGTGAAACCGAGCAGCGAACTAACAATCGGAATCGGTTCATCCTTTGTAGATATTGCGCATGAAAAAGGCTGCGTGACAGAACGCAAAGTTCCGCTGCCGTTGCGCTGGCTGAAAGGGTTCGCCGAAGTACAAGGGCATCTTGTAGGTATGGAGAAGGTTTTTTCCCTTCCGTCCGTGCCGGCACAAAGGTTTTTGCGTACGTTGCCGCGTTCAAAAGCCGATCATTTGCTCTGGGTTTCTGCCGCGGGAAACCGTGTGCGAACGATGACGCGTAAAAGCGCTGATAGTGTACCTTTGCGTGGGGCGCATCGTTTACGTGTTTTGGAGACTCTGGCGAGTAAAGCGCGATATTTGAATGTTTATGGAAACCCGTCACTTGGAAGCTCTGCCTGGGAGTTGGATTTCGGCTCTCAGAGATTCACGTTGGTATTGAACGCAGAGCCTTGGCGCGGCTTTTCAGGGGATGGACGGTTGCTGTCTGATTTGGTTCATCCGAACAGCTGCGTTCCGATCATTCGCGCCCATTTGAATTGGCAAGATAGTCTCGACCTAGCGTTTATGGGGCATGAACGTGGCGTATCAGGCGCAGACATTCGTCAGGCGATCTCACATCTGGCGGCAATTGGCCAAGTTGGTTTTGACCTTTCTCGTAACGCCTGGTTCCACCGGCAGCTCCCGTTTGGTCTGGAGCGTCTGCGGGCGCTCAACCCTCGTCTCAAGTCCGCGCGGGCGCTTTTTGACAGCAAGGCTGTGACGTTGTCGCAAACTGGCGCCGACGTAGTCAGTGAAAATGTCACTCACCGCGTGCGTCTCTCTCAAGACGGATACAGTTGTACTTGTCCGTGGTACGCCAAACATCAGACGACGCGGGGGCCCTGCAAGCATGTTCTTGCAGTAGAGATGGAGTTGGAGCGTTTGCATTGAACGAAACGGATTTCATCCGGTTGGTCACGAAAAAGTCGGCCAAGCGTGTGCTGAAGGCACTGGCCGATCTTTCCGAAGAAGACCGCCGTAAACTTGCTCCAACTGCGCTGAAAGTTCAAAAGCGTCAGCAGAAAGCAGCCTGGGACGTTCGGTTTAACGGTCTCAAACCTCCAGTTGATCTCGCCAAGGATTTGGAGGCTTTAGGCGTGGCTGTCTTGGCAACGGCGCGCCCGTCCGAATACAGCTGCGGCGATTGGTGCATTCTGCCAAGTTCGATCCCGCTGGAGGAGGTTTTTGCCGTACTGAACCCAAGCTGGATGAACGCGTGGGCCGAAGCTGCGGTCGAAGATAACCCTCGATTGATCACCACAATCCACGCCCTTGTTAACAAGGGGCTTTGCACCATCCCCAAAACTGATGCTTACATACTTGGATATTATGCTGGACAGGCCGGCATACCGGAATTGGCCCGCACACAATTTCTTGCCGAGGATGTCTGGCGGTTTTTTGAGGTCGAAGGCGGCGGCGACCTCAGCCTAGCCGCATGCGATAAGTACTGTGGGCGAAATGTTTCATGGGCCAACTTACTGATTGGACTCAGCCGGGACGGGACTTTAGACAGGCAAAGGCTTCTGGATGCGTCCTTGGATGCGTTAGAGCGGGACTTTGGCCAGTTCAGGGCTGGGTGGTATTCCCGGTTCCACGTCGCTATGAATCCCACGGAAGATGAGATTGCACACCGGGCAAACCGTTACCTCGACTTGCTGAGCAGCCCTGTGCCACCCACTGTTGCATTCGCCCTGAAGTTTTTGAAACGGATGGACACAAATGGGGGGGTGGACCCGGCTTTACTTGTGACTTCTATCGAACCGGCGCTTCAAAGTCGGCAAAAATCATCGGCAAAACTGGCGATAAAGCTATTGAAAAGCAGTGCCAAACGGCATCCCCAAAGCATGCGTGATGTGGCCAAAGTCGCCGTTTCGGCCCTGATATCTGAGGCCGGAGAGGTTCAGGCGCTGGCGCTTGATTTGGTCGAAGAACTGGACCAGGTGAAAGATGCTGAAATACAGGCTCGGATGCGGGATTACCTGGAGCTGGCAGCCCCTACTGTTCAAACTCGACTTGCCGCTCATCTGCAAGACGCTCCTGTCCAAACCAATGAAACCCTTTACCCAACTCCAGTGCTCGAAGACGTCGTTCCAGTTGCTTCGGCGGAAGAAGCTGTTGAAACGTTTTTGGCGCTGCTTGAACACTGCGATGATGCAGTACTGACCGAGCGTGCTCTGGATGGCATGGCACGGTATGGAGCGTCAGCAGAGCCCTTGCTGAATCCGTTGGCCAAGCGGGCAAACCAGTTGAGGGCGCGGGGGATTGATGCCGGGCTTGAAAGCAGAAGCCATCTGCAGATTCCTATTGCAGCTACCGCGCTCGCGTGGGCGCGCGATAGCGATTTTGTGGCGGAAATAGAACCCTCCCTGCAGCCCCGATACTCGGGTCATATTCCTTTGGGAACCGATCCAGACAGCTTTGTTGGTATGTTCTCTGCGCGTTCTGCTGAACTGCTGGCATTTGTGCAGGCCGGTCTATCGGTACCCATGTTGTCTGCTCCGACCGACAATCGTGGATACCTGGCTCCGCAACAGCTGATCCAGCGTATGAATGAGTACCGGCAGAAGAAGTTGGTTCCGGGGCAGGCGGATTTTAAGTTGGCGCTAATGCGACTCGCGCCAGAGGATCGCGAAGCGGCCCTTTTGGATTTCACGCCCGAAACCGAGGAAGAAAGAGCCCTGGCCTACGCAATGGGCGCAGATCACATTCCCGAGAAAGATCCGCAATTATGGGCGCTTGCCTGGGCTTCACGGCTGCCATGCAGACCTGATCCCGCAGTGCAGAAGTTAGTCGGACACTCCATTCCCGGAGCGGGTGTACCAGCAATTTATACGTTCCACGCCGAAATTCGTCGGATCGACGAATATTTCTGGCCTATGCCGCGGGTGGACATTTCGCCTGAGATACCCAAGCATTTACCCCGAGAATTGGGTTTTGCTGTGCCGGCAAAGCTTGCGCACACATATCTTGGTGATCCAGGTGTCAGTTGGTTCACTCACCCAAGCCCGTGGGTCGGTCTACTGAGGCCCTCGCAATCAGAACTGTTTTTTCTGTCTGGTATCTTCGAGTTGGAACTCGACCAGAAGTTAACCAACCATTTCTGTCTGATGTTTTTGGACCCTTTCTTCAGACCGGGACTAAACACCGGTCCGATGTCTCACGCAATGTTGGCTTGGTATTTGGCTAGCGCTGATGAAGGGATCGGAACAAGCTCGGTTGATGCGTTTGCGACGATCATCGCGCAGAGGACGTTCAGTCCGACCGAATTCGGTGCCGCCGCCCGTCAGCTTGTCTTTTTCGCAGCGTTGCCGCTGCGGCGATGGACCAAGCGTTTGGCCGAGGTGGCAGTTGTTTCCGCTCAGCACGGCAAGGCGGTCAGACGCGCCTTGTCCTGGATGTTGGTGGACCTGCCCGACGATGTGCCACGAGATTTAGGTGGGCTGCTTGAGTTGCTGCACGAGTTGTGTACCGCGAGCGGCACGGGTCTTGAGAACACAGAAGCCGTCGTCGCCCTCAACAACATCAAGGTTGCGGGCAAAACAGGTAAGTTCGCCAAAATGCTGGTGGGTTTCAAAGGCCCTATAGACTAGGGTCTGGCTCCGGCCGAATTGACAAAGATCGAGTAGACGGACGTCGATGCGGTGATGAACAGAACATTTCCCCGCGCTCCACCAAAAGTCAGGTTGGCAACGGTTTCGGGCACTCTGATTTTTCCTAGCAGATCACCGTCAGGAGAAAATACATGAACCCCGTCCGCTGCCGAGCACCAGATATTGTCGTGTCGATCTACACGCAGCCCATCAGGAAGGCCGTTGTCAATCTCACAAAACTCAGCGCCGTTCGCAAGATTACCATCTTCACCCACATCAAAAACGCGAAAAACAGACGGTACAGATGGATCGTGGCTGCTGCCGGACTCCGCGATGAAAAGACGGGTTTCATCCTTTGAAAATGCCAGCCCGTTTGGTTGGACAAAGCTTTTCGTGACCGCAGTGATTTCAAACGAATTGGGATCGACACGATACACGAAACTGCCGTCCTGTTCGGGCTCGGCTTTGTACCCTTCCAAGTCTGACAGTATGCCATAGGTTGGATCCGAGAACCAAATGGAACCATCCTGTCGCACGACCACGTCGTTGGGAGAGTTCAGGCGTTTCCCCGCGTGGCGATCCGCAATCACAGACCTGCTGCCGTCGTGCTCGGTCCTGATCACCGATCTGGTTCCGTGATGGCAGGTTACCAGACGACCCATCGGATCGCGGGTGTTGCCGTTGGCATAGTCCGAATGCTGCCGGTAAACACTTACCCCTCCGTCGGGTGTCCACTGACATATCCGCGCGTTCGGAATGTCTGAAAACAGCAGCAGATTATGAGCAGGAAACCAAACAGGACCTTCAGTCCATATATGTCCCGCAGATATTCGGGAAAGCCCTACATTAGTGTGGATCAGATCGCGAAATTCCGGGCGTATAATTTCATATGTCTGCGAAAGGGTCATACATCGTATCCTTTGCGACTGGCCAATGCGACGACCCCGACGATAACGACACCGGTCAGGATCAACCGAATTCCGGCCCCTAGCCCGTACGAGTTCAGCATTGAGACGATCAAAAACATAAAGAGAGCGGCACCCCAGATACCGGGCACATTTGAATTGCCGCCACCGATGGATGATCCTCCGATCACGACCACGGCAATCGACATCAACATGTATTCGGTTCCCATGTTCAGGTTGGCCCCGCCCGAGAAGCTGGCGAGTAAAAACCCCGCAAGTGCAGCGCAGACGGCCGAGTTCACGTAGACGCCAAAACGTACCGCGTTGACGGGCACTCCGCTGAGACGGGCGGCGCGCAGGTTTTGACCGATTGCGGAAATCCAGCGGCCGGCAATTGCGCGCTCTAACACGACCCATGCGAGGATGGCCAACAGGATGCCGACTACGGCGATGTTCGGAATACCAAGTGCGCCACCGGTTGCGAATTCTGCCAACGGTTCGGGCGGTTTGATCCGCAGGCCCCGGTTCGACCAGATCGCAAGCGACTGGTACAGGAACGAGGCTGAAAGCGTGGCGATAATGGGCGGGATACGCAGCAACAGTATCAGGCCAAAGTTAATGACCCCGCAGCCGATACCAACCCCGATTGCGACCAGCAGCCCGGGCAAGATCATCGCGGTTTCACTGTCCATGAATTTCAAGGCAAGCGTGGCTGCCAAGGTCATCGAAGCTGGAATGGACAGGTCCACGTTGCCGGGCCCCAAAGTGATAACCAACATCTGACCAATGCCTACAATGGCCGAAAAAGACGCAAAGGTCAGGGCGGCGTAAAACAACGATCCGGCCCCGGATCCGGCGATCAGACTGGTGGCGCCGAAGGTAATGGCAGCCGCAAGAAATGCCCAAATCCAGGGTTTGCTCAGTAACGCGCGGACAGGAGTTGCAGCGGTCATCGGTTCTGATGCGTTGTTGGTCATGCAACGGCCCCTTTGCGGATGAAGACAAGCCGAACGGCAAGAACAAGGATCAGGATTGCGCCCTGCGCGCCAATCTGCCAGTCCGGTGACAGGCGCAGAAACGACAGGAAACTGGCGGCCAGCGTTAAAGTCAAAGCACCAATCACGGCCCCGAAAGGAGAAATGCGACCGCCGACGAATTCTCCGCCGCCGAGAATCACGCCAGCTATCGACAACAGCGTATAACGCAGCGCGATATTGGCATCCGCGGCGGTTGTCAGCCCGACCAGAGACATCCCTGCAAGTACGCCAAACAGCCCCGCCAGCCCGTAGGCCGAGGCTCGCAACCGCACCAACGACCATCCTGCACGTTCCATTGCACGGTCATTTCCGCCGACACCCTGTAGGATCACTCCGACCCAAGATCGCTTGATCAAGAAGTGCACGGCCAATGCAATGAACAGTGGTGCAACAACGGCGATCGGAACCAGCGGAGTCTTCAGGCTCATTAGTGTTTTTAGCCATTCCGGCGACGCTCCACCGGGGGATGGCAGGATCAAGACCGCTAGGCCTCCCCAGACAAAGGACATGCCCAACGTAACAACGATGGCGGGCAAACCGCGCAATTGGATCAGTGCACCCAGCAGCGCGTAAGCCAAGATGGCTGCGGCCAGGATCATGTAGCCTATGACAGGGGTGTCATGGACAAATGTCGCTGTAACGCAGGCGCAAAAACTAACAAACGTCCCGATGGACAAGTCGATGTCATTGACCATGATGATCATCATCTGGGCGATGGTGGCCAAAGCCACTGGTATGGCAAGATTGAACAGCAGGTTCAGACCAAAATAGCTCATCGCGCGGGGCTGCAGATAGAACACGGCCCCCAACAATACGACAAGCGACAAAACCGGCAGGGCCAGGCGTAGACGATCGCCGCTCATTGCACTGCCTCCTGCATTTCGAATGAGGCATGCAGGATGTTTTCTTCGCTGATCTCATCACCGACCAGTTCTGCAGCGATTTTGCCAGCGCGAAACACAAAGACCCGGTCACATTCCAGGATTTCGTCGGTCTCGGTTGAGTACCAAAGAAAACTGCGGCCTTTGGCGGCTTCGTTCTGAATCATTTGATAGACTTCTTTTTTCGTTCCGATATCCACGCCGCGCATCGGATCGTCCATCACGACCAAAGGGGCCGAGGATGCAAGCGCACGGGCAAACAGGACCTTTTGCTGATTGCCGCCGGACAGAGATAATATCGGGTTCAGCAGGTTGTCTGTGCGAATTCCGATACGGTCTTTCCATTTCTGAACCAGCCCCGACTCGGCCGGTCGGTCTACCATCCAGCGCTTGCTGAACTCTGGCAAGGTCGTCAAAGATAGGTTCCGCAAAATGGACCATAGGGGCATCACACCGTCTCGGGCGCGATCACCGGCCACGAAAACAACCTCGGGGCGCTTGCCTGATTTCCAGACGGAGGAATGGTCAAAGAAGATCTGAGCCAGCGCTTCGGCCTGCCCATGCCCGGCCAGACCGGCCAAACCCACAATCTCGCCCCGGCGCGCGTTCAGCCCTATAGCAGAGCTGACAAGGACCGGTCCCAGCTCCCGTTCGGATCGCGGGCTGCCCTGCGCGTCGTCATCTGGTGCGACATGCCCCATTGCGTCAACGATGGATTGACGGGTAAACGCCTGTGCCGGCTTGTCATCCACGATCTGACCGTCTTTCATGATCACGATGCGGGTTGAGACGTCGAAAATTTCGCCCATCATGTGCGAAATGAACAGAACCGCTCCGCCCTCGGAACAGTAACGCTTGATATGGTCCAGCAACTGCTGAGCGATTGCCGCATCCAGCGACGAGGTTGGTTCGTCCAGAATAACCAGACTGGGCTCGCTGTCGCGGTCGGCGAAAGCGATGGCGATTTCGACCATTTGGCGTTCGGCAATACTAAGATCGCCAACTGTGGCGCGAGGGCGAATGCCATGGCCGGGAAAGACAAGGTCCAGCGCGTCCGACATTTTCTGCGACGCGATTTTGCGCCAGCCTTTGCGCGGCATATTGCGATACGGGATCCGCAGGTTTTCCAGAACCGTCAGATTTGGACAAAGCGAGAGTTCCTGAAACACGCTACGCACTCCGGACGCTTGCGCGTTTTCACTGTTTTTATGGGCGGGGTCCGAGACCCGATACCGAACCGCACCTTTTGTTGGGGTTAACCGCCCGTTGATCACATTAGCCAGCGTTGATTTCCCGGCGCCATTGTGGCCAACAAGACCAACACATTCCCCGGCCTTGATCTCGATCGACGCGGCCCGAAGCGCCTGAACTGGCCCAAATGACATATGGGCCGCGTCCAGCGCGACAACCGGCGCATCAGGTGCGCCGGATATCGTTTGCATGTCTTTCATCGATTTACTTGGACGAAGCGATCACGGCCTTGGCATCTTCCAAGGAGTATTCGACATTCGCAACCGAACCCTTCGGCGTGGTTTTCAACGCGTCTGCGAGTTCGTCCCGTGAAATAGCCAGGAAGGGAACGGTAAGGTCCTTGGGCACCTCATTTCCGTCCAGAACCTGCTGCGCCACCCAGAAAGCCAGGGTGCTGACACCGGGTGCAATCGACAGCGAAGTCGTTTCATAACCGTTTGCGGCTTTTTCATCTGACCACCACTGCAGCTCATCCTGCCGGTTACCCATGACGATGGTTGGCATTGCCCGGTCGGTGGCTCCGATGGCTTGTGCAGCTCCATAGCCGTCACCGCCTTGGGTCACGACACCGACAATCTCGGGCAGGCTGGGCAAAATACCCGCAACGGCTTTCTGAGCCACATCTTGAGCCCAATCGCCATGGACCGAACCCACGATTTCAAAGTTGGAGTTCTTCACTTCGTCATGGATGCCGGCGCTGATTTCATCGTCCACGAAAACGCCTGCCAAGCCCCTGATTTCAAGCAGGTTACCGCCTTCGGGATAGCGTTCAGCCAAGTATTTGACCTGTTCGCGACCCATTTGTTGGAAATCGACGGCGATGCGCCATGCGCAGGGTTCCTGTACGATACCGTCAAAGGATACAACGGTAATTCCGGCGTCACAGGCAGCTTTGACGGCGCCGTTGATCGCTGTGGGCGAGGCCGCGTTGATCATGATCGCATCATACCCCTGCAGGATCATGTTTTGAATTTGCGCAGCCTGCTCGGTGGCCTGGTTTTCGGACGTCGTAAAGGCATCAGCGGAAGCAACTTTACCGTCTGCAACCGCGGCCTCTCCGACTTTTTGCCAGCTTTCCAGCATCGCTTGGCGCCATGAATTACCGGCATAGTTGTTGGACAAGGCGATGCGCTTGTCCGATGTGTCCGCCACGACGTTAGTGGCTGCGAATACCGTGATCCCGGCGGCTGCGCCGAGCATAATGGCCTTGAGTGTCATTCTTTCCTCCCTCGGCGGCCGATCCGCCGCACAAATACCGCGCCCGCTCCTCCGGGACGATGTCGAAAAGATTCCCCGGCAGGTCCGAAAGGTTAAGAGTAGGATGCGCGCAAAGCTTGCGGGTTCCCGCAAAACTGTTGCGGTAATCCGCATGACAGGATCGGGGCAGACTTCTATACTCTGGTGTGCTGGCCAATTTACCGAAAGTGCGTCGATGGCTGATCTTGCCTACTACCTTAGAATTTCCAACCACCTGGCGGGAAACCTGGACATCAAATCCGCGCTGCGCTCGGTCAAGTCCGAGATTGACCGCATTCTGCAGGTCGATCATTTGGATGTTTGTCTCATCGACGACAAAGGATACCGGAACACAAGCTACGAAGTAGGTCTTCGCACGAGTTGGAGCCGTACGCGGGCTCCTGTAGAGGTATCTCCGGTACGCGATATATTGCGCGGCGAATGTGACAGTCTACTCACTGGAAATGCCTTAGAGGACCCGCGATACGTCTTCGAAGGCGCAGATTGCGGACCCATCATCAGGCATGAAATGCGCAGCCGTGTGAATGTTGCGATGAAGGTGCTTGGCCGTACGATCGGGGCACTGAACTGTTCTTCCCGAAAGCCGGATTTCTACGATGAACAGGCCTTGGAACAAGTCCGCAATATCGCAGATATCCTTGCCCCATATTTCTATGCCTTGCGTGCAAATGAACAAACGCGGCGCGAAGCGATCATGCGTGCGGAACTACAAGCCCGTGAGGAAGGGTTGCGTCTAGGTGCACTTAGCCTGACAGACGCGTTGGAACTGGAGCGCCAACGGATCGGCATGGACTTGCATGATCAGACTTTGGCCGACATGACCCGTATCAGTCGTGAGTTGGAGCGCTGTAAGACAGTTAAAGACATCGAAGCGCTACGCGGCAATTTGCAGATCTGCATCCAGGGTCTGCGAGAAATAATCGACACGTCTATTCCATCGTTGTTGGAACTGTTTGGCTTTCAACACGCTGTCCGGACTCATTTAGAGCGCGCGGTAGGCGCCGATCAGGACATCGAGATCGACGTGCGTGATTTTTCTGATGGTCTTATAGATGACCTGCCACAAACCAAGCGGATCGCTTTGTTTCGGATTGCACAAGAAGCCATCAACAATGCTGTACGTCATGCGGATGCTTCTTCGATCTTGGTCGAGATCGAATGTCGCGAAGGGCTTCACTTGCGGATCAGGGACAATGGCGCAAGCGCCTCCGCACTCGAGACAAAAAAGGCGTCTGGAGGTCTGACCCATATGCGCACACGCGCCAGATTGATCGCCGTGCAGTTTGACATACGGTGTTCTGAAGGCACTGAAATCAGCGTTTGTCTTCCGGTGTCCGAATGCCCCAACAGAAAGGTGAGTGCATGAGAGTTCTGTTGGTCGAAGACGACGCGATGCATGCCAATTACTTGAAGGAATTGGTTCAAGAAGCTTTGCCCGAGGCGTCAGAGGTGAGTCTGGCGACAAATGGCCGGGACGGAGAAATTCAGGCCCGTCAGGACGCCGTTGAAGCTATTGTCATGGACCTGCGCATGAAAGAGCGCAATGGTATCGAGGCCGCGCGCACCATTTGGTCAGAACGACCTGACACGCGTATTCTATTCTGGTCGAACTATTCGGATGAGGCTTACCTGCGTGGCATTGCCCGGATTGTGCCGAAAGAGGCGGCTTATGGTTATGTCCTAAAGACGGCCAGCCCATCCCGGATGCATCTGGCTCTGCGCGCGGTGTTGCTTGAAGCCCAGATCATGGTGGATCGCGAGATCCATCAGATTCAAAGGGATCAGAGCCGGTCCGGTGAAGCCCTGACCGAGGTTGAACTAGCCATTCTGACCGATCTTGCGCTTGGCTTGCCGGATAAGGCGATTGCTGCCCGTCGTAAACTGGCGCTGCGGACGATACAAAACCGACTGCTTTCGATATACGAAAAACTGGATGTGAACGATTTGCTGATTGATACCGGCGATGTCGCGATCAACAAACGTGTACGCGCCGTATCAAAAGCAATGACGTCTCAGATTCTGAACAACGAAGCCATCGTAGCAGCAGAGAAAGACCTCAGCACCTGGTTGGCCCGATCGTCTTTTCACGTATAGCGCCACGCGTCAGGCGGGCAGAATATTGTGGTTAAGCCGGAACAGATTTTCCGGATCATACTGCGCCTTGACTTTGGCCAGCCTCATCCCGTTTTCACCGTAGGCACCGGCCATGTGATCGGCCTCATCTTCGGGCATGAAATTGACATAGGCGCTGCCGGTGGCATGGGGCGTCATACGATCATAGAGCGCGCGTGCCCATGCAATGCATTCGTCGTCTTTTTGCGGGTCCTCCCACCGGGTATGGACGTTCATGATGAAATGCGCGGACCGTTCCGGATATGCGGTGGCGTCGGAAGACACGCGGGCCATGGCACCGCCCACATGCGCAATAAACACCTCGCATGCCGGGTCGGGCAAGTTGGAGATACCATTCAGCAACCCCGTTATCGCATCTGATGACAACGTGCTGAAATCGTGACTTTTCCAGTAGTTCCGTGCACCCGGTGTCAAAAGCGGGTCAAACGCCGCCTGCCAGTCCACAAAGGCGTGGGGCGAAATGACATCCACAATCGGAGAGCCCAACCCGCGTAGTTCCTTCATGGCGTCCTCGCCATCTCCCATGGGGCCGGCATAGCAGGCGGCAAAGATCAGAACTTCCCGCCCGTGCCATTCTTCGGGCAGGAAGGGCAAAGGGGGCGCTTTGCGCATCACGCTCCAGACTGTCAATTCATCGGGTGCAGAATCCGCTATTTGCACATACTCGGCCAACAAGCCTGGCGCGGCTTCGATGGGGTGAACAATCAGTCCGGATAGGACCTGAGGACCGAGAGGATGCAGTTGGAATTCAAACGAGGTGACGACGCCGAAATTCCCCCCGCCACCACGGATTGCCCAAAATAGATCGGGGTGGCTGGACGGTGATGCAGTGACGATCATACCTTCCGCTGTGACCACCTCGGCTGAAAGAAGGTTGTCGATAGTCATGCCAAACTTGCGTGTGGTCCAGCCGAAACCTCCACCCAGGGTCAATCCGGCTGTACCGGTTGTTGAGTTGATCCCGAGCGGAACGGCCAAGCCGTGGGCCTGCGTCTCGCGGTCAACGTCGCCCAGCAAGGCGCCAGGTGCGACTCGAGCGGTTCTGGCCATCGGGTCTACGTGGACCGATCGCATCTGGGACAAGTCCAGCATAACCGCATCGTCAGCAACAGCGTGACCGGCGATCTGATGTCCGCCCGATCGAACTGACATGACCAGACCAGCGTCCCTTACAAAATTCACTGCCTTTTGTACGTCGCTTGCACCCAAAGCCTGAATGACGAATCCAGGATGGCGATCCACGATACTGTTCCAGGTTGTGCGTGCTGCGTCGTATTCCGCAGTACCTTCGCAATACACGCCACCGCGTAAAGCCGCACTAAGATCATCCAGTGAAGACTGGTCAACTTGGGCCGAAGTCCCATGCAGAGTTTTTACGTCGAACATAATCGATGCCTTCCTTAATAATGGAAGGTCTCTTGCCACTTGCCTCTGATAGAAATTGGAGTTTCAATTATTGCGTCTTACGCGAAAACTCCCGGATCTATCCGATCTACCGGAGTTATAACATCTGCCGGAATATTCAGGCGCGCGGCTGCTTTTCTCAGACTTTCCTCGTCAGGCGCTTCGTAAAGACAATAGGTTTTGCGTTTATCGGCACTAAGGAACGAGAAGATCCATTCGACCCCCTCCTCATCGTTGATTTCCTTGATGTGCGCTTTGCCGTCGTCCGTGATATTCAGCTGTTCGGCGAAATGGCGTTCTATAATATATCTTGGCATATGCACCCCCAGGGCATGCGGTTATGAACTAAGTGACCGTTCCTTCAAGCTTAGACATAAGGGAAATCATACCCAAATTCTGTGCGATTGCCAACGCTTCGGCCTCTAGGTGAAACGCATGTTCGAGGTTCTGCTTATGCCCGAATTTTCGCAAAGCAGACGCGTATGAAGCCTTGCTGTGCGCGATCCAAGGTGGGCTGGCCATATTTGTGTCGATCTCGATTGCTTTGGTCAGCATATGTTCCGCGATGTCGCGATCGCCCAGCAAGGTTGCCAGATTGCCTAGCCGGCGTGCGGCCGCCCCGGTGCAAACGGTGGTGGCACCAGCAGTGATCGTCAGGTCCTCGTAGGGCAAAAGCAGGTCAAATAGCGTTTGCGCATGGTCTTGCCTGCCAACCGCGACACAAATATCCGCAAGATATGACAGCGTAGTTGAATACATGGCATCTGCCGGTAGGTCGAACCGGTTTGCCGCCAATTCGTTGAGAATCCGTTCGGCCGGGTCGGAATAGCCCAACTCGGCGGCGATAAGACCAAAGCCAGGTTTCCAAGTGATGTCGTCGGGGTCTTCCTCCATCAGTTTCTTGATCACCGGAGCGACCTCGTGAAGCCGGTTCTGTTCGCGTCGGATCGTGAACATCTGCACACCGAAAACACCTTCGATGTGTTTACCGTGGGTTTTTCGGCCGATCTTTACAGCCTCAGTCGCGAATGCTTCGGCTTGTTGCCAAGCGCCTTCCATGATGGCAACCATCGCGCGCGCGTGGATTTGAACCCAGTAAAGCTGCAGGTGATTGTCCTTTTGCGAGACCTCTGTCAGCAGCTTGAGCGAGCGGTCAAGCATAACCCTGTCAGCCATCTCGGCCCCAACAAACAGGCTGAGGGTCCGGTCGCGCCC
The DNA here is from genome assembly GCF_059613525.1 of Ruegeria sp. SATB045. Lineage (NCBI taxonomy): Bacteria > Pseudomonadati > Pseudomonadota > Alphaproteobacteria > Rhodobacterales > Roseobacteraceae > Ruegeria > Ruegeria sp. SATB045. The sequence continues at coordinate 268,430 of NZ_JBXWSR010000012.1, read as the reverse complement.
TTGGTCAATCGTGCCCAGTTTTTCGGCGACGTCGTGCATGGCTTGCAGGTTTTGCCGCCAATTTCGCGCCTCTTCATCCTGCCGAGCCACAAACGGGGCACCAAAACGCATCATCATGACTGAGAACTGCGATTTGTAGTCACCGAGATTTGCCGCCAGTTTCATGGCGCGGTGGCCGTACTCCGCCCCTTCACTAAACTGACCGATAAACATATAGGCCCGAGCGAGTTGGCTCATCAACTGGCACTGGCGTCTTTCGTCGTCTTCGGGCAGACCATTCAGTGCCTCAAGACACAATGAGATCGCCTCATTGTGACGTTGGCTGGACATCATGCACGAATCCGCGAAGTGCTGCGCGATGTCTGCGGACAGTTCGGCATGTCCCAGTGTTCGGGCCGCGTCGGAGGCTTGTTTGAGCTTGGCAATCCCTTGAGGCAGATCCCCAAGGCTGTCGTAGCTGCGCCCAACCAGAACCATCGCCGTGATTGTTTCGGCGCTGTTTTGCGTTCCAAGGTTCTCTGCAGCATGAAGTGCCTCGGTTGCGTTGGCCATTGCTTCTTGACTGGCAGACCGGGCAAGGGCCATTTCTGTTGCCAATTTCCATTGCGTGAACGCAACCGGCCAGTCTTCCGCTTCGGTCAAATGCCTTGCGACCAATTCAGGTCGGCGCGCAATCTCGGCTGATCGCAGACGTGTAAGGGCCTTGGCTACGTTTGCGTGTTGGGCTCTTCGGGTCGCAGACAGCATGGATTGGTATGCGGTATCGCGGATCAGGGCATGCCGGAAAACAAATTGGCTGCCGCTGTGTCCGCTTTCGAACACCAGTCCCGTTTCCACCAGTTCTGCCAGCCCCGACTGCAGGTCCGGTCTTTCCAGATCAATTGCCTCCGCCAGAAGGTCCAGCGCAAACTCGCGACCGATGACCGCGCCTGTCAACGCCATTTGCTTTGCCTCTGGCGACACGGCGTCGAGCCTGGCCATCAATGCGCCCTTCAACGAAGACGGAACGGCCAGATTTTCCTCTCCGGCTTCCATATATGCGCTGGTAAGTTCTTCGACGAATAGAGGCACGCCGTCGGTTTTTTCCATGATCAGGCGAACCAGAGACGCGTCTGGTGACTGGCCCGATATGTTTTGGATCAGGTTTTCAACCTGTTCAAAGTTGAAACGACGCAGGTGCAAGGTCTGGACGTGCGCATCACCGGCGTCGCGCTGTAGTTCCCAGCCAGGGCGGTGCGTGATCAGGATCATCAGCGGCAAATCTGCGCAGATCGCCCGGAACCGATCAAGCAAGGCGTTCGTCGACGGGTCGATCCAATGCGCATCCTCGACGCACAGAACGACCGGTTTAACCTGCGATCGCGCCTGCACCGTTTTTATCAACGTTTGCACGGTTATGTCGCGCTGTTCCTGCGGAGACAGGTCCAGAATATCCCGAGCCAATGCGCTTGCGGGGGCGACCAAGGCTGCAAAAACGGGAAGAACCTGATCCAAGTCGATGCCTTGCCGCGCTTCGAGCATGGCCCGGACGTGGCGCAACACCTGGTCATCGTCGAAGCCTGGCTCCACTCCTGCATCCTGCGATATTCGCTCGGTTACAGGATGGAACGGACTACTGGTTAGATATGGCGAGCAATTCAGTCTGATGATATCAGCCTGACCTGCATTCGTAACGTCGTTCAGAAATTCTTCTGTCAGGCGTGATTTACCTATGCCCGCTTCTCCGGTCAGCAGAATGACTTCACCCTGTCCTGCACGGGCGCGAAGCCAGGTTTGTTGCAGGATACCCTTTTCCGAACTACGCCCAACAAGCTGGTTTGATCCGTCATCACGATGCGCTGCTTTAAACCGGCTTTCAGCCTGCCTTTCACTAACCACCTGCAAGAGCTCTCGGGGGTCTTCAAATCCCTTAAGGTCGACGCGCCCAAGCGACGAGAATTCGAAAATACGATGCAGCATCGCTTGTGAATCCTCTTGGGTCAGAACAACCGTGTTCGGCGGGGCTTTTTCCTGCAACCGAGCAGCAAGGTTGAGGATTGGACCCGTCATCGCGCCTTCTTCATGTGTGTTTTCGCCGATTGTATCGCCAACGACTACATCGCCACTTGCGATTCCTATGCGTGCGGCCAGCGGTTGACCGGAAGGTGTCCGGAGCTTTTGAACCCGGGAGATAGCCTCTAAACCGGCCTTAACCGCGCGCAAGGCGTGGTCTTCGAATGCACGCGGCCAACCAAAAAAGACCAGCAATCCATCGCCAAGATACTTGGCGACGAAACCACCATAGCGTGATACCGCACCTGCAACTGCGTCCTGATAGGTTTGTAACAGCAGGCGCATGTCTTCGGGGTCTAATTGGTTCGTCAGTTCTGTCGAGCCGACAAGATCAGCGAAGAACACCGTCAGATGCCGGCGTTCGGCCTCATCGTTTTTGACCGCTTGATCCGGAAGCAAAGAAGTAGCCGAAGAATCGGCATGGTGTTGTTGATCGAATTCCTGAATGGCAGCCAGCAGGATTTTCCTGTGGCCCAATGACACCCCTATTTCCTTGAGGTCGTCATTCGTAAGCAGAGGCAGCGCACGCGCGTCGACGTCGTTTTGCCGAAACGCATCGGTGTACTGACCCATCCCAAGTTCTTGCAGCCATGTTCCGACTTCAAAACCCATTGCAGGATCATGCGGCGGAAACGGTTTTGGATCAAGTTGAGCGTTCAGGCGCGCAACGGGAAGCGCATAGGCGACGCGGTGGTTCGCGGCGCCGATACCGTATGGTTAGACAGTCGCACCTTTGATGCGAATCGCCGATCCAAGTGCTCCGGCACAGAAGCCGACGACGACTGCGATAACCAATTCGATGGTCTGGATATTGGCAAAGGACCAGTGTGCGAAGATAAGCGTTTCAAGCACACCGACGACACCGCCCATAACCGCGCCTAGCATCAGGTTGCGGGTCATCATACCCAGCGCAAGGCCTAAGATGCCCGGCAGGCTGATAATGTTGGCGCCGATTGTTCCCAGAAGTTCAAGCATATCGTGCCCTTTCTCAGTCGGCCTGCTTGGTCAGGAATGACCGGATTTCTGCGCTGCCATCAGCAACCTGATCTTGCAGCGTTCCAGACGCTTTGCTCGCCAGAGTTTCCGTCACCTCTTGGTATTGTTCCAGATATCCGGGTGGCAGGCTGTGTGCGATGCCCTGATGGCAGTCGATGCATGTCATGTTGTTGTCGATCGCCCTTTGGTGTTCGGACGCGGCGCGGGTTTCCTGAATAGTGAAGTCCATGTAGTCGAAGTTATGGCAGTTGCGGCATTCGCGACTGTCCGATGCCTTCATCTTTTTCCACACGGCCGAGGCCATACTCAGACGATGGTCTTCGTATTTTTCAGGCGTACTGATTGTGCCAGCCAACTCGTGATAAACGTCTTTGACAGCCATGATCTTGGCCTTGATTTTGTGGTTCCATTCATGGGGAACGTGACAATCCGAACAAATCGCCCGGACGCCCGAGTGGTTGTTGTAGTGAACCGTTTCGCGGTATTCGCCCAGATTGGTCTCCATCGTGTGACACGAGGTGCAGAATTCCTCGGTGTTGGTCAGTTCCAGGGTCCAGTGGAACCCGCCCCAGAACAGGATGCCAGCCAGAAAACCTGCCAGCACCAGAAAACCCGAGCTGAACATGACGGCCGGTGTCCAGATCGCGTTCCAGATGCGGCCAATCCAGCCGCGTTTTTCGGGGGAGTCTGCCATGTCGGTGCTCCTTTCAATCAAGCGTTGGATCAGTTTCCGGAAGAAGGTTCAAAAACATTGTCGACGAGCGCGGGCGTGTCTGCCTGCGGAACATGACACTGATTGCAGAAGTACCGAGTACCGGCGATTTGATCCAGTTCACGTCCTTCGCGATCCAGGTAGTGCGTCATCGATAAAGTGGGTGCGTTGCGCTCACCGGCCTTTGTCCAGTCGTGGCAGGACAGGCATTGGTTGGTCCGCAGATCAATCTGGTACTGGTCGATTGAATGCGGGATCAGCGGAGGTTGCTGTCGGTAATTCCTCTGCATACGCCCTTCGATAGTGCGGTGGACCTGATCGAGTGGAACGGGTTCATCAACCTCGGCACCGCGCAGGGCTTCGACTTGCGCGGATTGGGCAAGGGCGAACCCACTCAGAAGTAAAACGGGGATCAGGGCGGTGACGCCGGTCAGGATTGGCTTGTTCATCTTGGCACTCCCTTAGGTAGGTCTGGCTGCGCGCCTCTCGGGCGCGGGAACGGGATCGAAAGGCGCGGCGACCTGGTCGTCGAACCGGTGAGTAAACTTGAAGACATCGACCGCGCAGACATCGATACAGCGGCCGCAATTCGTGCAGTCGGGCGACAGGATCAGCGGTGTGGTGCCGGTTTTGCCGCGTAACGCGGGTGAGATGACGTGGTTTTCCGGGCAAACGGCAAAGCAATCCATGCAGTCGTCACAGACTGCGCGATTGGGCGCGTTGACACGCAACATCGCTTTGCTGCCGATCAGGCCATAGAATGCTCCGACCGGGCACAGGTGCCCGCACCATCCGTGGCGTGACACGAACAGGTCGAAGAAGAAGATTGCAACGATCATCGCCCAGACAAAGCCCGCGCCGAAAATCAGCCCGCGATGCAGCATGGTGATCGGGTTGATCAGCTCCCATGCGATGACGCCGGTCAGACCCGAGACGATCAGCACCGTAGCTAGGATCCACAGCCGGGTACCGCGTTTGGGTTGCCAGCCTTTGGGCAGATCCAGCTTGCGGTGCAGCCAATGGGCGGCATCGGTTACGGGGTTGATCGGGCAGACCCAGGAACAATAGACGCGCCCGCCGATCAGCGCGTAGACGACCAGAACTATCAGGCCTCCGATCAGGGCGGTAAGCTCGGGCCAGTGCCCGGCAACCACGCTTTGCAGTAGCACAAGAGGGTCGGTCAGCGGCAGCACGCCAAGGGTCAGCGACCCGGCCAGCGTTCCCTGAACGATCCAGATGCCAAACCACGGGCCCAGCAGAAACAGAACCAGAAAGAACAGTTGAGAGGCACGGCGCAGCAGCAGGTATTTGTGCGCGCCGATCCAGCCTTTGACTTCGATGGCTTCCTGTCCGACAGGCATATGGGTGCGGGTGCTCATTGTCCGGCCCCCGGCAAATTGTACTCCGGCGCAAAGCCGCCCGGCGTGACCAGATTATCGGTACCCGGTCCGGGCAGGCGGTCGGGCAGGTCGATGATACCTTCGACCACAGGCGCGCCTTTGGCGGCTTTTTCTTCCCAGCCTTTGCGATAGTGGTCGGCACTGCTACCGCGTGCCAGCCGGGTAGGCAGAACCTTGATCGCGGCTTCCGGTAGAACGCAGCTTTTCTCGCACATTCCACAACCGGTGCAGCGGTCGCCGTGTACGGTAGGGAGGAACAGCGCGTGGTGACCCGAACGGGTGTTGTGCGCGGTCTCAAGCGTGATTGCCTCGTCAATCACGGGGCAGACGCGGTAGCAGACGTCGCACCTCAGCCCCAGGAAGTTCAAGCAGTTTTCCTGATCGACCAGAACGGCCACCCCCATGTCGGCGTCGTCGATGTTGTCCAGCGAGGGGTCCAGCGCCCCAGTGGGGCAGGCGGCGACACAGGGAATGTCGTCACACATCTCGCAGGGCACGTCACGAGCGGTGAAATAGGGTGTGCCGGTGGCGACGGCATCGACGCCAAGCTCGGCAAGTTTCAGCGTGTCATAGGGGCAATCCCGCACGCACAGGCCACAACGGATACAGGCGGACAGGAAGTTTTGTTCCGGCAAGGCTCCGGGGGGACGCAATGCCTCGGCTGGTAACGCCCGCGCGTCGCGTGCCAGCCAGGCCAACATGGACCCGGCCGCCACGCAGCCGCCTGCGGCGCGCGCCGAGTCCTGAAGGAACCGGCGCCGCTGCGGCGAGAGGGGAGAGCCAACACCAGACATGAGACTTACCTTTGCCTTGCCAGTCTCTTACGCGCGCTCGACTTTACAGGCGCATTTCTTGTAGTCGGTTTCCTTCGACAGCGGGCAGGTTGCATCCAGCGTCAGCTTGTTGGTCAACTGGTGCTCGTCAAACCAAGGCATGAAGACCAGCCCACGTGGCACCTTGTTGCGCCCGCGGGTTTCGACCCGGCTGGTCACCTCGCCCCTGCGAGTGGACAAAACAATTTCCTGACCGCGCCGCAGACCGCGATCCCGGGCGTCGTCTGGGTGCATGAAAACAACGGCTGACGGGAAGGCGCGGTGCAATTCCGGAACCCGACGGGTCATCGAACCCGAATGCCAGTGTTCCAGGACCCGGCCGGTGCAAAGCCACAAATCGTATTCATTGTCCGGCTCTTCAGCAGCAGGTTCGTAAGGCGCGAAGATAATTTTGGCCTTGCCGTCCTTGTGACCATAGAATTTCACGTCGGCCCCTTCGGGTACATAGGGGTCATAGCCTTCGCGGAAACGATAAAGCGTTTCTTTGCCGTCCACGACCGGCCAACGCATACCGCGTGCCTGATGGTACATTTCGAACGGTGCCAGATCGTGCCCATGACCGCGCCCGAATTCGGCGTATTCTTCGAACAATCCTTTCTGCACGTAGAACCCAAAATGCTCTGCTTCGTCATTGTCGAAACCTTCGGCGGTTTCAGAAATCGGGTATTTGTCAACATTCCCGTTCTGGAACAGAACCTCGAACATCGTCTTGCCGCGATGCTCTGGCATCTTGGCCAGCAGCTCTTCGCCCCAAACTTCTTCTACGGTGAAGCGTTTCGAGAATTCCATCAGCTGCCAAAGGTCGGACTTAGCCTCGCCCGGCGCTTTAACCTGTTGATGCCAGAACTGAGTGCGGCGTTCGGCGTTGCCATATGCGCCTTCTTTCTCGACCCACATAGCCGTTGGCAGGATCAGGTCAGCTGAAACTGCGGTGACGGTTGGATAAGGGTCTGAAACTGTGATGAAGTTTTCAGGATTGCGATAACCGGGGTACCCTTCCTCATTGATATTCGGGGCGGCTTGCATGTTGTTGTTGCATTGAACCCAATACGCGTTCAGCACCCCGTCTTTCAGCATTCGGTGTTGCAAAACAGCGTGGAAGCCCGGTTTTGGCGGGATTGTACCTTCGGGAATTTTCCATGCGGTTTCACAAATCTCGCGGTGCTCGTCATTCGCGACAACCATGTCCGCGGGCAGGCGGTGGGCAAATGTGCCAACCTCTCGGGCGGTGCCGCAGGCAGATGGTTGGCCGGTGAGCGAGAAGGGCGAGTTGCCGGGTTCCGAAATCTTGCCAACTAAAAGGTGGACGTTGTACATCAGCGAGTTCACCCACGAACCGCGCGTATGCTGGTTGAAACCCATGGTCCAAAGGCTCATGACTTTTCGGTTTGGATCTGCATATTGCTTCGCAAGTTTCTCAAGCTTGTCAGCGGGAACACCCGAGAGTTCAGATACATATTCCAAAGTGTATGGCTCAACAGCTTTGGCATATTCTTCGAAGCTGATGGGTTCCATTTTGCCCGAGTTCGGGTTTTCCGCGTCTTGCTGAAGTTGGTTTTCGTCGCGCAGGCCGTAACCGATATCGGTTGCCGTCTTGGTGATGTTTACGTGCTTTTTGACGAAGTCTTCGTTCACCGCACCATTCTGAATGATGTAGTTGGCGATGTAGTTCAGGATCGCCAGATCGGTCTGTGGGTTGAACACGATGCCATTGTCCGCCAATTCGAAAGAACGATGTTCAAATGTTGACAGGACATGAACTTCGCAGCCCGGTTTGGTCAGACGCGTGTCTGTCAGGCGCGACCACAGGATGGGGTGCATTTCGGCCATATTGGAACCCCACAGAACGAATGTGTCTGCGTGCTCGAAATCGTCATAGCAGCCCATCGGCTCATCTATGCCAAAGGTCCGCATGAACCCAACAACAGCCGAAGCCATACAATGGCGCGCGTTGGGGTCTATGTTGTTGGAGCGGAAGCCCGCTTTCATCAGCTTGGCGGCGGCATAGCCTTCCCAGACCGTCCACTGACCCGAGCCGAACATGCCCACGCTGGTCGGGCCTTTCTTGGCCAGCGCCTCTTTCCATTTGGCGGCCATGACATCAAAGGCTTCGTCCCAGCTGACCGGTTCGAACTCGCCATTCTTGTCGTATTCGCCATTGGTCTTACGCAGCAACGGAGTGGTCAGGCGGTCTTTGCCATACATGATCTTGGACAGGAAATAGCCCTTGATACAGTTCAGGCCGCGGTTCACCGGCGCGTCCGGGTCGCCTTGCGTGGCCACAACGCGGCCTTCCTTGGTGCCAACCAAAACGGAGCAGCCCGTTCCGCAGAACCGGCACGCGGCCTTGTCCCAGCGGATATCCGGCGTTGCCGCCTGAGCGTCGGCTGCGCCTGTGGCCAGCGGAATACCGGCGGCCGAGGCTGTGGCTGTGGCCGCAGTGGCCTTGAGGAATGTCCGGCGTGATTCAGAATGTGTCATAGCGTGAGCCTCCGGCTGGTGGTTTGGCTTGGGGCATCGGGACGCGGGCGGGTCTCTGCGAGGTCCTCGAAATGGTGATAGGTCAACGTCAGAGACACGACCCCCGGGATCTGGTGCAGATCCATGATGGTCTCGGACGCAAGGCGTTCAGGGGTATCTTCGACAACGACGACGAAACGGCCGTCTTCGGTCTGAGCGTGGAGTTCGACGCCCGGAGTTGCGGCCATGGATTGCGCCGCATTGGCGGCATAGTCCGGCGCGACATGGGCAAGGCAACCGCAGATGTTCATTGTATCGCTTCCATTTGAGGTTGAGGGTTATGCTTCAGTATAAGTGCGTCAGCAGGACAAAGCGCCTCGCACAATCCGCATCCATTGCACGCTTCAACATTCAATGCGGGTTCCGCGCGCCCTTGGGTTTGGAGCGAAAATCGGATTGCGTTCTGCTCGCAATTGTCCTGACAGATGCGACAGCTGACGCCGTTCATGGATAGGCATGCTTGCTTTTCAAGCGACGCGCGCCATGGCCACAGGGCCAATCGGCTGATATCAAGCGCCGGTGTTGGGCAGGCTTCGGCGCACGCGCCGCAAAACGTGCAGGGATTGTCGGTTGGAGTGAACGCGGGAAATCCATCTGCCGCGATTGAAAGAACGCCTTCGGGGCAAGCCACGACGCAGTCTCGGCATTTTGTGCACTGATCATAAAAGACCTGGCCGACCGATCCCGGAGGCCGGGCTATTTTGCCGTCCTCTTCTTGAAATCGGGCGCGCAGGAAAGCGCGACGGGTCGTCACTTGGTCCATTTTAGACCTGGCTCTCGTCGTTTCTTTTGTTTGCTAATTTCCGCTTAGCGTTTTTGAACCGAGCCGGTTTTGATTTAGATCATTTTTTGGGCACTCTTAAGGTTGATCTAGGATATATTTTAAATGAATGTCGGAATTTGACAGGTGACCACAGTTTGCAGCCCAAGAATGAGTGAACAGGCTCCGTGTGATCTACCGTTTCGCGTTTGCAGTTCTCAGCAACAAAATGAACACGAAAACGGACCCTAACGAGGTGGTCACTATGCCGACCGGCAGTTCTTGCGGGGCCAGCAGCAGCCTGCTGAGGATATCGGACCCGGTCAGCAGAACAGCGCCGACCACCGCGGCCGCAGGGATTAAGTGGGTGTGCAGTGGTCCGGCAATTCCGCGCGCGATATGCGGAACCATCAGCCCGACGAACCCGATCACCCCGGCAACTGAGACAAATACAGCCGTAGCCAAAGCGGCAACAAAGAACATCTTGAACCGCAGTGACTGGACCGGGACACCCAGTGTCGACGCCGTCATGTCACCGGTCAACAAGGCGTCCAGCCAACGGCTGCGATATAGTGAGTAGGCCAGAATCAGGACCAAACCCGCGCAGACGAGCGGAAAGGTTTCCCAACGCGCCAGACCCAATCCGCCCAGCATCCAGAAGATGACAGAATGCGCAGCACGGTTGTCACCTGCGAAAATCAGGTAATTAGTCAACGCCGAGAACAGAAACGACACGGCAAGCCCAGCCAGGATGAGCTTTTCCGGTGCACTGGTTCGCAGCCCGTGGACAAGAGCCAGCACAATGCCCGAGGCCACGAGACCCCCACAAAATGCTGCTATCGGCAAAGTCCAGAACCCCAGTATGTCACCAGTCACCGTAATGACGAACACCGCCCCCGCCGCCGCACCAGAGGAAAGACCGAACAGGAACGGGTCGGCCAGATCGTTTCGGGTAGTCGTTTGCAGCACAACTCCAACAACTCCGAGGCCAGCGCCGATCACGGCGGCAAAAAGCGCGCGGGGCAGGCGCAGGTCGAAGACGATACGGTGAAGGGGTGACATGTCTCCCTCGACCAAACCAGCGCCGAGCATAATAGCTGAGACCGTATCGGACAGAGGAATGGATGTGGTTCCGTATATTGTCGAAACCAGAAGAAGGGCGGCCAGAATGACCACCCCGATCAAAAGTGTCAGCCCCAGACGGCCCAAATCAGTTCAGGCCCGTGCGCATGGCTGCTGCCAATTTTGCGATGGCCTGAATGTTTGCCGGCCCAGGGGTCAATTCTTCGTACCGCAAACCGATCCAGCGCTCGTTTTTGACCGCGTCGGTTTGTGACATAACAGGGTGTTCTTGCAGAAACCTGAACGTATCCGCCGCTCCGTTTCCGGTTTGATAATCCAACAGCACTAAAAATTCAGGGTTCGCGGCTGCCACGGTTTCCCATGACGTGCGACCCCAGCTTGTGTCCATATCACGGGTAACATTGAGACCACCCGCCGCTGCTATCATTGCGTTGGGGATTGCGTATTTCCCAGCAGTGAACGGAGCGTCCGCCGGGCCATCCAACAGAAACACTCGAGGTTTCGGTAAGTCTGCGGTTTTTGCCTCGATTGCGGTCAGTTCATCCTTCCAACCAGATACAAGTGCTTCGGCCTTGTCTTCGACATGCATGACTTTGCCCAGCCGCAGAATGTCGTCAAACAAAAGGTCCATGCTGGCCTCGGGGCGGTCTTTATGCAGATGAACGCAGCTTTCAGTCAGGATCATGGTTTTGATCCCGAACGGGGCAAGTGTTTCTGGCGTTACATCACCACCGGGACGCATTCCATAGTACCAGCCGGCGAAGAACAGATCGGGTTCTACCGCGACAATATTTTCCACCGAGGGATATTTCGGTGCCAGTTCGGGGATATCTCCACGTAGCGTGTCGAATTCAGGACTGGTTTTGTACCAGCCGGTGATGCCCGTGAGGCCGACGATTTTGTCTTGCAGACCCAGCGCAAAGGCCATGTCGGTCATGTTCATGTCATGTACGACCAACCGTTCGGGTTGGGTTTCAAACACCAACGGTTCACCACAATTGTCTACGGTCACTTCATGCGCAGCAACACCGCCCGCCATGGCCATAACCAGAGCCACGGACAAGATATGTTTCATTTTGGAAATCTCCTGGAGGGTTGGGAAACAGTGGTTTTTCGTATGTCCAGCGCGGGGATCATCCGACCGTCGTGCTGAAAGAACAAGTAGTCGACGCCGAACGTGTCGCGCACATGTTGAGTCGTCAGGACCTCGGAAACAGGGCCAAACCCGGTCAGCCGGGTAGATTTCATCAACGCAACATGGGTGGCGAATTCGGGGATCATGACAATGTCATGGACAATCATTATGACGGTTATCCCCAGTCCAGCGACCAGCGACAACATCCGCCCTTTGGCGTCGGGATCCAAATGGTTCGTCGGCTCGTCCAAAAACAGAAGAGTAGGGTTCTGTGCCAGCGCACGCGCGATATGGGCGCGCTGACGTTCGCCACCCGACAACACTGCCATGCGCTTGTCGGCAAGCTCCAAAAGGCCGGTCAGGTCCAGAATTCGCGTCAAGTCGTTTGCGTGATCTTCAGAGGAGCGGTCCGAGCGAATTGGAATTTGCCCAAGTGCCACATAGTCACGCAGATGCAAGCGCCCATCGGGATATTCCTGCTGACTGACGACGGCAATTTTTCGGGCGCGCTCCGTCGCTGACAGTGTCTTCAAGCTCTGCTCTTGCACCAGAACGTCGCCTTCGGACAGAGCTTCAGCGCCACAAAGTAAGTTCAGCAGAGTGGTTTTGCCAGCGCCATTCGGACCGGCAATGGCCAGAACCGACCCCTCTTCAAGGTCGAACGAGATGTCTTGCAACAGAACGTCACCGTGAAAAGAATAGTAGGCTACACCACGCGCCTGCAGGAAGGGTCTGGTCATCATCGAGCTCCTCGAACAGCCAACGCCGGCATGCGCGCCAATGTCTTGGTTATCAGAGGCGCCGGCCTGTCTGTGGCCTTTGTCCAACCAGTTGCGCTGCCCAGGTATTGCGCGGCGAATTGGGCAAGAGCATTCAGCTCTTGCTCGGTGCCGATATCACCAAACAGGTATTGGGCTTTTCCTAGGGCCTGAAATCCGACAGTGACCGGGTGATCGCATCCAGCCATACAGTCTACTGTGCGCACTGCGAAACCCGCAGGCAATTCAGGGCACAAGGCATCCGCAATGTGCTGCGCTGCCTCCAAACCCTGACAGGTCGCGCAGATCAGAACAAAATGATCAGTGGGCTCGGCCATCAAGCGTCTGTTCCACGGCCGCTGGGGCCGTACTGAAACGCGGTCGCGCATAAAGGCGTACGAGGTACCATCAAGCCTCCTTCCAGGACGCCCCGCCCCGGGTTGGTTTCGGTTGCGATGGCAGGTCTCCTGACTTGCGGGTCGAGGCTTGGCCACCCTTCCCGACATTATTCATGTCAGTGGGATATTGGCTTCGCTCACCGCCTACAGTTGCGGGGGCAGTTACGGACTTGGCACTTAAACCTCACCGTATTCCCTTTTCACCGCTGGAGCATGCCCCAGGGAACCATCAAATGCGTCACTGCCCGAGATCAGATCGCCGGTCAACACAAATCACCGGAGGTTGCGCAGGAATGTAGTTTTGAAAATATGTTTCCCTTCAAGAAAATTGCAGGCGATAACGACGAAGCGAAAGGCGTTAAGGATAGGTTGGTGAAAGCATCAAACGATAGGTCCAAACCTCAGTTTTCTCAGGATCCCCACAAGGTCAGGGACCCCGGTGAAAAGAACCTCGAAACGGCGATCGGTCGTGAAATCCGCGCGTTGAGGTTGCAGCAGGGCGTGACAATTGCGGAATTGTCGGGGCTGACCGGGTTATCCATCAGTATGCTGTCAAAAATCGAAAACGGCTACACATCGCCTTCATTGACGACGCTACAATCGCTGGCCAATGCTCTGAGCACACCGATCACTGCATTTTTCCGCAGATATGAAGAAACCCGAAACGCAACCCACACCAAAGCGGGAAAGGGCGTTGAAACAGAGAGAGCCGGGACACGCGCAGGCCATCAATACAGCCTTTTGGGTCATATGGGGTCTAATGCCAGTGGTGTTGTGGTCGAACCCTATCTGATCACGCTGACGGAAGAGTCCGACACTTTCCCGACGTTCCAGCATGACGGGATTGAAATGCTCTACATGCTTGAAGGCGAAGTCGATTACAGACACGGCGATCAAATTTACCTGCTGGAGCCGGGTGATACGTTGTTCTTTGATGCGGACGCACCGCATGGACCCGAGGTGCTGCGCAAACTGCCAGCCCGCTACCTGTCGATCATCTCATATCCGCAGACGCGTTAGTCACGATTCGGCGATTGATAAACCGCTGCTGAGGTTTTGCGGGGTTGCTCTCCGTGATTTTTGAATGCGGGGGAAATAGATAGCCGAAAATATTCCCCTTATGAATATTAATTTCCCTTTGTTGATAACCTGAAGTTCAGGTGTTAGCGTCTGCCCAACTCAACACAGGAGAAGCTGACACATGTGTGGAATTGTCGGCCTTTTTTTGAAGGACAAAACGCTCGAGCCTCAATTGGGCGCGATGCTGACAGATATGCTGATCACAATGACAGATCGCGGCCCGGACAGCGCCGGGATCGCGATTTATGGACCTGTCGGAGATCAGGCGAAGCTCACCGTGCAATCCGACAATCCGGACGCGGATTTTCAGACTTTGGCCGAAGATTTGGCCGACGTCTTGACCAGCCCCGTCAGCTTGGGCCGCAATGACACTCATGCGGTTCTGAGCGTGGCCAACGACAAAGTCAGCGCTGCGCGGCAGGCCCTGAGGGAATTGCGCCCTGGCCTGCGGATCATGTCCGACGGCGATGCGATCGAGATCTATAAAGAGGTTGGATTGCCTCGGGAGGTGGCGGAGCGGTTCCAATTGACCTTGATGTCCGGCAGCCACGGGATCGGCCATACACGCATGGCCACTGAATCCGCCGTTACCACGGAAGGGGCGCATCCGTTCAACACCGGCGCAGATCAATGTCTGGTGCATAACGGGTCGCTGTCCAACCACAACGCCCTGCGCCGCAAACTGATGCGCGAGGGCGTGCGGATCGAATCCATGAACGATACCGAGGTCGGCGCGGCCTATCTGACATGGAAAATGCAAAACGGGGCCACTCTGGGTGAGGCGCTGGAAAGCAGCCTTGAGGATCTCGACGGGTTCTTTACCTTTGTGGTCGGCACCAAGGATGGGTTCGGCGTGGTTCGCGACCCCATCGCCTGCAAACCGGCGGTAATGGCCGAGACCGATCAATATGTGGCCTTTGGCAGCGAGTATCGCGCCTTGGTCAACCTGCCGGGAATCGAGGATGCCCGCGTCTGGGAACCCGAACCCGCAACCGTCTATTTCTGGAGCCACTAAAATGCAGAGCTATGATGTTGCCGAACAGGGCCTGCGCGGGCTGAACGCCGCCCTTCAGGCCCAAAGCACCGAGACAAACCAGACCCAGTGGCAGGTTCAGAACCCCAAGGGCAGCCATGCCATCGCTGTCGGTCTGGATGCCCCGATTGAGGTCACGGTCAAGGGTTCGACCGGCTATTACTGCGCGGGGATGAACCAGCAGGCGACCGTTCGGGTCGAAGGCTCTGTTGGGCCGGGCGTGGCCGAGAACATGATGTCGGGCACTGTGATCGTTGAAGGCGATGCCAGTCAATATGCCGGGGCCACGGGCCATGGCGGGTTGTTGGTGATCAAGGGCAATGCCAGCTCGCGCTGCGGGATTTCCATGAAGGGGATCGACATCGTGGTGCATGGCAATATCGGCCATATGTCCGCCTTCATGGCGCAGGCGGGTACGCTGGTGGTTTGCGGGGATGCGGGCGATGCGTTGGGGGACTCCTTGTACGAGGCGCGGCTGTTCGTGCGCGGCTCGGTCAAAAGTCTGGGTGCTGATTGCGTCGAGAAAGAGATGCGTCCCGAACATCTGACCCTGTTGCAAGACCTGCTGGAGCGCGCGGGCGCGGATGCCAAGCCGGAAGAGTTCAAACGCTATGGCTCGGCTCGGCAGCTTTACAATTTCGATGTCGACAACGCGGCAGAATACTGAGGAAGACGGTTATGGACGATCACACACCACGCACGATGCCGATACAGTCTGAAACGTTTTCAAACCCGGTCAACGCGGAAATCCGGCGGGCGGCGGCAACGGGCATCTATGACATTCGCGGCGGCGGCGCGAAACGCAAAGTACCGCATTTCGACGACCTGTTGTTTCTGGGGGCCTCGGTCAGCCGCTATCCTCTGGAGGGCTATCGCGAACGCTGTGACACCTCAGTCACGCTGGGCACGCGCTTTGCCAAGAACCCGATACAGCTGGATATTCCGATCACCATCGCAGGCATGAGTTTCGGCGCGTTGTCCGGCCCCGCGAAAGAGGCGCTGGGTCGCGGAGCGTCAGCTGCGGGTACGTCGACCACCACCGGTGACGGCGGTATGACACCCGAGGAACGCGGTCATTCCTCGAAACTGGTCTATCAGTATCTGCCTTCGCGCTATGGCATGAACCCTGACGACCTGCGCAAGGCCGACGCGATCGAGATCGTGGTGGGGCAGGGCGCCAAACCCGGCGGCGGCGGGATGCTGCTAGGCCAAAAGATCAGCGACCGCGTGGCCGAGATGCGCACGCTACCCAAAGGGATCGACCAGCGCTCGGCCTGTCGGCACCCGGATTGGACGGGCCCGGATGACCTTGAGATCAAAATCCTCGAACTGCGCGAAATCACCGGCTGGCAGGTGCCGATCTACGTGAAGGTCGGCGCGACGCGGCCCTATTACGACACGGCGCTGGCGGTGAAAGCCGGGGCTGATGTGGTGGTGATGGACGGGATGCAGGGCGGCACCGCGGCCACGCAGGATGTCTTCATCGAACATGTGGGTATCCCGACGCTGGCCTGTATCCGCCCCGCCGTGCAGGCATTGCAAGATCTGGGTGTGCATCGCGAGGTGCAACTGGTGATCTCGGGCGGTATTCGCAATGGCGCGGATGTGGCCAAGGCGATGGCTTTGGGCGCGGATGCGGTGGCCATCGGCACGGCGGCTTTGATCGCGCTGGGGGACAATGACCCGAAATGGGAGGCCGAGTATCAGAAGCTGGGCACCACCACCGGGGCCTATGACGATTGGCACGAAGGCCGCGATCCGGCGGGTATCACCACGCAAGACCCGGAACTGGCGGCGCGCCTTGACCCGGTCGAGGCCGGGCGGCGTCTGCGCAACTACCTCAAGGTCATGACGCTTGAGGCGCAGACCATCGCGCGCGCCTGCGGCCACAACGACCTGCACAATCTGGAGCCCGAAGACCTGTGTGCTCTGACGATGGAGGCCGCCGCCATGGCGCGCGTGCCTCTGGCGGGGACAGACTGGTATCCGGGCAAGCCGGGGTTCTGAGACAAGCGGGCGCGACCCTGACCGGGGCCGCGCCTTTTCTTTTGGGTTCAACAGGGAAAGGAAAGCCGACCATGACGACAGATCTGGCTGCTTTCGCCAAGGAAAAAGGCGTCAAATACTTCATGATCTCGTTCACCGATCTGTTCGGTGGACAACGGGCCAAACTGGTCCCTGCACAAGCCATCGCCGAGATGCAGATCGAAGGCGCAGGCTTTGCCGGGTTCGCCACTTATCTGGACATGACCCCGGCGCACCCTGACATGTTGGCGGTGCCCGATCCGTCCTCGGTCATTCAGCTGCCTTGGAAGCCCGAAGTTGCGTGGGTTGCAGCAGACTGTGTGATGGAGGGTGAAGACGTGGCCCAAGCCCCGCGCAACGTTCTGCGTCGTCTGATCGACGAGGCCGCCGCCGAAGGGCTGCATGTCAAAACCGGGGTCGAGGCCGAGTTCTTTCTGCTGACCCCCGATGGAGAACAGATCAGCGATCCGTTCGATACCGCCGCCAAGCCCTGCTATGACCAGCAGGCGGTGATGCGCCGTTATGACGTGGTGCGCGAGATTTGCGACTATATGCTGGATCTGGGCTGGGGCCCGTATCAAAACGACCACGAGGACGCCAATGGCCAGTTCGAGATGAACTGGGAATTCGACGATGTTCTGCGCACCGCAGACAAGCATTCGTTCTTCAAGTTCATGACCAAATCCGTGGCCGAAAAACATGGGTTTCGCGCCACCTTCATGCCCAAACCGGTCGAAGGGCTGACAGGTAATGGTTGTCACGCCCATATCTCGGTCTGGGATGCACCGGGGGCTGATGCCAAGACCAACGTATTCGCGGGTGAAGGTGACGGCCCGACCGGAGAAGTGGGCCTGAGCGAGAAGGGCAAACATTTCCTCGGCGGGATCATGAAACATGCCAGCGCGTTGGCTGCGATCACCAACCCCACGGTGAACAGCTACAAACGCATCAATGCCCCGCGCACCATGTCGGGCGCGACCTGGGCACCCAATACCGTCACGTGGACGGGCAACAACCGCACCCATATGGTGCGCGTGCCCGGTCCGGGCCGGTTCGAGCTGCGTTTGGCGGACGGTGCAGCAAACCCGTACTTGTTGCAGGCGGTGATCATCGCGGCGGGGCTGTCCGGGTTGCGCTCCAAAGCCGATCCCGGCCAGCGTCATGATATCGACATGTATGCTGAGGGTCACACCGTAACCGACGCACCGAAACTGCCGCTGAACATGCTGGACGCGCTGCGCGCCTATGACAGTGACGCGGGGCTGAAGGCGGCGATGGGGCACGAATTCTCCAGCGCCTACCTGAAGATGAAGCATCAGGAATGGAATTCCTTCGTCAGCCATTTCTCACGCTGGGAGAAAGAGCACACTTTAGACATCTGATTGGCAACCCGCCGATATTCAGCACACCTCTTGTGCGGTTGTTACATTCTCTTGTTATGCGGCGCTGCGGCATGGGCGGTTTTGGACGCTATGCCGTAGCGTAAACTTTGTGGTTTTGGGTGGAATCGCCTATGCTGCAGCGCAGAAAAAACGAGAGGATCGGCACCATGTTCCGCCTGGATGGAACGAAAGCGCTGATTATTGGCGTGGCCAATGATCAGTCGATTGCCTGGGGTTGTGCCCGCGCCCTACATGCGCAGGGGGCCGAGGTCGCATTGACCTATCTCAATGACAAGGCCGAACCGCATGTGCGAGGCCTCGCGGATCAGGTCGCGGCAAAAATCGTTATGCCGCTGGATGTCCGAAAACCAGACCAGACGCAGGCGCTGTTTGATGAGATTGGCGCGCGGTGGGGTCGGCTGGATACACTGGTGCATTCGATCGCGTTTGCTCCGCGTGATGATTTGCATGGTCGCGTTGTGGATAGCTCGGCCGAGGGGTTTGCATTGGCCATGGATATCTCGGTCCATTCTTTTTTGCGTATGATCCGTCTGTCAGAACCATTGATGGATCATGGCGGTACCTGCATGACGGTCTCGTTTTTGGGTGCCAGCCGGGTCGTCGAGAATTACAATATCATGGGCCCGGTCAAAGCGGCGCTTGAAGCTGCTGTTCGATATGCTGCTGCAGAGCTGGGGCCAAAGGGTATCTCGGTTCACGCATTGTCGCCTGGCCCGTTACAAACACGGGCTGCCTCTGGGCTGGCTGAATTCGATGCCTTGCTGTCAGATGCCGCCGCCCGAGCACCCACGCACCATTTGGCGACGATCGAGGATGTTGGTGCCTATGCCGCTTTTCTTGCCAGTCGCGAAGCATTCAACGTCACCGGTGGGGTCCATCCCATCGACGGCGGATACAGTATCGTCGGTTAAAGGATGTCCTCATGATACCGAATACACATTCCAAGTCTCTGCAGTTCGGGTCCGATATGGCCCGCGATGCAGCCGTCGCAAATGACAGAACCTATAGTGCCGTTGAAAATGCGCTGGAACAATCGCAGGTCAAATGGAACTTGCTGTCAAAGTCAGCTGCGTTGCAATCCATTAAAATCGCGACGGATCACTCCGAGCGCACGCGAAACCTGCTTCAAGGCATTGCAGACGCGTCTGCCCGAATTGCTGGCTCATCGTTCATTGCGAAGGATTGGGCGGACTACCTGAAGGACGCAAGCCAGCGGGTCGCTTTGACAATGGATGTGCTGCGTGAGCGCGGCGATATTTTCCTTGAACACGAGGCTGCTGGGTGCCCACCCGTATTGGTTTACGATTACGAAGTTGTGGTGGATGGCGCGCAGCTCAAGCGGCCTTGCAACTATCAGCTGTTGCAGATCGTGCCGCCTGAAGGTGTCAAAATCGACAACACCAAACGCCCGTATGTGATCATTGATCCAAGGGCGGGCCACGGTGGAGGAATAGGCGGATTTAAAACCGACAGTCAGGTCGGGGTAGCGCTATCCAAGGGGCACCCGGTTTATTTTGTCAGCTTTGGTCGTGACCCGGTGCCGGGCCAGACCCTCGCCGATGTCATGCATGCCGAGGCCGGATTTGTCAGAACGGTAACCGCCCGCCATCCCAACAGTCCTCAACCTGTTGTCACGGGTAATTGTCAGGGCGGTTGGGCCACGTTGATCATGGCGGCCTGCAACCCCGATTTGACGGGCCCGCTTGTGCTGAACGGAGCGCCGATTGCCCCTTGGTCAGGCGAAGTCGGGGAAAACCCGATGCGGTACAATGCCGGAGTTCTGGGCGGCACATGGCAGCCGATGTTTTGGTCCGATCTGGGTGCTGGCAAGTTTGACGGTGCCAATCTGGTGATGAATTTCGAACAGCTGAACCCCAGCCGGAATTACTTTGGAAAGTACTTTGATCTCTATCGTGATCCCGAAGGCGGCCGCCAGCGGTTTCTGGACTTTGAACGCTGGTGGGGTGGTTACTTCATTTTGAACGAAGCCGAAATCCACTGGATCGTCGAGCAGCTGTTTGTGGGCAATCGTTTGGTCAAGAACACGGCGCAGCTGGAACCCGGTGTGCCAATCGACATCAAGGCAGTGAAGGGCCCGATTTTTGTTTTCGCCAGCCAGGGTGACAATATCACACCGCCTCAACAGGCGCTGAACTGGATTGCCGCAACCTATTCCGACGAAGAAGAAATCCGCCTGCGCGGTCAGCGGATCGTTTACATGTTGCACGACGAAGTCGGGCATCTGGGTATTTTCGTATCGTCCAAAGTCGCACGGAAAGAGCATACCGAGCTTGCCTCGACCCTTGAAACGGTCGAAGCCATGGCGCCGGGGCTTTATGAGATGAAGATCGAAAACGTCGAGGGCGAGGGGCTCGACAAGAAATTCGAAGTCCGCTTTTTGGAGCGGACACTGAAAGATGTGGCAGCGCTGGATGACGGGCAGCAGGACGAGACCTGTTTTGCTGCTGTAGCGCATATGTCGGAAACTCAGGCAAATATCTACGAAACCTTTGGCCGCCCTTTCGTGCAATCTGCGGTTACGCCGACCACGGGTCAGGCTTTGCAAGATCTTCATCCTTTGCGGCAGCAACGTGCGTTGGCGTCTTCCGCTCAGCCTGCGATGTTGCCCGTGAAAATGACCGCTGACTTGGCCAAGGAAAACCGCTTGGTTGCTGCGCAGGACAATCCCTTTTTGCAATTGGAGAAACTTACAGGGGACTGGATCGAGCAGATGATGGACTTGGGCCGGGACCTGCGCGATGCCTGGTACGAAGCCGCGTTCTTTTCAATGTGGGGCGGCCCGGTGGCGACGTGGTTTGGGCGAAAAAATGCGGCCCATCGAACCTTGCCAGACCCTGAAGGACTGAAGGCCCTTCCCGAAGTGCAGGCCGCTTTGGCCCATATGAAACAAGGGGGCGTCGCCGAAGCTGTTGTCCGCATGTTGATCCTGCTGGCCTACAGCAATCAAAGTTTTCGCTCGGAAATATTGGATCGTTGGGCTCATGTGTTTAAACATGAGGATCCGTTCAAAGACCTGACAGTTGAACAGCGTCGCCGCCTTTTGCACGAACAGACGATCATAACGACGTTTGACGAACAAGGCGCCCTGGACAGTTTGTCTGATCTATTACCCGCCGAGGAAGAGCGCAGCAAAGCTGTTGATCTGATCGAGAGGATTGTTGGAGATATTCCGCAACCTACAACCGAGCTGATAGCTATGGTTCGAGACTTGCGACAAGTGCTTGACCTGACTGCGCCAGAGCCTAAGACAGCGGCACTTCGGACATCAAAGACTCGCAGACCAGCAAAACGGCCTGCTGAAATCAAGCAGAGTTGATACAGAATGAAAATCCTCGAAAATCGAACGTTTTCGCAACTGGAAGTTGGCGATGAGGCGCAATTGACCCGACTGTGTACAGTCGACGACCTGTACGCGTTTGCCTCGGCATCAGGTGATCATAATCCGTTGCATCTGGCGGCTTATGATGGTGATGGCGACGGTCGGCCCGAAGCGGTAGCACCCGCGTTGTGGCCTGCGGGCCTGGTGGCGGCGGTGTTGGGAAATATTCTGCCGGGCGCAGGGACGCAGACCCGACGTGCAGATCTGAGCTTTCATGTTCCGGTCTTGGCAGGGGATGAGCTGACGGCCTTTGTTACTGTCGCGGAAAAGCTGGAAGACGGCGATCTGATCTGCACAACCGAAGTGCACCGCGTTGGGGACAATATTCTGGTCCTCAGCGGAAGTGTTCAGGTAACGCCACCCGCCCAACACATGGAGTTCGACTCGGTCGAAGTTCCGGGTCTTGTTGTTCAGCGCCATCGCCATTTCGGCGCGCTATTGGAAAAGGCGCGCCCGCTTGATCCGATGCCAACAGCGGTTGTCGCCCCCGAGGATGCCAATTCGCTTGGCGGTGCCTTGCTGGGCCATGCCAACAACATCATCACGCCCATACTTGTGGGGAACCGAGGCAAGATCGAAGCCGCTGCAGCCGAACTGGGTGCCGATTTGACAGGTATCGAGATCGTCGAAGCCGCCAGCCATGGGGTAGCTGCGCATAAGGCAGTAGACCTGGTGGTCGAAGGAAAGGCGGAAACCTTGATGAAGGGGTATCTGCATACTGATGAGCTGTTGCACGCGGTTCTGCGTCGGGAAAAGGGGCTGCGGACCGGGCGGCGACTGTCGCATGTATTCGTGATGGACGTACCGGGCATGTCGCGGCCGATCATGGTAACGGATGCCGCAGTCAATATCGCGCCTGACCTCGAGACCAAGGCAGATATCGTCCAGAACGCAATTCATCTGGCGCACTCGATAGGGATCGGAACCCCGAAAGTTGGGGTGCTGTCGGCGGTTGAAACGATAAACCCTCATATGCCCTCATCAGTAGATGCAGCGCTGCTGTCCAAGATGGCCGAACGGGGTCAGATCACAGGTGGTCTGGTCGACGGCCCTCTGGCGATGGACAACGCGGTTGACCTGAACGCGGCACGGACCAAAGGTATTACGTCCGAGGTCGGCGGCGCTGCGGATATTCTGGTCGCTCCGAATATCGAGGCCGGAAATATGGTGGCGAAACAGCTTACTTTCATCTCTCATGCCGAGGCCGCTGGCATCGTTCTGGGGGCAGCAGCGCCCATTATCCTGACGTCCCGGTCAGACGACGACGCGTCGCGCCTGGTATCTTGTGCGGTGGCAGCGCTGCACGCCAATGCAACCAAAGGCAAAATCCATGGCTAACCATGTTCTGGCGTTGAACGCCGGCTCTTCTTCGCTCAAGTTTGCGCTGTATGAACTGGTGGATGACAATCGCCCCAGTATGCGGTGGCGTGGACAGATTGAACGCTTGGGCGACGCGCCGCGTCTGCTGGCGCAATCCGCTGGCGGGCGGTCGATAGACCGGCCTTTGAGCAATACCAAAAGCCATGACGAAGCAATCCATGCGTTTCTGGAACTGGCGCAGGAATATCTGCCTGACATTCATGTCCGTGCGATCGGGCATCGCGTGGTGCATGGGGGCACCGTATATTCCGAGCCTGTTCGCATCGACGACGCTGTTATTGATACTCTCAGCAGCTTTATCCCCTTTGCGCCGCTGCACCAACCATACAGCCTTGCGGGCATTCGTGCCGCCAGCGCGGCTTTCCCCAACACGACGCAGGTCGCTTGTTTCGATACCGCCTTCCATCGTACGCACCCGTGGGTCAATGACACCTTCGCGCTGCCGCAAAGCTATTACGACAAAGGTGTGCGTCGGTACGGCTTTCACGGACTTAGCTATGACTACATTTCACAAAAGCTGAAAGAGATCGCACCGGGTCTTTACGATGGCCGGGTGGTTATCGCGCATTTAGGCAACGGTGCTTCAATGTGCGCGGTGTCCGGAGGGCGTGCCATTGCATCGACTATGGGGTTCTCGGCGTTGGATGGTTTGCCTATGGGGACGCGCAGCGGGCAACTGGACCCCGGTGTTGTGCTTTACATGATGCAGCAAGACGGCATGTCTGCCGATGAAATCGCCGAAGTCCTGTATCGCAAGTCAGGACTGTTGGGTCTTTCAGGTATTTCTTCAGACATGCGGACTCTGCTGGCCGCCGATACGCCCGATGCGCGCAAAGCCATCGACTATTACGTGTTCCGCATCCGTCGGGAGTTGGGCGCGTTGTCGGCCGCGCTGGAGGGAATTGATGCACTGGTCTTTACCGGTGGTGTTGGCGAAAACTCAGCCCCAATTCGGCAAATGGTATGTGATGGGATGCGGTGGATCGGAATTGATATGGATCACGCACGCAATGCAGATGGCGGTACAGTACTGTCGACCGATTTCAGCCGAGTCCGAATTCTGTCGATCCCAACGAATGAAGAGATGGTGATCGCGCGGGCCGCTGCAGCGATGATGTAATCAATCTGCTTTCGTCTTTCGGTTCCGCGCGTACTTGAGCGCGGAACCCAACAGCGCACTGACGATTTCTGGCGTCAGCGCGCCTATTGGATCGCGCCGGACGCCCGAGACAACATTTCGCGCTTCGGTTAGGTTTTCTTTTATTTCAACCTCGATGTCTTGCAGGGCCATATCGCGCAGCTCGACGGCTGCGGTTGTATCCGTCGACGCAGTCATCGAGTTCGCGATTAATGCCAGCAAGACGGCAAGTACCAGATTGAGCCCGGCCAGAATAAGAGCAGCCACAGGTTTGGTCAGCGTCGCCGAAAGCCAGAAGAAGCCGGCTATGTTCAGCATCACTACCGCCAGACCGATGGCAAATCCTGCCGCGGCGTAGATGCCGGTTCGTTTCGCTGCGACAGCAACCTGCCGTTGCGCAATCAGGCGTTCGGCGCGCAGGATGATCGAAATATTTCGGGAAATGCGGCTCATGCGTGGTCTCCTACCGGGAACGGCCCATCAGGTAGCCAACCGCGAAGATTCCGATGGCAAACATAATCGATTTCTTATGAGGGATATCCTCAAATTCCGTCAGCACCTCGTCAATCTGCGAGGTCCATTGATCCAGTGTGTCCGAAATCTGTTCGGTTACGCTTTCGCTTTTGGCAGGGTTTTCAGTCTGGGACCTATCGTCCAGTTGTCGACGGAGCTCCGCAACTTCTGCTTCCAACTCGGCTTTTGTTACCATCCTCGGGCCCTTTCACCGCTGACATACTATCACAGCTTTGCAGTGCGCCTGAGAATGATACCGAGTTTTTCCGTTTAGTAAAACGGACTTATGTGGCTAGTAGTCCGATACCAGCAAGAAGTCAGGCGCAACATCCTCTTCGATCGTTGCAAAACGCGGGATAGGGTCTTCGAATACATTGTCCGTGCGGTCGTCGTTAACTGTGGAGACCTCGCCGATCAGGCAGTCGCCCTTTTCCGCCCAGAAGGCGTGCCATATCCCTGGCATTAGCGTAACGCTTTCTCCCGGTTGCAGGCGTAGTAGCTCTCCGGGTTTGATGGTGACAGGACAACTGTCGCTGGGGACGACGACAGGATTGTCACGGTCAATGCCGCCATCCGGATCCGACGCATAAATCTCCATCACAAGATCGCCGCCGCCGCGGTTGATAATGTCTTCGGCCTTGATGATGTGGCGATGCATCGGCGAAAGCTGTTTGTCGCGGGACACCAACAGCTTTTCGGCATAGAGCATTCCCCGGCCTTTATTCAGATCGGTCACGTCGCCGTTGCGCAAGGTGAAAAGGAATAATCCAAGCTCATCAAACCGGCCTTGCCCGTAATCGGTGATATCCCAGCCTAGACCACGGTCTCGAATCCCTTGCGCATCATCGCTGCGCATACGGTCAGGCGCCCACCTGGCGAACGGAGGCAATACAGCGCCGAAAGAGTGAATGAATGCCTCTGCTTCGGATTTGATGGAATTAATTTCAGATCGTTTCATCTGTGCCTCTTCAGCTCAAAGCTCATGCGCCCAGGGTGGGTTTGCACCTGCGCGGGATACAGTGATCGCAGCAACCTGTGCCCCTTTGATGAGGGCCGCGCCTAGCGCATCAGTTGTAAGATGGCGTACGGCTGACTTGGTCAAGTGACCGGATTTCTGCAACTCTGCAAGAACGCCTGCATTGAACGTGTCGCCAGCGCCGACCGTATCGACAACTTCGACCGGGTTGGAGGGTGTCGATATTTCTGTTCCGTCTGCCAAATAGCCCGTAGCCCCATCGCTGCCTTTTGTTACAATCACGGCGGTAGGTCCGTCTTGTAGCAATCGCCGGGCTTTGTCAGCGGTACCTTTTTGTCCGGGAAGAATCCAATCAAGATCCTCGTCCGATACTTTTACAATATCCGACTGCGAGATCATCCGGTTCAACCGCGTTCGATACCGTGACTCATCCTTGATGAATCCCGGCCTGATGTTTGGGTCCAGCATAACGGCGCGGTCAGAACAATGCTGCTCCAGAACCGAAGCGTAGGCATCAGCGCAGGGTTCGCAAGCAAGACTTATCCCGCCAAAATAAAGGGCCGTAACACCGGCCAACTGCGGCGGCATGTCTTTGGGCATCAGCGTTCTGCCCGCCGAGTTTTCGTCGTTAAACGAGTAGGTCGCGTGGCCGTTTTTCAACTGTACGAATGCCAAAGTCGTGGGACGATCCGAGCGAATGACATGCGTCTGATCTACTTGGCTGTTGGTTAAGGCGTCGACAAGCTGATCGCCGAACATATCGCGGGACAAACCAGTGAGCATTCCAACTGATGCGCCCAAACGACCCAACGCGATGGCGGTATTGAAAATCGCCCCGCCGGAATGGGGAACAAAACCCTGCCCACCGTCGGTGGTAGGGGCGGGGATCATGTCGATCAGCGCTTCACCGCAGCACAAGATCATTCGGGGACCTTTCCGGTTTGGCCGCGTCAGGCCATCCGACGCGCGAGCGCACTTTTGCAGAAATTGTTAGCGCCAACAATGCCAAATTCATCCTGTTCGGAGACATAAAGGTTCATCGACCGGCGCAACTCACTAAACCGCCCCCCTGCGTTGAAGGCGTCTCGGAAGGCGTCCTTGAACAGCCAACGGTTCTTTTCAGCCACGCCGCCTACCAGAAAAACACCGCCCGCAGGCATCATGGTCACAGCCATATCGCCCATGACGGCCCCCAAGTGTGTGGTAAACATATGAGCCGCGCGTACCGCATGAGGGTCTGTTTGAGCCAGCGCGTCTTGCAGGATATCCTTTGCAGGACGGGTTTCTGCGTTGGTTTGACCGGCCGCGAGTTGGATGGCTTGGTAGAGGATGGGCAGGCCGGTGCCGCTCAGGAACATCTCGGCTTCAAGGGTCAGCGAGTCGTCAAAGAAACACTCGGGCGCGACCTGGCGGGCGGCGAGAAATACTTCAACCTCGTCTGCGTGGCGCGGGGACAGGCCCACATGGCCGCCTTCGCCGGATGCCGTATGATAGTGCCCCTCGGAATAGAGCAACGACCCAACCCCGAGGCCGGTGCCCGGCCCAACGACCAAGCGGGTGCCGACCGGTGGGGTTTCCGCACCCTGCAACACTTCGACGTCACCGGCACCGATTTCGGCCACAGACCACGCCGCTGCGGTGAAGTCATTGATCACGAAGGTATGCTGCGCGCCGGTCGCACGACCGATGTCGTCCTCGGACAAATCAAGCTGCGCGTTGGTCAGTCGGATCGTACCATCTCGCACCGGGCCGGCCCCGGCGGCGACAACAGCGCGTGGATCGGTGCCAATCTCGTCGCGCAGACTATGAAACGCCTCGAGCAGTTGCGGCAGCTGACCCGTTGGGTATTTGCGCAGATCGGTGAGTTTCCCGTTTGAGATAACTCCCAACCGGGTGTTGGTCCCGCCGATATCGGCAACCAGATTCCAGTGTTCATGCATGGCTCCGGCGGGTTGTGCCAGGGGGACAGAAACTTGTGCACCGGCGAGGGCAGTTTTCACCGCCTCAAAGGACGTTTTGGGTGTCCGCTCCATCGTATCGAAATCCACATCAACCAGACCAAAGCGTTTTTCGTAGCCTAGGGCCCATTCGTAATTGTCCAGCAGGGACCAGATGAAATAGCCCTTGACCGGCGCGCCCTGATCCAACGCGTCTTTCACAGCGGCCCAATGCTGGTTGAGGTAGTCGATCCGGTCCTCATCCTGCTGGCGCTCAGAGCTGGCCATGCCATTTTCGGTCACATAGATCGGCAGATCGCCGGTATATTCTCGAGCGGCCCGGGTAAGGAAACGTGTCAGGGCGGAAGGCTCAATCTCCCACCCCATTTGCGTTTTGGGCAGGGGGCCAGGGACCTCTTGCAGGCCGGGCCAGGCAGTGTCGGCGGGCGCGATCAGTTTGCGGGTGTAGTAGTTCAGCCCGCACCAGTCCACGGGCGCGCCGATCGTGTCGAAATCATCCTGCCAGCCAGCGGGCAGAAAAGGTTCCAACCCGTCCAGAACATTTTGCGGATAGGCTTTGTTGAACACACCGCCCAGAAAGAACCGGTTGTAGATACCGTCATAGAGGTCAGCGGCCTTGCGCGCCTCGGCGCTGTCATCGGCGGGTTCGGCCCATTCCAGATTGAACACCGCGCCCAGATTGGACATGCCCAGACCGCGCATCGCCTCGATCGCTCGGCCATGCGCCAGCAGAACATGATGCATCGCGCGAGCCGTCGCACGGATATCGCGCAGGCCAGGAGCGTGGTGGCCGTCGAAATGGCTCAGCCAGCTGACGCACCAGGGCTCATTGATGGGGGCAACACTGAACATCCTGTCGCCGATGCGGCCCATTATGACCTCGGTGAAATCGGCGAACCATCCGGCAATATCCCGGTTGCGCCACCCGCCCAAATCCGCCAGCGGCGAGGGCAGTTCCCAATGGTAGAGTGTCGCACAGGGGCGAATGCCGCGTTCCAGTACCGCATCGGCCAGCCGGTCGTAATAGTCCAACCCGGCTTCGTTCACGACCCCGCGTCCTTCAGGCAAAACCCGCGCCCAGCTGGTTGAAAAGCGATAGCAATCAAACCCGGCTTCGCGCACCAGATCAAAGTCCTGATCGAAACGGTTGAGGTGATCGCAAGCGAGATCTCCGTTTTCGCCCCGCACCACGTTGCCGGGCGTGCGGGCAAAGGTGTCCCAATGGGTCTGACCTGCGCCACCCTGCGCGTGGCCTTCGATCTGATAGGCAGAGGTTGCGACACCAAAGAGGAAATCTTTGGGGAAATCAGCGCGGGTATATTTCATGTTCAGAACCTGTCAGGAGCGGGGCCGGTCGAGCCGCCAACTACCAGTTCGGCCTCCAGCAATCTAGTTTTAACCGGGTCGTCCGGTGTTTTGATCCGGTCAATCAGCATTTCGGCGGCGATCTCCCCAGCCTGCCTGACCGAGGATCGCGTTGCAGTAAAGATCGGTACGTCCTGTCCATTCTTGAGATAGGAAAGGTCGTCATCATGCGCGATGACCGATACATCGCGACCCATTTTCAGCCCAGCCTCATTCAAGGCGCGCCGCACCCCGATGGCAGAAATCATTGACGAGACCAATATGGCCGTCGGGGGGGTGTCCAGTTGCAGCATGTCGCAGGCTTCGTGATGGCCGTAAACCTCGGTCATCTCGGCGCTGCGCATCAGGGCGGGTTCGGGCGTCAGATCAGCTTCTTGCAGAGCCTGCAGATATCCTTCGCGGCGACGTTGGGCGAAATCCATATCCTCTAACCCATTGATCAGCGCGATACGTTTGTGCCCCAGATCAATCAGAAACCGGGTCGCCCTCAGGAATGAGCTCTTGTTGTTCACATCGACCCAGTCATAGGGCACCTCGATTCCGGTCGAGCGGCCATGGACGATGAACGGAACCGCCATCCGAGTCAGAACCTCGATCCGGTGTTCGTTGACCTTGGGGCCTTGCAGAACGACCCCGTCGACAGCGCCGCGTTGGAACAAGTCCCGATAGGTGCGTTCGATCGAGGTATCGTCGGCATTGGTGAACATCATGTCATAGCCATGCGCGCCATAGGTCCGGGCGGCCCCCGCAACAAAATCCCCGAAGATCGGGTTCACCATTTCATGTTGCGATGAGCTGGGAATCACATGCCCGATCACCATTGAACGGCCCGTGGCCAGCCCTTTGGCGCGGCTGTTCGGGCGATAGCCGTGTTTGGTCGCTGCAGCCTGAACCCGCTCTCGCGTGGCCTCGTTCACCTCGGGGTATCCGTTCAGCGCGCGACTGACCGTTGTCTGCGAAAGACCAAGGATTTCTGAGAGCTGCTTTAGGTTCATTTCGCTTCAAAGCGCCTTCAAATTGGTGGCAAAACTGTTGTGAGTGGGTTTTCCTATTGGGTCAACTTGTTTCTACACGCCGTGTGTTTTATTAATTTTTTGACGAATTTCAAACCCAATATTGACAGAACTTGAATGTTAGCGGATAAAACCCGTCATTCAAAGCGCTTTGAAAACTGAGTCTCACGGGCGCAACAGAGTTGGGAGGAGAATTCATGAAACACTCGCTTTACGCAGGCGCGGCAACGTTCGCCCTGATGGCGGGCGCGGCGCATGCCGACAAGGTCACGGTGTTTGGCCCCTGGTTGGGGCCGGATCAGGAAAATGTCGAAAAGGTGCTGGACGGCTTTGCTGCTGCGACCGGGCATGAGTACGCCTATGTCGGCTCGGATAGTTTCGAACAGCAGATCCGCATCGACGCGGAGGCGGGATCTGCCCCCAACGTTGCGGTGTTCCCGCAGCCCGGTCTGGCAGCGGATATGGCCAAATCCGGATTCTTGACGCCTTTAGCAGATGGCACATCCGATTGGATTCGCGACAATTACGCTGCAGGCCAATCCTGGGTCGATCTGGGGACTTACGCAGGCCCGGACGGTGCAGACAGTCTTTACGGATTTTTCTACAAGGTCGATGTGAAATCGCTGGTCTGGTATGTTCCCGAGAACTTCGAGGACGCCGGGTACGAAGTGCCGACCACGATGGAGGAACTCAAAGCTCTGACGGACCAGATTGTGGCAGATGGCGAGACGCCTTGGTGTATCGGTCTGGGGTCTGGCGGGGCGACCGGCTGGCCCGCGACCGACTGGGTCGAGGACATGATGCTGCGTACACAATCGCCCGCGGACTATGACGCCTGGGTCGCAAATGAGATGAAATTCAATGACCCAAAGGTTATCGCGGCGATCGAAGAATTCGGAGCCTTCGCCCGCAACGACGACTATGTCGCTGGTGGGGCAGGGGCCGTGGCCACGACCGATTTCCGCGACAGTCCCAAAGGCATGTTCAGCTCTCCGCCGCAATGCTATCTGCACCGTCAGGCCTCGTTCATTCCGGCTTTCTTCCCCGAAGGCACGGTCGTGGGTGAGGATGCGGATTTCTTCTACTTCCCGGCCTATGAAAGCAAGGACTTGGGCAGCCCGGTTCTGGGTGCGGGCACGCTTTGGGCAATCACCAATGACAGCCCCGGCGCTCATGCTTTGATCGAGTATCTGCAGACCCCCGAAGCGCACGAGACCTGGATGCAGCTAACCGGGTTCCTGACACCGCATAAGGGTGTTGATACCTCGCTGTTCTCGGACCCGACGTTGAAGAAGATGAACGACATCCTTCTGGGTGCGACCACCTTCCGGTTTGACGGGTCTGACCTAATGCCCGGCGGTGTTGGCGCAGGGACGTTCTGGACCGGCATGGTCGACTATGCTGGCGGGACCTCGGCGGAAGAGGTTGCCAACGAAATCCAATCCTCCTGGGACGCGCTGGACTAAGCGTTCCTGATCGGGCAACCCGCTGGTTCGGGTTGCCTGCCACCGTCGCAAGGGAGACGCGGCATGCATCCGGCATTACAGGGCCTGCTGACCATCGCCATCGGCGTGTCAGGGTGTGTGGGCTATTTCTACCTCTCCAACCAATTTCTGGACAAAGTGCTGTTCCCGGCGCGCGGCCCGAATGCAGGGCGCAATATCAACCGCGCCAACATGATCCGGCCGTGGTTGTTTCTGTTCCCGGCGTTGGCGGCGTTGGGCCTGTATCTGGCCTATCCGGTGGTCGAAACGCTGCGCTTGTCCCTTACGGATCGGGTACCCGGTGGGGGCTATGAATGGGTGGGCCTGGAAAACTACATCCAGATGGCGAATGAGCCCAAGTTCTGGGAAGCCATGCGCAATAACATGTTCTGGTTGATCATCGTGCCGGCGCTGTCGACCGCTTTGGGCCTTTTGGTGGCGCAACTGACCGACCGCATCCGTTGGGGCAATATCGCCAAGTCGCTGATCTTCATGCCGATGGCGATCTCGTTCGTCGGGGCCTCGGTGATCTGGAAGCTGGTCTATGACACTCGCCCGGCCGAACAGGATCAGATCGGGATGCTGAACGCCCTTTATATCTTCTTTGGCGGGACCGAGCCGCAAACTTGGCTGACCATCCCGTTCTGGAACAGTTTCTTCCTGATGGTCGTGCTGATTTGGATTCAGACCGGCTTTGCCATGGTGATCCTGTCCGCGGCCTTGCGTGGCATCCCCGAGGAAACCGTCGAGGCCGCCATTCTGGACGGCGCCAACCCGTTCCAGATTTTCTTCCGTATCAAGGTGCCGCAGATCAAGACCACAATTCTGGTCGTATGGACCACGATCACGATCACCGTGCTCAAGGTCTTTGACATCGTCTTTGCCATGACCAACGGCCAGTGGGAGACACAGGTTCTCGCCAACTACATGTATGACAAGCTGTTCCGCGCCAATGACTGGGGTGTGGGGTCGGCCTCGGCCATGGTGATCATGCTGCTGGTCACTCCGATCCTGATCTGGAACGTGCGCAACGCGCGCAAAGAGATGGAGTGAGGCCATGAGCGATATTGCAGGAACCAAACCGGCGCTGCGCTGGGTCGTCCATGCCTCGGTCATATTTCTGGTCGTGCTTTGGGTTGTGCCAACACTTGGGCTGTTGATCTCGTCTTTTCGCACGGCCGATCAAATTGCCACAAGCGGCTGGTGGAAATCGCTTTTCCCGTCCGAACAGAACCTGACTTTGCGGTCCACCGCGCCGGACACACAGGTTCTGGAAAACGGGGTTTTCGTGATCGAAGGCAACCTGTTTGACGCGGGCACAACGGCTACGATCTCTCAATGGGGTGTCAGCTCTCGGGCCGTGGATGCGTTTGTTCCGGGTGACACTGCTGAGCTGCGTCGGGGTGGCACGATCACCGTGGACGCGCAAGGCAACTACCGGATGGAGAATTCGGAAGAATTTAACGGCAGCCGGGGCGCCCGTGTGTTCGTGACCGCAGAATTGCCGCCCGAGTTCACGTTGGCCAATTACCACACGGTTTTGTTGGCCGAAGATTCCTCTGACAGCATGGGGCGGGCGTTCTTCAATACTTTGACTGTGACCATCCCTGCGACAATCATTCCGATCTTGGTGGCCGCCTTTGCGGCCTATGCGTTGGCGTGGATGGATTTCCCCGGCCGCGCCCTGCTGATTGCTGCCGTAGTTGGATTGTTGGTGGTGCCGTTGCAACTGGCGCTGATCCCACTTTTGAAATTCCACCTCAATATCGGGATCGGGAAAGGCTATCTTGGGGTTTGGATGGCCCATACCGGGTTCGGGATGCCGCTGGCAATCTACCTGCTGCGCAACTACATGGCTGGCCTTCCCCGAGACCTGATCGAAAACGCGCGGGTCGACGGAGCGACCGAGTTTCAGATCTTCACCAAACTGATCCTTCCGCTGAGTTTCCCGGCGCTGGCCTCTTTCGCGATCTTCCAGTTCCTGTGGACTTGGAATGATCTGCTGGTCGCCAAGGTCTTTTTGATCGACGCGTCGGGTCAGACCACCGTCATGACCAACCAGATTGTCGAGTTGCTGGGCACGCGGGGCGGCAACTGGGAAATTCTGGCCACGGCGGCCTTTGTCTCGATCGCCGTGCCGCTGATCGTTTTCTTCGCAATGCAAAAATATCTGG
Organism: Ruegeria sp. SATB045; assembly: GCF_059613525.1. Taxonomy (NCBI): domain Bacteria; kingdom Pseudomonadati; phylum Pseudomonadota; class Alphaproteobacteria; order Rhodobacterales; family Roseobacteraceae; genus Ruegeria; species Ruegeria sp. SATB045. The sequence goes on along the minus strand of NZ_JBXWSR010000012.1, from coordinate 234,841 downwards.
TCCGGGGCCTGCTGGCCGGATCCGTCAAATAGAGGCTTCTGATGAACGTGCAGAACACTGTGGACACAACGAAGGCAACCCAAGCAGCGTCCGATTGGTGGCGTGGCGGTGTGATCTATCAGATCTATCCCCGCAGCTTTCAGGACAGCAACGGCGACGGAATTGGCGACCTGAGGGGGATAACTCAGCGTCTGGGCTATATCGCCTCGCTTGGGGTCGATGCGATCTGGATATCGCCGTTCTTCAAATCTCCGATGAAAGACTTCGGATATGATGTCAGCGATTACCGCGATGTCGATCCGATGTTCGGAACGATGGCGGATTTCAAAGAGCTTCTGGATCAGGCGCATGGGCTTGGGCTGAAAGTGATGATCGATCTTGTGTTGTCGCATACCTCGGATCAGCACCCGTGGTTTAGCGAGAGCAGGTCCAACCGCGAAAACGAAAAGTCCGATTGGTATGTCTGGGCGGACCCGAAACCGGACGGAACGCCGCCAAACAACTGGTTGTCGATCTTCGGAGGCTCGGCCTGGCAGTGGGACTCGCGGCGATTGCAGTATTATTTGCACAACTTCCTGACTTCGCAGCCCGACTTGAATTTCCATTGCCCGGCGGTTCAGGACGCCTTGCTGGATGTGGCCCGGTTCTGGCTGGATTTGGGCGTCGATGGGTTCCGGCTGGATACGATCAACTTCTACTTCCACGACAAGCAGCTGCGCGACAACCCCGGCCTGCCGATGGATCAGCGCAACGCCTCGATTGCGCCGATGGTGAACCCCTATAACCATCAAGATCACCTTTTCTCCAAAAGCCAGCCTGAGAATATCGCCTTCCTCGAACGGTTGCGTGCGCTGACAGACGAATATGAAGGCCGCGCTTGTCTGGGTGAGGTCGGCGACGCGCAGCGCGGGCTTGAGATCATGGGCGAATACACCACCGGCGATAAACGGATGCACATGTGCTACGCCTTCGAGTTTCTGGAAAAACGCGCATTGACTGCGTCTTACGCCAAACAGGTTTTCGATCAGTTAGAGGACAAGGCCGGTGATGCGTGGCCTTGCTGGGCCTTCTCGAACCACGACGTTCAGCGACACGCGACACGTTGGGGATTAAGCGACGAGGCCGTTCGACAGCACGCGGTTCTGATGATGTGCTTGCGGGGCTCTGCCTGCCTGTATCAGGGTGAGGAACTGGGCCTGCCCGAGGCGAATTTGGCATTTGAAGACCTGCAAGATCCCTATGGCATCGAATTCTGGCCCGAATTCAAAGGCCGCGACGGATGCCGCACGCCGATGGTCTGGGCCGCGCAGGACGAGCAATCGGGATTTAGTGCCGGTCGTCCTTGGCTGCCCGTCAGTCCGCTGCAAGCCGAGCGCGCGGTAGACAGGTTGGAGCAGGACCCGAACTCGATGCTGCATCACTATCGTCGCGCGATTGCGCTGCGACATGCGCATCCGGCACTGATGTCCGGGGAACAGATGGAGATGGCCCAAACTGGCCCTGTTCTGACTTTTCTGCGCGACGCCCCGACCGAGCAGGTTTTCTGCGCCTTCAACCTGGGTTCGGACCCGGCTGAGGTCACTCTGCCGGACGGAAAATGGCACATAATCGGGGAGGAGTTGGGCAGCGTCGAAGGGGAAGGGGCATTGTCCCTCGACGCTGCGCAATTCTGTCTGCTGGCGCGGGATAAGGGATAGGTTATGTCGGAACTCAAACTCACGGACGTGGCCAAGACATATGGTCATGTGGATGTTCTGAAGAACATCAATCTGGACATTGACCGGGGCGAGCTGATCGTGTTCGTCGGCCCTTCGGGCTGCGGTAAGTCCACGTTGCTGCGCATGATTGCAGGGCTGGAGAAGATCTCGGGCGGAACGCTTGAGATCGAAGGGCAGGTTATGAACGATGTGCCCCCGGCGCAGCGCGGCATTGCGATGGTTTTCCAAAGCTATGCGCTTTATCCCCACATGACCGTGCGTGAGAACATGGCCTTTGCCCTCAAGATCGCGAAGATGCCCGCGGCGGATGTGGATGCCGCGGTCGAACGGGCCGCGCGTATACTTCAGCTTGAACCGTTTCTGGACCGTTTGCCCAAGGCTCTGTCCGGGGGGCAGCGTCAGCGGGTTGCCATTGGGCGGGCCATTGTGCGCGATCCCAAGGTCTATCTGTTCGACGAACCGCTTTCGAACCTCGACGCGGCCCTGCGTGTTGCGACGCGCATTGAAATTGCGCGCCTGAAAGAGGCGATGCCCGACAGCACAATGATCTACGTGACCCACGATCAAGTTGAGGCCATGACACTGGCCACTCGGATTGTTGTTCTGGCCAACAAGGGTATCGCACAGGTTGGTACTCCGTTGGAGTTGTATGAAACACCCGACAATGAGTTTGTCGCGCAGTTCATAGGCTCTCCGGCGATGAACCTGTTGCCAGGTGTCATCGTGCAAACTGGTTCCGAGACGGTGGTTGATCTGGACTCAGGCGGAACGGTTATGAGCAGTATCGCGACCCAAGAGCAAGACATGGGTAAGCAGGTCAATGTCGGCATCCGGCCCGAAGACTTTGTACCCACCGATGAAAGCCCTGCATTCGAAGGCGTTGTCGATTTCACAGAAGCATTGGGCGAGGTGACTTTGTTGTATTTCGAGAGCCGTAAAGGTGCCGAAGCCGTCATTGCCAAATTGCAAGGGATTCAACGCGGCAAAAGAGGGCAAACAGTCGGAGTCACGGCTAGCCCTGAGAAAGTTCACTTGTTCCATGATGGCAAAAGCATGCGCGCAACATCCTGATTCTTCTGGAAATCACTAAAGCACTCTCATATCTGGTTTTGCCTGCTTCACTCGACTGGTAAACGGGTCTGCTCCGTTTTGCCTCATTTATCGGCATGTGGATCAAGCGGCATATTTTTAACGTTTCTGCAATTTTGATGTTTTCGGGCCAGAGCCGTGCATTTGCTGAATTGTGCACAGGATCGTGCAAGAGAGCAGCGCAAACTGGACCTATGAAAACTGATAACTGTCACTTTTGGACTGACAGAGGTCTCGCAAAGGTCTAGCGTGTAAACACAAAAACAAAAAACTAATGAAAACGGGAGATACAACTATGACTGAATTCAAGACCCTGTCCCGGCGGACAGTCCTGAAAGGCGCTGGTGCGGCGGCGCTGGCTGCCCCGCTTTATAGCAAAAGCGCGCTGGCCTCGTCGGGTGAAATCAACATCCTGATGTGGTCGGACTACCTGCCGCCGTCCTTCCTGCAGGAGTTTGAAACTCTGACCGGAATCAAGGTCAACTATACTGGTATTGGTTCGAACGAAGAGATCATCAACAAGATGAAGGCCACCAAAGGCCAGGGCTTTGACATCGTCTCGCCCACCAACAACCGGTCCTTGCAGTGGGAACCGCTGGAGCTGTTGCAGCCCTTCGACATGAACAAGGTGCCGATTGATCTGGTGAACCCGGCGATGGCCGCAATTGGCACGGATGCGTGGAACTTTGGCGATGCGGGCGTGCATTGGCTGCCGCATATCTGGGGTACCGAGGGCATTGCCTATCGCACCGATCTATGGCTGCCCGAAGGCGATGCGCCGTCTTATGGCGATGTATGGTCCGAGGAGAACGCGGGCAAAACCATGGGTCGCGCGCATTCGATGATGCTGGGTGCAGGTCTTTACATGGAACGTTCCGGTGAGATGGAACCGGGTTCGGTCTGGGCCGCTTATGGTGACGAAGACACCATGCGCAAGGTTTGGGGCCAGATCGCCGACTGGTGCATCGAGCGCAAGAACCGGATCAAGCTGATCTGGAATGACGCGGATACTCAGAAAAACGGTCTGCTGAACGAAGGTGTTGTGGTTGGTCAGACTTGGGACGGCCCACCGCTGGCGCTGAAATCGGCAGGCGAGCCTGTACACTACCAAGCCCCTGTCGAAGGTGCGATGGCCTGGGTTGACGGTATGTCGATTCCGACCGGTGCGACAAATATCGATCAGATCTACGCCTTCATCGACTTTGCCTATCAGGCGAAGCCGGCTGGTGTGGCGATCGACAGCCACGGCTATAACTCGCCCGTTCTGGGTGCCGATCAATATTCGGGCGACACCTACAAGAAGAACTTTGCCGAGGCTTATCCGGGCGACTCGCTGGCCAACCTCAACCCGTGGCCGGCTGAGGCACCGTGGTACGCCGAAACCCGGACTGAGTTCGTCAACAAGTTCAAAAGCGCCTGATCGCTTTGAAACGAAGCCCTCCGCGATGTCGCGGGGGGCCATCCATCCGTGCGCTTTGGCGTGACGGACCCAATATCGGTGTGGTCCCTATCCGCACCAGACGGAGATACCTAAAATGAGTGCAGGGGTCGGTGTAGATCTGGAAAACCTGTGGATTCGGTTCGGCGATTTCGTCGCCGTGCGGGATGCTAATGTGAACATCAACGGGGGGGATTTCTTTTCGTTCCTTGGCCCCTCGGGCTGCGGCAAGACGACGATCTTGCGGGCTGTTTCCGGCTTTCTTGATCCCAGCGAAGGCAAGGTTCTGATCGGTGGCAACGACATGCGCGGGATCGGCCCGAACAAACGGCCCACTGCACTGATCTTCCAGAACCTCGCGCTGTTTCCGCTGATGAAGGTCTGGGAGAACATTACCTTTTCCATGGAAATAAAAGGTGCCAGCGCCAGAGAGCGCCGTAAACGCGCGGATGAGTTGCTGGACATGATCGCCTTGCCGGGGCAGGGCGACAAACTGCCTAGTGAACTCTCAGGCGGCCAGCGTCAGCGTGTGGCCATCGCGCGCGCCCTGTGCGCCGAACCCGACGTGCTTCTGTTGGACGAGCCCCTTTCGGCGCTGGATCTGAAGCTGCGCCAGCATATGCGCACCGAACTGCGCGAGATTCAGCAACGTGTGGGGATTACTTTTATTTACATCACCCACGATCAAGGCGAGGCGCTGACCATGTCCGACAACATCGCCGTGATGCGGGCGGGTGTGATCGACCAGATTGCTGACGGCAAGACGATTTACAATGACCCAAACACGGCTTTTGCGGCCTCATTCGTTGGGGAAAACAACGTGTTCCGAGGCAAGATCAAGCAGGTCATGGGGACTGAAGCCGTGATCTCGACCAATCGCACCGGCGATCTTGTAGCGCGGATTTCAACCGCCAATCAGGGTAAGATGCGCGAAGGAGATGAGGCAATGATGTTCGTGCGGCCCGAAGCTTTTGCTATCGCTTCCGATGACGCCCCGGGCGACCACTGCGTTACCGCACGTGTGAAGCATGAGGAATTCGAGGGCAACGTCTTCAACATCTTCACCGAAGGCGAGGGCGGCAAAGAGATCAAAGTGTCCCTGCCCAATGTCGGGCAGTCTTTCGAGGATCACACAGGCCAGACCATCCGGCTGGAATACGAGACCCGCAACGCGGTTCTGGTTCCGGCGGGTGAACTGGCGGCGGAATAGGGGAAATCGCATGCCCCGTTTCCTGAAAGAGTTTTTCAACCGCAACGGCACCGGCATGGGTCTGGCGATCCTGGGTCTGGTGATCTTCTGGACCATCGGTCTGATTATCCTGCCACAGCTGTCGATGCTCGACTTCTCATTCCGGCCGAATCTGCCCCCGCCCGAGATCGGCGGGCCAAAGGATGTCTACACGCTGGAGAACTACAAATACCTGATCTATGGCCCCGAGGGCGGCAGTCAGGACTATAACGCAGTCGATTTGCGGGTGTTCTTCCGAACTCTGCTCGCGGCGGTCTGCGTGACGATCTTCAACCTGATCCTGTGTTACCCGATCGCATATTATCTGGGGCAGTCCAAAGGCAGCCACATCCGCATCTTTGCGATCATGCTGATCATCCCCTACTGGATTAACGAAATCCTGCGTGCCTTTGCTTTGCGGATTATCTTTGGCGAGACAGGTGTGCTGAATACCTTGTTCATGGGGCTGGGCATCTGGGATACGCCGTTTGACTTTATCCGCAACGATATCGCGCTCTATGCTGGGCTTGGCTATGCCTACATCCTGCTGATGATTTTCCCGATCTATAACGTGATCGAAAGTCTGGACCACAATCAGATCGAGGCCGCGCGGGATCTGGGTGCGCCCTGGTGGCGTATTCACTGGCGGGTAGTTATTCCTTACGCCAAGCCGGGGATCAGCTCGGGCTGTACGATGGTGTTCATGCTGTCGGCCGGTGCGCTGGCCGCGCCGCAGATTCTGGGCGGGCCGTCCTCGCTGTGGTTCACGCAGCTGATCTATCAGCAGTTCAACGATAATAATGACTGGCCGCAGGGGGCCGCCTACGCCATCGTGCTGCTGGTGACCTGTATCCTGTTCGTGCTGGCCGTGATGCGCTTGTTCAAGGTGAATATGGGGGATATCGGGAAATGAACCTGTCCTTCCTGCGTATCAGCATCTGGGTCTATCTGGCGATCTTCTTCCTGTATCTGCTGGGCCCGCTGGTGATCATGTCAGTCACAGCCTTCAACTCGTCCGCATTCCCACGGATGACCCCGTGGGAATGCCTGACCTTCCAGTGGTTCGGAGAACTGTTTCAAGATCAGCGTATCCTGAACGGCATCAAGAACTCGCTGATCATCGGGGCCGGTACGGTGGTTTTGTCGGTTGCGATGGGGCTGGCGGGGGCGCTGATGCTGACCCAAATCTGGCCCAAGCTGCGCGCGACTTATTACACTATCATCATCGCGCCGATCCTGATCCCCGGCGTTGTGCTGGGGATTTCGACACTGGTGTTCTGGGACCGGATCAACCGGATGCTCGGGCTGGGCGCGGATAGTGTGTTGTCGAACGGCATCTTCCTGACGGTGATTGGCCAGTCCACCTTTATCGCCAGTTACTGCATGCTGGTGCTGGTGGCGCGTCTGCAGCGTTATGACGTGGCCCTGACCGAGGCCGCGCTGGACCTTGGTGCGACCCATGCGCAGGCATTCCGCAAGATCCTGCTGCCCTTCATGCGACCCGCGATTGCAAGCGCCGCAGTGCTGGCATTCCTCGCGTCGTTCGAGAACTACAACACGACCACTTTCACCTTTGGCGAATACCCGACGCTGACCATCGAACTGGCGCAAAAGGTGCGGTACGGAATCACGCCTTCGATCTCGGCTTTGGCCTTCATCATCGTGGCGCTAACTGTGTTCTTTGCTCTGCTGAATGAGGCCAAGCTGAAACGGCAGGAGCTGGTGGCTGCCGCGCGCAAGAACGCCACGGTCGAGGAATTGGCGGGCAAGATCAAGTTGCCCAGCTTCTTCGCGGGTAACGTGGCGGCCCTTTTGGTGGTTGTCTTCGGCGTGGCCACGATCACCGTGGTTGGTACCGCGACAGCCTATAACCCTGCGCAATGCATCGCCAACGTCAAAGAGCTAAAGCAGCTTGAGGCTGAGCAGCGTATTCAGGAACTGCGCAAGCAACGTGAAGAACGCCGCAAACAGCGCGAAGCGGAAGAGGCCGAACAGGGTGGTGCGCAATCAACGCCGAAACCGTCAAACAATAGCGGGTTTGGCAATGTGTTTGCACCGAACACGTTGGGCGGAGGCGACGAGGAGTCGAGCTCGGAGCCGCAGCCGTCGACAAACGGTGGGTTCGGCGGGGCCTTTGATCCGAACAGTCTGAAGACAGACTAGCGACGTCAATCACGCCCGCCGGGATTATCCTTCGGCGGGCGTTTCTTTCTCAACGATCAGTACATCACAGGCATCAATCACGTGCCCGTTCCATGTGACCGGTGTCGCGTTGTAGTTGATCAGGAACACGTGGTGTTCAGTCTCGCGGCGGCGCAGGCCACCGGGAACAGGATGCAGTTTCAAACCGGTATGTTGGGCCGCCATTTGAACGACGCGATCCCATAGAGGCTCATCGGGAAACCCAGCGAGGTACCAAAGGGTATCTGTACCTGTAAGCGCGGGGGTGCCATCTGCATGAGTCAACAAGGCCGGAGCTGTTCCCGACAACCGCTCAACCCAATGCTGGGTCGCACCACCACCTGTGACGTTTCGTTGGATCGACGGTGGCAAGGTCTCAATCAGATCAACTTCGCTGTCCAATCCGGTTAATCCGGGGCGGCCTGTGCTTGGGATCTGAAAATCGTGTGTGATCGCCCCACTGCGCGGTCCAAGGATCGCCAGAGTGCTTCCCTTTTGGATGCGATGTTCAAGGTCTTTGTCGATTGTCGCCAAGCCCGGTGCCAGAATGATTTTGTATCCGTTCTCTGGGATTGTGTCGGGTGAAAGGAAATCCACCGACAGCCCCGCCCGGCGCAGGGCGCGATAGGCCGAGAACACCAGCCGGAAGTAATCAAACCCAGCGCCTTGAGGCTGTGTCGCCCATGCCCAATCCGAGGCATAGTCGAACAGAATGGCAGCGTCTGCCCTTGTTTGGGCCACCGGACCGATTTCGGCTAAGGTGTCTGCAGTTTCCCGCGCTTCAGTTAATCCGGGGGCCGGGCGATCATTCGGCGTCAAAAGCCCGGCATGCATCTGTTCTTGTGCGAACGGTGCCTGACGCCAGCGGAAGTAGCTGACCACTTCGGCCCCATGGGCGACAGCCTCAAGCGACCAAAGCTTGACCATACCCGGCAGCGGCGCCGGGTTGTATGGGGCCCAGTTCACCGGGCCGGGTTGTTGCTCCATCACCCACCAGCGACCCCGCCCCACCGCGCGGTAGAGGTCGTGGTGGAAGGCTTGCATGTCAGGATCACCCTGTTGCAAAAAGGCGGTCTTGTGCGCCTCATCCTCCTCAAGACGGTCCGACAGAAAACCGATCGGATAGCTATCCCACGTGGCGATATCCAAGTCCTCGCCCACCTTGAAATGGTCGAACTCCAGCACGCGACCCATGTAATTGTGCAACAACGGCGCGTCGGTCAGCCCGCGTAACACGTCCACTTGTGCTTTGTTGAACACCACCACCTGATCCGAGCTGAACCGGCGAAAGGCCAGAACATGGGCGGGGTTGGGTTCAGTCACAGTCAGGTTGGGCAGGTCAATCTGGTCGAACCCGTCATATTCCATCGACCAGAACACATTACCCCACGCCGTATTTAACGTGTCAATCGAGCCATATTTCGCTTCAAGCCAGCTCTGAAACGCGACAAGCGCGACCGGGCTGTAGCTGAGGGTTGTGTCATGGCAGCCGTATTCATTGTCTATCTGCCATGCTGCGATGTGAGGGTTTCGACCATAGCGTTCGCCCATGATACGGGTGATCCGCGCGCATTCCGCGATATAACCTTCATGGCTAAAGCAGTAGTGCCTGCGAGAACCAAATTTGCGTGGGCTTCCATCCGGATTCATTGCCAGCATGTCAGGATGTTTCTCAATCATCCACCGCGGAGGTGTGGCAGTCGGGGTTCCCAGAACCACTTTCAGACCGGCTGCACCGAGTGTTTCAATGGCCCGATCCAGCCAGTCGAATTGCAAATCGCCTGGAGTAGGCTCCATCCGACTCCAGGCGAATTCGCCAATGCGTACCCAGGACAGCCCGGTCTCGACCATGCGGGCGGCATCCTCAGCCCAATTTTCTTCTGGCCAGTGTTCGGGGTAATAGCAGACGCCGAGTTCGGGAGTCATAGGATCACTCTGTGTTCTGGCTGTCCTTGCCCCGCATTTGGTGCGGCAAAGGTCATACCGTTTGTGGGATGGTTTCTAAGCGTTTCGGCATCCAGCCCTTGGCGCGCGGTTGTGCAGAAAAGGGTTGTCAAATCGTCGCCTCCAAACGCCGGGCATGACGTATGCGCCGCGTCAAAGGTCACGGCTTTCAGGAACTGCCCGTCAGGAGAATACACTGCGACGCGATGCGCACCCCATTGCGCGATCCATATCTGGCCTTCGGTATCTACCACCGCGCCGTCAGGGTTCAGGTGATCATCGCGCAGGTCAAGGAAAACGGTGCTGTCGCCTTCCGGCCAGCCAGTCTGAGGGTTCAGCGACCAGCGCATAACCTGTTTGGTCATTGTGTCAGAAAAATAGGCACAGGATCGGTCCGGCGCGAAACAGATGGCGTTAGAGATCGTGACATCTGGCACCAAACGGCGGACTTCGCCGCGCCAGAACCGATAGATCGATCCAGCCCCATGTTCCGCGTTCTTGCCCATCGTTCCGATCCAGAACCCGCCCCACGGATCAGCCCGGCCATCATTCGAGCGCGTTATGGAATTCTCTGCCTCTAGTGTTGCGATCAACTCTTTTTCGCCAGTGTCCAGGCTGAACCGCCACAGGCCGGTTTCAGACGCAATAAGCAGCACGCCCCGGGTGACCCACCCTGCGGCTGAGACATGTTCATCGAATTGCCAGCTTTGGGGCACACCGTCACGTTGCGTGAGCAGCCGTTTGCCAAGAATGTCGAACCAGAACAGCTGTCGCCGACCGGGGTGCCACAGCGGCCCCTCGCCCAGCTCGCAGGGGCGTTCGTCGTAGACGGAGTTCATCCAACCGCCTTGTCATAGGCCGCAACGATCTTGCGGGCGCGCTCGGCAATCTCGGACACTGACATACCCGGTTTGAACAGGGCTGATCCTATGCCGAACCCATCTGCGCCGGCGTTGATCCACTCGCCAAAGTTTTCAGGGCCTGCGCCACCGACGGCGAAGACTTGTGTGCCTCCAGGCAAAACGGGGCGCAATGCAGCCAAACCCGCGGGGCCTGCCATTACGCCGGGAAACAGCTTAAGGCCGGTTGCCCCGGCCTTGAGAGCATTGAACGCTTCGGTAGGTGTATAGATGCCAGGCCAGCTTTGCAGGTTCAGACTGACCGATCGTTTGATGACATCGATGTCGCAGTTCGGTGAAACGATCAGCTTACCTCCGACAGCGGCCACGGCCTCCACTTGATATGTGGCCAAGACTGTACCAGCGCCAATCAGGGATTTTTCGCCGTATTTGTCGGCTAGAATCCCGATGCTATCGAGCGGGTCGGGAGAGTTCAGCGGAACTTCGATTTTGTCGATGCCAGCGTCGATCAGGGTGGCGCCTACATCTGCAGCTTCGGTAGGACGCAGCCCTCTGAGAATGGCGATGATGGGTCTGCTCATGCTGTTTGCCTCGTGCGGTTCCGGGCTTGCCGCAGACCCTCCAGAGTGGCCTGGGTATTGTTCGCAATTTCAGCAAATGCGCCCTGCTGTTTAAGCGCGTGCGCATAGATTTTAGAAAGGTTGTCGGCGCCGATGATTGCGATTTGTTGCCCCAGCCAGTAGGGGCGCGTGGCGGCCAGTTCTGCCCCGATGAGGTAACCTGACAATCGCGCGCGCGCGGCGCCCGGATCATCTGCGTTCAACAAATCCGATGCGCGCAGCCCAAACAAGCGCGCCGCCATCTGTTCGGGTTTCGACAGGGTGTCCGCCGTGGCCTCGGCAAAAGCGTCCAGATCCCAGCCGTCACTGACTGAGTGTCTGAGAACAGATTGCTCACTAAGCAGACTGAACATCTCGCCTGTCATGAAAGTTCGGAAGCTGACGACCTCGTCGGCGCTGACTTGGACCCATTTGGTATGCGTTCCGGGCAGGCATATCACACCATCCCAGTTCTTGCGCCCAGACAGGAAACCAGCGATTTGCGTTTCCTCGCCACGCATCACATCTGGCGGGGCAGCCTGTTTCAGGCCGGGCACCACAAAAGCGCGAATGCGGGGGTCTGTATTTGGTACACGAATAGGCGTTTCAGGCACCGGGGCCGTTGGCACGGCCGAGTAGGGGGCCTCAACCCAACCCTGGCGCGCACCGACCATGCCGCAGGCGACGACATCGACCGGTGCGTCCCCTAACCAGTCATCGATCAGTTCCAACAGCGCGTTTTGAAACCCATCTTTCGGAAGCTTACCCATCCCTTTGTCGGATTGAGCCTGATCCAGAACGTTGCCGCCCTGCATGGCCCAAACCCGCAAGTGAGAGGTGCCCCAATCCGCTGCAATCCATTCAATACTCATGCTGCTACCCCGTTACCACGACGCCGCCATCTACCACCATGCACTGTCCGGTCATGGCGCGGCTGGCGTTTGAGGCCAGAAACAAGGTAGGCGCAATCATGTCTTCGGGGGTCAAGTGCTCCTTGAGGCACTGCCGTTCCATGTGGGCGGCCAGATCGTCGGGCGTGGCCCACATATCCAGCTGTTTTTGCGTCAGAACCCAGCCGGGGGCTAGGGCGTTGACACGGATGTTCTGGGGCCCGAGCTCACGCGCAAGCGACCGGGTCATGCCGGTGATACCGGCATTCGCGGTGGTGTAGATGGGATAGCCCCCATTCCCCATCATGTAGCTGATGGAGCTGAAATTGATGATCGCCCCGCCCGCCGTCATCTGCTGCGCGGCCTGCTGGCAGGCAAAGAAATAAGCCTTCAGGTTGACTTCGATCATCCAGTCCCAGAATTCGGGCGTGGTTTCTTCAAGCGAGTGGCGCTTGTCATTGGCAGCGTTGTTGACCAGCACGTTCAGGGGGCCATGTGCCTGGGCGGCCTGTTGCATGGTGTCGTGCAGCAAGTCGATATCGGTCATGTCGCCTTGCAGGAATAAGGGTGCGCGGCCGTGCTTGTCGCGCATCTGCTCGACAAATTCGCTGGCGTCTGAGCGTCCGATAAAGGCTACATTGGCCCCTTGAGCCATAAACCCATCGGTCAGGGCTGCACCCACGCCGGACCCACCGCCGGTGATGTAGACCGAGGCCCCGTTCAGGTCGTGGAAGGTGGCGGGTTGGGTCATCAGTGGCTCTCTCGGGTGACAAGGCGGGTGTCTTTGCCCACCAGAAAATCAAGATCCGCGCCCTGATCGGCTTGCAGCACATGGTCGATGTAAAGCCGGGCATAGCCGCGGGTGTAATGCGGATCGTCCGGTTGCCACGCGGCGCGGCGGGCGTCCAGCTCCTTTTCATCCACCAGCAGTTCCAGTTCGCCATTGCTGGCCGATACACGGATGCGGTCACCGGTCTTGACCAACGCCAGCGTGCCGCCCGCCTGCGCCTCGGGGCTGACATGTAGGATGACGGTGCCGAAAGCGGTGCCCGACATGCGCGCGTCCGAGATGCGGATCATGTCGCGCACGCCTTCTTTGACCAACTTGGCCGGGATCGGCATGTTGCCGACCTCGGGCATGCCCGGATAGCCCTTGGGGCCGCAGCCCTTGAGCACCAGAATGGTCTCGGGCGTCACTGGCAGATCATCGCGGTCGATATTGGCCTTCAGGTCTTCGATGCTTTCAAAAACATAGGCTTCGGCTTCGGTTTCCAGCAATTCATCTGTCGCCGCCGAGGGTTTCACGATGGCTCCGTTGGGCGCGAGGTTGCCGCGCAAGACCCGAAGCCCCGCCGCAGGTTTGACCGGATCGTCAAAGGGCCGGATAACATCGGAGTTATAACACTCAGCACCGTCAAAATGGGCCGAGATATCCTTGTTCAGAACCGTTTTCGCTGGCCGCAGGAAGGGTTTGAGTTCGTTCAGCACCACCGGAACACCACCGGCATAGCAGAAATCCTCCATCAGGTATTGCCCCGAGGGCATACAGTTCACCAGCAGCGGGATCTCTGACCCGATTTCAAAATCCTTCAGCGTCAGGTCCACGCCGACGCGACCCGCCAGCGCCAGCAGGTGAACCACCGCGTTGGTCGACCCGCCCACCGCAGCATTGGTCAGGATAGCGTTCTGGAACGCCTCTTTGGTCAGGATATCCGAGGGTTTGAGGTCTTCGTCCACCATCTCGACAATCCGTTTTCCGGTCAGATGCGCCAGTGCCATACGGCGCGCATCAACGGCGGGCAGAGCGGCATTGGTGGGCAGGGACATGCCCATTGCCTCAACCAAGGACGCCATAGTGGAGGCCGTGCCCATGGTCATGCAGACACCCTTACTGCGCGACATGCCGGATTCTGCGTTCATGAAATCCTGCAGGGTCATTTCGCCCGCGCGGACCTCTTCCGAGAACTTCCACACATCCGTGCCCGAGCCGATATCTTTGCCCTTGAACTTGCCGTTCAGCATCGGGCCGGAACTGACCACAATCGATGGCAGATCGACCGAGGCCGCGCCCATCAACTGGCCCGGCGTGGTCTTGTCGCACCCGCCCAGCAGGACAACACCGTCAATGCCATAGGCGCGGATCGATTCCTCGACATCCATGGCCAACAGGTTGCGAAACAGCATGGCGGTGGGCTTCATCTGGGTCTCGCCCAGCGACATGACCGGGAATTCGACAGGGAAGCCACCTGCCTCCCACACGCCGCGTTTGACGCCTTCAGCCAGATCGCGCAGACCCGAGTTGCAGGGTGTCAGTTCCGACCATGTGTTGCAGATGCCGATGATGGGGCGGCCATCAAAAGCGTGGTCTGGAAAGCCCTGGTTTTTCATCCACGAGCGGTGGATGAACCCGTCCTTGTCCAGCTTTCCATACCAGTGTTCTGATCGGCGTTTCTTGGTCATTTGCGAAGCCCTTTCAAGCGGCTTTGGCGGGCTGGCACCAGTCCGGCAACCAGTCGGAATGCGCGGTCAGCAGATCACTGACCAGATGGCGGATCTGGCGCAGGTCCAGCTCGGCGGCGGTGTGGGGGTCCATCATCGCGGCGTGATAGATGTGTTCGGGGTTCTGGTCGAGCAGCGCGCGGACTGTCAGTTCCTGCACGTTGATCTGGCTGCGCATCAGCGCGATCAGTTGCGGCGGGATGTCGGTCACGACCGAAGGCTGCACACCGTTGCTGTCCACCAGACAGGGGGTTTCGACCGCAGCGCCCAGCGGCAATTGCGGGATTTGGCCCGTGTTGGGCAGGTTGCCGTAAGCGACATAGGGCGTGTCAGTGACAATGGCGTTCATCAGGTCGGCGGCGAATTCATGGCTGCGGGTCACGTCGATATCGCGCCCATCCGTCAGGGTCTTGGCCTGTTCCTGCCAAGCGGCGACCTGCTCCTCGCAGCGGGTGGGATATTCGTCCAGCGGGATCGAGAAATGCTCGATCAGGTCTGGGCGTCCGTCCTTAATGAACCATGGCACATATTCGGCCAGATGTTCAGAACTTTCAGTGCAGAAATACCCCAGATGATCCATCACCTCATACCGCACCTTGTTGGGGCATCGCGGCATAAGCAGCGGTGGCTTCGGAATTTGCCCACTGGCATATCCTTGCCGCAAGGCGGGGTAGAGGTCGCGCCCCTGATGCTCTAGCCGCAGGAAGAAGGCAACGTGGTTCACCCCGGCGACCTTGTAACGGATGTCGTGCTTGGGCAGATCCAGATCATGGGCCAGCTCTTCGACTGTGTTCTGGACCGAATGGCACAGGCCTACATGCTTCAGCGCCGGAAATTGCTCGGCCAAGGCCCAGGTGTTGATGGCCATCGGGTTGACATATTGCAGTAGGGTGGCGTTGGGGCACAGCTGCATCATGTCCTGTGCAATGTCCCACAGCACAGGCACCGTGCGCAGCCCGCGCATGATGCCGCCTACGCCCAAAGTATCGGCAATGGTCTGGCGCAGGCCGTATTGTTTGGGAATTTCGAAATCCGTTACCGTACAGGGTTTGTAGCCACCGACCTGAAAGGCGGTGATCACGAAATCTGCACCCTCCAGCGCCGCACGGCGTTCGGTGTGGGTGGTGACACTGGCCCCTGTGCCAACTGATCGGATCATGGCGCGAGCGACGACCTCGCTTTCGGCCAGCCGGTTGGGGTCGATGTCCATCAGGGCAAAGTGGCCGTCGGCCAGAGATGGGGTCAGCAGCGCGTCACCCACGATATTGCGCATGAAGATGGTCGAGCCCGCGCCGATAAAGGCAATCTTTACCATGTTGCAAACCTCTGATTTGATGTCATTTCACGGCCCCCAGCGTCAGGCCTGCGATGAAGTGTTTCTGCATCAGGAAGAACATGGCCACAGGCGGCAGGGCGGCGACGATCGAACCCGCGCTCATCAGTTGGTAGGCTGCGCGGAACTGGGCGTTGAAGCTGGTAATGCCCGCCGTGACCGGCTGGCTTTCGGCGCCTTGGGTCAGCACGACGGCCCAGAAATAGTCGTTCCAGATGAAGGTGAAGATTAGCACGCTGAGCGCGGCAATCGCCGGTTTCATCAGTGGCAGGACCACGTACCAGAAGATGCGGACCTCGCTGATGCCTTCAACCCGCGCGGCTTCGATCAACTCGAACGGCAGGGCGCGGATGAAGTTGCGCATGAACAGCGTGCAGAACCCGGTCTGGAACGCGATGTGGAACAGCACCAGCCCGGTTTTAGTGTTATAGAGGCCAAGTTCCAGCGTCAGGTCGCGCACAGGTACCATCAGGATCTGGAAGGGTACGAAATTGCCGGCGACGAACAGAAAGAAAATCCACAGGTTCGAGCGGAACTTGTAGATGCCCAATGCAAAACCGGTCATGCAGCTGAGCGCCACCGCGCCGATCACGGTGGGGATGGTGATCAGGAATGAATTCAGCAGGTAGCGCGGCATGTCGGAATTGAAGAACACCTGCCCATAGTTGACTGCGCCCTCAAAGCTGGAGGGCAGGCCCCAGTAGTTTGCATTGGTGAAGTCTGCCGCCGGTTTGACCGAAAACAGCGCCACCGCCAGCAAGGGCCCCAGCCACAACAGCAGGGCAATGGGCAGCATGGCCTGATAGGTGATCTGGGCCGCGCGGGGTTGTTTTTCTATGGGTTTGGGGAACATGTCAGTGCCCCCTTTCTTCGCGGTACATCGACCACAGGAAATAGGCGATGAAACACAGCATGATCAGGAACAGGATCACGGCGATGGCAGCGCCATATCCCATGCGGAAGCCGTATTCGGACAGGGCGACCTCGAACATGTAATAGGCCAGTACGCGGGACGATCCGAACGGGCCGCCTTGGGTCATGATCGAGATCAGGTCAAAACTGCGCAGCGCGCCGATGATTGTGACGACAAAGGCGATGAAGGTGGCGGGGCGCAGTTGGGGCAGGATGATGTGCCACAGCATCCGCCAGCCTTTTGCACCGTCCAGACGTCCGGCCTCGATCTGTTCGGGGTCCACGGCGTTCAGGCCGGTCAGGTAGAGGATCATGCAATATGCCGTCTGCGGCCAGAGGCCCGCGACGATGATGCCATAGGTCACGAACCGCTCATCCCCCAGCACGTTCAGCGGACCTAGGCCGAAGAAGCCCAGAAACTCGTTCAGAAGGCCGAAGGTTGGGTCGTAGAACCATGTAAAGACCAGCCCCACCACGACCTGAGAGATTACGAAGGGGAAGAAGAACAGAGACTTATACAGGCGAATGCCCGCAACTGTCTGATTCAAAAATAACGCGATGAACAGGCCCGCCGGGATCGCGGCCAGATATAGGATCAGCCAGATCAGGTTGTTCTTGAGCGAGGTATAGAACGCATCCCGGTCGACCCATTCCCAATACAGGTCTTCGTAATTGCGAAACCCCACATATTCCGCCGCGCCCAGCCCGTCCCATTCGTAAAGCGACAGGTTGAAAGACTGAAAGACCGGGATGATCACATAGACCATGAAGAACAGCAGGCCGGGGGCCAGAAACAGCCACGGTGCGATACGCTGTTGGTTTCTATGGAACCAGCTTTCTTGTTCGGGAACGTCGACAGCGGACATTTTGGATCTCGGGGTTTGGTCAATGGAGTAAGGCGGGTTGGCACCCGCCTTACGCAGGTTCTGGATCAGAGCGGGCTTTGCCCCGCTCTGCCCGGATTAGTTGTCGTAAATACGCTGGCGTGCGCGTTCCAGCTTGGCCAGGATACGGTCAGCGTTGTCTGGCTTGACCATGAATTCCTGGAACCCTTCCATCGATACTTTGGCCATTTCAGCAGGCGCATCACGATCCCAGAACTGGGCAACGCCGCCGGGGCTGTTCGATGACAGCATGTTGAAGCCCTGCTGCAGGAACTTGTCATTGTCCACCGAGGATTTGGCGTTCACCGGCAACTGACCAAGGTTCGAACCGTTGTTGATTTCGGTCTGTTCATCAGCCGAGACCACAAAGCGCAGGAATTCACGTGCGGCTTCTTTGTTCGAAGCATTGGCAGGGATGTGGAACGTGTCGGTCGGCGCGTCCTCGGCCAGTTCAACGTCCGGGTTAATGGCCACGAACTGGTAGAAGTCCAGCTGGTCGTCGGACAGGCCTGCTTCACGCAGCGGCGCCACGGCGAAGTTACCCATCAGATATGCCGCTGCTTCGCCATTGACCATGAAGGGCAGGGCTTCTTGCCAGCTATAGGTCTGGTGATTGTCGATGAACGCGCCCATGTCGATCAGCTGTTTCCAGTTGGCGAAGGTCTGTTTGACGCGGTCGTCTTCCCAGCTGATTTCGCCATTGGCGAGCTGGTTGTGAAAATCGAAGCCGTTGGTACGCATGTTCAGATAATCGAACCAGCCACCTGCGGTCCAAAGGAACTTGGTACCGATCGTGTAGCAGGCGCGGCCTGAATCGACGATCTTCTGGCAGTTCGCCAGTTCTTCTTCCCAGGTGGTCGGCTCGGACAGGCCCAACTCATCAAAGATGTCTTTGCGGTAGTAAACGCCCCACTGGTAATAGGTATAGGGCACGCCCCACTGCTTGCCGTCGATGGTCATCGCACCTTTGGTCGAGGCAAGGTTTTCCGCGATCTCAGGCTCCGCCCACAGGTCCGAGACATCTTCGAACAGGCCAGCTTCGACATAGGGTTTCATACGGTTGGCCGCATACCAAGTGGCAACATCAGGCGTGTCAGCCGTCAGGAAGTTGCGGATCTGCGTTTTGTACGCCTCACGGTCGATCACCGTGGTTTCGATTTCCAGTCCGGGGTGCTCGGCTGCGAAACGGTCGATCATCGCTTCCATCGTCGCGCGGGGCGCCGGGTTCGATGTATCGAGGAAGATTCGCAGCTCGCCGGTCAGTTCGGCATATGCCGGAACAGCAAGTGCAACGCTCATGGCCAGCGCGGCCGTTGTGCGCTTGTAGATGGAATGCATGGTTTCCTCCCTTAGCTTCCATATGGTTCCATATTGTGGAACTCAGTTTTATATGTTGAAAACTACACATCGACTCGGTTAGTCTTGTCAAGACCCTCGTGGCCTCGGCCATTGGGTAAGTGGAGGAGAATGCGCGCCCGTGGCTGGTGACGGAACGATAGGTAAAGCTTGTGATGTGCTGGATCAGGTTGCGGCTTTCGCGCGTCCGGTTCGCTTTGGCGAATTGCTTGAACACAGCGATTTCCCAAAGGCCACGCTATATCGGTTTCTCCAATCGCTGACCAATCAGGGTATGTTGTCTTATGACCCCGACAGACAGACCTATGCGCCGGGGCTGCGTCTGGTGCGTCTGGCCCACGCAGCGTGGACCCAAAGCTCGCTCGCGCCGATTGCCCGGCCATTTTTGGACGCTCTTAGCCGTGAAACCGGGGAAACTGTTCATTTGGCGCAGCTGGATTCCGGTCAGGTTCTGTACGTAGACAAAAGAAACGCGACGCAGCCGGTCGAAATGTATTCGCAAGCGGGGAAGGTGGGTCCTGCCTATTGTACGGGTGTCGGCAAGGCAATGATGGCACATTTGGAGCCTGACCAACTGGCCAAAGCTCTTTCACAGCAGAGCTTTCACCGCTTTACAGACAAGACGCTCGCTTCCGAGCAGCTATTGTGTGCTGATTTGGTTGCGATCCGAGAGCGCGGATATGCTGTGGACGATGAAGAGCATGAGCCCGGCATTATCTGCGTTGCCTGCCCGGTCTTGACAGAAGGGGGGCGCATGCTGGGGGCGATCTCGATCACTGGGTCAACCGAGCGGATGAGTTTTGCCCAACTACAAGCTTGGGTGCCTCGGGTCCGCCGTGTGGCCGATCAGATCGGAGCTGAGGCGCAATCATGGCGGTTCCCGGAAACCCGCCCAAACGGAAATAGCGACAGGATGCAAGGGACATGACAGGGGTCACTCTGAACGGTGCGATCAAGCGATATGGCGAGACGCAGGTTATTCATGGAATCGATCTGCAGATCGAAGACGGAGAGTTTTGTGTTTTCGTTGGCCCTTCAGGGTGCGGTAAGTCCACACTGCTGCGGATGATTGCTGGACTTGAGGAAACCACCGAAGGCGAAATCCACATCGGCGCAAGAGATGTGACACATCTGGACCCAGCCAAGCGTGGCGTTGCGATGGTGTTCCAGACTTACGCACTCTATCCGCACATGACTGTGGCCGAGAATATGGGGTTCGGTCTGCGCATGAACGGCGTGGCGAAAGCCGAGATAAACCAAAAAGTTCAAGAGGCTTCAGCTATTCTGAAGTTGGATCAATACCTGAAACGGAAACCAAAGGCCTTGTCCGGCGGTCAGCGTCAGCGTGTTGCCATTGGCAGGGCCATTGTACGCGGTCCCGACGTGTTCCTGTTCGACGAGCCGTTGTCGAACCTTGACGCCGAATTGCGGGTCGAAATGCGGGTTGAGATCGCGCGCCTTCACAATGAAATCGGCGCAACCATGATCTATGTGACCCACGATCAGGTCGAGGCGATGACTATGGCCGACAAGATCGTTGTTTTGCGAGACGGTCGGATCGAACAGGTTGGTGCTCCGATGGATTTGTACCGCGACCCGGACAACAGATTCGTTGCCGGGTTCATTGGTTCGCCAGCGATGAACTTTTTGGAATGTGACGTGGTTGATGGCCGTGTAACGCACCCCGCGTTCAATCATCCTGTACCGGTGACGTCTTCTGTCCCCGCAAATGCGACGAAAGTGACGTTGGGGATACGGCCTGAGCACCTTCTGGTCGATCGTACAGGTGATACCTGCACCGTGGACCTGACCGAAGCGCTTGGCGGTGTCAGCTATTCTTATCTGTTGACCGCAAATGGCGACAAGCTGATCATCGAAGAGCGTGACGATGAACGCAGCAAGCAAGGCGCACGAATCGGAATCTCGTTCTCGGCCGAGCGGGCGATGTTGTTTGACAACCAAACAGGCGAACGGCTGCGATAGTCTTTGTAGATTTTGGGCTAGAAGGGCGTCGTGCATTGAGTTCGACGCCTTTTTAGCTATTTGAGTGTGGATTTTGTATCCAATATCCGATAACGCAAAGAAAAGCAGCGCATGCGCTGCGTTCTCAAACTTGTGTTTTCGAAGGATTGTCCGATGGCCACCAACGTTTTTACCGGCACTATGCCCGCGCTCATGACCCCATGCACAGCGGATCGCCAGCCGGATTTTGTCGCTTTGGTTCGCAAAGGACGTCAGATGATCGACGCAGGCATGTCGGCGGTTGTCTATTGCGGCTCGATGGGGGATTGGCCGCTGTTGACTGATGCCCAACGCATGGAAGGGGTAGAGCGTCTGGTCGCTGCCGGTCTGCCCGTCGTTGTCGGCACCGGGGCAATCAACACCAAGTCCGCTGTTGCCCATGCCGCCCACGCACAAAAAGTCGGAGCTGTGGGGCTGATGGTGATCCCACGTGTTCTGTCCCGTGGTAGCTCTCCGACTGCGCAGAAGAACCACTTTAAGGCGATTCTGAATGCCGCACCCGACGTGCCCGCGATTATTTACAATAGTCCCTATTATGGGTTCGCAACGCGCGCTGACTTGTTCTTTGCTTTGCGCATGGAACATCCCAACCTGATCGGTTTCAAAGAGTTCGGGGGCAAGGATGACCTTCGATATGCGGCTGAGAACATCACCAGCCAAGACGATCAAGTCACGCTGATGGTAGGGGTTGATACCGAGGTTTACCACGGTTTTGTCAATTGCGGTGCCACCGGCTCGATCACCGGGATTGGGACTGCATTGCCGCGCGAAGCGCTATTGCTGGCCGCGTTGTCTAAAAAGGCAGCCAAAGGCCACGCGGAAGCCCGCCAACGCGCACAAGAGTTGACCGAAGCCATTCATGTATTGTCCAGCTTTGACGAAGGGCCGGATCTGGTGCTCTACTACAAACACCTACTGGTTCTGAACGGGGAAGAGGAATATCGTCTGCACTTCAACGAAACAGATGAACTGACAGATGCACAACGCAACTATTGCGAACAGCAATACGCGCTGTTCGGTGCATGGTTCGCAAACTGGTCGAAACAGGGTGGAGTGATCGCTGAATGCATGTGATCGACAGCCATACCGGCGGGGAGCCCACGCGGGTCATCCTTGACGGCGCGCCGGATCTGGGGACTGGTCCATTGGCTGACCGTGCACGGAGGTTGGAGTCCGATCACAGAGAGTTCTACCGCTCCGTCCTTCTTGAACCACGTGGACAACCGGCAATGGTCGGTGCTTTGTTGGTTGAACCGGTCGACCCGACCTGCGTGACTGGTGTGATCTATTTCGACGTGGATGCGGTGTTGGGCATGTGTGGCCACGGCACAATCGGGCTGGCGGTTACACTGGCTCATCTGGGTCGCATTGATGTCGGAGAGCACCGAATTGAAACTCCTGCCGGTGTAGTGGCGGTTACTCTGCATGACGAAAACACTGTGACAGTCAGAAATATCGAAAGCCGACGGGTCCATAGTGACGTGACAATAAGCGTACCGGGCCACGGTGAAATCGTGGGCGACGTTGCCTACGGGGGCAATTGGTTCTTTATCGTTGATCCCAGCCCGATCCCCGTAACGTCTGACAGAATTCGCGCGTTGACCGATCTGACTGTTGCCATCCGCAAGGCGTCGATCGCTCAGGGCATCGGGGGCGAAAAGGGCGAGCTGATTGATCATGTCATCCTTCAGGACACGCCAATCGAGCCGGACCTTCACAGCCGCAACTTTGTGCTGTGCCCGGACGACAATTACGACCGTTCGCCTTGCGGGACGGGATGCTCGGCCCTGTTGGCTTGTATGGCGGCAGATGGTGCTTTGGTCCCAGGCGAGGAAATCGTTCAACAAAGCATTATTGGTAGCACGTATCGCCTGTCGTATCAGCCTGGCAAAGAAGGTGGAGTTATCCCTTCGATTACCGGGCAGGCTCATATAATGGCTCAGGCCAATTTGATTTTTGCCGCAGCTGATCCGTTCCGCAACGGCATTCAGTTATGAGTCAGCAAGTTGTTGTCATTGGGGCCGGAGCCATCGGCATCACAACCGCGCTGGAGTTACAGCGCCGGGGACACTCGGTGCTGGTGCTGGACAAAGACGGAGTCGCCGCGCAAACCTCGGCCGGAAATGCCGGGGCTTTTGCCTTCCCCGAGGTCGAACCGCTGGCGACTCCAGGCATCATGCGCAAAGCGCCGAAATGGTTGCTGGACCCGCTGGGCCCGTTGTCGATACCTCCAGCCTATGCGTTCAAGATTGCACCTTGGATGTATCGCTTTTGGCGGGCTAGCCAGCCGTCGCGCTATACGGATTTGTTGGGCGCGCAGTCGAACCTTATGAAGATTTCCAGCGCCGCTCTGGAGCGACTGATCCCTTCTGTCAATGGCGAAGAGATGATGCAGCGCGATGGGCAACTGCAATTGTATGAGTCCCAGACCGAATATCGCGCCAGCCTGCCAACCTGGGATCTTAGACGCGCGCACGGAATCGAATTTGAACTGCTTGAGACACCCGAGGCGATCGCCGAGAAACAGCCGGGACTTAGTCGACGGTTCACCCATGCTGGTTTCACCCCAAACTGGCTTAACGTGATCGACCCAAAGCAGTGGGTCGACCGTTTGGCCAAATCGTTTCGTGAAAGGCAGGGGCGGATCGAAACGCGCAATATTCGCGCGTTGACTCCGTTAGAACATGGTGTGCGGATAACCGTTGACGACGGGACACTGGACGCAACAAAAGTTGTTGTGGCTGCGGGTGCCTGGTCGCATCATCTGGCGCAAACACTGGGCGACCATATCCCGCTAGAAACCGAGCGCGGCTACAACACAACCTTGCCACCCGGCGCTTTCGATCTGCGGATGCATCTGACCTTTTCAAGACATGGGTTTGTCGCCAGCCGCATCAACGGCGGCGTGCGCATTGGTGGTGCGGTCGAATTGGGTGGGCTGACTTTGCCTCCTAATTTCAAGCGCGCCGACACGCTGCTGAACAAAGCGACTCAATTTCTGCCGGGGTTGAACACGGCGGGGGGAACGCAATGGATGGGCTTCAGGCCGTCCCTGCCGGATAGTATCCCGGTCATTGGGGCGGCTGCGCACGCACCTGATGTCATCTACGCCTTTGGGCATGGGCATCTGGGGCTAACTCAATCGGCGGGTACGGCTGAACTTGTAGCAGGGCTGGTCGACGGCGATGAACTGCCCATCCCGATGACGCCTTACGCGGCTACTCGATTTTAGAGAGGTCAAATGCGCAGCGTCAAAACACTCCACGTCATATCGGCCCATGCAGAGGGTGAAGTGGGTGACGTCATCGTAGGGGGTGTGTTGCCCCCGCCCGGAGATACCCTGTGGGAACAGCGCTCGTTCGTTGCGCAGGATCAGACTTTGCGCAATTTTGTTCTCAATGAACCCCGCGGTGGTGTCTTTCGCCACATGAACCTTTTGGTGCCGCCCAAACATCCCGACGCGGATGCCGCATTCATTATCATGGAACCCGAAGATACGCCGCCCATGTCCGGTTCGAACGCGATCTGCGTTGCCACCGTTTTGCTGGACAGCGGTATGATCCCGATGCAAGAGCCGGAAACGCATCTGACGCTGGAAGCGCCAGGAGGTCTGGTCCGGGTTCGTGCTGAATGTCGCGATGGCAAAGCCGAACGTATTCATGTTCGGAACCTCCCCAGTTTCGCGGACAAAATTGCCGCTACACTGGATGTGCCCGGTGTGGGGGAGCTGGTCGTTGACACAGCATATGGCGGCGACAGCTTTGTCGTGGTCGACGCGGCGACATTGGGTTTTGATATCGTAGCGCACGAGGCTCGGGATCTCGCGCGCATTGGGGTAGCGATTACCAATGCTGCGAATGAACAGCTGGGTTTTACCCACCCTCAGAACCCGGATTGGACCCATATCTCATTCTGTGCGTTTTGCGGCCCGGTTCAAGCGACTCCGACTGGCTTGACCGGAAAATCTGCCGTGGCGATTCAACCGGGCAAGATCGACCGCTCGCCAACGGGAACGGCTGTCTCGGCTCGAATGGCCTTGATGGCCGCCAAGGGAGAACTGGCTGTTGGTCAAACATTCGAGGCCGTTTCGATCATTGGTTCGCGTTTCACAGGCTGCGTTACCGGGCATGCGGATCTGGAAGGCAGACCTGCTATTATCCCCGAGATCAGTGGCCGAGGTTGGATCACCGGCACCCATCAGCACATGCTGGATCCCGATGACCCATGGCAAGGCGGGTATCGGTTAAGCGACACTTGGGGCGTTTAGACGACACTGTGCCTTGCAGGCATCACGTACGATCTGTTGCACGGCTCAAACCTTTTTAGCGGCAGGCCTCATTACTACCTTAAGGAGAGTTGTCTCTGCTAAGGGATACTCATGAAAATTCGAATTGCCGCCCTGTTTTTTGTCGCAACCGCGCTGCTGTTATCAGCAAACGCGCCGTCTCGATCCTCGGTCAATTATTCCGAGCTCTCGTTGACTTGTTTCGGCGGCAAGGCAAAGCACACCGAGGCAGTGTCTGCGTGTACGACACTGTTGAATGGGAACGGAGCCAACGAGGCCAATCTTAATGCGCTTTTTAGATTCAGAGGGTGGGCGTATCACCGCGACCGGCAATTTGACATGGCGGTTGCGGATTACACTCGTGCTTTGGCCGTGTATCCCAATGACGCAAATTCACTCTTAAGACGCGCGTTCGCCTATAACGCCCTTGGTGACACTCAGGCGGCAGCAGCGGATTATGACAGCGCGTTGCAGATAGATCCTGACAGTTTGTTTGCCCTGTACCGCAAATCCAGTTTTGACAGACGGAACGGGCGCCCGCACGCTGCAAGGCGCGGGTTGCAAGCGGCCCTGAAGATCGACTCGGGCTATGGCAAGGCGGGTTATGAGTTGCTGGATCTAAGCTATGAATTGAACGGCTTTGACGGGGTTGAGGCGTTCCTAAAACAGGCCAAGGATCGCTGGCCGGACGAAGATTGGGTGTATTTCTCTCAACTGCTTTACGACCTGAAATACACCGGGAACCACGACAGTGCGCTTGAGGCAGCACATAACCTTGCGCGGCTAGAGCCGGGCAAAGCTTCAGATTTGTACTGGCCGGCTTTGGTTCATCTCAAGATCGGTGATGAGAACAAGGGGATCGAATATATTAAGAAGATTGCCGTCCTTCAGAAGGGTGACGTCGAAAAAGATAAGGGCATCTTTTTCACGCGATGGTATGACGCAGCGATTGATTGGTATATGTGGCGCGGCGAAAGAGAGTTGCTATCGAGCGGTCGGCATTTTGCTTTGGCAGGCAGGCCTGACTTGGCGAAATCAGAATTGGAATCGGCGCTGCAAAGGTTCGGATATGCCGGGCGAAAGTGGGTTTTGAACTGTTTGTTTGCCCCGGCTGGCGTTTCCGTTCCATGGGCGGCTTATGCCGGGTCCGAAGATCATTTGGATCAGTTGGTCCAGGACTACGTCCAGCGAGTTGCCTGGGACATGAGCTTCTTCCAACTTTAGAAACCGGTATCGGAATCGACTGACCAATAGTTGCGTTTTTTCCATCGGTTTGTGTTTTTGTCGTGTTGGATGCGGAACAATCGACCTACCCGTGTCAATTTGCGCCCCAGATAGGGAATTGATCCCAAGGCGATCCTGATTTAAGGGAGGCCCTGTCAAATCAGAGTCACCGTTGGGGCGGTAATCTTGTCGCGCCCCGCTTTGGCCACACAGAAGTGGCCAGCTCTTGGAACGCACGCCCCGAAAGGCTTTAAAAAAGGTAAAAGAATATGGCAGATAAATCAGACTTCGACATATTGTATACCATTGTAGACGAAGCGCCCGAACTGGCCAGCGCCTCGTTCCTGCCCATCATTCGCAAATTCGCATCCGCCGCGGGCGTGAGCGTTGGAACCAAGGATATTTCTCTGGCCGGGCGCATTTTGGCGACCTTCCCTGAGAACCTGACAGACGCGCAACGCATCACCGACGATCTGGCCGCTTTGGGTGAGCTGGTGAAGACGCCAGAGGCCAATGTGATCAAGCTGCCCAACATCTCGGCCTCGGTCCCGCAATTGGTAGCCGCCGTCGAAGAGCTGCAATCGCAGGGTTACGACATTCCGAACTATCCCGAAGAACCCTCGAGTGACGCAGAAAAGGCCATTCGTGCGCGCTATGACGCCATCAAAGGTTCGGCCGTGAACCCGGTTCTGCGTGAAGGTAACAGCGACCGTCGCGCCGCAAAGGCCGTGAAGAACTACGCCCAGAAGAACCCGCATTCGATGGGTGAATGGGTGTCGGACAGCAAAACCAAAGTGTCGTCCATGTCCGGCAATGATTTCTACGCAAACGAGAAATCGGCCACCATCACCGCCGCACAGGCAGGCGATGCCAAGATCGAATTCGTGGGCAAAGACGGCACCACCACCGTTCTGAAAGACGGCTGGCCGCTGGCCGAGGGCACCGTGGCCGACGCGACATTCATGTCCGTCAAAGCTCTGTCCGCGTTTCTTGCTGAGGCCATTGAGGACACGAAAAAAGACGGCACAATGTTCTCGCTGCATATGAAGGCCACGATGATGAAGGTCTCGGACCCGATTATCTTCGGCTATGCGGTTAAGGCGTGGCTGGCTCCGGTGTTTGACAAATTTGGTGCTGAGCTGGATGCGCTGGGTGTGAACCCGAACTCGGGCCTTGGTGATCTGCTGGAGCGGGTCAAAGACAATGCCGAGATTGTAGCCGCCATCGACGCGATTAAGGCCGACCGTCCGTCCATGTATATGGTCGACAGCGACAAGGGCATCACCAACCTGCACGTACCGTCGGACGTGATCATCGACGCCTCAATGCCCGCCGTGATCCGCGCGGGCGGTAAAGGCTGGGATGAGGCCGGTGCCAAAGGTGACACCAACTGCGTGATCCCCGACCGTTGTTATGCACCCGTCTATGACGAGACGATCAACTTTTTCAAAGCCAATGGCGCACTGAACCCGGCCACTGCCGGTGCGGTCGCCAATGTGGGCCTGATGGCGCAGAAGGCTGAGGAATACGGCAGCCACCCGACCACGTTCCAGGCACCTGCCGACGGCACTATCCGAATCGTTCTGGCCAATGGCGAGACGCTGCATTCGCACGACGTCGAGCAGGGCGATATCTGGCGGTCCTGCACCGTCAAGAAAGCCCCGATCGAGAACTGGATCCAGCTGGCCATGGACCGTCAGCGCCTGACCGGGTCCGAAGCGATCTTCTGGCTGGACGCCAATCGCGCCCATGATGCTGAACTAATCAAATACGTCACACCGGCGCTTGAGGCGGCAGGCGTGGCTGACAAGTTCATGATCCTGGCCCCGCGTGAAGCGACCCGTCAATCTCTGGAGACGATCACCACAGGCAACGACTCGATTGCGATCACCGGAAATGTGCTGCGCGACTATCTGACCGACCTGTTCCCCATTCTGGAACTGGGCACCTCGGCCAAGATGCTGTCCATCGTCAAACTGATGAATGGCGGCGGCCTGTTTGAAACCGGTGCGGGCGGTTCGGCCCCAAAACATGTGCAGCAGCTGGTCGAGGAAAGCCACCTGCGCTGGGACTCGATGGGTGAATTCTGCGCGCTGGGTGAATCGCTGAACTTCCTGGCCGACAGCAAAGGCAACGCCAAGGCAGGCGTTCTGGGTGCTGCGGCCGAGGCCGCAACGCAAGGTATTCTGGATCACAATCGCTCGCCCAGCCGCAAAGTTGGCCAGCCCGACAACCGCGACAGCCACTACTGGTTCGCCCGTTACTGGGCTGAGGCTTTGGCCGCGCAATCGGACGATGCCGAACTGGCCGCCGAATTTGCACCATTGGCGACGGCACTTGCAGACGGAGAAGAGACGATTCTGGCGGAACTGGCATCCGCGCAAGGCAGCGCTGCTGATCTGGGTGGTTACTATCACACCGATCCGGCTAAGACCGCAAAGGTTATGCGCCCGAGCGCAACTTTGAACGGTTTGATCGATTAACATCGGTTGGCCCGCGTTATGGCGTGAGGCGCAAAGAAACTAGAAAAGTAAAAGGGGCCGACCCCCAAAGTCGGCGCCTTTTAGAGTGAGTGGAGAGTTCGAAACCTCACCTGGTGTGTTAGCTGCATCCTGTACTTCCAGAAAAGTCTGGTAATTGGAGGATTCCTTTTAGGGCTTGGTGATCTAAGAAAGGGCGGGTTTTTCAACCAGCCCTTTCTTGTTTAGCCTTAGTTGGACGCTGCGTTGAGCTTTTCGTTCTGCTCGCGCAACGTATCCGAGATGATCGCGTACCATTCGCCGGATTCACGCATCTCATTAAGACCCTTGTTCATCATCGCGATGTATTCACGAGCGAACGGGTTGGTGCGGTGCGCCAGGAAGCTCATCGACGACAGTGTTGAGACATAGGGGTTTTCTACGATGTCGCTCGAGGTCAGGCCCATGTCTTTCATGGTCGCAGCGAACAGTTCCACTTCGAATGCGGCGACATCTGCAGTACCGGTCAAAACCGCATCCAGGCATTCGCGTGCCGAGTTTGGTTGAACCACAGTTGTGTTGTCGTAGTTCAGGCCAACTTCTTCAAGAACGACCATGCTCCAACCCTGCATACGGCAGACAGTTGCACCTTCGAAATCTTTGAAAGTGGTGGCGTTTGTGTAGTCACTTTCGGGCAAGGTATAGAAGCCGCCAACCACATCATAAACCGGCACCGAGGCCACGAATTGCGTACAACGTGCTTCGGTTTCGGAGGACCATTCATAGGTGCGGTTCGTGCAATCCGGCACAGTCCAGGCGATCGAAATGTCAAACGCGCCGAGTGGCAGCAGAGTTTCCAGGTGCGAAGACCAGTCATCGACAAAGCTGACAGAATAGTCACGCTGGTTGCCCGCACGTTGTAGGCTGGTTGTCGCCAGACGGGTCATAATGCCGCCGCCGCTCAGGCCTTCCGTGGTGAAGGGCTCCCAGCCGTTGCCCGCAACCATTTTGATGGGAGGCGCATATACGTTCGAACGTTTGACGCTTGCCGCGCGTTGTTCTTCGGCTGCAATAATCTCTTGCGCGGACTGACCGTTGGGAAGGCTGCCATCTTCACAGGGCAGAGCCAGAACAAGGCCGGGTTCCAGAGCGTTCGGGTTGGTGATGATGTTGCGGTTCGCGTTGAAGATCGGCTGGTAGTTCGATGTGCCATAGGCTGCGATTGCAATGGTCGCCATCGTGTCGCCATCGGAAACGGTGTAGTTTGTGCAGGCTTCCTGTGCCGCGGCAGCTCCGGCGCTCAGGGCAGTGACGGCGGTGGCCGACAGCGCAACTTTCTTCAGATCAATATTAAACATGTCCTCATCCTCCAGACATTATTGTTGTTAGGCCAATTGGGGCCTTAGCCATTTTCCATTTGATACCGCAGAGCGTTTGACACGATGTCGCGCCACTCTCCGGATTGCTGCATGATCGCCAGACCCTGGTTGAGCGTCTCAAGGATCGCTTCCCCATCCGGATTATCTTTGTGGGTCATGACGTTAAGCGACTTGATCGCCGCAAGGTTGGGGTTTTCGATGATGCGGTGTTCGTATCCCAGGCGCGATATCGCCTCGACAGCCAGGTGGGCTTCGATTGCGACGATATCTGCGCGGCCTTCCATGACTGCATGGAAACAGTCGTCAGGGGACACTGGGCGCAAAAGTGAGATTGCGGGTTCGTAAAGGCCAACTGCGTCCATATGTGACAACGTCCAACCTTCGGGGCGGCAGATCGTGGTGCCGGCGAAATCAGCATAGGTCAGGGTCTGCTCATAGCCAGAACCTTCGCGTGCGAAATAGGTGTCGACCACTTCGTAGAATGGGTTCGAGAAGTCGTAGGTTTCGCAACGGCTGCGGTCTTTTTCCGACAAGGCCGCGGGTTCGTCGCAATTCGGTCGCGACCAAGGGAAGGTTGCGTCAAAGGCCAGTGTCGGCATCAGAAGGTCCAGATGCGAGGACCAGTCGTTGACGAACTGGATCTTGTATCCCTGTTCCGGCGCTGCACGTAGCATCGCGGTTTCCACAAGGTTTGTGTATAGCCCCCGATGCGGCAGAGCTTCGTCTGTGAAAGGTGCATAGTTGCCGCCGGTAATCAGCAACAGCTGACGGTCGCGAATTTCAGGCTGCTCGCTTTCATCCGCATCCCGGATCAGCGCGGCCGCTTCGGCGCGAGCAGCTTCAATTTCCTGCCGGGCTGCAGCTTTGGCTTCCAAAACCGCTTCCTGGCTGGCTTGCTCGGCTTCCGCCTCTGCTGCCGCGACGCGCGCTTCAGCTTCAGCAATGGCCTTTGCAGCACGTTCCTCTGCGGCCTTGACCAGTTCGGACGCCATCTCGGCGGCCATTGCCTCAGCCTCGGTTGCAGGGGGTGTGGGGGCCCGGCCTACATCTTCAAGACAAGGCAGGGTTAGTACGTCACCCACACGAATTATGTTCGGATTGTTCCCGATTACATCGCGGTTGGCGTCAAAGATGATGCCAAAATCTTCGGTCGAATAAACTTGAATAGCCAGCTCGCGCAGACTGTCGCCGCGCTGAATTTCGTAAGTCGAGCACGCCTCTTGCGCCGAGACGGTGCCGGTCGCAGCCGCAAGAGCCAGGCTGGAGATGATCAGATGAGGTCTCATGTGTCCTGTCGCTTTGCCTTTAATCGTTTCTTGTCAGTTTCAGAACTGCGATGGACGCATTGTCCTGATCGGGGTCGTTTTTGTCGCGCAAGCCGCGCCACAGCGCGTCTGCGATATCTTGTGCCAAAGCCTTCGACTGCGTCTGCAGGATGTGCTCAATCTCGGGGTTGCTAAGATACTGAAGCCCATCGCTGCCAGCGATCAGTACGTCTGATGTGGTCAGTTCCAGCGGGAGTTCAGGGCAATCCACTTTCGGGATAGCGGCACCCATGATGACCGAGGTCAATTGGTTCCGATCCGGGTGCGACAGCGCCTCTTCTCGGGTCAACTTGCCCTCGGCCTGTTGCGCGTCGATGATCGGCGCCATCGAGTGATCTTCGTTGACTTGCCGCAACATTCCGTCCCGAAACAAGTACAAGGGGCTGTCGCCAATCGAGATCCAAAAAACCCGCTGTTCCAAAAGCAGGATGCCCAGCATGGTTGAACCCATGTTGAACCCCTCACCCTGTTCTTCGGAATGCTGTGCCACGGCGGCATTGGCCTGCATGGCGGCCAATGGCAACGCGTCGATCAGCGCACTCTCGGACGGTACGGTTTCTTCCAGTTCAGCGTCCAGCGCCTCGCGCCATGCGGTTATGACAAGTTCTGATGCTACATCGCCCGCCGCGTGCCCTCCCATGCCATC
The DNA here is from genome assembly GCF_059613525.1 of Ruegeria sp. SATB045. NCBI lineage: Bacteria > Pseudomonadati > Pseudomonadota > Alphaproteobacteria > Rhodobacterales > Roseobacteraceae > Ruegeria > Ruegeria sp. SATB045. The sequence goes on along the minus strand of NZ_JBXWSR010000012.1, from coordinate 202,570 downwards.
GGCGACCACGATATACCCGGCTCCCGCTGCATCGAACATGCGCGCAGCGACCGCGTCTTCCTGCGATTCACGCCGACCCTGATCTAGGATCAGCGCAATGTCATATGCCGGGGTTGCCAGCATCTATCAGGTGTCCCGCCAGTCAAAGCCATCATCGCAGAAGGCCGCGAACCGAACTGAGGTTTCGCTGATGCGGATCAAGTCGCCGCTGTTCAGCGCTACGGTGCTAAGGACGGGCTTGCCGTTCAGGCGCACCAGATTGGCCTTGCCGCCATGACCCAGATAGCATTTGCGATCTTCGGGGTCATAGGCGATGACAGCGTGGTTGCTGCGGGAAATGCCGGTGTCGCCAAAGTCCAGCTGAATGGCCTGATCGTCGTTGCGCCCGATTTGCATCAGGCCCTCTGTCAGCGTTATGCAGGCTCCGCGTCCTGGGCCGGCCGTCACAACCAACCAACCAACCGGGAATGTTTGCTGCGCGCTTTCCGTCTTGGCCACTGGTTCGGATGTTTCCATCAGATCCTGCACATGCGTGTCGGCACGCTCAAAGCCCAAGAAGGTGGTTTTGACCCGTCCACGACGATCCGATTGTACCGGTTGCGGGGCGGGAGGTGTCTCAACCACCTCGGCTGTGGTTTCTTCTGACTGAGGCGCCAGAGGTCCATCGACCACTTCCGCGGTAACTTCTTCGATCTGGGCTGAGGGTTCCTCGGCAACGACTTCGATCACGGGTTCCGAAGTGGTGGCGTCGACCAGAACGACCTCGGTTTCGGCAATGGTTTCCTCGGTGGCGACGTGGAGCGTTACAATTGGGTCTTCTTCAACCTGTTCTGGCTCAATCTCGTCTGCAGGCTCGTGCGCTTCGGCAACAACTTCAGACAGGATTTTGTCATCCGATGCGTCGGCCACGGGTTCATTCTCTGCGAACTCTGGCATGTCCTCTTCGGGAAGCAGATCTTCTGTGTCTTCGTAGCTACCCGATGACGGCATGTTGTTACCCGCCAGTGCGACTCGCAGCGCATTGAAATCCGCAATCGGTTCGGGTTTGTCAGCGCTGACCTCGGCGACCTCTTCGGTTTCGGGTTCTTTCGGCTTGCCGGCACCTTCTAGAAGCCGGCTCAGAGGGCTTTTGTATTTGAACATGGTGACGACACCTTTGCTTCTGTGCACGGGACTTCAGTCCCATGGGGCTGCTACTCACCTTCGCGCAGGTCTGCGCAATGGCACTGATGATTGGAAACCGTAGTCACTGTTACTTTCCGCGACGGGCCGGGCCCCGACAGAGATGTACGAACTTGCGCACGTTCCTCAGCAAACACACACTGGCGGATACAAAATGAACCGGGTGAATTACTCCTGCGCTAGTTGCATGACGGCATCGGTTTGGGCTCCGTTGCGCAAAACGGTCAGGCGGGCTTGTGGCTGGTTCTCGGCGACCAGAGCCGTCAGCATTGCATCCAGGCTTTCAGGGCCATCCAACACATTTCCTGTCTGCGCTTCCGATACCAAAACATCGCCTTCGCGCAGTCCGCCTGCAGTCTCAGTCGGTACTGTCTTAACTATCGTTGACCACCCCTGGCCGTCTGAATTTCGGATTGTCAGGCCATAGCCGTTTTCCAGGCCGACCATACGCATTGCCGGCAATGCCAAAAGGCCGTTCATCGCTCTTTTTTCACCCAGCGGACGATACCGAGCTGTAACGCGGATATAGCCATCGGGGTCGACGTTCAGGTCGTTCAACACCTGTGCTGCAAAACTTGCGTCGGACTGTACTGGCTCTCCGTTGAGGGTATAGATTGCGGCGCCACGTTCGACCCATTCGCCGATCACCGACATATCTTGAGTCGGGTCGATTCCAGTGACGGCGATTACATTGCCAGTCGAGACACGCCGTTTGGAAATCTGAAATGGGATTTCCACGTCCCAATGCGAAAAGGCGAATTGAACCTCGGCAAGGGTAATTGGGGTGTCATCCGCAGGGGCAGGGAGTTTGGCTGTCTGGGCTTCTGCCTCTTGTGTGACAGCCAGTTCAGCCAGGGTCTGCTCGACAGGTTCCGGCTCTGACTCCACCTGCTTGGGTGTTTCTTCGATCGCGACGTTGACTGCGTCGTCTATTGTGGCTGGTTCTGCAACTTCGGCTTCATCTATAGCGGCGGGTTCCGGGATCTCGGCGGCCGCCTCAATCTGCGCGAGGGCGACCTCGGGGTCGGTTGGCTGTATTGCAGGCTCGTCTTTGCCCGACATTGCGAAATAGCCGCCCGCGGCTAGGGCAATAGCAACAACCGCAACACCGGCCATCATTTTAGCCCCGCCGCCTGAGCCGTTCTTTACGATCGTGTCAACTGCGACCGGAGGCTCCTCGGGTGCTTGAAAAGTCGCCAGTTCGTCCTCTTTCTTGTCTTCATGACCCAGGGCGATGTCAGGATTACCCGCAAGCAAGGCTGTCACGACAGCCTCGGCGTTTTCGCTTTCTGCTTTGACCCGAGCTTTTTCTGCCTCTTCGTCCAAACGATCCATCGCGACGATGACGGAAACAGGGCGATATTCAAACGTATCGAACATCACGCCGGGGCCGCGGAACATACGCAACCAGTCCAATGCTGTTTGCAGACGGTCCGTAGCGTGAACCTCCATCGCTTTGTCGATCGCTTCCAAGAAGCCGTCGGGATATCCCTTGTACCGTCCCGACAGAGGAAGGTACGGATCTTTGGTGCCAATGTTGAATGCGTTCAACCGGGATTGCCCATCGACCGGACGCTCGCCACTGATCGCGTGATACAAAGTCGCTGCCAGTACATAGAGATCGCTGCTGGGGCCTTGTTCTGCCCCGCGTACGTAAAACTCATGCGGAGAGTAGCCGTCTTTGATCACCCGCAGTGTCAAAAGCGCAGCAGACTGGTTCGCGGCCTGCTCGCGGGCGGCGCCAAAATCGATCAGTTCAGGTTCACCGTTGCTGTCAATCAGGATGTTGTCGGGCGAGATGTCGCGATGCAACATTCCACTTTGGTGGATGAATGACACCGCCGACAACATTTTCTCGGTTACCTGAACAATAAAGTCAGGTCCGGCGTTGTTGTCGGGATTCTCGACGTAGTCCAGAAGATCGCAACCCTGGATGAAGTCCATTGCAATGTAGGCGGTGTCGTTGTCTTCGAACACCTGATGCACGTCGACAATATTGGGATGGACCAGCCGTGCGTGATTGCGGGCTTCCTGAATGAACAGATCAATGATTGCGCGCAAGTCTTCTTTTTGCCGGGGGTCGATGGGTTCGACCGCATCACCGTTACGCTGGCAAAGAGCGCCCGGATAGCATTCCTTGATCACGACCTCACGGTCCAGGCTGTTACGCGCCAAATATGTGATCCCAAAACCGCCATTGCTGAGAAACCGCAGGATCTCGTACTGGCCGCGCAATAGCTTTGCGCCCGGTTGCAGACCTTCAATTTTAGGTTCGTCGTGCGTCGCATCGACAGCCTGATTATGGCTCATTTCTTCCCGCCCATTCTAATCATTTTGCGGCCGCATTTTTGCTGAAACAGCGCGTCAACTCACAAACAAACACAACCGCAGGACAACTAAGAATGTTAGACGATTCAAATTTGACTTTATTGGGGCCGCCTCATGGCTTCACTGAGAACGGGAAGGTGCAATAATCAACATCTGGTGGTGCGCTAAGGCAGAAATCTAAATGTTGATGTGTTGGTGCAAAAGAATGCGGACTGAAGGCCGGTTTTGGAATGATTGTTCACTGATTCCGAAACAATGAACGCATGATTCTTGACACGACGAATCGCAGCTTAAAGGCACAATCCTAACGTGATTGCGTTAAGTGCCGGTACGCGGTTGTGATGACTCAACCCGGCTGCCTGCCCAAGCGAGGTTATCGCTGAGCTGGGCCAGAATACTTACCGCATCCTTCAAAGGCGCATCGCCGCTTTCAAATTGCAGCAGCAACAGCAAATCCGTGGCTTTTTCGAATTCAGCTGGAATCCAATCGGCCTGCGGATCTATTTCTCCGCCCTGTTCCAAACGTTCGGCGAAATCCTCGACGATTTCTTGGCAACTGGTCAAAAAGGCCGTGGGTTCAATTTCGGAGGATTCTCGCAAGTCCTCATAGATACTGGCGATCGCGGCAAGCCAGTCTTCAAGGATCGGATTTTCCAGCGGTGGCAGCGCGGATTCCAGGACCGCCTGCATCTTGGCTGTGTCAGGCTGCGCTGGTTCGGGTTCGTCAATATCCAGCGTTTGCAGATAGGGTAAAAAGTCGTTTTCAAGATCTCTTTGCGCAGCGGAGATGTCATGCAGGCGGCGGTTTGACGCGATTTCCAATACCTGTTCGGCCAAGTTCTGCCCGCCGCAAGTTTCCCAAAGGGCGAAGTCTGGTTCGGGTTCCTGCGCCATGGCCCGTACTGCCACCGGCGTACCAATTGGCACCACCGAACGGAACGTTTCGCCGTTTTCCTTGTTCAATCGCGCAAGGACCCGGTCCAGCGCATCACGGACAGGTGGCAAATCGGCATGCGTTACGGCAAGCAAACTGTTAGCGCGCAGTTCCTGAGGAACCTGGGACCACAGATGGCGCTCGGTCTCACGCCAGGCGTGGGTCCCGTTGGTACACCAGATCGCGCAATCGACGAATTTCAGCAAATCCAGTGTTGGCTTGTAACTGTCGTCCAATGCGCCGGTTCCAGGCAAATCAAACAACGAAATCTCCTGCAGGGCAGGGGTGTTAATCCCCACAGAGATAAAATCTGGATTTTCCTGAGCCGCCTTTTCCAGCGCAATACCGGAATACACTTTGGGTTCCTTGCCCCACCACCCCACTGTCGTTTCAGGAGTTTCGGAATAGGCAACGATCACCAGCGGCAGTTTCAGATGCTGCGGGCCGGTCGGTAGAATGTCGGCACCCGCCAGCATATTGGCAAGGCTGGATTTCCCGGCACCAAATTCTCCGGCGAAGCCGATATTGACCGCGTTCGAAAGGCGCTCGGCATGGGCCAATGCGCGATTGCGCATTTCGTCCAGCTTGGCGTCAGTGGGAAGGTCTTCAGTCGCGGTCAGAAAGTGCTCAAGCTTACGCACTTCCTTCTCGGTTCCCGGAAATTCGATCATTCAGCTGCCTCAGGTAAAGTCTCGTTCGCGGCGTCAGCTCCGAAAACGGTGTCCAGTTCGTCTGCAACACGCCGGGCATTGTTATACGCCTCTTGCGCTTCGGCCTTGGCATTTGTTTCGCTTGAACCAGAGCGACTTTCAAGGTGCCCTGCCAAAAGTGCCATGTAATGATCCAGAACTGTGTTCAACCGCTCAAGCAAGTCACTGCGAGCAGTGTCGACCAGATCATCCCCGATCATTTCAAATTCCTGAACGATCATGTTCTCAGCGCGGGTAACAACGCTTTTACGCGAAATCAGGCGCGACAGCCATGTCACGCGCAGCTCAACCGTAATTCCGCGTGTCAGCGCCGTTGTGTCAGGCCGGAACCACCGTACAGCGCTTGTGTTCATTCGGTTGTCGGTCTGATCCTGCCAGCCGGGCAGGGCGCGCAAGGCGGCGTTGCTTTGCATGTCGATCGCGTATAATTCACTGAGCATTCGCTGGCGAATAACCTGAGTGGCGCCTTGGACTAGTTCGCGCATACGATCGCGCAGCGGGCCGAAATTCAGTTCCGTCTCGCCGCCCTTTGCCAGCAAGGGTGAATCCCCATTGGGTCCACGCACCACGTCCGATACCGCTTCGGCCACTGTATCGTCCATGACACCGCGCAGATTGGCTAGAACTTCATCCATTCCGTCGATGATCTCAGACGTCTTGTCAGCCACTTTCGCGCGCAACCCGGCCAGAGTTTTGTCGTTGTCATCTTCGCTTTCCGGTTTGCCAGAAATTTCTTCCTCGATGGCCCGCAGATGCGCACGAGACCGTTCCAACTCTCCCTTGGCGAAACTGTCCAAGTGTTGCCATGCCATACGAAGCTGTTCATCGCGCGGGCCGTGGGTCAAAGCGCTGGTAACGTGGCGACGCAGATCGGGAAGCCCAGATGCGATCATCGCAGCAAACCTAAGGACGCCTTCGCGGCTGATCGGACCGGGACCTTGTTTGATTTCTTCAACACCGTCCAGATATTGCTTCATCTGTTCGGGATGGGCGCGAAGCCATGCAAGGACGTGGTCATGGTTGACGCCAGTATCGTCGCCCGTAAGCGCGTAGTGGGCCCACTGCGCACTGCCCATCAGCACATCGATGTCCGAATTGCCAAGCGCCTTGTCCAGCCCATCTATTACGTCGGCGCGCACCTTGACGGCATCCTCTGCACCACCGCCCAACTCGTCCACGCGGTTGATAAACACTACGATTTGACCCAGTTCGAGCGCCTGCATCAAGCGGAACAATTTCAGGTCCGCCCGTGACAAGGCTTGGTGCGCCGACAATACGACAACGAAAAAGTCTGATTCTTTAAGGTACTGGCGCGAAATTTCTTCGCGGATCAAAAGCGGGTCGTTTACTCCGGGCGTGTCCGTGACTGTCAGCGGAAAAGGAAAATGGCCGATGTCAAAATAGACCTCAGCCTTTCGGGTAATGTCGCTGTATAGACCGCGGTCCGAGCCGGGGTCATGGTTCCCGTCGTCAGTCGGGTCGTCGCCTGCACAAACGTACCGCGCCAAATCGTCGGTCGTCAGATTATCGAGGTCGTGGTGCTGACCCAACAGGTCCTTGTAACTCATACCCAGACGCAGTTTGGCGCGCGCTTTCATCGCATCAACCTGCTCTTCGATCATCTCGCGCTTATAACTGTCCTCGTCATCGGGGAACATATTGCGCAGCTCTTCACCTTCGGCGATCAGAGATTGCCACTGCCGGTTGTCAAAGAAATGAAACTCGGCCCCTCTGGTGCGGCCCGAAGGATGCCCGAAATGCATGTCGGTAATGACCGTCGTCCAAGGATTCACATCCGAAGGCAGAAACTCTGCCTGACCGGTGAACCCGTTAATCAGCCGCGATTTGCCCGCTTTGATCTGCCCGACAAAGGCAATAGAGGGCTTGAGATCCGTAAGATCAGCGACAATACGGGAAATAAACTGACGTGTTTCTTCGTTGCTTAGACCTTTCAGATCTTCGGCAACCCTTATTAATTCGCGACGTTGATTTTCACTCATAACATTTACCCTGGTTACTCGAACTCACAGATTGAATTCGCCGAAAATTTGAACGTTTCAGGCTCGGTCATCTGCCTGAGCCTGTTAGAGACTTCCACAAGTTTACCGCGGCACCCAGTTTGCGGCTTTCATGGATCACAATAGCGGTCTGTTGACCATCTTTGAGCGCGGCCAGCGCAGTTCCCTTGCCGCCGGCTGGTCGCATTACGATCAACTGAGGACCGCGATCGTCATTTGTAGAATCCTCGCTCCAACCGACTAGGTCTTTGACGAATTGTTCCAAAACGGTTTGGTCGGCGTAGGCTGGCTGCCCTGATGCACAAACGCCGTCGGTGTGGACGTCGAACTTATCCCCGATATGGATACGGCCAAGCGCGAAAGATGCCGCGCCGTCAAAGAACCCGCTCGTAAGTACAGACTGTTCGTCGGCTGGCACGTCGTCTGTAGCGGGCTCTGGCACGATTGAAACGATCGGTTCAGATGGCAGTTCGACCTGAAAACAGGCTTTCGATATCTCGCTGAAAGTGATGCCGACGTCGTCGGCTTCTAGCACGGCGTCTGGTTGCAACGATATCAAACTCAGCGGTCCAGGAGCTGACGCGATATCCGTAACGATTTCGGCCAGTTTCTTAGCCAGTGTATCACGCGGTTGGGTTTCGAAGTCAGGGGCGATCCCGGTTCGAACGCGAAATACATCCGTCACCCTAGAGCTGTTCACTTCGATAGCCAGGCAATCGCCATTTGCCGCTGTAAACTCCAGACGGCGCGGTAGTATCGTTCCCCGAATGGTACGCAGGACCTGATCGCGCCGGGTCTGCGCTGAATCACCTGTCAACGTAACGGCGGGGTTCTGGCGTGCCACGGACGAACGTCCAATATCCTCGAGCAGGTCGAGTATTTCCGCATCCATCATACTGTGACCTCCTCTGGTCTCGCTCAAACCGCCGCCGTAACCGGCGCGAGGCTTAGATGTGATTTTGTAAGGGCCAAACCGATATTGGCGCTGCTGCGGCAGATGTAGCAGACAACGTGATCCGGGTACGCAGGAGTGCGCAGGAAGATATTGATCCGGTCGCCAGCCAATACCGCGATTTCGCCAAAGCCCTCTTCCTGTGTGTCTTTCGTTCCAATACTGCGCAAAAGCGCCTCAAACCCACGGACACCGCGCCCCTGAAACAGGTTGGCAACAGCAATTGCCAGAGTGTCCAGAACACTCTGATCTTGCGGGTCGGGCGCATGAGCACCCAGCAACATGCCCGTTTCCATATCGACATACCCGGCTGCGATGCAGTCGGGTATGGTCTCGGTGGCTGTGATCAAAGCGGCTTCGATTTTCATCTTATGTACTGCTTTTCTAATTCAGAAACCTGTTACAATACATGCCACTCGGCCCCGCCGTTTTTGTTTGCCTCAGGCAATGGCGTCACCGTGGATTTGGTGCCGCGCGCAAAGTGTTCCGCCGCGATCTGATCGTATTCGTCCAGGAAAGACATGAACATTTTTTTCAAACCTTCGGCGTCCTGCGGCAGCTCCTCATCTTCAGAGATCTCGCGCCACATGGCGGCGGCGCTGAGAGGAGAGCCCGCGGGAGCGTTCAGTACATCCTCCAGTCGCTCCTTGTGGACCGGTGGTTCCGACCCGTTCGGCAGCGAAACGACCTGCATATCGATCAACCCCGAGGTCTCGGGTTCTGGCTCGAACTCTTCGCTATGTTTCGTCTGCTCGGCCATGAGCGCCGTGATAGAAGAAACCGATGTTTCAGCGAGTGTTTCTTCTGCAGCTTCCCGAGTATTTTCCGTCTGTTCAGGTGTCGCCGACAGTTTATCTTCAAGCGAAACCATAAAGGTGTCGGAAACGTCTTCATCCTGTTCAGCGTTTTCAGCCGCGACCTCTGCGACTAAGTCTTCGTCTTCGAAGTCCTCTTCATCCAACAGGTCATACTCATCTTCGTCGGACGTGTTTAGCGGTGCATCGGTCAGATTCAGCGTAGGGCTCGGCGACTCGCGGAAGAAAGCGCGCAGATCGTCCTCTTCTTCCTGCGTGTCCGCAATCGGTGCCGCGTCAACTGTACTGGTGGTCATCTCGGCCCTCAGGCGATCTGCCTCATCGGGCTCGATACGAGGAGCGCGTTCACTGTCGTCAGCGCGCAATTCCACGCGGGCAGGGCGCACGGGGAAACTGGTGACAACTTCGTCGCGATCCAGTTCGAATGGATCGACTTCCGGGTTCACCAACTGCAATGGAGAAGACTGGCCCTGCTGAATCTCGTCAACACGATCATGCAACGCCATGGGAGATAGGCTGTCGTCGATCTGGTACCGCGCCAGAAGATCGGCGCGATGGTCCATGATCTGTTCCGTAATCTCAAGGAAGCTGTCGACCATCTTGCCGCCGCCGCTGCGTGCCCAAAGCTCGGCATCGCCGCTTTTGTCGCGTGCGGTAATTGCATCACGAGCCGAGAACAAGATCGAACGATTGAACAGATGCCCGGCCTCGCGATTGACGCGGCGCAGGACTTTTTGGCGATCCTTGGGGCCCAACACGTCGGCACGCGTCACCAACAGTAACGAGTTATTCTGAAGCCGTTCTGGCAACGCCACCCATGTTGCGCGTTCGGTCTCGCGCCAGGCCTGGGTCGCGTGGGTACACCACAACACACCATTGGCCTGACCAACGGCGCGCCGCCAGACATCGTCCGAGATTTTGGGGTCCGAGATACCGGGCGTGTCAATTAGATCAACGGCCTCCAGAATGTCAGCTTCAAGGAAAATCCGAATGAACTGAGCATCGTTCACTCCGACGGTTTCCAGTTGATCCAACGTGATATCATCGCGCGAGCCATCGTCGCGCTGAACGTAAGCAGATTGATCGCCCCAGCTGAACCAAACCGGCGGCAGTTGAGTTGCCGTCACCTGCGTTGGCAGCGTGTGCGACCGCAGTAGAAAGTTCATCAAGGTGGATTTGCCGGCGCTGAATTCGCCCATAAGAGCGAAGATAGGTTTGCGGCGGGACCATTGCTCGACGCGTTCCCATGCCTTGGATGAAACGAAGCGGGTTTGTGAATCTTTTGCCATGTCGCTACTTATGCTGCCTCGTTGCTAAGATCTTTCAGGATATCGCCCAGGATATCGTCCCGCGATTTCTGGGGCGCCCCACCCGCCAACAGTGCTGCGTTTGGATTTGGAACGGCTTCGGCCGAGGCCGAAATGCTCAGCAATGTCTCTTTCTGCTCACGCAAGAAGTCTGACAGAACAGCACGGACATTTTCCAACACCGCAGCAACCTGGTTTTCTTCGATGTCTTTGGTGATCGAATTCGCCTCGGAAGCTATCAACCGCGTATAGTCCGCAGCATAGGCTTCGAACCCTTTACGACGCTGCCACCAACGACGCCACCATGTGCTTTGCAAATCCAGTGCGATGGTCCGGCCAATTCCCAATGGGGGCGGGACCCGTGGCACGATGGGGGCTTCGATGGCAAACTCGCCTAGATGATTGCCCAAGAGCTTCTGATACAGGGCTTCGACATCCGAGGCCGCGGTTGAGTACAGCGAACCGGCTTCCTTGCGCATCGAGCGTGCAAAGCTGAAATAGGCTGCTTTTTGCAAGGTGCGTAATCCTGCCGGATCATATTGCCACGTGCCTTCTTCTCCATTCTGCTCGAGATGAGAGATCAAAGAGTCCGTTGCACGTTTGACAAAATTGGATTCCGCCGACTTCAGACGTTCGATCACTTTGTCACGTAGTGACGTGGTCAGTTCCGCCACGTTCTTTTCGTATTGTTCGGTGATCTTTGCGATTGCCTCTTCGGTCGACACACCATCCAGGTCTCGGACAATGCCGTCGCTATTAGACAGGCTCTTGGCGACTGCAGTGGCGCGGATTTGGCTTGCAATATTGCGCGCCCTGTGGCGGACGCGCTCGAGAAGGCGGTTGCCTGCCCCCTCTGCGATCCGTTCATTCATGGCCAGCAAAAGGTCTGGCAAGCCCGAAAGCGCCCAGATTTTGTCGAGTGAGGGTGCCTGATCGCCAAACCCGGCGGCCAGATAGAAAGTGTTCAAAGCCTCGCGCGATTCCTCGGTCAGGATATCGGGATTCCCGGTGATCGCTGCCTCGGCCCAGAGCGCGCTGCCAAAAACGACGCTGGTGTTGGCGTCGATGTTGTTTTGCTTGAGCGTGTCTTGGATGCGATCTCGGATTTCCGGAACCTGATTTACAGGGTCCGCCAGTTCGTCAATTCGGTTGACGAAAAGGATAATCTGGCGGTTTTCAAACTGCGCGATAATGCGCATCAGCGCCATATCCATAGTTGTCAACGCCTGGCTTGCAGCCAGAACGACAACGCAGACTTCGGACCCCCGCAGGCTGCGCAGAGTGATCTGCTCGCGCACCATGAAGGTATCGTTCACGCCGGGTGTGTCGCAGAGCTTCAACGAAATGGGGTACTGCGGAATGTCCATGAACAGGTCAGCGGACTTGGTGACGTCGGCAAATCGTCCGGTTTTCGGATTGATGTCCGGATCATCCTCATCACCCAGACAGACATAGCGCTGGATAAGCTCTTCGTCGAAGTAGTCGTATTGGTGGCTTTGCCCTAGGATCAGGTCGAAATGCTTGCCCAAGCGTTCTTCTGACTTATCCTTCATCTCGCCGATTTGACGGCGGATATCGTCCATTTCGTCGTCTGCCCCAGCACGATTTGCCAGTTCGCCCAAACGACCACCACCGATCATCAGGTTGTCCCATTCTTCCTGCTCGAAGAACGTGAACTTGGACCGTGTATCGCCTTCGGTCCGGGTGTTGATGTTCAACGTCGTGACCACCGACGTCCACGGGTTTACATCAGAGGGCAACAGGGCAGGGCGCCCGGCCAAAATGTTCACAATCGAAGACTTGCCCGCCTTAACCTGACCAACCAACGTAACGCTGGCAGTGAAATTTTCGATCTTAGTTTTCAGCGTGGCAAGCCGGGCGGTCGAGCGCGCGTCTGCCACCTCAGTCAGCTGGTCGATCTGCGTCGTCAGCGCGGACATGGCCGACGTCATAGGCGTCAGAGCTTCGTTGCCAACGGACAAAAGATGGTCATTGCGCGCCATAGTTCAGCCTCCGGTTCCGGTCGCGGCGATATGGTGTGGGACCTGATCGGGCTGGGTGCTGGTCAGCGTATCGATGCGTGCGATCAGGTTCAAAGCATTCCCCAGTATCGCCGCTTCGTCGACAGGGGTGATTGTTTCATAGGCTCCGGAATCGGCAAGCACTTCGATCGAGCTGAAACACTCACTGTTTTCCAGGCAGGCAAGACGACGGCCGGTCGGGAAACCTGCGGATTTGGTCTTGGGCAGAGGCATCCGGGAATTGGCTAACAGGTAGTGGCCACCCGAATGGGTCCGCAATGAGATACCAAACCCTGTGTCGGGATGATCTTTGGTCAGGGTTTTGAGTTCACCAAGAAAACTTTCGCGTGCAAGACCAACGGCGTCTTGCTCAGTAGCAGCAGAGTTCATCATGTTGGTCACAGTTACGACCCTTTTGTTGAAGTTGAGCTGGAAACTCGTATGTGGCCCAGAGGCAAAAAGACTCGGTAAGTCCTCAGCCCCCATCAACTACTGGCAAGGCGGTGTTATTTTGACGCGAATAAGATTTTTTGGCGTTTGAATTGTGGCGCAAATGTGGTGCGTGAATTTCGTGCGTAGGATTCTTTGAAAATCGTGGAATAAACCTTTGCTCTGGATGAAATTCCCTCTCGCACTTGCTTTCAAGCTTTGCTATTCACCCGATCACTCTGACAGGTTCTGTCTAGGATGCGGGTGTGGCGAAATTGGTAGACGCACCAGATTTAGGTTCTGGCGCCGCAAGGCGTGGGGGTTCAAGTCCCTCCACCCGCACCAAGTATTCATTGTAATCATTAATTAAATTAGTGTTTTTATAGTTTTGGCCCCCGCTGTGGCCCCGCCTTTTCACACGCTAGGGGCTGAAAAACGGCGTCGATTTCTTCCACGTAGTAGAGCGGCCGGGCGCCGGCATGCGCGAAATGCGCCTTTACGAGATTCGCTTTAACCATCTCATGGAATTTGCGTCTGTCGAATGGCCAGCGGGTTGACCTAATGGCTTGAATGCCTGTCACGAACTTAGCTTCGTCTGTGATTATCGGTGTCTGAATCGTCATCCTTCCCCTCCTGTGTTGACTAGGGCGGCATCCATCGCCTTAGCGGCTCAAATGGTGGAGGGGCAGGGCGAATGAAGGACTTTGCCGAAGTTGTTGCCTCCTGGCCCACAGAGCTGGCAAAACTGGACCGCAGGGATCGCGCCATGATGACTACAAGGGCCTGTTTTGTGCTTGGTGATACCGAAAATTGGCTAAGGTCTCAGAACGTCCTTGCGCGCCTGTTGTCCGAAGAAGATTTGGCAGGATTGGCTTACATTTGCCTCAGATCGTTACCCACTGAGACCGCGTATGACGTAGCAGAGAGAGCCAACGGACACCACAGCGACTGGTTCCGCCATTGGACCTCAAGGTGCGTCAGAAGCGCTGAGTATCACGCTTCTATGGGCAGCTGGTGCCTCTGATACAGAGCTAAAGGCCGCAGCAATGGTTGCTGTAAAAAATGGCTCCAAGATCTCGTGGCGGCTTTGTGGGCTGGCTTAGAAAGAAGGGGCTGCTATGAACGCAAAGCACCAGAATTTGAACATGGCCGAAAGGTTGGCAACAACCAATGCTCAGGGTGTCGAGCGAGCTTTGGTAAAGAAAATGCTCGTCGGTTTGAGACGGGTTTTACCTGTTGCGGACAGGCAGCAATTCCACGGCAGGGCCGATATCAACTACTCCTGCGACTTTGTCGGGTGGGACAAGCGGTTACCGATTCCGATGACCTTGACCTGGAAAAAGTGGCCCGCCATTGGGGCCGTACGATGAGCCAGAAACTCGCTCATATCAAATCGACCCGAACTGTCCCATTGGCGCTGACATCAGACAGACACTCACATAGACTGAGCTCTGTTTGGGCCCATCCTCGTTTCAGTTGCTTTGAGCAAGGTAGGGTATTTGTGGCGACCCTAGTTTAGGACGTGTTCGCTTCCTCTCGCCAGATAGGCGTAATGATAGTTATGTTAAAAATCGTGACAACTCTGCTTGGCTCTACGTGTTACTGTTGACCGCTGATCTTTGATCAACCATCGTGTTTCATATTGATTTCAACATCATGTTAAACACCTGATTGGTTTGTTCTGGGTTCGTCTCATGTCCTTAAACTCACAGAAAAAATACATTTTGGACACGCATCGGGCGCGTGACCCTGAACAAACGCTCAGCTTGGTCAAGCCACACCTGAAGGCGATGGGTATTACGCGAATGGCCAACCTGACAGGTCTGGATCGAATAGGCTTGCCGACGGTTATGGTGACGCGACCAAACTCTCGGTCGGTTGCAGTGTCTTTAGGAAAAGGCTTGTCGCTTAGCGCGGCCCGGGCTTCAGGCGTCATGGAGGCGATCGAGTCCTGGCATGCAGAACAGATTCAACTTCCGCAACAGTTGGCCCGTTACAATGATCTGATCCGGCGGGCCTTTATTATTGACATTGACGCCCTGCCCCGTGTGACCGGAGGGCGTTTCGATCCAGATCAAGCTATTATGTGGGTTCAGGGCCATGAACTGAATACACAGCTAGACTGTTGGGTTCCTTTAGAGATGGTAGACACGGATTACACCAGTGCCCCAGTTGGAGGGCATTGCGCTTTTCCAAGAACCACCAATGGGCTGGCGTCTGGAAATACGGTGACCGAAGCAAGTTGCCATGCAATCTGTGAAGTGATTGAGAGAGACGCGACAACCCTCTGGCATCATATGGTAAATCCACGTCGGATAGATGTCAGGACAATTGAAGACGACCGATGCCAACAGGCTCTGAACATGATCTCACATGCGGGGTTGGAGATTGGTCTTTGGGACACGACGTCTGATGTTGGCATCGCTTGTTTTCGCTGTGTGATCTGCGAACCAGAAGGTAAGACCGGCCATATTGGCATCGGAGATGGGTGTCACCCGGATCGTGCGATTGCACTTTTGCGCGCGGTGACCGAAGCTGCGCAGACACGTCTGACCTATATCTCTGGGGCACGGGATGATTTGGATCCGTCAGAGTTTACTGATCAGGCAAAAATTGATCGGAGCGCTTTTGTACAGAACCTGATCAAAGAAACCTCTCCGCTGCAGGATTTTTCAGAGTGCGCCACCTACTCAACCGATTCATTTGACGAAGATATAGAATTGTTACTGAACCGTTTGCGCGAGGTTGGACTTGCTCAAACAGTAGTCGTCAATCTGTCTCGCTCAGAATTGGATATTTCGGTTGTCAGGGCGATTATTCCCGGTCTTGAGGCCCCGCATGATGACCCCGATTATGTTCCGGGACGCCGTGCGAACGCTGTTGGCGGTGCCCAGGCATGAGTGTCGTTGTATTTGTCGGCCCCACTCTGCCCCATGAAAGGATAGCAGAGTATTTGGAGGCCACGATACTCCCTCCGGTTCGGCAGGGGGATGTTTATCGGGCCGCGCGCGACCGACCAAATGCTATCGGGATTATCGACGGATATTTCGAAGGGGTGCCGTCGGTTTGGCACAAGGAAATTCTTTGGGCTATGGAGCAGGGTATACCAGTCTTCGGAAGCGCCAGTATGGGTGCGCTCAGGGCTGCAGAGCTGTCGGACATGGGAATGATCGGTGTCGGGCAGATTTTCGAAGACTACCGCGCGGATGTTTTGCAGGACGATGATGAAGTTGCCGTCCTGCATGGACCAGCAGAGCTTGGATATCCTGCGCTTAGTGTCCCGATGGTGTCGGTGCGTGCGACGGTGGCAAAGGCGGTGGCCGACGGGCTGGTGTCTTTGGCGAATGCTGATGAAATGCTAGGCGTGGCAAAAAGCATTCATTACCAGCAAAGAAGCTGGGCAAGTATCTGCCAGGCCCTCAGTCATCTTAAGGGTATCGCTGACTTCCAAGCTTGGGTGCAAACCGGGCAGGTCGATGCGAAGGCTCAGGACGCTTTTGCAATGCTTCGAAAGATGGCCGAACACTTGGCCAGATCTACCCCATCATTAGAAAACCCAATTCGAATGGAAAGGACGCTGGTTTGGAAGGGGTTGCGCGCCCGGGTTGATGGAGAAACAACCAACGGTCACGCGGTGTTGGATGAATTGCGTCTGAACCCTCAGCTTTTTTCCAGATTGCGCGAACGCGCCACGCTAAGCCTATTGGCGGAGGAAGCGGATGTGCGTACTGGAAACTCGCTAGACCGAGACGCGGTCATGCACCAAATGTCGCTCCACCGGGCCAGCGTGGGTCTGCCACGTCATTCCGATTTAATGCGGTGGCTCGATGACAACGATCTAAGTCTTGATAGCTACGAGGCCATGCTGATCGATAATACTCGAATTGAAGGGGCGATTGCCGATAGAAAAAACCGGATTGAGGTTCAGCTCATTTCTGAACTATGCCGTGCCGGCCGTTATGCCGAGTTTCGCGACCGGGCAAAAGAAAAGGCAGCCTTATCCCTCTCGACCAGCCAAATGGCGAACGCCGAAAGGTTGTCGATGGTGTTGTGGTATTTTGAAACAATACTTGACCGGGACATACCGGATGATTTTGACTCATACGCAGTTTCATTGGGACTTCCCGATCGGGATGCCTTGTTCGATTTGATAGAAGCCGAGTTTTTATTTTGCCATAGGACCGATAGCTCGTCGCCTTCTGACGCGTGACGGACCAGCGAACCAAGCGGGAGGGCGCATTATGAACTTACCCGAAGAAACGGAGAATGAGGAACCAGGCACTCGGTTTTTGCTTTTTCCACAGTCGCCTTTTCTCGAACCTGACGCAGAATTGGAACTGGTCGAGATATCTGCACCACAAGGCAGCATCGGTCCCGGACCTTCTGGTCCGCGTATGTACACGGTGAATCCGGTTGGTAAAACGACACCCTATGGTGCCATTGTTCCAGGTCCCAACGGACCGGGCATGTACCTACCCCCGTGGGATGGATATATACAACCGCCTGCAATGCCAGATGAACTGGGAAATTTCATCCATATCGACCCATCCGATCCGTCCTTCGAAGCGGCGCATCTTTTCGGTTCCGCTCATTTCACCATGGATGTGTGGCAAGGCTATTTCGACCGCCCCATCCCGTGGCATTTCGCGCGTGATTTCGACCGTTTGGAACTGTCTTTATTACCCAGCCTAGACAATGCTCATATTGGGTGGGGCTTTCTGGAAACCGGTGGAACACATGAGCACGGTAACGAATACCGACCCTACAGTCTGAATTTCGATGTCGTGGCGCATGAAATTGGTCACGCCATAATTTATAGCGTGATTGGAATGCCAGCCGATGGCGACGCTTCGGGCGAGTATTACGGGTTTCATGAATCCGCTGCCGATCTGGTCGCGCTGTTGGCGTCTTTGCATTTTGGATCAGTTGTTGAAAAGCTGTTGGAAAACACTCGGGGCAATCTCTACACATTCAACCGATTGAATCGATTTGCAGAATTGTCCGAAAACGCGCAAATCAGAACGGCGGCTAATAACAGATCCCTCTCGGAATTTTCCTCGGGTTGGTCCAGCGAACATGCCCTTTCTGAGCCGTTGACCGGAGCAATGTTCGACATTTTCGTCGACATCTATCACGAACGCCTTTTGCTACACGGTCTGATTTCACCTGAGGAAGAGGATCTGTCGGACCAATTGGAAGACTCGCCCGATTACAGCGCTATCATGCAAAACGTTTTTGACAAGCGATACGCGGAAAACCCCGAGGGTTTCCGCGTTGCCCTACTTGAGGCGCGCGACTACTTGGGGACCTATTTAGCTGATACCTGGAGCCTATTGGATGCTGATACTCTCAGCTATTTTGGTGTCGAAAAAGCACTAGTTATTGTGGATCAGGAAATTACCGGCGGCGCATTCCGGCAAATAATCGAGGGTAATTTTCGGATGCGCGATATCGGTTTGACGACGGCAGGTCCGCGCTTGCCGAACCCAGACGAAGACAGTCATGCCAATTCGGTTCGAACTTTGGTGCCGGATACAGAGTGAGTAAGTTCTTTTTTTTCAATTCAAATTATGGCATTTAGGAATAGGATGATTTTTTGGATTTGTTGGCCCGTCTATAATTTGGGTCGTGGTGGAGGGCGAGGTGGTTGGTGCATCTCGACCGCAATTGGGAGATGAGTTTATGGCGGAGACATTACTCAGTTTTTCAGAAGTGTTGATTTACGGAAGAGTATTGGAAGACTTAAGCTATACAGCAAAGTCGAACAACGGCCAGGGCAACAACAAGCATCTGGAAAAGCAATTGGGCGATGAAGGAAACAACAAAGCACAATTCGCAAAAATTTATGGGTTTGCTTACGAAGGCACATATTATGACCTTCCCGAACCTGTGATTTTTCTAGTGCATGGTGACGGTAAGGAAGTTGCAAAAGCAAACGTTCCAGACGACAACGCATCACGGGCCCCGAAAAACCCGTCTATTGGTGGGGTTGCAGCCGCAGACTATCAGGTTGCTGATGACATACGTGTTTGGAACTACGACAAGTCCGATCAGACCATGCGCATGGATGTGATGGCTGGCCAGTTCGAGCAAGTCCTACTGGATATCTATTTCGGCTTCGATAGCCCGGCGATCAGTGGCGCAAAGGTATCTGGAGCCAAAGTGAGCGGGGCTAAGGTAAGCGGTGCCAAAGTATCAGGCGCAAAGGTTAGCGGCGCCAAAGTAAGTGGGGCCAAAGTCCGGGGCGGCGACTGAGGGTCGCTTACGATCAATGTAACGAGGGCGCGCTCGTCGCGCCCTTTTTCTTATTCAGAACCCGGCCTTTTTCAATCCTTCGACAAAATGCTGGGTATCGTCTTCCAAACGGTCGGGCATAACCTTGGCCCACCGTTGCAAAGAAAAATTTGGATGCGCCTCACGGTGTTTGTCAGCAATCAACCGGGCCATCTCCATATTGCCCAACTGGGCGTGACTCGCTGCAAGCATTCGTTGACCTTCGGTTGGGTTGTTCATTTTGTTGACTGTTTCGATAACATCCTCGTAGCGGCGAAGGTTGTAATATGCCCCGCCAAGGTGCCACAGATACTGATCCGGGAAATACGGGTTCAGCCGCATTGCTTGTTGCAGATGGGTGATTGCTGTTTCGTTGTCGCCCGAATGCGCCAGCGCGTCGGCATAGTCCGAATGCATATCTGCATCATTTGGGTTCAGCGCCAAGGCGCGCTGGTATGACTGGATCGATGCATCGTGATCTTTGCGATACAGGTGGACATAACCCAGTTCGCCAAACCCACGCGCGTCAGTCGGGTCGAGCTCGATAGCACGTTGCGCAAATCTCAGAGCCTGATCCAACGCGGTGCTTGGGTCTTCTGTCCAGGAATACCGCCAGTCTATATTCAGGGTGCGCGACAGCGCCGCGGCCGCGCGGGCATACCCTTCGTCGCGTTCCAGTGCCGATTGATAGAAGCTTTGCGCCTTGCGATTGTCGTTTCGCGTGTACTTGAAGATGTGATGCTGCCCCTGAAGAACCGAGCTGTACGCTTCGAGGTCGGATGGCATCGCCTGGATCATTCGCTGCTTTTCATGGGACTCGATCATCACGGCGGTCGCTGCGACGATGCACTCGGTCACCTCATCCAATATGTCGAAAATATCGTCGATTCTGCGGTCGAACCGTTCCGCCCAAATCGTCCGTTCGGTGGTGGCGTCCACCAGTTCCGCCGAAATGCGAATTCGACTGGCCGACCGGCGGACGCTACCCCGCGCGATGTAGCGTACATTCAATCGCTGGGCGGCCTCTTTTGGAGGCATCGATTGTGCGTTGAAAAAGAAAGAGGAGTTTCGCGCGATTATGAAAAGGTTCCTGAACTTTGACAGATTCATGATGATGTCGTCGGTCATGCCTTCGGCAATCCAACTGTCGGATTCATCTCCGCCTTGGCTGCCGAAGGGAAGCACCGCAACGGACGGAGTGTCCGGTCGTTCCAGAACCTGACTCGTGGGCGTTTCCGGGCGCATGGTGCCGGCCATTGTCGCGCCTGCAACTTCGCTGCGCACACAATAGGTCGAGACAGGATTGAGTATGTTTTTTAACTGCTTGGGGCCCAGGAATTCGTAGCCGTACCGCAGCCTGTTGCAGACTTGGTCATAGACTGCAGAGCTGACGTAAACACGCTCGGGTTCTGCAATTTCCTGCAACCGCGCCGCGATATTGACATTGTCGCCGTGAATGCCGCGATCATCGATCAGAATTTCACCGAGATGAACGCCTGCGCGGAATTTGATTCGCTGATCATCTGTTCGAGTTTCGTTGTGTTGGCTTGCGATCCGATGCAGTTCGATGCCAAATTCAACTGCGCTTGTGGCCGTTTCAAATAAGGCAAGCAGCCCATCTCCACGTACTTCGACGACCCGCCCCTGATATTTTGCACAACATGTTTCAAGATGAGATAGTAACGATTTCAGAGCGTTATATGTGTCCAGCTCATTCTCGCTCATCAAGCGGGAATAGCCGACCACGTCGGCGAACAAAACAGCACCGAGCTTTTGCGTCATTGAAAAATTCGGACTAGAGGTATTCACAGGCAATACTCGTTTAATTGGTGCCAAATAGGCACCCGTTTCAACATATAGCAATTTTTAGTTTTTTCGACTGTCGGCTGTTTCTACCTTTCGCTGCCTGTTGCCAACCTGGGTGGCCATGACCAGTTTGATGAGGCCGATGCTCCCATTTCCACGACAGTATCCGTGGATAATTCCGAGGCGAGAACTTCTCTGTGCTGTATCCAGTCGTCCTTTAGGATGCCCACAACAATCATGTCGTGGAACTCTCCATCCGCAAACCAAGCTTGCCGCATTGTACCTTCGACCTGGCAGCCAATTCTACTGACAAGGTCACGGCTGCTGTGGTTGTCGGCGCGGTAATATGAAGTCAAGCGATTCAGGCCGAGTTGTCGGAACGCAAAGTCAACGATCATCGCGGTTGCTCGGATTCCAACTCCGTGTCGACGTGCGGACTTGTGTACAAACATTGCAACGACCGCGTCGCGATTGATATTCGAAATCCCCTCGAGACCAGCCATGCCCAAGGCTTCTTCTTCCTCGGACTCAACAATGAACCAGCATTTGCAGCCGGAACCTTCAGATGTGAAGGCATCTTTCCAACTGTCTTCAGTCTGGAGGCGGTTTTGGGGAATGCGGGATGTTCGATCAAACAGAGCGAGGTCTTCAATGTTTTGGAACCAAGGCGCGACGGTTTCTACATCAGCCCTTTCCAAAGGTCGAAGCCGAAACAGATTTTTCGATTTATCGGACACAGAAGCAATAACCTTTAACGTATAAAAACAACTATATCGGGAACAGTAGCACATTCCTTGCGCAATTTCTAAGTTTCATTGCGAAACTGGCAGCGATCGCCAGATCGATTCTTTAGTTTAAACTGCGTTTTGAAAATCCAAACGACATCCGGCCCGCCAAATTGGCGGGCCGGAAAAGTCACCGTGAGTGGATGGCTTTAGTCGTACAGAACGGCCGAGATTTTCGGATCATCCATGTTCGACGCGTCGTAGTAGTAGAAACCAGTGTCAATCAGGGCCGGGACTTCTTCACCATTCAGCGCGGAGACCGCTGCTTTTACAGTCTCGTAGCCGATGCCGACGGGATTTTGCGTGATCGCGCCAGCCATCAGGCCGCTTTTGATCGCATCCTTCTGCGCTTTGCCGCTGTCATAGCCAATGATGACCAGACCTTCGGTTCCCAGTTCCTGAACACCATTCACAACGCCAATGGCCGAACCTTCGTTGGTGCCAAAGATGCCGTCCAGATCAGGGTTGGCCGTCAGGATCGCTTTGGTAACTTCAGTCGACTTCAGGTGGTCGCCCTGACCGTATTGAACGGTGACAACTTCGATATCGGGATATTTTTCTTCGATACGGTTCACAAAGCCATCACGGCGGTCGATACCGGTCCGGCTGGTTTGGTCGTGTGCTACAACGGCGACTTTGCCTTTGCCGCCGATTTTCTCAGCCATTTTGTCGGCGGCCAGCCCGGCCGCAGCAAGATTGTCGGTGGTAGCTGTTGAAAGCGGGATGTCGCTGTCAACACCGCTGTCGAACGCGATGATCGGGATACCCTTGTCATTCGCCTGACGCAGCAGCGGGATAGCCGCCTGGCTGTCTAGTGCAGCAAAGCCGATGGCTTTGGGGTTGTTGGCCAGTGCAGCGGCCAGCATGTCGATCTGACGGTCCACCATGGTTTCGTTATCGGGGCCTTCAAAAGTAATGGTGACGTTGTATTCGTCTGCCGCCTGCTCGGCCCCGGATTTCACGGCCTGCCAGAACTGGTGCTGGAAACCTTTGGATACCAGCGGGATATAGATTTCCTCTGCAGTGGCCATCGAGGCCGGGGCTGCAAGGGTGGCAGCGCTCAGCGCCCCCAGAATGAAACGACGTGAAAACATGTTTTTCTCCTCCACAGTTGGTCGTTTGTTATTTGGTTTCTTCAGCCGGACTTTTTGCGCCGCGCCATGTCGGCATAGACCGCCAGAATGATGATTGCGCCGGTGACAACGGTTTGCCATTCCTGCGCCACGGACAGCACGCGCAGGCCGTTGGTCAGGACCGCCATGATCAGTGCGCCGATCAGCGTGCCTAGAATGGTACCGCGTCCACCCGACAGCGACGTGCCGCCGATCACCACGGCCGCGATGGCCTCAAGCTCGTATCCCAGACCCAGCGCAGGCTGCGCCGAGTTCAGGCGCGAGGCAATCAAGATGCCGCCGATGCCGCAGATTGCGCCCGCCAGAGCGTAAATGCGCATCTTCCAAGCGTCGGTGTTCACACCGGACAAGCGAACTGCTTCTTCGTTCGAACCCAAGGCAAAGGTGTAGCGGCCAAGAACCGTGCGGCTCAGGATGTACGACGCTGCAATCGCCACCAGGAACAGGATCAGCACGCCGTTCGGGATGGGCAGAGCCGGGAAGATCTCTCCGATCAGCGACCCGCGTGAGATCTGGTCAAAGCCCGGCGTGTCGTTGAAATAGATCGGCCGCGTACCTGAGATGACCAGCGAAAGGCCTTTCAGGATCAGCATCATGCCAAGCGTGGCGATGAAAGGCGGGATCTTCATTTTGGCAACGAAAGTGCCCGAGCAAAGCCCACAGAACGCGCCCGCCGCGATGGCTGCCGCCACGCCCAGCAGCAGGGGCATCCCCAGATAGGTCAGCACCACGCCTGCAATTACGGCGCAGAAGGTCATCAGCGTGCCCACCGACAGGTCGATCCCGCCGGTGATGATCACCAGCGTTGCCGCCACTGCCAGCACCCCGTTGACCGAGGTTGCCTGCAAAATGGCGATCATGTTCGAGGTCTGCATGAAGTTTGGCGACGCGATCGAGAAGCCGATCAGCAGCGCGATCAAACTGGCGAATGCCAGTAGTTTTTGATACGCGCCGCTGTCGGACAGTCCCGCGAGTGGTTTCTTCTTTTCAACGTCTGTTGCCGTGGTCATTGTGGTGCCCCCGTTACCTGCATCGCCGCCGCACGTTGGGTGGCCAGATGCATGATGTCTTCCTGAGTGGTGTCTTTTCCGCCGGGCAGAATGCCGGTCAGTCGGCCTTCGCACATCACAGCGATGCGATGGCTCAGGCGCATGATCTCGGGTAGTTCCGACGAGATCACGATGATAGTCTTGCCCTGCTCTGCGAGTTCTTCGAGCAGCTTGTAAATCTCGGACTTCGCACCGATGTCGATGCCCCGCGTGGGTTCGTCAAAGATCAGGATATCGCAATCGCGCAGCAGCCATTTTGCAATCACAACCTTTTGCTGATTGCCCCCTGACAGCAGTCGGACCTCTTGCACGTCCGAGGGCGTGCGAATGCCCAGCTGTGCGATATATCCCTTGGCCGTGGTGCTGATTTCACCGTCATTCAACACCCCTCCGGTGCCGGTGAACAGATCCATCGAAGCCAGCGCGATATTGTCGCGCACGTTCATGCCGGTGGCCAGCCCGAAATGTTTGCGGTCCTCGGACAGATAACCGATGCCCGCAGTCACGGCATCCTTGGGCGACTTGATCGAAACCTCTTGGCCATGAACGCGGATCGTTCCGCTGTCCTTCACATCCGCGCCGAAGATCGCGCGCGCAACCTCGGTCCGACCGGCCCCCATCAGGCCCGCGAACCCAAGAATCTCGCCCTTCTGGACCGAGAAGCTGACATCCTTGATCTCTTTGCCGCGATTTAGACCGGACACCTCAAGCGAAACTTCGGCGTCGCCAAGATCGGGCACGTCCAGAGGTTTCTCGTTCACCTCACGCCCCACCATCATGGCGATGATCTGGCTGATTGGTGTCTCAGCCGCGCCTACGGTGCCCACATATTCGCCATCGCGCATCACGGTGACGCGGTCGGCGATCTGCTTAAGCTCGTCCATTTTGTGACTGATATAGACGATGCCCACGCCCTCGGCCTTGAGGCGGCGAATGATCACGAACAGCTCGGCTATCTCGGCATCGTTCAGGGCCGCTGTGGGTTCGTCCATGATAAGAACCTTGGACCGGAAAGACAGCGCCTTGGCAATCTCGACCATCTGCTGTTTCGCA
This sequence comes from Ruegeria sp. SATB045, assembly GCF_059613525.1. Taxonomy (NCBI): domain Bacteria; kingdom Pseudomonadati; phylum Pseudomonadota; class Alphaproteobacteria; order Rhodobacterales; family Roseobacteraceae; genus Ruegeria; species Ruegeria sp. SATB045. The sequence goes on along the minus strand of NZ_JBXWSR010000012.1, from coordinate 177,775 downwards.
ATGGTCAGGCTGCCTACCAATGTCTTTGGATCCAGCGACAGGTTCATCGAGGCGAAAATCTCGGCCGTCTGTGCGTTTAGCGCGGCCTCGTCCAGTCTACCAAAGCTCTTGCGGGGCTCTCGACCGATAAAGATGTTCTGCGCAACGGTCAGATCATTCATCAGGCTCAGTTCCTGATGGATGATACCGATGCCCAGATCCTGCGCTTCGCCGGGCGTGGTCGGGCTGACCGACTTGCCTTCGATCACCAGATCACCACCGTCGCGCTGATAAATCCCCGACAGGATCTTCATCAGCGTGCTTTTCCCGGCACCGTTCTCGCCCATAAGTGCGTGAACCTCGCCCGAAAACAGATCGAACTGCACTGTTTTCAGCGCGTGCACGCCGGGGAAATACTTTTCGATCCCCGTCATGTCGACCAGTTTTGTCATGTTCCCTCCCATGCTACCCTCATCCCCCAGGGTGCGTAATTACATTACCGCGCCGATCTGCCAGGGGACAAACTCGACCCCCCCAAATCCAAGCTCTTCGCTTTTAGTTTTCTCGCCCGAGGCAACGCGGATCAGAATTTCGAACAATTCCTCTCCTTTCGCCTCGATGCTGACCCCATCGGTGACGATGTCACCGCAGTTCAGGTCCATATCGTCGGCCATCCGTGCGTACATCTCAGAGTTCGTTGCCAGCTTGACGCAAGGCGTCGGCTGATAGCCAGAGACCGAACCCCGTCCGGTGGTGAACACGATCAGGTTTGCGCCTGAGGCCACCTGCCCCGTCACCGAACACGGGTCGAAACCTGGGCTGTCCATGAAGACAAAGCCCTTCTTGTCCACGATCTCGCCAAACTTATAGACGTCCCGCATCGGAGCAGTGCCGCCTTTGGCAACCGCGCCCAGAGATTTCTCGAGGATGGTTGTCAGTCCACCGCGCTTGTTGCCGGGGCTTGGATTGTTGTCCATCTCGCCGCCGTTGCGTTCGGTGTAGTCTTCCCACCACTGGATGCGCTCGATCAGCTTGGCGCCAACTTCGGGCGTTTCGGCGCGGCGAGTCAAAAGATGCTCGGCGCCGTATACTTCGGACGTTTCCGACAGGATTGTCGTTCCGCCGTGACGCACCAGCAGGTCGGATGCATATCCCAATGCAGGGTTTGCAGTGATGCCCGAATACCCGTCCGAGCCTCCGCATTGCATCCCTACCGTAATTTCGCTGATTGGCGCGGGTTCGCGCGTCACTTGATTGGCAAGTTCGGCAATACCCTTGATCTCGGCCAAGCCTCGGTCAATCGTGCGCCGCGTGCCGCCTTCGTTTTGAATAGTCATATAGCGCAGAGCACCATCGGGGCGGATCGGACGACCCCCCACCAGATCGGCCACCTGCATAACTTCGCATCCCAAACCGATCAGAAGAATACCCGCAAAGTTAGGATGCTGCGCATAGCCCGCAAGAGTGCGGAACAAGGTCGCGTACCCTTCATCCTTACCGGACATCCCGCAGCCTGTGCCATGCACAATCGGGACCACGCCGTCTACATTGGGAAACTCGTCAAGCATTCCGGATTTCTCGGCTGCCTCGGCGATGAACCGTGCAACCGAGCCCGAGCAGTTCACCGTGGTCAGAATCCCGATGTAATTCCGTGTTCCCACTTTGCCATCCGCGCGGTGGTAGCCCAAAAACGTCCGCTCTTCCGCAATTGCGGGTAACGCGGAGTTTGCGGACGCGTAGGCATAATCCTGTTGATGCGCGCCCATGCCCAGGTTGTGGACGTGAATATGGTCACCGGGCGCAATATCCGATTTCGCCTGACCAATGATCTGACCATAGCGGATCACGTTCTGCCCCTTGGAAATTGGCGCAACCGCGATTTTATGGCCTCGCGAAATCTGAGAGACCAACGGAACCGGCACGTCATTGGGCTGCTCGCCTGCTTGCAATTCACGCAGTGCGATAACGACATTGTCATCGGGGCTCAGCTTCACCGTATCGCGAGTCGGGGGCGTGAAAGCCTTTATTTCTTGATCTGCTTGCATCGTTTTCCTGCTTGCTTGCCAGTGATTGCTAAACTGCGATCACATACTTGTCAACTAACATGTTAGTATGCTAGATCAACTTTCATGAATAAGCCACAAGATATCGACGCGACGCTTTTGCGTGACATTTCATCGACCGAAGGTTCGTTGGCCAACCGTGTTTATTTGTCTATCAAACACGCAATCCTGTCTCTGGACTTTGCGCCCGGAGCGAACCTCAGGAAAGCGCCGATATGCGAACGGCTTGGCGTGTCCCGCGCGCCGGTTGCCGAAGCCATCGCGCGACTGGATGCAGAAGGGTTGGTGGACGTCGTTCCGCAATCCGGAACCCGAGTTTCTTATTTCTCGATGTCAGAGATACGCGAAGGCATGTTTCTGCGCGAAGCGTTAGAATTGGCGACAATTGCCAAAGTCGCCCGCGACCTAACCGAGGATCAGCGTCGCAGGTTAAGTCGCAACATGCGTTTGCAAGAGCTTCTGGTCGAGGATGAGGATATCTCGGGCTTTTATCAGGCCGATGAGGAATTTCATGCTCTGCTGATGGATTTCACGGGTTTCCACCGTTTGGCAGATGTTGCGCAGACCGTTTCCCTTCAGGTTAGCCGCGCACGTATGCTGCTGCTGCCGACGCCAGGCCGGATCGTTGAAACGCTTGATGAACACCGGTCGATATTCAACGCAATACTAGAGCGCGATGAAGACATGGCGCAGCAGGCCATGCGCCGCCATATGGGCCAGCTCATGCCTCGGATCGAAGTTTTGCGTCAGGAAAAACCCCACCTTTTCAACTTATCGCTCCAAACCGAACGAGAGGCAGGATGACCGCTTCAACTACAGAATTACTGAACAACCGCACGGCGCGCCCTGTACTATTGACCCGTATGGGTTTCGGTGGCGCACCATTGGGGAACCTCTATCGTAAGGTTTCCGACGAAGACGCCCAGGCGGCCCTGCAGGCGGCCTTTGATGCGGGTATCCGCTTTTTTGATACGGCACCGCAATACGGGCTTGGACGCTCCGAGCAACGCTTTGGCGAAGCAATCGCCCGCTTTGGACGCGAAAATATCCAGCTGTCGACCAAGATCGGGCGACTTCTGCTGGATTGTGAACCGCATGAAGTGACCCCTGAGGCTTTTGTTGACGTGCCGCAAAAGCGGATCGTGTTTGACTATACCTATGACGGAGTGATGCGTTCCTACGAGGCCAGTCGCGAACGGATCGGGGTGGCCAACGCGGATATTCTGCTGATCCATGACGTCTGCGTTTTCAGCCAGGGCAGTCAGGAGATGTCCGATGCCAAGGTGCGCGAGCTGTTTGACGGCGGCGGCTACAAAGCGCTGGTAGAGCTGCGTGACGCCGGTGAAATCGCAGCCATCGGAGCGGGCGTGAACGAATGGCAAGTTTGCGAAAAACTACTTGGTCTGGGCGATTTCGATGGCTTCCTTCTGGCGGGGCGCTACACCCTGTTGGAACAAGAGGCGCTGGACAGCTTTTTGCCGCTTTGTGAAAAGCGTGACGTAGGAATTATCCTGGGCGGTCCCTACAATTCGGGGATTCTGGCAACCGGTGCAGTGCCGGGCGCAAAATACAACTACGATGATGCACCAGAAGAGATTTTGCGGCGCGTCCGCAACATCGAAGCTGTATGTCAGGCGCACAAGACACCTCTGATCGCGGCGGCATTACAGTTCGTGTTGGGGCATCCGTCCGTCAAAACTGTGATCCCGGGCGCGGTAAACGCCGCAGAGGTGCAGGCCAATGTCGCGTTGCTAGATCGCGAGATTCCTGCCGGCCTTTGGTCCGACCTGCGGGGCGAAGGGCTGATCCGGCCTGATGCTCCACTTCCTTCGGAGGCCGCCGATGCTGCGTGACATCGACCCGATCCTGTCACCCGAATTACTGCACACCTTGCGTGCGATGGGCCATGGCGATGAAATCGTGATCGCGGACGCTAATTTTCCGGGAACGAGTACAGGACCGCTCTGCATTCGGGCCGACGGATCGTCGGCCAGTGAGATTCTGCGCGCAGTTTTGTCGGTGATGCCACTGGACAATTTTGTGCCGGACCCAGCGGTGACGATGCAGGTGGTCGGAGACCCCGATGCTGTGCCAGAGGCGGTCGCGGATTTTCAGCAGATCATCAATGAAACGGCAGACAACCCGGCTGTGGTGCAGGGTCTTGAACGCTTCGCGTTCTATGATCGCGCCGCAACAGCTTTTGCCGTTGTTCAGACAGGTGAGCGCAGGTTGTATGGCAACATCATCCTGAAAAAGGGTGTGATTGGATGAAGATCGACGCGCACCAGCATTTCTGGGCTTTGGCTCGGGGCGATTATGGTTGGCTCACTTCGGAACTGGCCGCGATTTATCGGGACTTTGGTCCGTCAGACCTAGCCCCTTTGATCGAAGCGGCCGGGATCGAGGGGACCGTTCTAGTACAGGCGGCGCCGACTGTGGCCGAGACGGAATATATGTTGTCTCTGGCTGACCACACGCCTTTTATCAAAGGGGTAGTCGGGTGGGTCGACTTCGAAGCGAAGGACGTGGCCGATCAGATCAAGGCGCTGTCCGCGCATCCGGCGCTTGTCGGTTTGCGGCCGATGATTCAGGACATAGCTGATCCCATTTGGATGTTGGACGACGCATTGTCTGCTGCGTTTTTTGCCATTCAGCAGAACGACCTGACATTTGACGCTCTGACTTTGCCCCAACATCTGGCCCCTCTGCGTCAGTTGCTGGCGCGCCATCCCGAGATGCGCGTGGTCATCGACCACGGCTCCAAGCCTTTGATACGCGATGGTGTGATCGACGGATGGGCTCAGGATATGGCGACCTTGGCGCAGGAAACCTCGGCCTATTGCAAATTGTCCGGCCTTGTGACCGAAGCAGCTGCGGATTGGAGCACTGACGACTTGCGCCCGTATGTTCAGCACCTCTTGGACACGTTCGGCCCTGAACGCCTGATCTGGGGCAGCGACTGGCCAGTTTGTACCTTGGCCAGCACATATCAGCGCTGGTTGGACACCACCGACACACTTCTGAGCGATCTCTCGGAAAACGAACGCAATGCGGTTCTGGGCGGTAACGCCGCCCGTGCCTATAACCTCAGGGACTGAAATGACTTCTCCTAAACTGGATTCAGACGGGCTGTGGCTCGGGCGTGTTGAACGCCCCGGTATTGGCCCTGCTGTCGTAACCCTGCGCGATGGTCAGGTTGTCGACATCACCTCGAAAACTGCGCCGACCGTGCGCGACATCCTCGAAATGGACGATGCCGCGGGGTACGTGCGCTCGGCTTCGGGCGAGACGCTCGGGCCGCTAGATGGGGAACATCAATGGCTGGCGCCTTGTGACCTGCAGGCGGTGAAAGCCTGTGGTGTCACGTTCGCCGGCTCTATGGTTGAACGTGTCATCGAAGAGCAGGCAGCGGGCGACCCGGCCAAGGCCGAAGCCATCCGCAAGCGCATTGGTGCCCGTATTGGTGACAGCCTGTCCAATATCGTGCCCGGTTCGGAAGATGCGGCACAGGTAAAGGCGGCGCTTATCTCGGAAGGTCTGTGGAGCCAGTATCTGGAAGTTGGCATCGGGCCAGACGCCGAAGTGTTTTCCAAGGCGCAGGTACTGTCCTCGGTTGGATTCGGTGCGGATGTTGGGCTCCACCCAATTTCGACGTGGAACAACCCCGAGCCCGAAGTCGTGCTGGCTGTGACGTCCAAGGGTGAAATCAAGGGGGCGACGCTGGGCAATGATGTGAACTTGCGCGACGTTGAGGGGCGCTCAGCCTTGCTGCTGAGCAAAGCCAAGGACAACAACGCCTCTTGCGCCATCGGACCCATGATCCGCCTGTTCGACGACAACTTTGATCTGGACGACGTGCGCAATGCCGAATTGACCCTGACTGTTACCGGCCCGGATGGGTTTGTGCTGAACGGAAATTCGTCGATGTCCCAAATCAGCCGTGATCCCGCGGATCTGGTGAAGCAAACCGTCGGGCGTCATCACCAATATCCGGACGGGTTCATGCTGTTCCTCGGAACGCTTTTCGCTCCGACGCAGGATCGTGACACTCCGGGTGGCGGGTTCACTCACAAGATCGGTGACGCTGTCACGATTGCAAACGACCAACTGGGCGCTCTGACCAATACGGTGCGCCTGTCGACGGAATGCCCGGAATGGACGTTCGGGGCGTCTCATCTGATGCGAAACCTGGCCCAACGCGGGCTGATTTAAGGAAAATTTGAACATGTTGACCGGAAAACACCTGATCGCGGGCGAATGGGTCGCGACCGACGCTTCTTTTACCTCGGAACCGGCGCACGGGCCCAGCCACGACTTTTGCGTGGGCACGCCTGCGTTGGTCGATGCAGCCGTCGAAGCCGCTGAAGAGGCATTTGCCAGCTTTGGTTGGTCTTCGCGTGCGGATCGCGCCGCGTTGCTGCGCAAAATCGCTGATGAGATCGACGCCCGCGGCGATGCCATCACCGAAATCGGAACGCAAGAAACCGGCCTGCCCGAGGCGCGTCTGCAGGGTGAGCGTGGCCGCACCGTCGGCCAGCTGCGCCTGTTCGCAGATCATATCGAAAAGGGCGACTATCTGGACCTGCGCCACGACCCGGCTATGCCGGACCGCGCGCCCCTGCCCCGCCCCGACCTGAAGATGATCCAACGCCCGCTGGGCCCCGTCGCCGTGTTCGGCGCATCGAATTTCCCGCTGGCGTTCTCGGTCGCGGGTGGGGATACCGCTGCGGCGCTGGCCGCAGGTTGTCCGGTGGTGGTCAAGGGCCATTCGGCGCACCCCGGCACGGGTGAGATCGTGGCGCAGGCCATTGATGCCGCGATCAAGGCGACCGGTGTGCATCCGGGTGTGTTCTCGCTGGTTCAAGGCGGTAAGCGCGATGTGGGCACTCGTTTGGTGCAGCACCCTCTAATCCGGGCCGTGGGTTTTACCGGCAGCCTTGGCGGTGGTCGTGCCCTCTTCGACCTGTGCGCGCAACGCGATGAGCCGATCCCTTTCTTTGGTGAGCTGGGCTCGGTCAATCCGATGTTCATCCTGCCTCAGGCCGCCGCTGCGCGCGGGGCCGAGATCGGGACGGGTTGGTCGGGTTCACTGACCATGGGTGCGGGGCAGTTCTGCACCAATCCGGGTATTGCCGTTGTGATCGATGGGCCGGATGCAGATGCGTTCCAGTCGGCGGCCGAAACCGGCCTGTCCGCTGTTGCCAACCAGACCATGCTGACAGACGGAATTGCCGCCGCTTATCGCGATGGCGTTTCGCGCGTTGCGTCCGGCACCGGCGTGACTCAGATCATTGGCACCAGTTGCGAAACCCGCGACGCGGCACCCTATCTGTTCACTGTCTCGGGCGACGATTGGCTGGCCGACCACAAGCTGCAGGAAGAGGTCTTTGGCCCTCTGGGTATAGTTGTTCGTGTTCGCGATGCCGACCAGATGCTGCAGGTGGCGCGCGCCATCGAAGGTCAGTTGACTTGTACCCTGCATTTAGACGCGGGTGATACAGCCGACGCACAGGCGCTGCTGCCGTTGCTAGAGCGTAAAGCAGGGCGTCTGCTGGCCAACAGCTTCCCTACCGGGGTGGAGGTGTGTGATACCATGGTGCATGGTGGCCCCTACCCCGCGTCGACCAATTTTGGTGCAACTTCTGTGGGCACGCTGTCGATCCGTCGCTTCCTGCGTCCGGTCTGCTATCAGGATATTCCTGTCGCGCTTTTGCCCGAGCAGATGTAACCGAAGGCAAGTCCGCCCGCTCCCATTTATGATGTATGTAGCAACCCATCTTTCGGGTGCCGCGGTCATCGGGGGCGGGTAATCACAGTTTAAAAGGATGGTGGAATGAAACTGCTGCGCTATGGGCCTGTTGGTCAAGAAAAGCCGGGGCTTTTGGACGGAAACGGCGCGATCCGTGATTTGTCGGGCGAAGTCGGTGATATCGCAGGCGCCGCGCTGAGTGATGACAGCCTCGCACGTCTGCGCGCGATCGACCCTGCAACCTTGCCGCTGGTCGAGGGCGACCCGCGCATCGGCGCGTGTGTGGGCCAGGTTGGCAAGTTCATTTGCATTGGCCTCAACTATGCCGATCACGCGGCGGAATCGGGCATGGATCTGCCCGCCGAGCCGGTGATTTTCTTCAAGGCCACATCCGCCATTATCGGCCCCAATGACACGGTCGAAATCCCCCGCAACTCGGTCAAGACCGATTGGGAGGTTGAGCTGGGCGTGGTGATCGGAAAAGAGGCCAAATACGTCTCGGAAGAGGACGCGCTGGACCATGTGGCGGGCTATTGCGTGGTCAACGATCTGTCCGAGCGTGACTTTCAGCTGCACCGCTCGGGGCAATGGGTCAAGGGCAAGTCGGCGGACACGTTTGGCCCCATTGGACCCTGGCTGGTGACCCGCGATGAGGTCGCGGACCCGCAAAACCTGCCGATGTATCTTGAGGTCAACGGGCATCGCTATCAGGGCGGCTCGACCAAGACGATGCATTTCGGCGTTGAGTTTGTGCAGGACGAGGGTGCTGAAGGGTGGGGTTTTGAGCCTGTCCCGGCCTCTTACGCCGGAAAAGAGTTTTACGAATTCCTCGTCAATCTACAGTTGGGCATCTACAACTCGCTGCACAGGGATGTCATGGGCGCTGGTTTTACCTCACGCCGTATCGAAGTCAGATATTCAAATGACAGCGCATACACCTTGCCGGCTGATGCAGCAGACGAGATCATTCTGAACGCAGGACGGAACCGGTTCCATGTCGGAGTGGAATGGTTGGATCATAAAGTCGAACTGGGAAACCAGTTGACTTTCAATCAGCTCGTTCGAATTTGCGAAAACGAACTGTCCGAGATCACCCAAAAAGACGGTGTCAGTGGTCAGGTCCGTCGGAGCTTGATTCAAAATGTTGCACTTTCGTCAAGTATGGATACCGTCGCTCAGAGCCTTGGTTTGACCAGTCGTACCCTCAGGCGGCACCTGAAGCGAGAGCAAACGACTTTTAGTGCAATTGTGGACGCTGTTCGAATGGAGCTTGCGCTAAAGTATTTGCGCGAAGCGACACTGAGCACCGAGCAGATCGCGCACGTTCTGGGGTTCTCAGAAACAGCTAGTTTCGTCCGCGCGTTCCGGCGATGGACCGGACGCACGCCTAAATATTATAGAATCTCACAATAAATGTGCTTTATGGGTTTGACCACGGAACGCCTATTGTGGGGCTGGGATCCGCAGAAGTTCGCAGCGCGTGCATAAACTGCGCCAAAGAATTTGGATGACCCTTCCGTTCAATCGTCCGTAAGAGTGAAGGCAATTCCATGCGATACAACAGTGTTTCGTCGCTTTCCACGAGGTCGGCATTCAACCCTTCGAACAAACCCTTGGCCTTATAGTTTCCGAACAGAACTTCAGCATGAGCGAGCTCGACCCCTAAAGCCAGACAGTCGAACACGGTGGCCGCCAGTAAAAGGTGGGATATGCCGTGACCGTGATAGTCGTCCAAAACCGTGCAAGCGATTTCGACATCCTTGTCTTGCGGGTTACCCCGGATTGCATGCACGGCGGCGATGGGCCGCCCATTCTGTTCAGAGTCTACGGCACCCCAAGCTACGTGCTTGTCGCCATCCACGTTGGCCAGAAGGTCCAAAACAGGTTCTGGGGCGTCGTGAAACGCAGAAAAGAAGCGCATGTATCGGGATTGGTCGGACAGATTATGGATTGCTTGCGCAATCAGATGTTTGTCGGAAATGCCCATTGGGCGCACGTAGATGCTGACACCGTTGTCCAACCTTGCCTTGAAGCCTCGGTCATTGTCCAGATGTAGGGAAGTTGAACCCATTGCGCCGCCGCTTTCGTTTGGTTCCCCGTTTTTCTTGTCTTCGCGGATCTTTCAAATCACGTTCTGTAATTTAGTCTTATGACGCATTTGGCAAACTTTTTCGAACTGACCTAGCGTTCCAGATGCTCTCTGTCCTGAGCTGTCAGTAGATTGTCCGATTATGCTTGTTTGATACATGAGTCAGCTATGCACCATGCGCCTCGTGCTGTGTGTTTGTGAGGTAGCAGGCGGGGTGCCCGGCACGTCGTGCCGGGCATATACGTCACACCCATGTGACGATATCGGCCATCTCGCGGCGCGTTTTGGGGAACATCGGACCATCCGCACGATAGCCGAACGCCACCATGACGGCGGGTTTGTGGAGGTTGGTATCAATCCCGAAATGATCGCGCAAAACAGCTTCGGTTTTGTCCAACTCGAACCCTTCGATGGGGCATGAATCAATTCCCATAAGCGCACCGGCGGTCATCATGTTGCCGAGAACGATGTAAGCCTGCCGCGCAGCCCATTTTTCGATATCCGCGTCGGTTTCCAATTTGAAATCATGCGCTTGAAACTTGGCGTAAGCCCCCCCGAGCATCTCGATGACTTCTTCGGGGAACTGTTTCACCTCGCGGTTGTGCTGGGCCAAATAATCCGACCCTGCTTTCATGGTTGCGCCGGTATGGGACAGGATGATCACGTAATGGCTTGCGGTTCCAAGCTGTCCGGCAGTACCATTCGTGGCGCCGTTCGCGCCCCAGGTGAAGTCACGAAACAGCTCTCGTTTCTCGGGTGATTGCACAACCAGCAACTGGAACGGTTCGGTCCCGAACGAGGTCGGCGACAGGCGTGCCGCTTCCAGAATTGTGTTGAATTCGCTCTCAGTGACTTTTCGCTCAGGATCGAACACTTTAGTTGCGTGGCGGAAATTGAAGGCGTCGATGATCTGAGTCTGAACATCGCTGGTTTCGATGAGGTCTTTCATGGAATGAGGCTCCGAATTGGTGATGAGCCGCATCTATGCCCTTCCATTGTCTGCCGCTATCTGCAGAATTCGGAAATGATAATCCCGTATACCGGAAGAATAGCTTCAGATCAGGTCGGCGTAGAGCACCTTGTTGGCGGCGATGATCCGAACACGCATGAAATCCAAAAACGCGCGGACTCGGGCATGCATCAATCGGCCCGGTGGGCGCACGGCCCAGATTTTCGAATCCGGCCAGGCGCGCAGATGTGGCAGAACCCGAACCAGACGCCCGGATCGAATATGATCTCCGGTCTGCCACAAGCAGGCTTTGTTGATCCCCAATCCGGCCAGCGTCCAATCCATCGCTGCATCACCAAGGCTGACGGTCGCGGGGCCAGACACGCGCACATCATGCATGGTGTCCGATTGATCAATCAGGTGCCAGACCTCGCGCGGGTGCATTGTCAGGCAAGCGTGATTGGCCAGGTCGGCCGCAGTTTCAGGCGTCCCTGCATGTTCCAGATAGGAAGGTGCCGCAACCAGTAGACGCGGATCATCGTCCAGTTTCTGGGCCAACAGGCTGGATGGGCCAAGATCGCCTAGACGAAACGCCAGATCGTACCCCAGTTCCACAATGTCGAGCACCGAGTCGGTTAGGTTCAGATCAAGCTCTACATGCGGGTAGAGCCGAAGGAATTCGGGTACATGTGGCACTATATGTGACTGCCCGAATGACGCGGATGCTGTTACCCGCAGTTTGCCTGATACTGTTCCAGAGTTTCCAGACAGCATGGTGCGCGCATCTTCGACGTCTTCGAGGATGCGCTTGGCATGCTCCAGAAACAGCTCTCCGTCCGGGGTCAGGGATACAGCCCGCGTGGTGCGGTTCAGCAGTTTGACATCCAGTTCGGTCTCAAGCGCCTGCAGGCGTTGTGAGGTGTTGGTGGCCGAGAACCCGAACTCCGCCCCTGCCCGTCCAATGGCACCCAGGGTGGCCACTCGGACAAACAGGTTTAGGTTTTTCAAATCAAATGACATGCCGTCAGGGATAGTACGAAACACCCATCTGCGCCACTAGCCGGGCCAGGGCAGCGAATAAGTTTTGACGTTGGTAAAGAACTTCATCGCTTCGATTACGCCTTCTTTCACGCCGTTGCCGCTGTCCTTGATCCCGCCAAAGGGCGACATCTCGATCCTGTAGCCTGGTTGTTCCCAGATGTTGCAAGTGCCGACATCCAACCCGTTGATAAAGGCGATTGCCCGGTTCAAATCGTTGGTGCACACGCCCGAGGACAGGCCGAACTCGGTACCGTTCGAGATTTCCATAACCTTCGCATCGTCATCGGGCACGCGCACGATAGGTACGATGGGCCCAAAAGTTTCTTCCATCACCAACTCGCTGTCATGGGGAACCTTGTCGACCACAATCGGAGGCAGCAATGCCCCCTGGCGACCGGGGTGGTACAGGATTTCCGCACCTTCGGCTTCGGCCATGTGGACGCGTTTTTCAAACAGCGCGGCGGCTTTGTCATGGATCACACAGCCCAGTTGAGTTTCCGGGTCCTGAGGGTCACCGAACCGGATCGCCTTCGCTTTCTCCAACACCAGAGGAACGAATTTGTCGGCCACGCTTTCTTGTACCAAAATGCGTTTGATCGCAGTGCAGCGCTGGCCCGAATTGCCGGTTGCACCTGCGACCGCGATGGTGGCGGCCTTGTCCAGATCAGCATCGCTGAGATCGTTCAGAACGATCAATGGGTCATTTCCGCCCAACTCCAGCGCCTGGCGTTTGTATCCGGCTTTCGACGCGATCAATTTGCCAACCGGAACACCTCCGGTGAAGGTGATGATGTCGATGTTTTCGTTGGTGATCATCTCGTCACCAATGTCCTGCGGCCAACCGGTTACAACCTGGAACATCTCGGGCGGCAGACCGGCCTCATACAGAATATCGGCCAGCGCCAAACAAGTTAGCGGCGTCAACTCGGTGGGTTTGCAAACCATACAGTTATTGGTCGCAATTGACGGAGCGATCTTGTGGCTGACCATGTTTAGCGGATGGTTGAACGGTGTGATGGCGCTGATTGCCTTGACGGGTTCACGTTTGGTGAAAATCCTACGCTCTTTCCCGTTATGGGTCAGATCGCACGAGAAAATCTCCCCATCGTCTTTTAACGCCTCGGCAGCGGCAAACTGATAGACGTCCTGCGCGCGTTTCGTTTCGTAAATCGAATGCTGATGGCAAATGCCCAGTTCCAACGTCAACCATTTGGCCAGGTAGTCCCGCTTTTCACCGATCAACTCGCCCGCGCGCTGCAGGATCTGGCTGCGTTCGTATCGAGTCAGTTTCGGCGTGTAGTTTGCGGCAATCTCAAATGCCTTGCGTGCGTGTTCCGCTGTCCCTGCCGGGACGGTGCCCACGACCTCATTCGTATAGGGGTAGTGGACCGGTACAGTGGCATCGGTAAAGACAACCTCTCCTCCGATGCGCATTCCTTCGTGGCGAATGTCTGAAGCGTTCATGATCCCGTCCATTTTATTGCGCTGCGGCGGTGGTAGCATAGAAAAACGCGTCAAAGTTCTTCAGTTTTGGTTGCGAGGGTAAATCCAGGACGCGGTTGACGATAAAGGGAACTTCTTGCTCGGTCAGGCCGCCATGGCTGCGCAACGGTTCTTTCAAGGCCGCCAGATCATGACGATCCTCGGAGGTGCCGATGCAGATATTCTCACCCGAGACCATGACAATATCCCCAATCCGATCACCAGGAAGTTCGTATTCCGCGATGGCTTCTTCCTTGGTCAGGACATGGGTGATACCGTCGGTCGCTTTCAGCTTGTCCACAATATCGGAACGGTTCGCACCTTCAGGAAGATAAGCGGTGGCAAAGCTGCCAAGCGCGCCATGGTGAACCACATAAGGGTCAGTGATCGGCAGGATCACACGGGCTGCATCCTTCCCCATCCAGTCGTCCATTAGATCCTGGACATAGACTACGTTAGGTGTTCCGTCCGTATGGTGTTTGGGCTTCATGCCATGATCTGCAGTGACGACGATGGCTGCGCCCATAGCATCCAACTGCGCCAGATACCGGTCGAACATCGCGTAGAAATCCAGTGCACCCTGCTGGTCAGGCGCGAATTTGTGCTGAATGTAGTCTGTGGTCGAAAGGTACATGATATCAGGCTTGAACTCCTCCAACAGCTTCACACCCGCAGCGAAAACAAATTCCGACAAGTCCGCCGAGTACACTTCGGGCACAGGCATTCCCAGCCATTGGCTTGCGTTGTCGATACCGTGTTCGGCCTTTGTCGTCTCGCCCGAGCGTTCGGACGAGAACGCGACGGCGCGCTCTTCGTCAAACTTCAATCCGGCACCAAGCAAAGCGCGCAGCTTGTCCTTGGCAGTCACCATGGCGACCCGGTATCCAGCCTCGTAGAACTTTGAAAAGATAGTAGGCGCGCGCAGAAAACGAACGTCATTCATCATTACTTCTTCACCGCTGTCGGGGTCGATCAAGTAATTCCCACAGATTCCATGAATACTTGGCGGACGTCCGGTCGCGATTGACAGGTTGTTGGGGTTGGTAAAGGACGGAATGACCGAGTGCGCTAGTCGGTCCGTGCCGGTCTCACGTATTCGCTTGAGCGTGGGCATCAGCCCTTTGGCGATGGCTACATCCAGATACTCTGGCTCGCAGCCATCGAGACAAATCGCAATCGCGGGAACTTTGGGCGTCGGATAAACTCGTTCATTTGCGGTGATCGGGGTTTGAGCTGTCATAGGGCGGTCCTTGCGTATGAGCGTAAGTCAGATCAACAGTGGCTGACACACGGGGTCTATTTTGAAAGATGGTTCAGGCGACCTTGGATTTTTTGCCATCCTGCGCGTCCAGCGTTTTCAGGAATGCCTCTTTTGTGCCCGCAAAATTACGGCCGCGTTCACCGGCAAAGGCTTCATCAACAATATCCATTCGTTGAGCGTCGGATATGCCGTAGTCTGCAAACCGGGTGGAAACACCTAGCCGATTCAGGAAGGTCGTCAGTTCAATCGAAGCGGAACTCAGATTCGAACCGAAAACATCGTGCAGGGCAGCCTGTCTAAACCCGCCAATGCCGTCGACCGAACTTAAGATCACTGGCAGCGTGAACGAACAAGCAATTCCGTGCTGTATACCCCATCCGAGGGTTATTGGATAAGACAGGTTATGGGCGATGGCAGTCTTTGTATTGGAAAAGGCCAGCCCGGCGCTGAGTGCTGCATCTGCGATCTGCGTGCGCAGACTAAGGTTGCCTAGATCGTTTAGCAGATCGGGCAAAGTGTCTAGAATGGTGCCAGCTGCATGGACGGCATGTCTGGCCGAAATAGGGTTTGCATTGATATTCCATATGCTTTCCAAAGCATGGGAAAGTGTGTCCAACCCAGTGGACAGGGTCAGTTCATGGGGTTTGTTGACCATAAGTTCAGGATCAATCACCGCAGCTTCTGGGTAGAGATTTTGTCGTGAAAGTGAGTATTTTCTGGCGCGCTGCTCGTCCCAAACTGTGGCCCAACATGTAACCTCACTACCGGTGCCAGCAGTCGTCGGAACCGCAATAATGGGAATGGTTCCCAAGTTTGCCGCGCCGCCGCCGGTTTCTAAATACGTCACTACATTGTCAAAACTGCCATCTGCGGCCGCAAAAACCTTGGCCGAGTCGATTACGGACCCACCTCCTAAGGCTACAATCACCTCGATTTGGTGCCGTATTCCAGCTAACTGCGCGCACTGCTGCCCAAGCAGCTGGAAATCCGGGTTGGGTGCGATGTCGTTTATTACTACCGCAGCTGGTCCAGCCGCTTCTTCAACCCGCTGCGCCAGGCGCTGGAAGGGATCACTTGGATAAGTGACCAAAGCATAATTTCGGCCGCCAATCAGTTTTGGCAGTTCCGAAACAGAACCGGCGCCAAACATGATTTCAACCGGATTGGAATAGCGCCACATTGGACCCTCATAGGAAATTGGCCTACTTTGTTGGGCGGCAATCTGGATCACTTTGTTCCATCGGTCCAATAGATTGTTTGGATGCTAAGTATTGAGTGTTGTAATAGGATTGCAAAATTCCGACATTACTGATTGAGAGCCTTGGAAATACGCAAGTGACTTTGTATTTTGGATACACACTCCACCACTCGAGATACAACATATGAGCGGAACACGCGCGATCCCACGGCAAAGCCTGCCCGATGTCATAACAAACGATCTGCGCGAGCGGATACTAAGCGGGGAGATGGCCGAGGGAGAGGTTATTCGGCAAGAAGCGCTGGCCGAGGATTACGACGTTTCTCGCATGCCAATCCGCGAGGCACTCAAACGACTGGACGCCGAAGGTCTTGTTCAATTGACGAACAACCGTGGCGCGTCGGTGACCACACATTCTCTGTCCGAGATCGCCGAGATTTTCGATCTGCGCGTTTTGCTTGAGGTCGATCTGTTCCGGCACGCAATACCGCGGATGACCCTAACCCATTTTTCCGAGTGTGAGCGCATTCTGGATGAGATGGAGAAGTCTTACGATGCCAATGACGTGGGCCGTTGGGGCGGGTTGAACAATGCTTACCATATGGCGCTATATGCTGCGGCTGATCGCGGGTTGAGCAATGAAATCCTGCAACGTGTCAACTTGCAGTCGGACCGCTATGTCCGAATGCACCTGAGTGTAATGAAACAGCGAGAGCCTGCTAAGAAAGACCACCGCGAGCTGTTATCGCTGGCTCGAGCCGGACAGGTCGAGAGCGCCTGCGCTCTGTTGACCCGCCACATAGCACGCACCAAGGATCAGTTGCTGGAGATGGTGACTGCCACGCGCAACGGTGACTAAGGTCAATCCAGCGGGTGTAGGCAAGCCACCTGATGCGACTCACCACTCAGATCTGGTGGTGCGGCGCGGCATTCTTCGGTTGCAAGCCAGCAGCGTTGCGCGAAAGCACAGCCCAAGGGGATGTTCATGGGTGAGGGCAACTCGCCCTCCAGCTTGATCCGTTCCTTGCGCGCCTCAGGGTCCGCGCGCGGCGTGGTCGATAACAGCGCCTTGGAATAGGGATGACGGGGGGCGGCGAACAGTTGGTCTTTCGTGGCGTGCTCGACCGCGCGGCCCAGATATATAACGATCACATCATCGGCGAAGTGTTTAACTACCGACAGGTCATGCGAGATGAACAGATAGGCAAGGTTCAGGCGTTCCTGCAACTCGACCAGCAGGTTCAGGATTTGGGATTGGATCGATACATCCAATGCCGAGACCGGTTCGTCCAGGACCAACACTTTAGGGTTCAACATTAGAGCGCGAGCAATGGCGATCCGCTGGCGCTGACCGCCCGAGAACATATGCGGATAACGGTCGTAGTGTTCGGGACGCAGGCCGACAAGGTTAAGCATCTCGCGCGCCCGCGCCTCGCGGTCGGAGGCGGACATGTTGGGGCGGTTGATGGTCAGCGGCTCCTGTAGAATCTGCCCGATCCGTTGCCGGGGATTGAGCGATCCATACGGATCCTGGAATACGATCTGAACGGTCTCACGCATTTCGGCCCATTTCGATGGGGTGACATCAGTGCCGTCTATTGTAAGTGTTCCGGACGTTGGTTCTTCGATCATAGTGACGACACGTGCCAATGTGGACTTGCCGCAGCCGGATTCTCCGACGATGGCAAGTGTCTTGCCAGGTTTCAGTTCAAAATCTACTCCGGACAGGGCTTTGACTGTTGCGGATTTCGACAACAGTCCACCTCTCACCTCGTAGTGCCGAGCCAACGCAGTTGCCTGAACGATAGGGGCCGTCATGCGATTTCTCCGGCTGCAATTCTTTCGACATGGTGACACCGGGCTTTGCCGAATGATTCACTATGTGGTGTGGGGGGGATAGATTGGCAGGTGTTATCCGCAAACCTGCACCTCGGGCTGAATAGGCACCCCTTTGGTCGGTCAAACTGGCCGGGAACGACACCGGGGATGGTCGGCAGCATTTTCGAAGTTGCCCGTTCCGGCAGTGCGCTTAGCAACGCAGAGGTATAAGGGTGGCGCGGGGTGCGGAACAGATCTTTGACGGGCTGTTCTTCAACCTTTTGACCGGCGTATTGTACCTGCACGCGTTCGGCGGTTTCGGCTACCACGCCCATATCGTGTGTGATCAGCACCAGACCCATCCCCTGTTCATCGCGCAGCCGCACCAGCAGGTCCAGAATTTGCGCCTGAATGGTGACGTCCAGCGCTGTTGTTGGCTCATCAGCGATCAGCAGCTTGGGGTTGCACGCAATCGCCATGGCGATCATGACCCGCTGGTTCATCCCCCCAGACATCTGGTGTGGAAAGGTGTTCAGCCGGTTTTCCGGCGCGGGAATGCCGACCTGATCAAACAGCTCGATCGCGCGTTGGTGACGATCTTTGCGGTTCATGCCCAGATGGATGCGCAGCGCCTCTTTGATCTGGAACCCCACAGTGAAACAGGGGTTGAGCGACGACATCGGTTCCTGAAAGATCATGGCGATGTCCTTGCCGATGATCTTGCGCCGGTCGCGGGCCGAGATTTTGGTCAGGTCGATGCCTTCAAAACTCAGCTGATCGGCGGTGATTGTGGCGGTCCAGGGCAACAGGCCCATCAACGCCAGCATAGACACGGATTTGCCCGAGCCGCTTTCGCCGACGATGGCCATCAGCTCGCCCCGGTCGACAGAGAGGTCCACCCCGTCGACGGCGCGGAATTTACCCGAGGCGGTAGCGAATTCGACAGTGAGGTTTCGGATGTCCAACAAACTCATATCGTCAGCTCCGCTTCAGTTTCGGGTCCAGCGCGTCGCGCAGGCCGTCGCCCATCAGGTTGATCGCCAGCACCGTGACCAGAATGGCAAGGCCGGGGAACGTGACGACCCACCAGGCGCGTAGAATGAACTCGCGCGCTTCGGCCAGCATGGTGCCCCATTCCGGCGTGGGGGGCTGTGCGCCCATTCCCAGAAATCCAAGGGCGGCGGCGTCCAGAATAGCGGTTGAGAATGACAGCGCCGCCTGCACAATGATCGGGGCCAGACAGTTGGGCAGCACAGTCTTGAACATCAACCGCGCCTTGCCCGCGCCCGCGACACGGGCCGAGGTGACATAGTCTTTCTGCCGTTCAGACAGAACCGAGGCGCGGGTCAGGCGCACATAATGGGGCTGGAACACGATGGCGATGGCGATCATGGCATTGGTCAGTGAGGGGCCAAGGATGGCCACCAATACCAGCGCCAACAGCAGCGAGGGGAAGGACAGGATGATATCCATCACCCGCATGATCAGCGTATCGACCCATTTCGGCGCAAAGCCGGACAATAGCCCGATGAATACGCCGCCTGTCACGGCCACACAGACCACAACGATGCCCACAAAGAAGGAATAGCGTGATCCCATGATCAGCCGCGACAGCATGTCCCGGCCCAATGGGTCGGTGCCCAGCGGGAAGGCCCAACTGCCGCCCTCTTGCCACGCGGGGGGTTGCAGAATGTTGTCGCGGAACTGCTCGGTCGGGTCATAGGGCGCCAGCAAAGGCGCAAAGGCCGCGCAGATTACGAAGGCCATGAACACATACAATCCGATTACCGCGCCGCGGTTTTCGCTGAAATAGAACCAGAATTCGCGCAGGGCGCTTGGGCGGTCCTCGGTCTTGGGCGTAGTTGCGGAAAGCTCGGCCATCACCGTCTCCGGATTTTGGGGTTGATGATGCCGTAAAGGACATCGACCAGCAGGTTCACCAGCATCACGATCACGGCGATCATCAGCAGCCCGCCCTGCACCACCGGATAGTCGCGGCGGAAAATACTGTCGACCATCCACTTGCCGATGCCCGGCCAGCTAAAGATTGTCTCGGTCAGGATCGCGCCGGCCAGCAGCGTGCCGACCGACAGGCCGATCACTGTTATCACCGGGATCAGAGCGTTGCGCAGCGCATGCAGCCCGTTGATCCGCGTGGGCGAAAGACCCTTGGCGCGGGCGGTGCGAATGTAATCCTCGCCCAAAACTTCTAACATGGCCGAGCGAGTCTGGCGCGCGATCACCGCCAGCGGGATGGTGCCCAGTACGATGGTCGGCAGGATCAAGTGACGCACGGCTGACGTAAACGCACCCTCCTGCCCTGACAGCAGGCTGTCGATCAGCATGAAACCGGTCACGCTGGGGAAGTAATACAGCAGGTCGATCCGCCCCGATACCGGCGTCCAGCCCAGATTACCTGAAAACACGATGATCAGAAGCAGGGCCCACCAGAAGATCGGCATCGAATAGCCAACCAAAGCCGAGGACATCAGCGCGCGATCAAAGAACTTGCCTCTGTTCACGGCAGCAATCACACCCGCAGGCAAGCCAAGAGCCACGGCAAAGATCATCGCACAGATCGACAGTTCCAGCGTGGCTGGGAACAGGGCAAAGAACTCATCCCAGACCGGTTTCTTGGTGACAAAGCTTTCACCCAGATCGCCATGCATAACGCCGACCAGATAGTCCCAGTATTGCTGCAGTACCGGTTTGTCGAAGCCCAGCTTGACCACCATCTCCTGATAGCGTTCCTCGGTCATGCCGCGTTCTCCGGCCATGACGATGATGGGGTCGCCCGGTAGCACCCGGATGAACATGAAGGAAATCAGCGTCACGCCCAGAAATGTCGGAACGAACATTCCAAGGCGCGTAAGGAAGTAGCCAAACATCAGCGACCTATGATTGTGAGATCTTTGGGAAAGCGGGTCAGTGACCTGCAGCCATCCTGCGTCACCAGAACATCATCTTCGATCCGAACACCAAAATTTCCGAGGTCATAAAGCCCGGGCTCATTGGTCCAGACCATGCCGGGAAGGATGTCCTGATGATTTCCACGCATGATATAGGGCGCTTCATGTACGTCGCGGCCCAGCCCGTGCCCGGTCTTGGTGCGGATACGATCGGCATAAGGCGATGCCTCAAGCACGCGAGTGACGGCATCGTCGATGTCATGCGCAGTAGTGCCCGGGCGGCAGGCGTTGAACCCTTCTAGGTTGGCACGCAGGACGGTGTCGTAGACATCCCTGCCCTCGTCCGAAACCTCGGCCACAAAGAACGTACGGGTGATATCAGCGGCAAAGCCGTGTTTGCGCGCGCCAAAATCGAACAACAACGCATCGCCGGGTTTGATCTGATAATCCGCTCGCGCCTTGCCATGCGGTTGGGCCGAGTTGTCTCCGGCTGCCACAATTGGTGCGAACGCCAACGAGGCCGCACCTTCGGCGAACAGTGCCTGAATCAGCGCCTGTTCGATCTGTTTTTCCGTCTGTCCGACGCGCATGTCGGCTATCACACGCTCCAGCGCGCGTTCCGAGATATCAATTGCCGCTTGCAGTGCCGCGATGTCATCTTCGGTCTTTATAATCCGCAAGCCCGAGATTTCGCGTTCGGCATCGACAATGCGCAGATCGGGCAGCGCGTCGGTGAAAGCCTTCGACACAAAGACCCGCATCACCTGCCCTTCGACTGCCAGCGATTTCAGCGGCATGTGCGCAGCCAAAGCGGCAAAAGCGCTGTTATAGCCCGTCTGGTCCATCCAATCGAACACGGCACCGTCAAAGCCGACCAGCGCCCAGGTGCCAAGCTCCAGATTGGGGACAATCGCGGCGGGACTACCTTGGGCCGGGATAACGACCACAAAGGGTCGCTCGTGGCTCATGAAGGGTTTCCCCAACGCGCGGGTGAAATTGGGACCGGGCACGAGGGCCACGGCATCGACTGACATGTCCTTTGCCAGTTGACGGTACTCGGACAAATCCGGCATGGGGGCCGACCTCCAAAAAAGAAAACCGGAGCCGCCATGCGGGCGGCTCCGATCCGTGAGTGATGATTTATTCGACGCTGACGCCGTAGAAGATGTGGCCGCCCAGCGGGTGGACTTTGTAGCCCTGCACTTCGTTGCGCATCGGCATGTAAACGACCGAGTGTGCGATGGTGGCCCAGGGGGCTTGCTCTTTGAAGATGACCTGCGCCTCTTCATACAGCTTGGTGCGCTCGGCCTGATCGGTGGTCTGCTTGGCCTTCAGGATCAGATCTTCGAAAGGCTCGTGGCACCATTGTGCACGGTTCGAGGCTTCGCGGCCGTCACAGC
The DNA here is from genome assembly GCF_059613525.1 of Ruegeria sp. SATB045. NCBI lineage: Bacteria > Pseudomonadati > Pseudomonadota > Alphaproteobacteria > Rhodobacterales > Roseobacteraceae > Ruegeria > Ruegeria sp. SATB045. The sequence goes on along the minus strand of NZ_JBXWSR010000012.1, from coordinate 155,837 downwards.
CCAGCAGCACGGCCAGGAAGTTGTCCGGGTCGCCGTTGTCACCGGTCCAACCCAGCAGCACAGCTCCGTCGCGGTTCAGCTCTTTTGAGCGCGACAGGTACTCGCCCCATTCATAGGAGACGATCTCGACATCCACGCCGATCTTGGCGAAATCTGCCTGGATCAGCTCGGCCATGCGGCGGGCGTTCGGGTTATAGGGGCGTTGAACCGGCATCGCCCAGACCTTCATCGACAGATCGTTGACGCCTTCGGCTTCCAGCATCGCCTTGGCCGCTTCGGGATCATAGGCATCGTCGGTGATGGCGTCGTTATAACCCCACATGGTCGGCGGAATCGGGTTCTTGGCCGCTTGCCCCGAACCTTGGAACACCACGTCGATAATCGCCTGCTTGTCGATCGCCATGTTCAGCGCTTTGCGCACCTTCGGGTTGTCGAACGGCTCCATCGTGGTGTTGTAAGCCAGATAACCCACGTTCAGGCCTTCTTGCTCCATCATGTTGATGTCCGCGTCATCCTGCATCGCTTGAATGTCGGCGGGGTTCGGATAAGGCATGATGTGGCATTCACCCGCCTTCAGCTTTTGATAACGGACCGACGCATCAGGCGTAATCGCAAAGATCAGATTGCTCACATCCGCCGGTGCTTTCCAGTAATCAGCGTTCTGCGCATAGCGGATAACGGCGTCTTTCTGATAGGCCACGAATGAGAACGGGCCGGTGCCGATAGGCGCGGTGTTCAGCTTTTCAGGTGTGCTCGCTTCCATCATCGCATCGGCGTATTCCGCCGACAGGATCGAGGCAAAGTCCATCGCCATGTTGGCGACAAAAGGCGCTTCGGGTTTAGACAGCGTGAATTTCACTGTGTAGTCGTCGATCTTTTCTATGGACTCGACGAGATCGGGCATACCCATGCCCTGGAAATATTCCCACGTACCGCCAGACACCTGATTATATGGGTGGCCTTCATCCTTCTGGCGCATGAACGAGAAGATCACGTCATCGGCGTTGAAGTCGCGGGTTGGGGTGAATTCGTCATTCGAGTGGAATTTGACGCCCTGACGCAGCTTGAACGTATATTGCAGACCGTCATCGCTGGCCTCGACGCTTTCGGCCAAGCCTGGGATCACATTGGTGGTGCCGGTCTCAAATTCCAGCAGGCGGTTGTAGATCGGGTGCGAGGACGCATCAAAGGTGGTGCCAGCGGTGAACAGCGCCGGGTCAAAACCTTCGGGCGAGCCTTCCGAGCAATAGACCAACGTATTTGCCTGTGCCGCAGCGCTGGACAACGCAATCGCTGCGGTTGCGGCCAAAAACTTAAGTTTCATGAGTTTCTCCCAGTAAATATTGCTTGATTTTCGCTTAGCGCTTTTTTGTCAGAACACTCTTTGGCAACGCTTGCCGTCGCGAAATCACTGCTTAATGTATCCAAAATACAAAATCCATTGTCAACAAAGTTAACGATTCCGCGAACACGTACCCGCAAAGACAGCCATCCGTCTCGGGACGGCCCGGTTCAGTTCCTAGCTTTGAGGGGAATCAGTCGCGCCGACTTTGATACAACGCAAGTTTCCGGCTTTCCGCGATCACATCTGGAATGTTGGGGTCACACCGATCGGAGGCTGTTCCAGAATGAAAGCCCCGATCCGATCCAAGAGCGGCCGTCTTGGACAGCCCGGACGGGTCGCCGCGCCCAGATCACGCAGGTTGCCCGGCGCGTCAAAGGGGATAAAACACAAAGGCCAGCGGTCGCGTTTGAATTGCTCGGCGGCCAGGGCCGACACGATTGTACAATCGTCGGAATGACAAATATGCCGACAGATCGTCTCGAAACGCAGCGCGCTCAGGTCGAACCGCTTGCTGGCGCGATTTGCCGGGTCGATTTTGGGCAAGCGGTTTTCCAGTTCATAGCCGAAACTATGCGGCAGTCGGATGAAGTCGTGACGGGGCACGTCCTCTGGGGCAATCGATGGCAAGGTGCTTAGCGGGTGACCGTTACGAACAGCCAAGAACAGAGGTTCGGACCAGATCGAGGTAAACTCGAGCGCTTCGGAATTGTTGACCTTGGCGACCAGAGCAAGATCCAACGTGTGGTCTTCGACCATACGCAACATATTCTGTGGCAAATCCTCGATCATCGTCACGCGCATATTGGGAAACAATGCGCTAAACAGATCTGAGAAATATTGTGTCAGGTAGGGCGCGAGGGTCGGCGTCATTCCGATCGTGTATGGAACCGCCTCGGGGTCGCGGAACTGGGTCGCCGTATCGCGGATCTTTTGCGCATCGTTCAGAATGCGTTCGGCAATGCGCAACACCTGAACACCGCACAGTGTCGGTCGAACCTCGTTATTGAGGCGCAAAAACAGTTCGGCCCCTAACTCCTGTTCAAGTTTTTTGACCTGATTGGACATCGCAGGCTGAGAGACGTTGCAAGCTGCTGCCGCCTGACTGAACTGCCCATATTTGGCGATGGCCAGAACGTATTCCAAGTCTCTGAAATTCATGATCACCAACTACTGATACAAGTCGCGCATCTTGATGCACCTTCGGATTCATACCCTGACGGTGAGTGTTGCGCATGAAGAAACGATCACTTTCAAACACATAAGTGTCAATAGCCGCTAGTGAATAGGCGGTCAAAGTGATTAGAGACACGATAACTTATTGATTTAACTTACTACTAACTCACAGATTTTGTGAGTATTCGCGTTGGTTATACCCCTAATTCGAAGGATGAATTTTAGCTGGCCGAAGCGGCTGACTACCCATTGGATACGTGGAACGCCCAAAGCAGCGGGCGGCCCGCAGAATGCAACAATTCTTGACGGAGTATCCCATGCTGTCCCAACTTCTTAGCAGTCTTCGCGCCCGTCTCTTGACATCGTCCACGCTGGCGCAAGAGACCACCCGCGATGGTCAAACCCTTATAAACAACTTTTTCCAGAGCACTGTGGTGGATGACACCCCGGCTTTTGTGCTGGCGAATGATTTTTCGCGCCTGTTGAACTTTGGCGAAATCATCACAAACAACGCTGTTGCTGCAGTGCAGGCGCAAGGTCAGGACGTCGACATCTTTAACTTTCGGTCCGGTCGGATCGAAGCCAATAACGGTCCAGATGCGCTTGCAACAGGCGTTCAGGTCACTGGAAGCGCATCGATCAGAAACTTTGGCGAGATTGTAGGCGAGTTTAACGGCGTTCAGTTTGCGGGGGCTGAAAGCTCGGGCAGTCTGGATAACTTCCGCGGCGGTGTGATCAGTTCTGACAGTCGCGCTGTCGACATTCAGGGTCAAGGTATCGATGTTCGTAACTTTGGTGACATCATCGGTACAGGTGATCAGCGTAACGGAACGATTTACACCAATTCAACTGCGGAAGACATTTCGATCTCGAACTTTTCGGGCGGTACGATTGACGCAGGCGAAGGCAACCAAGGTGCAGGGGTTTCTCTGCAGGTCGGAGATGAAATTGGCGACCGTGTCGAAACCGATATCTTCAATGGTTTTGGTGCAACAATCCAAGGTCGCGGTCAGGCGGCTTCAAACACGTCGCTGGCCGGCGACGGCGTGCGCATCGATGACGGTGCCGAGGGAGCCATCCTGGAAACCGAGATCGTTAACAGCGGGGTCATCTCGACCGAAAGCGATCAGGGTACGGCAGCAGGTCTGCGCATCGCTGATGGCGCCAATACCGAAGGTGAGATCCTAAACACCTCGACCGGTGTGATCGAAGGGCCGCGCAACGGTCTGTACATCGGAGATGGCGAACATGATCTGGACGTTCTGAACTTTGGAACCATCCAGTCCGGCAGCCGCGCTGTGAACATCGATGGTTCCGGTGTTGATCTGATCAATGGTGGCGACATTCTGGGCACCGGAGATCAGCGCAATGGTACAGTCTACGCTGATGACACTGCACGCGACTATTCGATCCAAAACCTTGCATCGGGTACTATTGACGCGGGCGAACACAATGATGGCGCGGGCGTTTCGTTGTCACTTGCCGTCGAAGGTAATGGCGACGTTTCGATCACCAACGACGGCACGATCGCGGGTCGGGGCAATGCAGGTGCAGCTTTGGGCACCGCTGGCGACGGTATCCGTCTGGAGGGTGTCCGGCAGGAAGGCGGCGGCTTTGGCCCGGCCCTCTTTGAAGGCACTATCACCAACACCGGTACAGTGACGTCCGAAGGTGCAAACGGCACGGTCGGTGCGTTCCGTGCGGTGAACAACGTCAACTTCCGTGGCCAGCTGATCAACGAAGAAACCGGCGTTTTAGCAGGCGACCAGAACGGTGTGTACTTTGGCACCGGTGATCACACAGGCGGCTCGTTCGTCAACCGCGGCACTGTGACATCGGACAGCCGTGCGGTGAATATCGACGGGATCGGTCTGGATGTTGTCAACGAAGGCGAAATCCTTGGCACTGGCGATCAGCGCAACGGCACCGTCTATGCCGATGGCACTGCTGACAACTACAGCTTCACCAACTCGGGTCTGGTCGATGCAGGCGAAGGCAATAACGGCTCCGCCGTTTCGCTGCAAACCGGCGACGAGTCGGGGGACATCGTGTCCGCTGCAGTCATCAACGAAGGTACGCTGCAAGGTCGTGGCGATGCGCTGGAAGGCAACCAGGTCGGTGACGGTCTGCGCCTGTTCACTAGCCAGGACGACGCCTCTTTCGCGGGTGTTGTGATCAACGAAGGCCTGATCGCCGGCTCCGAGGACTCTGACGCCGCAGCAGGTATCCGCGTTGATGGCGGCCTGAACCTGGTTGGCGCGATCCTGAACGAAGGCGAAATCCGCGGCACGGTCAATGCGATCGACGCATCGGACGCAGGCTTCGTGACCATCGTCAACGACGACGAAGGCGTGATCAACGGCAACGTTCTGCTGAGCGACGGCGACGACATCTTTGTCGACCTGGGCACCACCAACGGTGATATCTCGGGCGGCGGAGGAGATGACGTTCTGATCGCAGGCGACGCAGACAACGTCATCACCGGCGGTCTGGGCAATGACTTCATTGACGGTGGTGAAGGCATCGACACAGCCGATTTCTCGGATCTGGATGTCGCGGTCGAAGTCAGCCTAGATGCAAACGGCAATGGCACTGCCACACGTGACACAGGCTTTAACGTCACCGTCACCGACGCGGTTGTTTCGGCACCTGATCAATTTGGCTCCTCCATAGCCAACGGAGCTGAATTTGTGGAGCAAGCTGTTCAGGGCAACCTGTACTACAACATCCACACATCGGATTTTCCCGGTGGTGAGATCCGCGGCCAGTTGCTGGTAGACAGCGATGTAACTGTCGAAGGCATCCGCACAGTAACCCTAAGCGGTGGACTGGATGCTGCGCAGGAGCCTGATCCGCTGTCGGATAGTGAGGCGACCGGTCAGGCCACTTTGGTCGTGACCCAGAACCTGTTGACCGGCGAGGTTACGTATTCCAGCGAACTCAGCGTTACCGGCCTGAACGAAGCAGACTTGCAAACGCCGATCCCGGGTGTTGTCTCGGCCATCCATCTGCACAATGCGCCTGCCGGTCAGAACGGCCCGGTGGTGCAGGACACGTTGGTTGACGCAGGCGCCACACTGGATACCGAAGCCACTGGTGGCACAGGTGTCATCGGCGAGGACGTCATCGACAACCAGATCGAAGTGGACATCCTGCGCTCGATCGAGCGGGTTGTCGGCTCGGATGACAGCGACATGATCGACGTCTCCAGCTTTGACGGTGTAACCGTTGATCTGGACCTCGGCGGTCCTTCGCCGAACCCTGCTGGCAGCGGTGATGAAGGTCCGCAGGACGGTGCCATCATCCAGAATGGCCAGATCGTCGCCGAAGTTGATGACTTCGAAAACGTTGTAGGCTCGGACGGGGATGACCTGATTCTTGGCAACAACGAGTTCAACATCCTCGACGGTGGTGCCGGCAATGACGCGATCCATTCCTTCGGAGGTGCCGACGTGATCATCGGTGGCGAAGGGATCGACACCGCGCTGTTCACTGCAGGGCCGGGCGTTGTTCTGGATCTGGATGAAGAAGGCAACGGCGTTGCACAGGTCAATGCACCCGATGGTGCAATCCTGGATCAGGTGTTTGGGTTCGAAAACATCAACGGCTCGAACAATGCTGGCAGCCCGAATGGTGGCAATGACATCCTGTCGGGCAATTCAGGGGCCAACACTCTGAATGGGCAGGCTGGCGATGACGTCCTGAACGGTGAGGGTGGCGACGACATTCTGATCGGCGGCGCTGGCAATGACACTTTCGTCTTCGAGGGCAACTTCGGTAACGACGTCATTCAGGACTTTGAAGTCGGTCTGGATCAGCTTCAGTTCGGAGACTTTGGGCCCGACTTTGGCGGCAGCGTCGGCGTTGCTCAGGATGGTGATGATGCCGTGATCACCTTCGGCAATGAAGGCTCGGTCCGCCTTGTCGGTATCAATAGCGCCGATCTGAACGACGACGACTTTGTCGCGTAACTGACCAACAGCGGGGCGGCTACGTGCTGCCCCGTTTTTCAAACCGGAAAGGGTCAAGGAAATGTTCAAGCAAGCCAATCCCGTCAAAACTGCCTGGGGGTCACTGCGCAAGGGCTTTGTCGCTGTCGCCTTCTTCAGCCTGTTCCTGAACTTGCTTATGCTGGCCGGGCCACTTTACATGCTTCAGGTCTATGATCGCGTTCTGACAAGCCAAAATGCAGACACCCTGATCGCACTCTCCGTGCTGCTGGCGGGTGTATTCGTCGTGATTGCGTGCCTTGATCTGATGCGGATGCGCATTCTGGGACGTTTGGCGGCCCGTTTTGAATTAAGCGTTGGCGCACCGGTTCTGAACGCAGCCATGCGTCGTCGGGTTCAGGGCGAAACCTCCAGTGGGGAAAACCTGGTCGAAGACGTCAACGGGTTTCGTGAGTTTATTTCGGGCACCACCTTAACGGCCTTTTTCGATGCTCCATGGATCCCGATCTACTTGATGGTCCTGTACGTCTTGCATCCGCTTCTGGGCCTGCTGGGTCTGGTCGGAGCAGTTACCCTGTCAATCATGGCGCTGATCAACAACGCCCGTGCGCGTGGTCCGATGGAGCAAGCCTCGCAGGCCCGAGGTCGCTCGGACGCTCTGTTCGACACAAGCGACCGGAATGCGGAACTGGTTCATGCGCTGGGAATGAAGGGCGATTTGGTTCGCCGTTGGACTGCTTTGCAATCGGACGCGCACCGTTACAAAACAAGCGCAGCGGATCGTGTAGCAAGCTTTTCGGTGGTGTCCAAGACCGTTCGGATGGGTCTGCAATCGGCCATTTTGGGTTTGGGTGCTGCGTTGGCTATTTCGGGCGAGTCGACCGCAGGTGTCATGATCGCCGCAACTATCGTTCTGGCCCGAGCGCTGTCGCCCATTGACCAACTGATCGGCCAATGGCGCACCTTCCTAGCTGCGCGCGGGTCGTATTCCAAGCTTAAGCAGTTGACCGAAGATTACGCGGATGCGCCGCCGAACCTGAACCTGCCCCGAGCCTTCAAGACCCTAGACGTCAAGATCGCGCAGGCTGGCCCGCCGCGTGCTATCAATGCCAACATCCGCAGTATCGATTTCAGCCTTAAAGCCGGGGATGTTCTGGCCATTATCGGCCACAGCGGATCTGGCAAAACCACCTTGGGTAAAATGCTTGCCGGTATCTGGTTTCCTCAACGCGGAGAGGTCTTGCTAGATGGAAGTCCGATGTCGAAATGGAACGGCGAGGATTTGGGCAAACAGATCGGTTACTTGCCGCAGGATGTTGAGCTGTTCGACGGGACCATCCGTGAAAACATCGGGCGTTTTTCCACCGCGATAGACGATGTCGAAGTGCTGCGCGCGGCGCGCGAGGCCGGGGTCCACGAGATGATCAGCAGCTTGCCGGAAGGTTATGAAACACGCATCGGTCAAGGGTTTTTCCTGTCAGGCGGGCAACGTCAGCGTCTTGCTCTGGCCCGCGCCTTATACGGTGATCCGTTCGTTCTTGTGCTGGATGAGCCCAACTCGGACCTTGATGCCGATGGCGAGCAGGCTCTGCGCGATGCGCTGTTGGCGGCTCAAGCTCGTGGTGCCATCGCGATCGTCATGACCCACCGTCCGGCGACATTGCAGGCGGCAAACAAGGTCATGGTGCTGCGCAATGGGAACCAGACCCAGTTCGGCGAAAAAGACGATGTCATGAAGGTCAACCGCCGCAACGTTTTGAATACCCCGACGCAATCGGGCGCGGTTAAGCCGGTTGCCTACCCAGCAAATGAAACTCAGATCAGCGGAGCAGCCCAATGACCGACCTGGTGAAGTATTCCAAATCCAACACCGCCGTGTCCTTTCACGAGGCACAGCTGAAAGAGATCAATGAAACCTCGGCGGGCATCGGGCGCTATGTTCTTTTCGGCCTGTTCACTCTGGCGGTTTTCGTAGGCGGCAGCGCCTATTGGGCGGTCGTGTCCAAGCTGGATGGCGCTGTGGTTGCCCCTGCCTCATTCGTGGTCGAAGGCGATCGCAAAACGGTCGAGCATCTGGACGGCGGCATCATCCGCTCGATCCTTGTGGCAGACGGGGAATTCGTGCGGCAAGGCCAACCTTTGGTTCAGTTAGACAGCACCGAGATCGACGTTGAACTGAGCGTGCAAGGTAGCCAGTTGGGAGAGCTGTCTGTTCGCCGCGCGCGCCTACTGGCGCAAATGAGCGGGCAGGAGCAATTCGACGAAACCACTGCGATGTCAGGTTATCGGGACGGTATGGATCGCTTGCACTGGGTCTCGCCTTATCTGACACAAAAACAATTATTCGACGCCGAAGCGCGCGCAAGGCGGACCGAGGCGCAGATCAATGCTCAGCGTATCTCGGCTCTGCGTAACCAAATTGCTGGCCTTGAGGAACAACGTCGCAGTACAAAAAATCAGATCGACATTACCAATGTCGAGTTGGCGAACCTTCAAAAGCTGTTGGACAAGGGTTTGGTCGCGGTCACGCGCGTCAGCGCACGCCAGATCGAGCTTGAGCGTCTAAACGGCGCAGATGCATCGTTGCGCACTCAGATCGCGCAGGCCGAAGACCAAATGCAGGAACTGGAATTGTCCCTGCTGAGTCAAAAGAAGCTGCGTGATGAGGTGATCGCCGGAGAGCTGGCTGTGGTTGAGGCGCAGCTTGATCTGGTTCGGCCTCAGTTCGCGGGAACGCTGGCGCGGATGCAACGTACTCAAGTTCTGGCCCCAACCAGTGGTCGGGTCGTAAACCTTGCGGTGTCCACCAATGGCGGCGTAATCCGTCCGGGTGAACCCATCATGGACATCGTTCCGGCGGATCAGAACCTGATCGTAGAAGCACGGATAAAAACGGGTGATATCGACAAGCTCTATATCGGTCAGACCACTCGTATCCGTCTGTCCGCCTTTGCCCAAGCCGATGTGCCGGAGGCCAGTGGCGAGATCTTTGATATCTCGGCTGACGCGCTGGAAGACGACCGCACTGGCGAGGCATACTACAAGGCGCGCGTCAAACTCGACGCCCGGCAGCCCATCGCTGTAACGGCGCTGGACCTCGTGCCGGGAATGCCCGCCGATCTGTTTGTGAACACAGGAGAACGAGCAGTGTTCACCTATCTGGCTCAACCTATCAGCGACCGTCTTGCTAAGACATTTATCGAGTAAGCCAGATCGCCCGCGCCTAATTTTTGGGCGCGGGCAACTCAATTGACCGGAATTTCGACAGAATGGATTTACATCCCACAAAGCGGGATTTTACCGTTTCAGGGGATGATACAACGAATTGACTTAAGCCCGAGATGAAACGCCCGCTGCCTATACTGGTGTTTTCTGATTTGGATGGGACGTTACTGGACCACAGCAACTATAGTTGGTCTGCCGCCAAGCCGGGATTGCAACGCCTTGCTGAGATAGGCGCCGGTGTAGTTCTTGCCAGCAGTAAAACAGCGCAGGAAATCGTCCCCCTACGGGACGTTATGGGACAGGCAGATATGCCTGCGATTGTGGAAAACGGCGCTGGAATACTTTGGCCGGGCGATGCCGATGAGGGTGAAGATGACTATCCACGCTTGCGCGCCTTGCTGAAAAAGCTGCCCCAGGGATTTGTCGGCTTCGGCGATATGACGATCGATGAGGTTGCGCAGAAAACCGGGTTGAGCTCCCAGCAAGCAAACTTGGCGCGTCAACGAAAGTTTAGCGAGCCCGGAGTTTGGACCGGTTCTGATGTAGATCTCGCAGAATTTCTGGAGGCGGCTCGCGCTCATGGGCTTTACGCACGAAAAGGCGGGCGGTTTCTGACTATTTCCTTTGGTCAGACCAAAGCGGATGCGATGCGTGAAGTCGTGCGGCATATGCGTCCTGTCCGCACGATTGCGCTGGGTGATGCGCCCAATGATATCGAGATGATACAGGCCGCAGATCAGGGCGTCGTGGTCGCCAATCCGCACGGCCCCAACATATCACCTTTCCCTGCGCCGGTAGAAGCGCGGGTTCTCAGAACACAACAGAGTGGACCGCAAGGGTGGTCGGATGCGATCCTGACCCTGACGGCGGACCTTCGATAAGAACGGGGCATTTCATATGGCAGATTTCCATCAGAACGGAAACATCACGACGCTGCATAATTTGCGCAGCCGACCGGCCGGGCATCTGACGCATGAAATCTCGGTTTTTGCCGAGACCCGAAAAATCACGCTCATTCTGCCTTGCCTTTATTCCGAACTGGAAGGCCCTGCGCTGACCGGAATTCTAAATGAGCTGGCACAGGTGCCTTACCTCCACCGGATCATCATCGGACTGGATCAAGCGGATGAGGATCAGTACCGCCGTGCCCGAACCTTCTTTGCCGATCTGCCGCAAAACCATGCGGTCATCTGGAATGACAGCCCCCGCCTGACCGCGCTGGAATCCCATCTGCGTGAAATGGGTCTGGCCCCGCAAGAGCCGGGCAAAGGCAAAAACGTATGGTCCTGCATCGGTTATCTTCTGGCCTGCGCCGACAGTTCGGTGATGGCGATCCATGATTGTGATATCGTCACCTATAACCGCGAGATGTTGGACCGGCTGGTCTATCCGGTGGTCAACCCGACTTTCCCCTTTCAGATGGCCAAGGGGTTCTACCCCCGCGTCGGCAACGGCAAGCTGAACGGCCGCGTCACGCGCCTGTTGGTAAGTCCGCTGCTGATTGCGCTGAAAAAGGTCATTGGCGACCGGGATTACCTCGATTACCTGCGCAGTTTCCGTTATCCGCTGTCGGGCGAATTCGCCATCCGCACCCCTACCCTGCCCGACTTGCGTATCCCCTCGGATTGGGGGCTTGAGATCGGCGTGTTGTCCGAGGCGTGGCGCAATCTGGCCCCGAAATCCGTCTGCCAAGTGGAAATTGCCGACAATTATGACCACAAGCATCAGGACTTATCACCCGAGGACGCAAATCGGGGATTGTCGCGTATGTCCACGGATATCTGCAAGGCGATCTTTCGCAAATTGGCCGCCGACGGCACGGTGTTCACGCCGAACACCTTCCGCACTCTCAAGGCGACCTATTACCGCTCGGCGCTGGATCTGCTAGAGGGGTACTATACCGATGCCAAGATGAACGGGTTGGAGCTGGATCGTCATAAGGAAGAGAAATCCATCGAGCTGTTCGCCGAGAACATCATCCGTGCCGGGCAAATATTTCTGGACAACCCGCATGAGACGCCCTTCATCCCCACGTGGAACCGCGTGCATTCGGCTGATCCAGAGTTTCTGCTTCGTCTGAAAGCCGCCGTTTCCGACGATCTGGACGAATTCAGCCCGCGTTCGTGATCCAACGACACTGATATGGGGCCAGCACGATGTCGGGACCGTTGGTGGTAAGGATTTCGCCCGTCAATGCGTCAGTCCAGACCTCTTCGGCGATCATGTTGATCTCGGCGGGGCTGACATGGACCTGCTCGGCCGAGACATTGTGCAGCGCAAAGATCGACTGGCTGCGATCCAGACTCTGCCGCCATATGCCAAAGACGCGATCATCCAGCCGCAGAGTAAACTGCGTGGCGTTGGGGTGAAACGCCGGTTGCTGCGACCGCAGGCGCAGACGTTTGGACAGCTCCGACAACACCAGCGCCTGATTTGACCCCGGATCAGCCAGACGTGCCAACAAATCGGGATAGTGCCAGCGATGCCTGTTGATCGCCCGGTTCATGCCGCGCCGTTCGACCGCCTCGTGATCATTCGGCGTGGCCAACAGGGAATGAATGTAGAAGGCCGGTATCCCCTCTAGCGACATCACGATGGTCTGCGAGCAGATGAACCGCGCCAGATGGTATTGATCGGGGCCATGAAATGTCTCGGTCATGGCTTCAAAATAACCGCAGTTCAGCTCGTAGGGTTCTTCGCGCCCGTCCGGTAGTGCGCGCATCGAGACCAGACCTCCGATCCTACGGACCGTGTCGATCATGCGGTCTTTTTCGTCCGGCGGCAGCAATCCCTCGGCAGGGCGCATCCCGATACCGTCATGAGATGCGGTGAAGTTCAGATATGCGCAACCTAATTGCGCCGGGGGCATGGCGGCCTGCCATTCGCGTAGAAATTGCGCTGTGCCTGATTGCAGCGCGTGCAGGATCAACGGTGGCAGAGGGAAGTTGTAAACCGCGTGCGCCTCGTTCCGGTTGCCGAAATAGCTCAGGTTCTCGGTCCGCGGCACGTTGGTTTCCGTCAACAGAACCAGCGTTTCGGTCGCATAGTCGCACAGCAGCCGCAGCAGCTGTACGATGGCATGGGTTTGCGGCAGGTGAATACAGTTTGTTCCAATTTCCTTCCAAACAAAAGCAACTGCATCAAGGCGCAGAATACGAACGCCTTTGTCGATGTGCAGTCGTATGATCCGCAGCATTTCGATCAGAACCGCGGGATTTGAGAAATCCAGGTCAACCTGATCGTGGGAAAATGTGCACCAGACGTATTTCTCACCTGCGCTGGTCTCGACTTGCCGCAGCAAGGGCGTGGTGCGCGGCCTGACAACTTGCGACAGGTCGTCTTCGGGAGAGGCTTCAAAGAAAAACCGATCGTGTGGCGCTTTGCCCTGCAAGTAGTTTGTGAACCAGCTGCCCTGACTGGACACATGGTTCAGGACCAGATCGGACATCAGATGAAAATCAGTAGCGATCCGGGTGATATCAGGCCAATCCCCAAGCTGAGTGCTGACGCTGTAGTAGTCTGAGACTGCAAAACCGTCATCGGAGGTGAATGGAAAAAACGGCAGGATATGCACACCGTTGACTACCCCACTTAGGTGTCGCACCAAAAAGTCGTGCAGCAGGTCAAGGGGCTTGTGGACCTGATCTTCGATAGAGTTGCCATAGGTGATCAAGACGCTGTCTTTTTCCGACCACAACTTGTTTCCCGGCTTGCGACCTTGTCTGCGTCTGTGCGTTTGCGACGGCCAAAATGCGTGTGTGATCTGCTCGGCGAGTGCGACCTGATCGTGATCCGGATAAATCCGGTCGAGCAACTCGCCCAACCGGCGCGAAAAACTGTTAGAGTCACTGGTCAATGGTCGAATACCCTTAGCTTGCTGGGATCAAGGGTTCTTCAGAACGCGCAACCTGTCAAATCTAAGGACGGCGCTGTGCAGGATGTTGAAACAAGTGCTTAAATTTTGGTCAGTTCAGGTTGTGCCCGGTCGTCATGCACCGTACCGCGCCATGAACATGTCGACTGCTTGCGAAGCTATTTCATCAATTTCGTTTTGTGAGAAGCTTGTCTGAATACCAAAGGCCGACAATGTCCAAATCCGCACCTTGCACAATTCCGAGAATTGTTCAGCAGCAAATTGAACATCGTCAATAAGCAGTTCCCCTTTGTTTACCGCTTTTTGCAGATACTCGGCGATGTGGCCGGTGCCGTGTTTTGGTCCGGCCTCGTAGAATGCTTCGCCCAGTTCTGGGAACCTGTCGCGTTCGGCCACGCAAATGCGAAAAACCTGCTGCGCAAAATCTGAGACCAAGAAGGCCGTCAGTTGTTTGGCCGTGATCATCATGACTTCGCGTGCCGGAAGTGAGTCATCGACCAGGGACACCACATGCTCGGCCATACGTGTGCATTCGGTTTGGGCAACTTCCATGAACAAAAGGCGTTTGTCGGGGAAGTAACTATAAAGTGTTGCCTTCGAGACGCCGGCAACGCGGGCGATGTCATCAACGCTTGCACCTTCGAAACCATCGGCCATGAAGACTTCTCGTGCGCCTTTCAGAACCTGATCGAATTTGCGACCTGTGCGCAGAATGGCTGCGGTTTCAGACATGCTCTCTCCCAACAGTATATGTAGGAGTTTATAAACCGGTCAGTTCAGATACAACGATTCGCACCAAAGCAATTCTGAACGCGCAATCAAATATTGTAATTTCGCCAGTCAGGCTGTCGAATATCGGACCTTGCGATGGAGCTTGCCGCGCGATCAATCTGTGCTAACACTTCCGGCATGGTCGATATCTTTCTGCGCACGCTTCCTTTCTTTGCGATCATCGGCCTTGGATATTGGGCGGGTCGTACCCGGTTCTTCACCGAGGAAGCGACGGCTTATCTGACCAAATTCGTGTTCTATTTTGCCTTGTCGGCCATGTTGTTCCGCTTTGCCGCGACCCTGCCCTTTGCCGAGATCTTCAACCCCAGGCTTGTTATCGGGTATCTAGCGGGAACAGTAGTGGTTTATCTGCTGGCAACGCTTGTCGCCTGGTTCCGAGGGCTGGACGTGCCGACCGCAGCGGTAGAAGCACAGTGCGCAGCCATCGGCAATGTCGGTTTCCTCGGTTTGCCTATGCTGGCCCTTCTTTTCACAGAAGCTGCAATTGGCCCCGTGATGCTGGTTCTGACGGTTGATCTGGTGGTGTTTTCGTCATTGATCGTAATCCTGATCAACGGGGGCAGAGACGGACGGCTCACCCCAGCCACTTTCAAACTGATTGGGTTGGGTCTGGTAAAAAACCCGATGATCGTCTCGATTTCGGCGGGGATGCTTTGGTCCGCGTTTCAGATGCCTGTTCCCGCGCCGCTTAATGATTTTCTCACGATCCTTGGGGGGGCTGCTACGCCCGGCGCTCTGTTCGCTATCGGAGCCTCGCTGGCCAGCAAGTCGGCTGAGCGCGTGCATGTGGCCGGTTGGCTGAGTTTCTGCAAACTTGTCATCCATCCGGTATGTGTGGCCATTGCGTTGCTTTGGATCTTTCCCATTGCGCCCTTCCCCGCTGCTGTCGCGATTGCGGCGGCCGCGCTGCCGGTCGCTGGGAACGTCTATATGCTTGCGGCGCATTACAACGTTGCGCCACATCGGGCGTCGGCCGCGATCTTGTTGTCAACTGCAGCCAGTATCCTGACTGTGCCATTCGTGATCGCTTGGGTCGGAACGCCCTGATCTTCACCTTTTTAAAAATGCCAGCAGTATTGACCACCGCACTTTACGAGCCGTGTTGGGAACGTTAGCCATGGCGCAAACCTAACGTAAGGACAAAAGCCAGATGGAAACCGTTTCGGAAAACACCTGCTTCGGAGGCGTTCAGGGCGTCTACCGCCATGCCTCGACTGCTTGCCAATGTGACATGACCTTTGGCCTGTTTCTGCCGGCCGAGGCAAAGGACGGCCCCGTCCCGGTCCTCTGGTATCTTTCGGGCCTGACCTGCACCCATGAAAACGCCATGACCAAAGCGGGCGCGCAGGCCTGGGCGGCGGAACAAGGCATCGCAGTGGTGTTCCCCGATACCTCGCCCCGTGGTGCAGGCGTGGCTGATCACGAGGACTACGATCTGGGTCAAGGTGCGGGCTTTTACGTGAACGCGACCCAGACCCCCTGGGCGCCACATTTCAACATGTGGGATTACGTGGCCGAGGAGCTGCCCGCCCTGCTGGCCGAGAACTTTGCCATCGACATGGATCGTCAGGCCGTCACCGGCCATTCGATGGGCGGCCACGGTGCGCTGACGCTGGCTATGAACCTGCCGGGGCGTTATCGCTCGGTCTCGGCCTTTGCGCCGATCTCGAACCCGACGGGGGCCGATTGGGGCCGCAAGCAGCTGAGCGCCTATCTGGGTGAGGATGAGGCCGCATGGGCCAAACATGACGCCTCGCTTATGATGAAGGAAAAGGGCTTTGACGGCCCCGTCCTGATTGACACCGGCGCTCGCGATCAGTTCATCGACCTGTTGCGCCCCGAGGCGCTGGCGCAGGCGATTGCAGAGCGTCGCCAACAGGCAACCTATCGCCTACAGCCGGGCTATGACCATTCGTATTTCTTTGTGTCGACCTTCATGGAAGACCACATCACCTTCCACGCCGAGGCGCTGTACGGGGACTAACGCATGAGCGATTACGATTACGACCTGATCATCATCGGGTCTGGCCCCTCGGGGCGGGCGGCCGCGATTCAGGCAGGCAAACTGCAAAGACGCGTCTTGGTGATCGACCGCAAGGATAGGCTGGGCGGAGTATCGGTACATACTGGCACCATCCCGTCAAAGACCCTGCGGGAAACGGTTCTGAACCTGTCAGGCTGGCGCGAGCGCAGCTTTTACGGCCGTTCCTACAGGGTAAAAGATCAGATCCGGGCCGAAGACCTCAAGGCGCGTCTGCATATGACGCTGGATCATGAGGTGGACGTGCTGGAACATCAGTTCAACCGCAACCACGTGGAAACGCTGAACGGTCTGGCCAAATTCATCGGCCCGCATGAAGTTGAAGTTGCGACGGACGCGGGCGAGACTACCCGCCTGACCGCCGCGAAATTCCTGATTGCCACCGGAACCAAGACCTATCGGCCCGATTACGTGCCCTTCAATGGCAAGACCGTGGTCGATGGCGACGATTTCCTTGAGATGGCCGAGATCCCTCGGTCGCTCTGCGTGATCGGCGCGGGCGTGATCGGGGTGGAATATGCCACCATGTTCTCGGCGCTGGATGTGCGGGTCACGCTGATCGAACCGCGCGAGACATTTCTGGACTTTATCGACAGCCGGTTGATCCATGATTTCACCCATCAGATCCGCGAAAATGGCGTGGATCTGCGGCTGGGCTCGACGGTCGAAAAGATTGAGGATGCCGGAGGTCATGTGGAAGTCACGCTGGACAACGGACGCCACGTGCGGGCAGAGATGCTGTTGTTCGCCGCCGGTCGCATGGGCGCGACCTCGGCCCTGAACCTGTCGGCTGTTGGGCTGGAGACCGACCACCGCAACCGGATCAACGTAGATCGCAAGACCTATCAAACCGCCGTGCCGCATATTTATGCCACAGGAGATGTGATTGGGCACCCCTCGCTGGCGTCAACGTCTTTGCAACAAGGTCGCGTCGCCGCGTGCCACGCGTTGGAGACCCCGACCCTGCCGGAAAGCCCGTGGTATCCTTATGGTATCTATTCGGTGCCCGAGATTTCCACTTGCGGCATGTCCGAGGAAGAATTGCAGGAACGCGGCATCCCATATGAGGTCGGCGTGGCGCGGTTCCGCGAAACCTCGCGTGGGCATATCATGGGGCTGGAACACGGGATGCTAAAGATGCTGTTCTCGCTGAAAACCCGCCGTGTTCTTGGGGTGCAGATCGTTGGCGAAGGCGCGACCGAGTTGATCCACATTGCGCAGGCCGTGCTGAACCTGAAGGGCACCGTGGACTATTTCGTGCAGAACACGTTCAACTATCCGACGCTGGCCGAAGCCTACAAGATCGCCGGATTGGATGCGTTCAACCGGATGCCGATCCCCGAGGAGTTCAAGGTTAAGAAAAAGCCCGCTGAGAAACAGGCTAAGAAATCGTGACGACGCTCTATATCGACGGCGACGCCTGCCCGGTGAAAACAGAGGCAGAGCGGGTCGCCACCCGCCACAAAGTACCTATGGCGCTGGTTTCCAATGGCGGGCTGCGGCCGTCGGCCAACCCGTTGGTGCAGGTCGTGATCGTCTCTGAGGGCGCGGATGAGGCGGATAAATGGATCGCCGAGCGCTGTGGGGTCGGGGATGTAGTGGTGACGTCCGACATCCCCTTGGCCGCGAAATGCGTTGAGGCTGGCGCGCGGGTGCTACGCCCAAATGGCGAGGCGTTCACGGCGGCCAATATAGGCCAGCAACTGGCGATGCGCGATCTGATGGCCGATCTGCGCGCAGCCAACCCCTTGGGAGCGGGCGGCGGCGGTAAACCCTTCGGCAAGGCCGACCGGTCGCGGTTTCTGGATGCGTTGGAGCGGGAACTGAGGGCGGCGCTGCGGGCGTAACCCTCCCGCCGGTCGTCTGCGCATCAAAGATGCACGTCCTCTCGTTGGGCCGGGCAGCGCGTTCCGCGCTGCGGTTTTGCCTTGTAAATCCGGTAGGAGATTGGTTCAGTCGGCGCAATCACAGATTGATTTGACAGGGGCGGATCATGCCGATTGAAGCCGTAGTTTTCGACATAGGAAATGTTCTGATCGAGTGGCAACCCGAGCGGTATTACGACAAGACCATCGGCGAGAATCGCCGTCGCGCCATGTTTGCCGAAGTGGACTTGCACGGCATGAACGATCTGGTCGATCAGGGGCATCATTTTACCGACACCATCTATGACTGGGCCGAGAAATACCCGGAATGGCGCGATGAGATCCGTATGTGGCATGACAAATGGATCGAACTGGCGGCCCCTGAAATTCCGCACTCGGTCCGGCTGCAGCGGGCGTTGCGGACCAAAGGTGTTCCGGTCTTTGCGCTGACCAATTTTGGGGTGCAGAATTTTGACTATGCCACCACGGTTTATCCGTTTCTGAATGAATTTGACCGGCAGTATGTCTCAGGGCGGATGAAGGCGGTCAAACCTCATGCGCCGATCTATGAAATGGTCGAGGATGATTGCGGGTTATCGCCTGCATCGCTGCTGTTCGCTGATGACCGGCTGGAAAATCTCGAAACAGCACGCGCGCGCGGCTGGCAGACGCATCATTTCGATGGTCCGCAGGGTTGGGCCGACCGGCTGGTGGCTGAAGGATTACTTGACTCGGAAGAGGCGCTCTAGCTCAGGCGGCGACTGCACTGCGGTTTTCGCGGATCGGTAGGTGGACGATGGCGCTGAACGCGCCGATGGCGACGCCGATCCACCACACCATCGTGTAATCTCCGTAAACGTCGTACATGCGCCCGCCCAGCCAGACACCCAGAAAGCTACCAAGCTGATGGCTGAAGAAGATGATGCCATAAAGCGTGCCCATGTAACGCAGCCCATAAAGATGCGCGACCAACCCCGAGGTCAGGGGCACCGTTGCCAGCCACAGCGATCCCATCACCAGCGAAAAGACGATGACCGAGATTGGCGTGATCGGAAAGACGATAAACGCTGCCGCCGCAAGTGTGCGCGCGGTGTAGACCCCTGCCAGCAGGTATTTCTTGGGAAAGTGGTTACCCGCCCAACCGGCCAGCAAGGTGCCGCCGATATTGGCCAGACCGATCAATGAGATCGAGATGGCCCCCAGTGCGGATGTCGAGGTGATGCCGACCGAATGGAGGACGCCGCCAGGCTGAATGGGGCCACACATCTCGGTCACAAAGGCGGGGAAATGGGCAGTGACAAAGCCCAATTGATAACCGCAGCTGAAAAAACCCAGAAATATCAGCGCATAAGACGGGTCACGGAAGGCGCGACCGACGATCTGGCCCATGCTCTCTTCCAGCTGCGCGCGTGTGGCGAGATGCGGCGCACGCATGAAAGGCAGGGTCAGCACAAGCGCCAGAATCGCCACGGCAAAAACGATGAATACCTGTTGCCAGGGCAGAAAGCTCAGCATCCACTCGGCAGCGGGCGCGCCCAGTACCTGTCCGAAACTGCCCGCTGCCGTGACGATGGCCAGCGACATCGAACGGTTTTCGTCTGACGAGGCCCTGCCTACGACGGCCAGAACCACGCCAAATCCGGTGCCTGCGATGCCAAACCCCACCAGCCACGCATAGGTCTGATGTTCAAACGGGGTCACGGACCAGGCAGACAAGACCATCCCAGCCGCATAAGTCAGCGCACCCAGTATGATCGCGCGTCTGTCACCCACTTTTTCGGCAATCGCACCAAAAATCGGTTGGCCGATACCCCAGGCCAGGTTCTGGATGGCAATGGCCATCGAGAAATCGGTACGTAACCAGCCGAACTCCTCGGCAATGGGGATCTGAAACACGCCGAACGAGGCGCGCACGGCAAAGCTGACTGTGATGATGATGCAGCCCACGATCAGGATCGGATTAAAAAGACTCGCAGAGTGGGGCATTCAGACCTCGAATTTCCTTTGCCAGAACGCTAGAGGTTTTTGGCTATTGGTCAAATCAGCAGATTTGCCGCTTCAGTTAAGGAAATTTGATGCGTCAGGAAAATGCCCGCTTTTCAAGCGGCAACCCGGCGGGTAAGGCTCGGGCCTATGACGGATTTGATTTCGCTGTACGAGGCCCGCGTCGCCGATGGCACTTTGACGCGAGATGACGCGCAAGAGGCTGTGCTGCCCCATTTCGAACGCATCCGCGCGGCCCTGTCCGTGCCGGTCAAGCGGGGGTTTTTCCGCAAGGCCCCGCCCGCGCCGCAGGGGCTTTATCTGTGGGGTGGTGTCGGGCGCGGTAAGTCGATGCTGATGGATATGTTCTTGGACGCGCTGGACGATATCCCGGCGCGGCGGGTGCATTTTCACGCCTTCATGCAGGAAATCCACGCCGGGATGCATAGGGCGCGGCAGGAGGGCGTCGAGGATGCGCTGGCCCCGGTCGCGCAGGAGGTGATCAAATCGGTGCGCCTGCTGGCTTTTGATGAGATGCAGATCACCGATATCACCGATGCGATGATCGTGGGGCGGTTGTTCGACCTGCTGCATGCTGGAGGCGTTGTGGTCGTCACCACGTCGAACCGGCACCCGGATGAACTATATAAGGACGGCTTGAACCGGCAGCTGTTTCTGCCCTTCATCGCGCATATCAAAGAGCAGTTGCAGGTGTGGGAGCTGGTCTCGCCCACCGATTATCGCCAGAACCGGCTGGAGGGCGTTCCGGTCTATTTCACACCGATTGGCCCCGAGGCGCGGCAGAACGTGCGCAGCGTGTGGAATGACCTGTCGGGTGGGACGGCAGAACCGCTTGTGCTGCACGTCAAAGGGCGTGCGGTTGAGTTACCGGCCTTCCGCAACGGCGTGGCGCGGGCTTCGTTTTATGATCTGTGCGGGCGGATGCTGGGTCCAGCGGATTATCTGGCCATTGCCGAAGAGTTGAAGGTGTTGGTGCTGGAGGATATCCCCCGCCTGTCGCGCAACAATTTCAACGAGGCCAAGCGGTTTGTGACGTTGATCGACGCGCTGTACGAGGCAAAGGTCCGGTTGATTTGCTCGGCTGCCGCAGAGCCCGAGATGCTGTATGTCGAAGGCGAAGGGACGTTTGAATTTGAACGCACCGCGTCACGCCTGCGGGAGATGCAAGATCGGGACTGGGGGAAATAAGGGGGCTCTGCCCCCGTCGCGTTGCGCGCCTCCCCCGAGGTATTTTTAGCCAGATGAAGCTACGCGGATTTGTTTCATCCGTTTTCGCGCAGGATGTGACCGGCCAGATAGAGTGAGCCACAGATCAGGACGCGGGCCTGCGGGTCTTTGGTGGTGATGGCGTTGAGGGCATCAGCGACGCTGTGTGCGGTGGTGGCTGGCAGGTTGACTTTGGCAGCAGCGGATGCGGTGTCTTCCGCGCTGAGTGTTGCGGCCTCACCGGGGATGGACACGGCGGTCAGGCTTTGGGCCTGTTGGGCCAGCGGGGCCAGATAGCCGGTGACGTCTTTGGTGTTGAGCATCCCGCAGATCATATGCGTGGGGCGTTGCGGCAGTTTCGCCAGCACATCGGCCAGAGCAATCCCGGCTGCGGCGTTGTGCCCTCCGTCCAACCACAGTTCGGCCTGGGCGGCGGCCTCGACCAGCGGACCTGTTTTCAGGCGCTGCATTCGTGCGGGCCATTCGGCACGGGTCACGGCAGCCTCATAGGCGTCATCGCCCATATTTAGGTGGCGCAGAACTGCGATTGCAGCGCCTGCATTCTGAATCTGGTGTGCGCCCAGCAAGTTCGGCAGCGGTAGGTCGCGCAACCCAGTTTCGTCCTGATAGATCAGGCGTCCGTTTTCCTCGTGCACATGCCAGTGTTGGCCGTTGATCAGCAGCGGAGCGCCCAGACGAGCGGCGGTGTACTCGATAACCTCGAGCGCCTCATCCTGCTGCGGCCCGACGATACAGGGCACGCCGGGTTTGATGATGCCTGCCTTTTCTGCGGCAATCTTGCCAAGCGTGTTGCCAAGGAACTGTTCGTGGTCAATGGACACGGGCGTGATCACCGTCACAGCGGGCTCATGTATCACGTTGGTGGCGTCCAGACGGCCACCCAAGCCCACCTCGAGCAATGTGTAGTCCGCTTGCGTTCTGGCAAAAGCCAGCAGGGCGGCGCAGGTCGTGATTTCGAAATAGGTGATGTTTTCGCCATTATTCGAGGCGTAGCATTCGTCCAGTAACTCGGTCAGAGCGGGTTCCGAAATCAACTGTCCGGCAAGACGGATGCGTTCATGAAAACGAGCCAAATGCGGTGAGGTATAGGCATGAGCCGATAGCCCTGCACGTTCAAGACCGGCTCGGATCATGGCCTGTGTTGAGCCCTTGCCATTGGTGCCCGCGACATGGATCACCGGTGGCAGTTTGCTCTGGGGATTGTCCAGTGCGGCCAGCAAACGCCAGACGCGGTCCAAGGTCAGGTCAATGATCTTGGGGTGCAGCGCCATCATCCGGTCAAGGATGACGTCAGAAGAGGAGGATATCATTTTTCAGCCGAGGGTGCGGCCGCTTCGGCCTCTTGGGGTGTGGGTGCAGGCAGATCGCCTTTGACCGCGGGCGGCTCGTTCATCAGCATACGGGTGATGGTGATCAGTTCGTCGCGCATTTCGGTCCGTTTGGTCACACGGTCCAGCATTCCGTGATCCAGAAGGTATTCGGCCCGCTGGAACCCTTCGGGCAGTTTTTCACGAATAGTCTGCTCGATCACGCGGGGGCCGGCGAAACAGATCAGCGCGTTGGGCTCGGAAATATGCACGTCGCCCAGCATCGCATAAGACGCGGTCACACCCCCGGTAGTCGGGTGGGTAAGGACGACGATATAAGGCAGGTTCGCTTCTTTTAGCATCTCAACCGCGACCGTGGTGCGGGGCATCTGCATCAGGCTCAGTATGCCTTCCTGCATCCGCGCTCCACCGGCTGCAGAAAACAGGATCAGCGGGCGTTTCAGCTTTACCGCCTCTTGCGCGGCAGCGATGATGGCATTGCCTACGTACATGCCCATCGAACCGCCCATGAACGAGAAGTCCTGAGCAGCGGCAATGATCGGGGTGCGGCCAATTTCGCCAGCGGCGACCAGCATCGCCTCTTTTTCGCCGGTCTTTTTCTGCGCCGCCTTCATGCGGTCGGGGTATTTTTTCTGATCGCGGAACTGCAGCGGATCATCCTGGGGGGCGGGTACGTCGACTTCGGTGAAAATGCCGCCATCAAAGAGATGCGCAAAGCGGTCGCGCGGGGTGATTGCCATGTGATGGTCGCACTGGGTGCAGACATTCTGGTTTTCTGCCAATTCGCGGTGAAACAACATGGTTCCGCATTCGTCGCACTTGTGCCAGAGATTTTCTGGCACTTCCCGGCGAGAGAAAATCGAGTTGATCCGGGGGCGGACGTAGTTTGTGATCCAGTTCATATCGGAACCTTGCTGATGCGGCTTTGACGTCAAATAAGACGCTACGGAAAGAAATGCAATCAACGCCTGAGTGCAAGTCGTGCAGCGAGCCATCCGACAATCATCAAAGCGAAATCGACAAGTAGCCACTGCCGCAGAACATCGGTATCCGACATGTCGTATGGTAGCACGTAAAGCGCAAGGCTGCTGAGGCTATCAGGCAGCGAGATAAACAATAACGCAATGATGTTATTAAAGAAGTGTAGCGCGATTGCGGGCCCCAATGTGCCTGCTCGGGCCGTTAGGTCCGCGGCCAAAACGCCAAACATGCAGGACCACAGCGCAATAAGACCAGCATTGGAACCGGCGGTTCCGGGTGCGTAGTGACCAGCTGCAAATAAAATGGACGGCACACCGATCCAAATAAATGGCGACCGGAATCGCGCCGCCAAAGACTGTTGTATATAGCCGCGGAACAGGATCTCTTCGGCGCTTGTTTGAATCAGGACAGCTGCAAGCGACAAAGGTAAAAACATCAGCCATGTCGCAAGTGGTGTATTGGAGATCAACTCGGTGCCCATGTCGTAAGGTGGCAAAACGGCAACGACCGCTCCAAGCAAGAGCAATGTTCTGAAAACGCGCCAGAATTGGACAAGGGTTTCCGGAAACGGGCCCAAGACCGATCGCAAGTTTCTGTGGTGTACTTGCCGTACGGCCAATCTTACTCCGACAGTCACGAATGCAAAGCTTCCCAGCAACACAAGCAGCGCGAATGGTGTCGATCCGGTCAAAAGCCCAGCGGCCCAAGCGGAGGATCCCACCCAAGCCGCGAAAGCGAAAATCACAAGGTTCAATGCGATAACGACCGCCACGATCAATCCTAGACCCGCAAAAAGCCTCCACAATTCAGGGTTTGATCTGGCCTGTGCCACCAGCACTTCATGGGCCGCATAAGTCGGACGTGTTCGCTTACCCATTTTCAAGTTTCCGGACCTGCAGCGTCGGTGCCTTCAAAGAAGATGGTCGAGTCCTTTTCGTTTACACGGACGGCGAGTGATGTCAGGTACCCGGCCACTGTTTGCAAAAGCTGCGTTGCGACTTTTGCGTCGCTATCAACAACAGCGCGTAGTTCTTCGGCCCCTATCCGCAAAAAAGAACAATCGCTAACAGCCACGAGGTCCAATTGGCGCGGATCGCCTGTGATGACGGACAGATCCCCAATCAATCGACCAGGTTCGACGTCTGAGATCGGCCGCGCTTCTCCGCCTTCTTCGGGCCATTCCAGCCTCGCTTGACCAGAAATACACAAATAGGCGGCATCTGGAGCCTGTCTGCGTGAAAAGATCACCTGACCGGCGGTTGCGTCATACCATTGGGCAGAAAAGGCCAGCAGTCTTTGGTTGCGGCCATCGACGCCCGAAAACAGCTCGGTCGAGGAAATGATCTTGAGCTTGCGGCTCAAATCGGCCGTGGCATCCGGCTCGTCTTCAACGCGAGCTTTAGATACGCCGTCAATCCGACCGTCCTTGATTTCCACAAAAAGGTCATAGGCTTCGGGATGGTCAAACCGGTTTTCCATGAAAATCATGATTGAGTCGGGCAGCAATTCACGCAGCTTAAGACGTGTACGCAAACGGCTTTCCGAATCGTGGCTTGCCAACGCTGTGTCCAGAATCAGAACGTCGGGCCGCTTGATCCCTGCACGGGAAAAGGCCGCACGTTCCTGGAATACTGTCGGGAGATTGTTCCCGCCCAGACCCGATGGCAGGTCATAGATGATGGCCGCTGCGCGGCGGCGCAGACCCGCTTCGTTCATCGCTTCGGCGACTACATCTTCGATGTCTTCGGCGTGGGCACCCGCTGTAAGAGAAATCCGTCCGAACAGTGCGTTTTCCATAACGGTCATGCGGTCGATATAGGTGTCTGGGGCGACAGGAATGAACATGCCATTCATTGAGGCGCGCAACCTTTCGGCCTGACCGCTGCGGATGGAAAGAATCTTTTCCTTATATTCATCGGGAAAGTCGGGGCCAATTTGCTCGGCAGTCAACAAAAACGGAACGGTTAGCAGCAATGCACGCTCACGTTCGTTGATGGCATCGTCGCCCTTGGCCTTACGGCGATCTTCGATGTCCAGCAGACGGTAGTACATGTCCTTTGTCATGCCCAGCCGCAGAAACAGAGGGTGATCTGTTCCATCGCGCCCGAAAGTCTGGTTCAGCGTGTGCAGAACGGCCCGGGCTATAGCCATTGCTTCGTCATCCAGATCATGTGCCCGCAGCATTGCCAGAAACCGCCCGTCACCGGCCAGAATGTCCGGAGAAATATCGCGGGACGGGGCTGCATACAGCAAGTTGCCGCCCAACGGCACAGCCGGGTTAAACCGGTCGGGATCGAACCGGTACACATATCGGTCCAGGTTCTTTTCGCGCAGCCGCTGCGCGACGCTCTCGCGAAGCGCTACAACGTCGCGCGCCAGCGCCGGATGTTGCGCTGGATCAAACTGTGTACGCAAAGTGCGGCGGAACATGAACTCGTCGATCCCCATCGCTTCGACCAGCTCGAACCACCAGTCGCGAATCTGGTCAGCGTTTTCCAGCCCCGCAAGGCCCGGATCAATCCATTCCGCGGAAAGTGAGTCGGTTGGGTTCCCGGATCGCTCGGCTTCTATCTTCCACCGTGTTGGGGTATTCGCTTCATCATCTGATTGTTGCGGATGGGTGCGCAGCGGCATCAAGAGGTTGTCGCCCAATGTCCCGTCAAACAAGTACGGGCGTGAATAGGCGTATCCGATACGGGCGGCAATTACGGCTTGATGCAGGCTCGCAAGGTTATGGCCTGCGATCTTGATATCGCCCTGAACTGGTAACAACTCGCGTGTCAGCACCTGTGCCAGAGCACTTCGTTCTGCTGCGCTCGACGACTTGATGGCGACCCGAGCGCCACTTGGTATCGTCAGGTCGATGTCTTCGAGGATCGTTTTGCCGTCATCGTCGCGGACAGTCACATTGTGCAACTCGATGTCGCCTGTAAGGCGCGGGATCGTTTCAGGCTCACCTACGAACAGCTCTTGCGGGATCATGTTGTCCGGCGCAAAACGCTCGGTCACGATTTCCCAGCGCAATGACATGTCCTGAACTTGATTGTAGTAGGTCAGAAGATCCTTCCAAGGGCCACTCAGATCTTTATACGCGCCCAGAGCCGCAACAAGCGCGCCGACCGTGACCTCTCCGGTGATCGCAAGATAACCGCCGACCGAATAAAACAGAAAGGGCGTCAACTGAGTGATCAGATTGTTGAGGAACTTCATGAAGAACTTTTTGTTGTAAATCTTGAAGCGGATCTCGAACAAAGTCCCAAGTCGGTAACTGAACTGCGCCAGGCGATAACGCCATCCACCGTTCGCGCGCAGATCACTGATGCCAGCTGCACTTTCGCCAATCTCCGAGCTCAGCTGTCGCACCTGCTGAATACGATCCTTGTTCAACAGGTTAATCTGGCGCTGCAGTTTTGGGATCAGCCACGCCTGCAATGGGATCAGGGCGATACTGGCAAGGCCGAACCACACACTTTGCATGAACAAAAAGGTCACGATGGTCATCATCTGGCCGAATTGGAACACTGGCTGTGCGATGGCGTCACCCATCAGCCCACCCATCGGTTCGGCCTCAGACGTGATCATCGACACCAACTCACCCTGACTGGTAGTGGCAAAGTACGATTTGGGGAACCGCATGGTGCGGTGGATCAAGGTGAATCGCAGACGCCGCAGCATCCGCTCGGCCAGCACGCCCTTCATCGTGTTGATGCGCATCTTCATCAACCCGCTGGCGATGACCGTGGCCAGAAATGCCACACACAAGATCAGCAGGTACTGAACTTGTGTGACCGTTATTCCGAACACTGTGACGGTATCTGCCGGCGCGCCAATCGCGTCATTTATGATCTGTTTCGGCAACTCCAATGAGGCGTAGAGAAAAGGAAAAGACAAGACGGTGAGCACCAACAGAATTAGCTGCTGTTTCTTGGAATATTTCCAAATGAATGAAAAAAGAGTGGGTTCCATGCCCCGGCCCTGCCTCACGGTTTTGGTACGTAGTATTCGGATGATCCACGGCAATCAGGTGCCGGACGGTACGCATTGGCCCGACCGATTGCAAGAACGGTGGACCGCCTATCAGACAACAAACTGCCTGCCCACTAGAAAGCGTTAGCTAAAAATCAAAATTTAATCCCCGCTACACCGTTTGCGCCTTATCTTTGACCCGGTCTTTGATTAAAGAAAGGCAATTTCAGGCGATGGGACCATGGGCAAACTTCTGGATCGCTATATTCACCAACGGGTTCTTGCCCGTTGGCGCCAAGCTGCGCAGGATGCGTCGGCTACAAAAACGCTGCAGTTGAGAAAACAACGTGATGAAGCCCGCAAACTGCGCTCTCATCTGGACAGTTTGATTTCTCAAGCTGACAGTAGGTTAAGGTGGCCGTCGGTCGGGTCCGAGCAGTTTCCCAAACCTCTTGGAACGGATTGGTCCTGGCGTCCGGATTTGTGGCGTCGGCCCCTGCCCCGCCGAGGCGTCGCGTCGGTCCCGCGCAAAGCAGAGTTGGACGGTCAGGTGACATTGTTCCATGACTGCGCCCTGTGTGAGATAGCCGCGCGACAAATTAGAAATGCCAGGGATAAAGACCTCGCTCCATTCGGCCTAAGCACAGAGGTATTTGCGTTCAGCGGGTCGTTCCTATCGGTATCAGTGGAACTTCCATCTGAAGCGACCTGGAATCTGACCAAAGAGCATCTTTTCCGGGTCGATCTCGGTTTGCAGGCGGAACGCGAGATAAGCGCCATGGCCCGGCTGAACATACAGCACGGACCGAACACAGATCAGGTGCTGCGCGGGTTAGAGCGATGTGATATGTCCCACGCGATCGATTTTGACCTGGCGCATCTGCCTTTGAATGAACAGCGGATTCAGAAGGTCTGGTTGGACGTGATTTTTGACCGTCCTTCTATGAACAGCGTTGTGCTGCACGATCTGACTTTCTGCCGACACCACCGAGCCGATTTGTGAGGCCCCGTCAATGAAACAGCTTTCTCTCACGCCTCTATTTCTTGAAAACGGCATTTGGCAAGCTCATCTGACCGCAGACGAAGAACCTTGCGTTAAGGTCAGATACCGTGATCAGGAAATCGTGGACACCGAACTGACAGAGATGGATGACGGATGGCGTTTAACTGTGCCGGTCCCCAATTCAGCTTTATCGGATGGGGTGCACACATTTTTAGTTGTCGATGAAGCGACCTCGGAAAAGCTAGGCGATTTCTCGATCATTGCAGGCTCACCGGTTGAAAATGATCTGCGGGTCGAGGTTGAGCTGTTGCGTGCCGAGTTGGATATGTTGAAGCAAGCGTTCCGCAGGTCACACAGCGCTTCGGACTAACCTTCTGCGAATACGTTCCCTCTTTTTTCTATCTTAAAAACCAATTTCATGCATCACTGGTTCCATTTTTTAGACTCAGGATGTTTACATGGATCGCACCAGCATAATCAAAGTCATCGCGTTGATGGTGACTGGGTTTGGCATCGGAATAGATTTTACCGGTGCATTGATCCTGGTACCGGCGATCGAAAACAGCTTTGACGCGGATATCACCAGTACTCAATGGGTTTTGAACATCTATGCTCTGTTCTTTGCGATGACGATGGTCGCCGGAGGGCGGATGGGAGATATGTTTGGCCATCGTCGTATGATGCTGAACGGCCTTGTTATTTTTCTGTTCGCGTCCCTTATGTGCTTTTTTGCGCCCAGTTTGGATTTTCTGATCGTGTCTCGGGCGTTACAGGGCATCGGTGCGGGCTGTGTCTGGCCGTGTACATTGGCCTTTGGTGCGACCAAAATATCGAAGCCTGAACATCGCGCGATGATTATGGGGATGATCCTCGCTGGCGTCACGACCGGGAACGTCATCGGACCGCTGATCAGTGGCGCGGCGGTCAGTTTTGGTGACTGGCGTTTGTTTTTCCTGGCTAACGTGGTGTTCTCAACCATTTCAATGGTCACCGCGCTGGTGCTGATGGAGCGGGAAACCCAACACAAACAGGGCGAACATTTGGATTTTGCCGGGATGGCCGTTTTGTCTTTTGCCGTTTTGCTTTTACTTTACGGGCTGGACGTTGGTGCGGATTGGGGATGGGTGTCGCCGCCGCTTCTGATGCTGTTCTTCGTTAGCGCTACTTTGTTCGTTGCCTTTCCAAAGGTCGAAAAGCGCGTGAAAGAACCGTTGCTGTTGCCTCAAATGATGCAAAATCGCGAGTTTCGGATCACGTTGGGCCTGAATATGTTCAATGTGTCGGCGGTTTTTGTAGGGTTACTTTATTTCCCTCAATACATGCAAAAGGTTCTGGGCTGGTCCGTCTTTCACTCGGCGCTGGGATTGGCGCCCCTCACCATGTTGCTGGCAGTCGGATCCATTGTTTCCGGTACTCTGTACAACGACTTCGGTCCCAAACGCCTGTTGCTATGGGGGTATCTGTTCGCCACGTTTGGAGCAATCAGCATCGTGGTGATGCCAACTGGGCTTGGATATTTCCAGATATTGCCAGGCATGGCCATGATCGGGCTTGGTGCAACATTAACGGTCGGGCCTTCGGGTACAGCCGCCGTCAGCGCAGTCAAGCCTGAACGCGCCGGACTTGTAGGCGGGTTGAGCTTTATGGCCCATCTCGTGTACGGGGCGATCTCGGTCGCGATTGCCACGGCCATTATGTACGTCACCAGCTTGTCCAGCCTTGCCAGACAGCTTGGCGCGGACGGGATTCAGATGTCTGAGACCGATCAGAGGGCCATAAACGGTGGCACGCTCACCACGGACTCTGCAAAAGCTGTCATGGCTAAACTCAGCTCGGCCGAAGGTGAAAAGGTTAAAGCCGCGATCGCTTCGGCGTTTGATGCTGGAATGAATATGGCGTTTGTTTTTGCCGCCCTCTCCGTTTCGGTCGGAGTTATCCTTTCTCTACGGTTGAACGAAGAAAAATTACGAAAGATCGAGGAGTTAAAAAGGGCCGCCTTTTGAGCGGCCCTTTCTTGTTATTGGGATGGGCCGTTCGGGTTGAAGGCTGACAAACCCTTGAGGATATCTATTGCGTAAGCCAACTGATAATCCTCTTCGCGCAACTCCGCTGTTGCTTCGGCTTTCGCGCGATCTTCTTCGATTTGCCGGATTTCATCTTCGCTGAGGCTGTCATTGTTCAGGCTTCCACGAAGGTCAGCTTCGGAGCGTGAGGGACGGTTGTCTTCCTCTTCTTCGGTTGCCGGCGCAGGGCGTGGCTGTTCCACGATGATATCCGGGCTGACCCCAAGTGCCTGAATCGAACGTCCTGAAGGAGTGTAGTAGCGCGACGTGGTCAGACGCATCGCACCATCGCCACGCAACGGCATGACCGTTTGGACCGAGCCTTTGCCAAAGCTCTTGGTGCCGACAACGATAGCGCGGCGGTGATCCTGCAGTGCGCCGGCCACAATCTCGGAGGCCGAGGCAGAACCGCCGTTGATCAGAACCACGATCGGCTTGCCCTCAGCCAGATCGCCAGCGGTGGCGTTGAACCGTTCGCCCTCGCCCGGATCGCGACCACGGGTCGAGACGATTTCGCCTTCGTTCAGGAAGGCGTCCGAAACCTTGATGGCTTGTGTCAGCAACCCCCCAGGGTTGTTTCGAAGGTCCAGTACGACCCCGTTAACTTTGTCGATTCCACCGATCTCTTTGATCTGTTCGTCCAGACCGGCCTGCAGGTTCGGGAAGGTCTGATCATTAAACGTGGTCACTCGCAACACAACGCTGGTGCCCTCAGTCCGCGCACGTACGGCGGTCAGTTTGATAGTATCGCGAACAATTGTGACGTCGAATGGTTCCTGCTCGCCTTCGCGCACCACGGTGATCACGATCTCGGACCCAACCGGGCCACGCATCAGATCAACGGCCTTGTCTAGCGTCAGACCCAGAATGCTTTCACCATCGACATGCGTGATGAAATCGCCCGCCTCGATTCCAGCTTCGTCCGCCGGAGTGCCATCTATAGGCGAAACGACTTTCACAAACCCTTCTTCTTGGGTGACTTCAATTCCCAGCCCGCCAAATTCGCCTCGGGTCTGCACGCGCATCTGTTCCGCGTCATTCGGGGACAGGTAACTGGAATGCGGGTCCAACGATGTCAGCATCCCGTCAATTGCAGCTTCGATCAAATCTTCCGAGTCGACCTCTTCCACGTACTGTGCGCGAATGCGTTCAAAAATGTCGCCAAACAGATCAAGCTGTTCGTAGACACTGGCCTTGCTTTCGGCCTCTTGCGCCAGCAACGGCCCAGCGATCTGAGTTGTTGCAATTACGCCTGCCAAGGTTCCGGCCAGACCGGCCATCACAAATTTCTTCATACTCGTTTATCCATCCTTGTCGGTCCGAAACCAAGATTCCGGGTCCACGGGGCTATTATCCTGTCTTACCTCTATATAGAGCGTTTCTGACCGTTCAGTTCCAGTGCCATCACCGCTTGTTGACAAAATAGCGCCTATTTCGGGTGTCTCACCGGGCATCAAGCCAACCGGAGAGCCTTCGGGGATGACCTGTCCGGTCTCACCGTAAACCTCCTGCAGGCCCGAAAACACGAACAAAAGCCCAGGTTGAGGTTCGAGAATTACCAGATTCCCTAAATCCAGCAGTGGTCCGCGGTATCGGATCGTTGCCGCAGTCGGGGATGTAACAATTGCCCGAGGCCGTGTTGCAAGCACAATACCGGGACGTGTTACACCCGCAGCATCTGTTTCGTCCGCGTGATGCAGAATGACACCCTGAGTTGGCAGCTGTATCTGCCCTTTCTTACCAGAGACATCCGCGTTTGTGGCTGCAATCTCACCCTCGGAAATCTGAGACAACCCGCTGGCGAACCCGTCCAGAGTTTCGGTGGACGAGATCAGGATCGCTGTGCGGATCGGATCTTCGACAAAGCGGCGAGGCAAGTCGGTGCGGTCGGCGATGGCTTCGCTTAAACGGGTGCGCGCGGTTTGTACTCCAGCCAACCCCTCGACCAGTGTCTCGGATGCATTTTGCTGCAGCAAACGTAGTGTTTGTACTTCTTGCAGGTCTCTCGCAAGCGACTGCGCGCGGGCGTTCAGGCCGGGTGTGACCTCGGACAGCATCATCCCGGCGCGCGCCGACCCGAGCGGGCCGGACGGGTGCAGCATCAAAACAGGCGGGCTTGTTGTTTCTATGGTTTGTAAAACACCAAGCAGCTGCGCGACGTCCTTTTCGCGTGCCCGCAGCTCGGCGGACAGTTGCGCTTCGCGTGTGGCCGCTTGCCGAAGCCCGTCGCGCATGGCCGTCAATCCAGCCTCATAGGCCTGAATAGTTGCTGTCAGGGCGCGAACCCTGTCGCGGGCGCTGTCTGCCTCGGTCAGGGTGATTGACGCTTGCTCCAGTTGCCGGGCTGCATTCAACGCCGCCGTAGCAGGATCTGTCTGCGCGTAAACGGGTGATCCAAGAATAACAAAAGCAAGAGCCGCACGTAGCCTCATGACAGCAGGCTCTGCCCAGTCATTTCCGGCGGTTGGTCCAACCCCATCAGGTCTAGCAAAGTGGGGGCCAAATCGGACAGGCGTCCGTCGCGCAAAGCCGCGCCCTCAGGACCACCAACCAGGGCAACGGGCACCGGATTCAGCGTATGCGCCGTGTGCGGTCCGCCGGTTTCGGGGTCGAACATCATTTCACAGTTGCCGTGGTCGGCGGTCACGATCATCGCACCCCCTGCCTTGTTCAGCGCCTCGATCACCTGCGCCAGCCCCTGATCCACCGCCTCACACGCCTTGATCGCCGCCTGCAGATCGCCGGTATGGCCGACCATATCCGGGTTGGCATAGTTGGTGACGATCAGGTCGTACCCGGCCTCAATCGCCTCAACAAATTTCGCCGTCACCTCGGCCGAGGACATCTCGGGCTGCAAATCATAAGTAGCGACTTTGGGCGATTTAGGCATGAAGCGGTCCTCGCCCACTTCAGGGGTTTCTTTGCCGCCGTTCAGGAAGAAGGTGACATGGGGGTATTTCTCGGTCTCGGCCAAACGGAACTGACGCAGACCTTGTTTGGCCACCCATTCACCGAGGGTGTTCACGATGTCTCGCTTGGGGAATACAGTGGTCATATAGGCGTTGTGGCCGTCTGAATATTCCACCATCCCCAGCAAGGCCGACAGATGCGGACGCGGCCCGGTGTCGAAATCGGCAAAACCCGGCTCGCCAATCGCGCGCAGGATTTCGCGGGCGCGGTCGGCGCGGAAGTTCAGGCAGAAGAAACCGTCGCCATCCTTCACCCTGTCGAACCCCTCCAGCACCGTTGGCACGATGAATTCATCGTTTTCCGATTGATTGTAGGCGTGGTCGATGGCCCCATGCGCCGTGCTAGCCGCCCGCCCCTGCCCGTTGATCATGGCAGCATAGGCTTCGCTGACACGCTCCCACCGATTGTCGCGGTCCATCGCAAAATAGCGCCCGCTGACGGTGACGATGCGTGCGCCTTTGGGCAGACGCTCTTCCAGCTCGGCGATATATGTGAAAGCCGATTTGGGCGCCACGTCCCTGCCATCGGTCACCGCGTGAAGCGCCACGGGCACGCCCGCATCTGTGATCGCCTTGGCCGCCGCGACGATGTGGTTTAGGTGCCCATGCACACCCCCGTCCGAGACCAAACCCATCAAATGCGCAGTTCCATTCGCCGCCTTAACGTTGGCGATGAAATCCTGAAGGGCCGCGTTGTCAAAAAATGACTCATCCTCGATCGCCAGATCAATCTGCCCCAGATCCATCGCCACCACGCGGCCTGCGCCAATATTGGTATGGCCAACCTCGGAATTTCCCATCTGGCCGCTGGGAAGACCCACGTCAGGCCCGTGTGTGATCAGCTGCGCGTGCGGCCCCTGCGCCATGATCGCATCAAATGTTGGAGTCTGCGCCAGATAGGGGGCGTTGGCCTTGGTGTCCTCGGACAGACCCCAACCATCAAGAATGCACAGGACGACAGGTTTGGGGGCGGTCATTCGGACTCTCCGGGTTTGCTGCTCTTGCCTGACCTTTTACCCCTTGGCCGACGCCGGGTGAACCGCCTTTTGGCGTAGACGCGGTGAATTTAATCCTTGCCGACAATCTCCCGATACGGGCGCGCTTTGCGGCCTCGGTATTTCACCGTCAACTCCAGCGGCATGTCGTTTTCATCATAGATGCCGACAACAACCCCCCGGCCCCGGCTTTTGGTGCGCATCTCGATCAGTTGCGCCTCGGACCGCGTGGTGCGCTGAGACTGCCTGCGGGTCCACGTAAACAGATGGTCATACATCTGCGCGATGATGTCGGCGTGGTCGGCGCTGTCGCCCAGATCGGTCAATTCCTGCGGATCATTTTCCAGATCAAACAGCAAAGGACGATGGCCGCCCTCGCAATGGATCAGCTTCCACTTCCTGTCGGCGACCATGAACATCACCGCATCGCGGACCGAGGCATTCAGTTTCTCCGCTAGCGGCGAGGCCGAATAATCATATTCGCAAATCACCACATCTCGCGGAGTTTCCGCCTGTGTCCCATGCAGGATCGGCAACAGGGAATGCCCTTCGAGGATATGTGAGGCATCTGCGCCGCTCGCCACATCCAGAAAGGTCGGGGCCAGATCGATGGATTCCACCAGCGCATCGCTGGCCGTGCCGCGCGTGGCGTCAGCGGCGGACGATGGATCATAGATGATCAGCGGCACTTTGGTCGAAGCGTCGTGGAAGAATGTCTTCTCCCCCATCCAGTGATCGCCCAGAAAATCGCCGTGATCCGAGGTCAGCACGATCATCGTGTCCTCCATCTGGCCGGTTTTTTCCATCCAGTCGAACAGGCGGCCCATCTGATCGTCGGCCTGTTTGATCAGACCCATGTAGGCGGGGATCACCGCCTCGCGCACATCCTGCCGCGAGAATGTCTGGCCGATCTTTGTGTCCATGAAAGCGCGCAAAACGGGATGCGCGTTGTCACGCTCGGCTTCAGACCGGTTTACCGGCAGCACGTCATCGGGGCCGTAAATTGAGGCATAGGGTTCGGGCACGATATAAGGCCAATGGGGTTTGATGAAGCTCAGATGGCAGCACCAGGGGCCGTTATGAGTATCCATGAACTCGATCCCGCGCCCGGTCAGGTATGGGGTTTCGCTGTCTTCCTCGGCGATATTTGCCGCCTCGGTCGAATGCTTCAGGAACCAGCCAGACAGTACGTTGCCATCTGCGTCCAGACCAGAATTGGCAAAATCGTGCCACGGGTTGTCACTCTCATACCCTTTGGCAGTGAGGTACTTGTTGTACTCTTTCGCGCCGTCCGGATCGTAATAACCATCCGGCCCCTCGGGCAGCATCCCGTCATCGCGTTCGAACACGTCAAAACCGCATTCGGCCACACGGGCCCCAATCAGGCTGTCAGGCTCCAGACCCAGCCGGGCCATCCCCTCGGCATCCGCGCGCATATGAGTTTTGCCGACCAGCCAGCACTCCATTCCGGCCTTGCGCAGGTGATCGCCCATCGTCATCTCGCCGACCTTTAGCGGGATGCCGTTCCACGAGGCACCGTGCGAATGCACATAGCGTCCGGTATAGGTCGACATGCGAGAGCTGCCGCAAATGGGTGATTGGATATAAGCCCTGTCAAATCGCACACCGCGCGCCGCCAAGCGGTCAATATTCGGCGTGTGCAGGTGCGGGTGGCCGTAGCAGCTCAGGTAATCCCAGCGCAGCTGGTCGAACATGATGAATAGGATGTTTTTGGCTTTGGCCACGGATGCGCCCCTTTGATCGTCCGGGGCTGAGGCTAACCAATTCCGCGTCAGTGGCGAAGCGGAATTTACGCCTGCGCTTCGCGTTCCATCTGTTCCAGCACCTTCTTGGCGCGCTTGCACTGCAACTGATCACGCAGCGGGCTGTTTGGGTCGACATCTTTCTGACAGACTACGCATTTATCCGCACCCGAGATCGCGTTCAGACCGCCACAGCTGCCCTTGATGGTCTTGCCCATCAGCATCACGCCCAGCGACATGCCGACCATCACAAGAGCCAGCAGTATGAAGGCCAGAATAAAGGTGCTCATGATCCGTATCCGTCAGTTGCTGCCCAACGCGTCTTTGAACGCGCTGCTATGGACCGTGATATAGGCATCTTCGCCCCCTGTCACATCCCGCGAGATGAAATACACGGCAAGTTTATGCTTTTCGGCCAGTTCCAGCCCTTTTTCCTGCCCCAGCGCCAACATGGCCGTGGCCCAGGCATCGGCCATCATCGCGTTTTCCGCTAGCACCGTGACCGAGGTGGTCCGGTGCGTGATCGGGCGGCCTGTCACCGAGTCGATAATATGCGAATAGCGCACACCGTCCTGTTCGAAGAAGTTCTTGTAATCTCCCGAAGTCGCCATCCCCAGATCGTCAAGCTGAACGATCAACTGGATGGCCTGCGCGCCAGTTTCAGGTTTTTCGATCCCAATCCGCCATGCCTCACCCTTGTCATTCTGACCCATAGTGACCAGATCGCCGCCGATCTCGACCATGTAATTCTCGATCCCGGCGTCGCGCAGCGTTTCGGCCACTGCGTCAATGCCATAGCCCTTGGCAATGGCCGACAAGTTGATGCCTACACCCGCATCCAATTTGGCCAACGTCCCGGCTTCGCGGTCCAGCGTCAACAGGCGGGACTGACCGACGCTGTCTAACGCGGCCTGAATTTCGACATCCGATGGCACCGGGTCTTCGGGTTTGCGTGGACCAAAGCCCCACAGCTCGATCAGCGGGCCAAGAGTGACGTCAAACGTACCGCCCGATTTCTGGTGCACGTCATTTGCCGCATCGATCACCAGCGCAAATTCGTCAGATACCGCAACGGGATCGGTGCTGTCCGACGCGGAAAAGGTCGACACCTCGGAATTCGGATCCCAGTTGGACATCTTGGCGTTGACCTCGGCCAGAGTCTCATCGACCGAGTCTGCCAAGGCTTCTTCGTCCACGTCCACGCCGATGGCGGTGATGTTGAAGGTCGTTCCCATGGTTTCGCCAGACAGGCGCACGACCTCTGGTTCTTTGTCGAACAAACAGCCAGACACCAGCGCGGCAACAGCCAAAACGGGGACAAGACGCATCACAGCACCCTCTTAGGAAAACGTGCTCGGCATATGCCAGCGCCTCTGATCAGAGTCAAACCGACGTCAGAGTTTCAGCGGCATGAAGCCTAAAACCAAAAGGCCAATGCCAGCAGGCAAACCGAACAGCCAGGCTTTCTTTTGCCAACCCGGCGTTTGCTGTTTCCATGTCATGCGAAAGTTGTGCCCGCAGACCACCACTGCCAAAAAGATCAATGCCGCGATGGGCGGTGTCAAATAGAAGTCGGACAAAAGATCAGATATCCTTGGTTTTTGGCAGTTTTCCCCGGATAGGGCAATTGCACCCTATACAGGTCGCTCGGCTGCGCTAAGGTGAATAGCAAAAGAAAAGGAGATTGCCCATGGCCCCAAGCTCTTACCAGCCACCGACCCGCGGCGATAAAGCCGATACCAGCACTCGCAGTCAGTCGGTCGACTCGAACCTGTCACACTCGCAGACGACCGTGGCGAAACTGCTTGAGGGCAAGGGCGACGCGGTCTTCTCGGTGCGTCCGAACGATACGATTCACTCGGTGGTGAACACGCTGAAGGAAAAGAAAATCGGGGCGGTTCTGGTGACAGACCAAAACGGCGCACTGCAAGGCATTCTGTCGGAACGCGATATCGTGCGCCGCATGGCCGACACCCCCGGTCAGACGCTTCCTCAATCGGTCGAGGACCTGATGACGCGTGAGGTCAAAACCTGCGCACCTGATGACCCGTTGAACCAAGTTCTTAAAACCATGACCGAGGGGCGGTTTCGCCACATGCCCGTTCTTTCTGACGGTGCCTTGCGCGGTGTGATCACCATCGGCGACGTTGTGCATTTTCGTCTGAAAGAGCTAGAATACGAAGCCCTTCGCATGAAGCAGATGATTGTTGGCTGATCGAATACGGCGAAAATCCCCTTGACCTTGGCCCCGTGACAGTATCCCTGATGCAGCATCAAACGGCGATGAAACAGAGGGTTGCATGAAACGGGTTCTTGTCACCGGAACGGCCGGGTTCATCGGGTTCCATCTGGCCAAGCTTTTGCTGGCCGAAGGCTTTCGTGTGCACGGCTATGACGGGATGACCGACTATTACGACGTCACACTCAAACAGCGCCGCCACCAGATGCTTCTGCAAAATCCGGGCTTTTCTGCAACCGAGGACCTGCTGGAAATTCACGACCGCCTGAAACAGATCGCCGATGACTTCAAGCCCGAGGTCATCGTCCACCTCGCCGCACAAGCCGGGGTTCGGTATAGCTTGGAAGACCCGCGCAGCTATATCAACTCGAACGTCGTGGGCACGTTCAACGTTATGGAGGTCGCCCGCGAACACAAAGTTGCGCATCTGCTGATGGCCTCGACCTCATCCGTTTACGGCGCCAATGAAGAGATGCCCTTTACCGAGGTCGAAAAAGCCGACACCCCCCTGACCATCTACGCTGCCACGAAGAAAGCAAATGAGGCGATGGGCCATTCCTACGCTCATCTGTGGAACCTGCCGACGACGATGTTCCGCTTTTTCACTGTCTACGGCAGTTGGGGCCGCCCCGATCTGGCGCTCTATAAGTTTGTGGACGCCATTCTGGATGACCGCCCGATCGACATCTATAACCACGGCGACATGTACCGCGACTTTACCTATGTCGAGGATCTGGTGCGGGGTATCCGCCTGCTGATCGACGTGCCGCCCGAGCGCCCGGACAGTGCGGACCAGATTGCCGAGGGCGACAGCCTGTCTCCGGCAGCGCCTTGGCGGGTGGTGAATATCGGCAATGGCGACAAGGTGCGGCTGATGGACTTCATCGAGGCCATTGAGGATGCCTTGGGCAAAAAGGCTATCCGAAACTACATGCCTATGCAGATGGGCGATGTGCCTGCGACATGGGCCGATAATGATCTGCTCCAATCCCTGACAGGGTACCGCCCGCAAACCGATTTCAAAGAGGGCATTGCCCGGTTCGTCGCGTGGTTCCGCGACTATCATGGTAAATGACGACGATGTTTGAAACAGACCCCAACGCGCGCAAGATCGCCGTGATCGGACTGGGCTATGTCGGCCTGCCGCTGGCTGTTGCCTTCGGCAAAATAGGCCCTGTGATCGGCTTTGACATCAACACAGCCCGGATAACCGCCCTGCGTGCCGGTCAGGACGCAACCCATGAGGTCGAGCCCGAGGATCTGCGCGCCGCAACCGGCCTGTCCTTCACCACCGATCCGGCAGATATCGCGGAATGTGACACCTATATCGTAACCGTCCCCACCCCGATCACAGCGGGCAAGCAGCCTGACTTAACACCGCTGCTCAGCGCGTCTGAAACGGTTGGACGCGTGCTGAAACCTGGTGATCTGGTTATTTACGAATCCACCGTCTACCCCGGCGCGACCGAGGAAGACTGTGTGCCAGTTTTGGAACGCGCCTCGGGCCTGGTGTTCAACCGCGATTTCTTTGCAGGCTACAGCCCCGAGCGGATCAACCCCGGTGACAAGACGCATCGGATCGCGGATATCTGCAAGGTTACGTCCGGCTCGACCCCCGAGGTGGCCGATCTGGTGGATGCGCTTTACGCGCGGATCATCACGGTGGGCACCCACAAGGCGGAAAGCATCCGTGTGGCCGAGGCCGCAAAGGTGATCGAGAACACCCAACGCGACCTGAACATCGCATTGGTGAACGAGCTGGCGATGATCTTTGGCCGGATGGATATCGACACCGATGCAGTTCTGCGCGCCGCGGGGACCAAGTGGAACTTTCTACCCTTCCGCCCCGGTCTGGTGGGCGGTCATTGCATCGGCGTAGACCCCTATTACCTGACCCACAAGGCAGAGGCCGTGGGCTATCACCCTCAGATCATTCTGGCCGGGCGTCGGTTGAATGACAGTATGGGCGGCTATGTGGTCTCGCAACTGGTCAAGCGGATGATGCGCGAGGGGATCAATGTTGCCGCCGCCCGCGTGCTGGTGATGGGTCTGACCTTCAAGGAAAACTGCCCCGACCTGCGCAACACGCGCGTTGTCGATATCATTGACGAGTTGCAAGACTATGGCGTCACAGTCGATGTCCACGACCCCCATGCGAATGCAGTTGCCGCGCAGAAGGAATACGGGATTTCATTGACTTCGCAGCCTGAAACCGGTGCCTATGACGGTATCGTTCTGGCAGTTGCGCATCAGGAATTTCTGGCGCTCGCCCCAGCCGAGATACGCGCCTTTGGCAAGGATCAAAGCGTGTTGTTCGACGTCAAATCCTGTCTACCGCCAGAGGCCAGCGACCTCCGGTTGTAAAAAAAAACCGGCGCTGTGCTGCGCCGGTTTATCCTGTCTTATCCGCCGAAATCGTCCAGCATGATGTCTTCGCGGTCCACGCCCAAGTCCAGCAGCATGTTGATGACCGACTGGTTCATGATCGGCGGTCCACACATGTAGAACTCGCAATCCTCGGGCGCAGGGTGGTTCTTGAGGTATTCCTCGAACAGCACGTTGTGGATGAAGCCGGTATAGCCTTTCCAATCGTCCTCGGGCTGCGCGTCCGACAAGGCGACATGCCATTCGAAATTGTCGAACTCTTCGGCCAGTTGGTCGAAATCCTCGACAAAGAACATCTCTTTCTTCGACCGTGCCCCGTACCAGAAGCTGATCTTGCGATCGCGGTTCTGCAACCGCTTGAGCTGATCGAAGATATGGCTGCGCATGGGGGCCATGCCTGCACCACCGCCGATGAATACCATCTCTTTTTGGGTATCGCGGGCGAAGAATTCACCAAACGGACCCGAGATGGTGACCTTGTCACCTGGTTTCAGGTTGAAGATATACGACGACATCTGACCCGCTGGGATACCTTCCGACCCTGGAGGCGGCGAG
Source organism: Ruegeria sp. SATB045 (assembly GCF_059613525.1). NCBI lineage: Bacteria > Pseudomonadati > Pseudomonadota > Alphaproteobacteria > Rhodobacterales > Roseobacteraceae > Ruegeria > Ruegeria sp. SATB045. The sequence goes on along the minus strand of NZ_JBXWSR010000012.1, from coordinate 114,094 downwards.
GCCACGCGGACGTTCAGCATGATCATGCCCTTTTCATCCGGATAGTTGGCCATGGAATAAGCCCGCTCAATCGGTTCGGCCACGACGGATTCGTATTGCCACAGATTGAACTTGTCCCAATCTTCGCGGTATTCCTCTTCCACGTCGAAATCGGTGTATTTCAACTGGTGCGCAGGGGCTTCAATCTGGATGTAACCACCGGCGCGGAAGTTCACATCCTCGCCTTCCGGCAGGTCCAGCGTCAGGGCCTTGATGAAGGTCGCCACGTTTTCATTCGAGCGAACGGTGCATTCCCATTTCTTGACGCCAAAGACCTCTTCGGGGACTTCGATGTCCATGTCCTGCTTGACTGCGACCTGACAGGACAGACGGTCACCGCACGAAGCCTCACGCTTGGTGATGTGGCTTTCCTCGGTCGGCAGGATCGAGCCGCCGCCAGAATGCACCCGCACCCGACACTGCGCACAGGTGCCACCGCCGCCACAGGCCGAAGGGACGAACAGCTTCTCGGCCGCCAGGGTTTGCAGCAGCTTGCCCCCGGCAGGGACCGAGATGGTTTTCTCACCGTTGATGGTGATGTTCACGTTCCCGGTCGACACCAGCTTGGACCGCGCAGCCATGATGATGGCCACCAGCCCCAACACGATCAGGGTGAAAAGAACGACGCCTAAGCTAAAGGTTTCCATGCGTCCCTCCTTACAGTTTCACGCCCGAGAAGGACATGAAGGCCATCGCCATCAGACCCGCGGTGATGAAGGTGATCCCAAGCCCTTGCAGGCCGTCGGGAATGTCCGAGTATTTCAGCTTTTCGCGCACACCCGCCATCGCAGTGATCGCCAGCGCCCAGCCAAAGCCCGAAGACAGACCATAAGTCGTCGCCTCGGCAAAGTTATAGTCGCGTTCCACCATGAACAGCGAGCCACCCAGAATGGCGCAGTTCACCGTGATCAGAGGCAGGAAGATCCCCAGCGCGTTGTAAAGTGGCGGGAAATACTTATCCAAAACCATCTCGAGTATCTGAACCATGGCTGCAATCACACCAATATATGAGATCAGGCCAAGGAAGGTCAGGTCCACATCCGGGAAGCCCGCCCAAGTCAGCGCGCCTGGTTTCAGCAGGTAGTTCAGCAACAGGTTGTTGGCAGGCACGGTGATGGCCTGCACAACCATGACCGAGATGCCCAGACCCAGCGCGGTCGAAATCTTCTTGGACACGGCGATGAAGGTACACATCCCGAGAAAGAAGCTGAGCGCAAGGTTTTCGACAAAGATGGCCTTTACGGCCAGTGAAATCAGACCTTCCATCAGTGGGCCTCTACCTGCTGAATTTTATATTCACGCTCTTCCACCTGGTTCGGCTTCCATGTGCGGAAGGCCCAGATGATCAGACCGATGATGAAGAACGCTGACGGAGGCAGCAGCAGCATCCCGTTGGGCACGTACCAGCCACCGTTGTTGACGGTCTCCAGAATGGTGATGCCAAACAGCGACCCGGCCCCGAACAGCTCGCGGATGAAGCCCACCAGCAGCAGGATCAGGCCGTAGCCCATACCGTTGCCCATGCCGTCGATGAACGACGCGACGGGCGGGTTCTTCATCGCAAACGCCTCAGCCCGGCCCATCACGATACAGTTGGTGATGATCAGGCCGACAAAAACCGACAGGGTTTTCGAGATCTCAAACGCATAGGCCTTAAGGATCTGGTCCACCAGGATCACCAGCGAGGCGATGATCACCATCTGCACGATGATCCGGATCGAGCCGGGAATCTGGTTGCGCAGGCACGAGATAAAGAAGGACGAGAACGAGGTCACGAAGATCACCGCCAGCGCCATCACCATCGAGACCTGCAGTGACGAGGTCACCGCCAGCGCCGAACAGATGCCCAGCACCTGCAGAGTGATCGGGTTATTGTCGACAAGCGGGTCGACCAGCATCTCTTTCTTGGTCTGAGACATCAGAATTCTCCTGCTTGCAGTTTGGCCAGAAACGGAGCGTAGCCCGCATCCCCCATCCAGAACCGTACAAGGTTATCGACACCCACCGAGGTCAGCGTCGCCCCGGCCAGCGCGTCGACGTAAAAGTCGGGGCCAGCGGCGGGCTGCGATTTGGCAACGGTGATCTGCAACTCACCCGCGTCATCGCGCAGACGTTTGCCATTCCACAGTGCCTTCCAGCGCGGGTTGTCCACCTCGGCCCCAAGGCCCGGCGTCTCACCATGCTGATAGAATTGCAGGCCGAAGATATCGTTGCCGTTGTTCTCCAGCGCGATAAAACCATAGAGCGTGGACCACAGGCCATAGCCATGCAGCGGTAGGATCACTTTATCCAATCCGCCCGCATCATCGCGCAACAGGTAGATCACGCGGTACTTGGACTGACGCCCAATGCCAGCCGGGTCATTGTCCAGCGCAACGCTCAGGTCCGGGTCGCTGGCCGCAGCGATGTCATCAAACGTGGCAGCGTCGAACTGATCGTCGACGAAAGCGCCCGTCGACAGTTCAAGTACATGCGGTTCGAACGCAGCGAACGCTTCGGAGACGTCGACACCCGGCTCATAGACACCGGCGACTTGCAGAACGTTGACCTGCTTGTCCTTCAGCGCGTTGGCCTCTTGCACCGGGCGCAGGCTGACGGCTGCGGCGGATACGACCATCGAGGCCACAAGGCAGACAGCGACCGCGACGATGATCGTTTTGCCGACAGAATCCGGCGAGGCGGCCAGAAACTTGGCAATCGCGCCTTTTGGTTCTTGGGACTGCGTATCAGACATGGCGACGCGCCCTCCGTTTAATGTTGGCCTGCACGACGAAATAGTCGATCAGCGGCGCAAAGACGTTTCCGAAGAGGATAGCCAGCATCATGCCTTCGGGGAAAGCAGGGTTAATGACGCGGATCATCACAACCATGACACCAATCAGCGCACCGTAGATATAGCGGCCCATGTTGGTGTGGCTGGCCGAAACCGGCTCGGTCACCATGAAAGCCAGACCAAAGGCGTAGCCGCCCAGAACGATGTGCCAGTACCAAGGCATCGCAAACATCGGGTTGGTGTCTGACCCGATCAGGTTCAGCAAGAGCGAGAAGCCGATGGTTCCCGCCAAACAGCCGAGGATCAGGCGGTAGTTGGCGATTTTTGTTGTCAGCAGGAAGGCCAGGCCGATCATACAGGCCAGCGTCGATGTCTCACCGAAACTGCCCTGAATGGTGCCGAAGAACGCATTGGCCCAGGTGATCCCGTCAGCCGCCAGCGCCTGAACGCCCTCGGCTGCGGTGATCCCCAACGCGGTCGCGCCCGAGAAACCATCCACAGGAGTCCAAACCGAATCCCCCGACATTTGCGCAGGATAAGCGAAATACAAGAACGCCCGCCCGACCAGTGCGGGGTTGAGAAAGTTCTTACCGGTGCCGCCAAACACCTCTTTGCCGATGACAACGCCGAAGATTATGCCCAAAGCGACCTGCCACAGCGGTGTCGATGCCGGAAGGATCAGCGTGTAGAGCATCGATGTGACAAGGAAGCCCTCGTTCACCTCATGCCCGCGCACGGTGGCAAAGATGACCTCGAAAATACCACCCGCGACCAGCGTCGTGATGTAGATCGGCAGGAAATAAAGCAACCCGTGCAACACATTGGCAAACAGGCTGGACGGATCCAGCGAGATACCGAACATCTGCAGCAAAGCAATCCGCCAGCCGGTAGCCGCATCCGGGCCAAGCGTCGCAATAGCTGAATTCGCCTGATAACCCGTATTCCACATCCCCCACAGGATGCACGGGATCGTCGCGATCACGACATAGGTCATGATCCGCTTCATATCCACGTAGGACCGTGCGTGTGGGGCGACGGTGGTGACGGTTTTCGGAGTGTAGATGAAGCTTTCGACCATCTCGTAGATGGGGAAATACTTCTCGTACTTGCCGCCCTTGGTAAAGTTCGGCTCAATCCGATCGAAGAAGCTGCGCAAACCCATGTGGATCAGCCCTCCTTTTCAATCTTGGTCAGGCAGTCGCGCAGCGCCAGCCCGTATTCATATTTTGCCGGACAGGCAAAGCCCACAAGACCCAGATCTTCTTCGTCCAGCTCCAGCGCGCCCAATGCCTGGGCAGTGTCCGTGTCCATAACCAACAAAGCGCGCAGCAATTGCGTCGGCAGGTAGTCCTGCGGCATCAGCTCTTCGAACACGCCCGTCGGCACCATCGCACGACGCCCGCCGTTCAGGTTTGAAGTGAACGCATACAGCTTTTTCGCAAAGGCCGAGCCCAATACCGGCTGTACGGCGAATTTCGACGGCATTGGAAGAATCCAACCCATCGTGTGTTGATCGTGATCTTCACGGATGATCGAAATCTGCCGCGCAAAGCGCCCCAGATAGGCGGTTGGACCTTCGGCCTGCGCGCCCGACAGGATCGAGCCCGAGATAATCCGGGGCGTCCCGTCCACATCGATCTCGTCGCGGGTCAAATCGTCGGTGGACGCGCCCATGACAGTACGGATCAAGCGCGGCTGTCGCGCGCCCGGACCGGTCAGAGCGATCACGATATTGGGGTCCAGATAGCCGGTCTGCATCAGGCGACCAATGGCGATGACGTCCTGATACCCGATGGTCCAGACCTGCTTGTCCCCCGCCAGCGGCTCGAGGAAATGGATATGCGTCCCCGCCAGCCCCGACGGGTGCGGACCTGCAAATGCGGCGGCTTCAACTCCCGGCACATCGGCACCCGGTATCGAGTCACCCTCTTTGTGGCACAGATAGGTCTTACCTTCGGTTAGGTTCGCGATCGCCGCCAGACCCGCAGCGAACGCATCCCCTGCATCAGCGATGATCACTGCTGCATCACCCGCCAGAGGCTCACTGTCCATCGCAGTCACGAAAATCGCCGCGGGTGCGCTTCCAGGTTCAGGCATCTTGGAGTAAGGCCGGGTGCGGAACGCCGTCCACAAACCCGCTGCGCATAGTTTCTCGGTGATCCCTGCCGCACTGTCGCCATTGCCCACGCCCGAGAAATCAATGCCAGTGTCATTCGGGTCCGAGACCTCGATTACCACGCTCTGCAGCACGCGTCGCGCGCCCCGGTTAATGGCTACGACCTTTCCGGTCATAGGGGCCACCATCATCGCGTCCGGCGCGTCCTTGTGGCAGAACAGTGCCGTGCCGCGCTGAACGGCATCGCCCTCTTGCACCAGCATCTTGGGTTTCAGGCCAATATAGTCGCCGCCGAGAACACCGACAGTCGAAAATTCGGGCCCCGGATGAATCGTCTGATCCGGCGCACCCTGCACCGGCAGCTCGAACCCTTTTTTCAGTTTGAAAGTTTGCATGTCGCTACGGTCTTCCAAGCCTCTTTCCCGTTCTGCCGTGTCTTTTTGCCGGGTGTCCGCCAAAAATCACTGCAGAGATAAACGCCAGCACCCGGCAATACATAAGCTAAGACTGCCTATGATGCGTGACTATGTCATAATCACGGTCCCTTTACGCGGGGAAACGATCAAACGCAAACCCGTTACCGCCCAAAGTGACCCGAGAATGTCACTTTCGTTTGAGAGAGCCTAATAAAATGCATATCGCACCCTGTGCGTGACCGTTGTAAGCACGCTTTATGAAACACACAAATGATCTTGAGATTTTTCTGGTCGCAACACCCGGCCTAGAAGCACCCCTGTATGCTGAGGCTGTTGAAAATCGGTTTCAAAACTCCAAAATCGTTCCCGGCGGTGTGAGCTGCCTTGGGTCATGGTCCGAAGTCTGGCGCGCCAATCTGTGTTTGCGCGGCGCGAATAAGGTTCTGGTTCGTCTGGGCAGTTTCCCAGCTGTGCATCTGGCGCAACTGGACAAGCGTGCGCGAAAATTTCCGTGGTCCGAAGTTCTGCGGCCCGATGTTGCCGTCAAAGTCGAGGCGACCAGCCGGAAGTCCCGGATTTACCACGCAGGTGCTGCTCGGCAGAGGATCGAACGCGCGATTGCGGAAACCTTGGGTGTCGAGATCTCGGCGGATGCTGGTTTGCGTGTGCTGTTGCGTATTGAAAAGGACATCTGCACTTTGTCTGTAGACACCTCCGGTGATCCTTTGCACAAACGCGGCCACAAACCTGCCGTTGCCAAGGCGCCAATGCGGGAAACGATGGCCGCAATGTTCTTGCGTGAATGTGGATTTGATGGGTCCGAGCCTGTTTTGGACCCGATGTGCGGTTCCGGAACATTCGTCATCGAAGCAGCTGAGATCGCTTTGGGCCTTCACCCGGGTCGCTCGCGAAAGTTCGCTTTCGAAGACTTGAAAAACTTTGATCAAGATAGCTGGAACGAGATGCGGAACGTCACTTCCGTCAAAGAGACCCAAGTGGTGTTCCGAGGCTCGGACCGCAACAGCGGCGCGGTTCAAGCGGCCAGCACCAATGCGGACCGTGCCGGTGTGTCGACCGTTACGGATTTCCAAGCTCGGGCTGTGGGCGATATCAAACCAGGTCACGAAACAGGTGGATTGGTGATCGTTAATCCGCCCTATGGCGCTCGAATCGGGGACGAGAAACGTCTTAGGTCGCTCTATGGTTCATTTGGCAAGGTCATGATGTCCAGATTCAGGGGGTGGCGTGCAGGGATCATCACCAGCTCTCCGTCCCTCGCACGCGCGACCCGCCTGCCCTTGTTGCCTGCAGGGCCTGTTGTCGATCATGGCGGTACCAAAATCCGTTTATATAGAACAGAGACGTTGCGCTGAGAGCCTTGGCTCGGGGACTGGTACTATATGATCCGTGTGTTCGAATACCTCTTGCACATCCAAAAGCCGAGGTATAGATCACGCGCCACGGTCGGAGTGTAGCTCAGCCTGGTAGAGCACTGTCTTCGGGAGGCAGGGGTCGGAGGTTCGAATCCTCTCACTCCGACCAATAAAACAAGGCGCCCAAGGGCGCCTTTGTTGTTTTCAAGACAGTGATCCGAGGTTCGTTGAACCTGAGCTTTAGTCGAACTCCAACGCACTGGCAGCTTTACGTAGATGCTCCGGGCTGTAGCGCGCGTAGACGGATGCGGTAATCCGAGAGTCTGAATGACCGAGAAACTGAGCAATCTCATCCATTGAGATACCTGACTCAGCCATATGAACAGCCGCCGTGTGCCGCAGGACGTGCGGTGACACATCAGGCAGGCCCGCCGCGACCGCGGCCGCCTTGAAGCCTTTCTTGATCGACTTCACTGGTCCGCCAGCCCATTCCACGACATACTCAGATAATGCGGCCTTCTGGGCATTCAAAAGCGCAGAATACAGGCTCTCGGTCATGGGGACGATGGCCCTGCCCTTCCTCCGTCCGTCAACAGTTCGGAGATTGATCTGACGGCGCTCAAAGTCCACCCGATCCCACGTGAGTTCTAACACGGCCGTTACCCTAGCTGCCGTCGACAGCATCAGCCAGATAGCCAACTTGATGTGATGTGCGCAGTCGACCGCCAGGAGCTGTGAAATCTCCTGGCGCGTCAGATACCTCTCTTTGGGGGCCGGTTTGCTGGGGCGCTCGATGTAGGGTGCTCTATCAATCAGCCCGGTCTTCTCAGCCCAATTCAAACAGGTCCTTAGCTTGCCAAGCTGCGTCCAGATCGTGCCGTCCTGAATACCTGCCTGTCGCCGATCGGTGATGTAGGCTTTACAGTCCCGCACGCTTATCTGTTCCGGACGAAAGGCACCAAACCAAGGCAGCACAGAACGGCCAGTGTATTGCATGCTTTCATGCACCGGCCGACCCTCGACTGTCACGCTGTAAGCATTCCAAATTGCGGCTACGGTCAGTTCATCCTTTCCGGATGTCTGGGCGAGAAGGACATCACGGGCTTCGGCCTCCGCGCCTTCGAGGGTGTCCGCAGCAAGACGATACCTGCGTCTGCGTCCATCTTCCTCATACCAGACAACGACGAAGCGGTTGTTGAGTCGACCGATGCTATATTCCTGCACTGCTCATACTCCTCTACTTTGTGTGCCGGGATGCGAAACTGACGGCGAACTCTGAAATGTTCTAGCTGACCGGTTTTGCAGAGCTGGCGGACAGTCTCAGAACTGCAGCTCCAGCGCTCTGCGAGAGTTTTGGGTGTATACGGCGGGGACAAATTGCGCTCCTTCTCTTTGGCAAAATCATTTAGCTTATAGCGATCGCGACGAGGGATGCGCCTAAGATTTCAATAAAATTCATAACTCATTGAAATGAAATAAAAGAATTTCCAGTCGAGATAGTAAATACTTCAAGACTTACACCTTGGAGCAGACTACGGCGGAAGCTGTCGGGTATACATTCGTTCTTCTTAGTTTGTTAAAAAACGTGCCGTTTGCGAGTAAAGACAAGCTTCACGCAAAAGTAGAGAAGAGTGTTTTGAAATCGTTCACTAGAACTGATTGTTGCCCCTCTAACCTCGCCTCCTAAGCCACCGAATGCGTCCATTCTGAAGACATGGCATGAGTTCACTCCTCCAAAAGATCGACCAAGAACTCGGACACCGGCTCAACACCTGACATCCAAAGGTGATCCCGAGCCCGTGTTGCCGCTACATACAGAAGGTGCCGTTCAGTGTTCATAACTTCGTCTAGTTGTGCCTCGTCTTTTGCAGATAGCAACCGTCTCTCGTCCGGGAGTATTCCGTCGTTTAACGCGCCGATCGCTACAGCACGATACTCAGCACCTTTTGCATCATGCATCAGCATGATTTGCACATTCTCTTCCGACAAGGCTGCGGCGTAACGTTCCGCATCAATTTCGTTTCTCAGCAATACTGCAAATTCGGAAGGCGGCACGTCGTCGTCTGACAGCCGACTACGCACCCATTGGACAAGCGCTTCAAGTTCAGCATCGGAATTGGCGAAAGAACGGAACACTGGCACGGGACCATCGAATACCGAGGTGACACCGGTCCTGGACTCTTCATTGCCGTCTGCCTCGACCAATGTTTCGGGAAGCAGCATGTCGCTTTGGCACCTTATCTGATGTGACGTTCGGTAATTCACCTTCAGACTGCGAGAACGCCCTCTTAATTCAATACCAGCCGCCGTCCAGGGGAACGGTGCACGGAATATGCGCTGACCTATATCACCGGCGAAAAACAAACCGTTCGGTTTGTTGCCGACCTGGCGACCAAGCAGCTTCAGTTCTGCAACTGAGATATCCTGCGCTTCGTCAACAAGAACGTGGTCGAAGGGTAGAGCTCCAAATTCGGAGAGTTCATGGGCAAGCTGTGCCTCGGTTGTTACGGACTCCCGCGCAAGCCGCTCGCGGACGGCTTCAAAAACTTTCCAGAGGGCGTCCCGGCGCGACGCCGCCACTCGGACTTTTCGCCCAAGGCGTGGCAGTTCGCGGTAAGCCTCTTGCGTGCGGATGTCCCACGCATCGACTACCAAAGTCCATTCGTCGAACAGGAAATCTGGATCAACTAGCACTTCCAAGTTAGCAGACGCTTCAACTAGGAAGTGGCGCAAAGATGTCTCATCAACAATCTCGCTATTTCCGAAGGCCTCGTGATGCAGTCGAGCAATTAGCACTGGCAGCGCCTCGACAACGATGCGTTTCATGGCATCTGGCGACGCCACCTGCGGAATTTTGTCTCGGAGGTTGTCCGCGAGCTTGCGGTTGAATGTCGTCAGCAAGACCTTCGAGTCAGTGTCTTCCGCCAAACGTGCCGCGCGGTGGAGCGCAACGACAGTTTTGCCAGTTCCGGCCGAACCAATCACACGAGCAGGGCCATTGAAGTCGCGATCTACGTATTCCTGTTGAGTGGGATGTAGGAAGACAGCCCATTTTTCCCACGGCGCATCCAGGGCAGCCTTAAGCTCCTCGACGTTTTCCAGAACGCGGAAGCGGCGCATCGTATCGGGGTGAGCCCATGGATCCGCTCCGTCCGCGGACACGGCAGCCGGCGTAGGTGTCTCACCAACTGCAGCCGAGAGGATAGCATTCGCCGCCTCGGTTGGCAGCCGCCCAGCAATATCGAGCACCGTGTCCTCAGTCACATCCCGCACGGTATCGAGCCAGTCTACCGGCACGCCCCAGGACAGGAGTGTATCGTCGTCCTGCTCAGCCAATGGTCTCGGCAATTCAACGGCTTTCTCGATGTAACGCTGAACAACAACCTCTTCGACCGTTTCACGTGCTTCGACGATCTGTATGGCGCCTGTGCGGGGATGGCTCTCAATCCTTCTTGTCTCGGCCCAACGGTATGCCGCATCATGGTGGCCGACCCAAGCCAGAAGGGTTTGTCCGTCTTTCTTATGTATAACCATCCGGACGTCGCGGTTCACGCGCGCAGTCCAGAAATTTGGGTCTCGGGCGCGGTCGACCCGGTGCATCGACAGGCCAGGCAGGCTCGGATCCATCTGAAAATCGAACGCTGCCGTCTTGACCTGCTTTTGCTCGTGGTGAGTTAGCTTGGCGAGTGCGTCGTAAAAGGTATCGGCGATGCGGTGGGTCATTCGAGCTCACGCTTTTGCATGTCCGCAACGAATTTGGTGAAGGCCTCATCTCGTCGCTTGCGGTCAAGGCGCTCCTTCTCTGCTTTTCTGACTTCCGATATCTGTCGCGACTTTCGAACCTTCTCCATTACCGCCCAACGCTCTTCGGGCGAAAGCACATGTAGGCCAGGAGCGTCGTCGCCCAATGCTGCATTCTTCTTCTTTGGGCGTCGACCACCAGGTTTCACACCCGCCCTGCGGTCATCGAGAATGTCCTCAATTCGGTCGCTTCTGTCGCGAGGCGAAATCTTACTTCCTTTTCCCACACATAAAACGGTCGAGCCACCTCGGTAACCACCTCCACTCATTTCTAAACCCCCAGCACCTTCATCACTTCATCTCCAAGATGGTTGATGACCTTGACCGCTACACGGCCGGACTTGGGGCGAGCGAAGGGGCGCGACACGGTGCGTTTCAGGCTGTCCCAGGCTTCCTCGTCGATCTCTCCCTTCAGCGTCGTCTTTAGCTGCTTGTAAGGGATGTCTGCGCCTGGGAAATAGGCGTGTCGGACGAAGAAGGATTCCTCGTTATAGTCAGTGTCAATGAACCAACAGGCGATGTCGTCCGGCTCGGACGACACCACTTGGCCAGTCGCTGGCTTGAAGATGTCCACGCCCAGCAGCTCGATCCGCAGTTTATCGCCTTCTTCTTTCACCTCGATGTCAGGCTCGCCGAACACAACAAACAGGTTACCGCCTCCTGCCTTAAGATCATCGGACATGTGCAGATCAGGATTCATCCGAGCCTGCAGGATCGGCAGGCGGCCCAGCTTGCGGAATTCGGCGGTGTGGGCGTCGTAGTTGAAGGCACATGTGATCAAGATGTCGAACCCCGCATCCACGGCCTCGCGCGCGGCGGCGGTCAGGTCGGCACGTTGCAGGGTTCCGTATTCCGGGCCGATCAGTATGCCAGCCTTGCGTTCCGTGTCGCCCTCAAAATAGCGGCCCTCAGCAGCCAACCATTCTCCAGGCCAAGGCTGGAGAGAGGTGAACTCCACCCTGTCGGTTTTGTCCACCTGTTGCACCCCAGCCTTCTTGAGGTTTTCAAGGATGGCGGCCCTGTAATTGTCTGCCTCAGACGCGTCGGAGGCGCGCTTGCCATGGGACGCGTCGACCTCGTCGACCAACTCTCCATGTTCGTTTACAGCCTGCGTGCGGTGGGGCGAGAGGCTTTCGACAGTAAACGGCCCGGCCACACGAACGCGCTTTTTGTCCTCATAAGGTTTGTCATAAAGAAATTCGTAATCGGCCTTGGCGGCGATGGAGGCGTCGATTTCTTTCTGTCGCGCGATCCGTGCCTCCCAGAAAGCAGCGAGCGCTTGTATTGCCGCTTCGGGCCAGCCCTCCGGTGCCTCGCGCGGGACTTCCCATTCCATAAAGCCGTTTGTAGGAGCCATCTCGCCGGAGGGCATTTCGACCTCGTCAGAGGTGGTAAAGTCAATCTCGGTCCCTTTGCGGCCGCCGCTGTCCACAGGATAATTAGCAGGGTGGTTCAAAAGGGCAGTGTTTAGGCCTGACAGAGCAGCTTCAACCGCCGGCTGGAGCTCAGTCCAGATCTGATCGATCTCCGTATTGTTGGCGATGGATTTCAGCGTGACATGGGGCACGCGCTGGTAGACGAAGCCGTGGCGGATGTCATTGTAGGTCGCAGCTGTAGCGGGGGCTGAGCGGGAGACCTCGGCTTCCTTCTTTTGGCCTGCCTCAGAGTCCTTGAGCAGATACCAGGGGTATTTCGCCCCCATGATTCTCGCACGGGCGAGGGCAAGAGCGACCCTTGAGGTGTCGACGGTGATCCAGCGCCGCCCCCATTGTTCGGCGACGTGGGCCGTGGTGCCGGAGCCGCAGGTGGGATCAAGCACAAGATCACCGGGATCGGTGGTCATGAGGAGGCAGCGTTGGACCACAGTGTTACCAGTCTGAACGACATAGATCTTTTCGCCACCGAATTGGTTTTGCCCCACTGTGTCTGTCCATAAGTTGGATGCGGGATAGACCGGGAAGTCGTTATACTTTCGCAAGTAGGAAGCGTTCCTACTTGTATCGAATATCCGCGCCGCTCTTTGGAGGCGCTCGAACCGTGGTCTATCCGTTTTCCAGTAATTGGGTTCAGGCCGAAATCGCATGCCTTTCTGAAACACGTCATACCGCGAACCAGGGCTTTGCGAGCGTATTGAGTCTGGAAAAATTAGAGCCGCGCCATCCGGCAGTTTGACGTCCCCATTTTTTGAAGTAAACCTTGACACAGGTGAGACCTCACCGAACTCATCCTGCACGCGCGAATATCCGGTTCCACCTGGACCACCGGGAACTTTGAAGTAGTAAAAGGGACGGAATTTCATTCCATCTTTTTTGCGAGAATACCAAACGATTATGTCAAAGACACCCGACAAGTCATTGCTTGTTGACGATGTGGTTTTCGCAAAGACTATTTCATTGACAAAGTTCTCCTCCCCAAACACTTCATCCATCAACGCTCGCACTCGGTGGACGTTCTCGTCTCCGATCTGAACAAAGCAGGATCCGCTCTCGGTCAGAAGCTCTCGCGCCACCACCAGACGGTCGCGCAAGTATTGCAAATAGGAATGGATACCATCGCGCCAAGTGTCGCGGAAGGCCTTCACTTGCTCAGGCTCGCGGGTCAGGTGCTCCAGCTTTCCGTCCTTAACGTCACGCGAGGTCGTAGACCACTGGAAGTTGGAGTTGAACTTGATGCCATAGGGCGGGTCTATATAGATCGCCTGAACCTGCCCTTTCAGCCCTTCCCGCTCGGCTAGCGAGGCCATGACCTGCAGCCCATCTCCCAGGATCATCCGGTTCGACCATTTGCGGTGGTGGCGGTAGAACTCGATCTCTGCCTCGCGATCTTCATCGGTGATACCGAAGTGATCAAATAGATCCGCGCCGCCGCCTTCCCCGTTGCGCTTGTTGCCGGCACGCAGGTCCTCGATGATCGCCTTTGGATGAACTTGTTCCTGCATGTAGATCGGCGGCGCATCCACAGTGACCGCCTCTTGATCAATGTCCTTACCGCGCCAGATCAGCTGCGGATCAAGATCCGGGTTCCGCTGCTCATAAGCGACCTTGATAGGCCGGGCGCCCTCAGGATCCATCATCGGCGCCAATTCCGGTGTTGGAATATTCAGCCGTTCGTCATCATGGGTAATTGGCTCTATGGGAGTTTTCTTGTCGGTCATTGAAAGGCCTTACGGTCGAATTTCGTAGCAGCGCTTTGCAGCACTTTTTCTTTGAATTCAGCGAGATCGTTTTTCCAGGTTGGCGGAAGCGCCTCTTCAAATGCGGCGTTTTCCTTAAGCATTGATGCGGTCCAATCAGTCTCACCATATCCCATTAGATACTTATCCAGGATCCGCTCGCCGCTAATACCCTGAAAAGGCGTTCCCTCTGCGCAGGCTGTGATGGTTTTGGCGCTTTCCGCAAACCCGCTTTCGTCGAGTAGTCTGTAGAACTCGACCATTCGATCGAGTGTATCCGCTTTTCGAGCACGAACAGCCTTTGCAGCTAGTCGATCAAATGGTGTCCAATTGTCAGGAGCTACAAACCACGTCAGCTTGGTCATTCCCGATACTATTCGAAAATTTCTCTTACGTGCGGGACTTGCCAGTTGTTCTTTTAGGGATTGGATAGAGGCGACTAATTTTGACGCACGCTCAGAGAATGAACTGAATTCTTGGCCAGAAAAAGCGTTCACGTGCTCGCTTACCACGTCAACACCTGAGTCATTAGAGGGGAGATTCCGTCTAAAGTTGTAGGTCAAGGCGATAGCTCGCACATCATCACGTGTAAGCTTGCTTTCGTTCCCGATTACCATCTTCGACCGCGGGCCGTCGAATGCCAACCACCAGCGAACGGCCTCGACCACCGCTACTCTGAACATTGTCTTGTGATCCGGGAATGTCACGCGGTGACCCTTCCGAGCATTTTGTCGATCGCCCGATCCAAGTCTGGACCGAAGTCATGAGCGGACCGAAGTTCAGCAAATCCCCAGCGTCCGAAGCCTTCGAGCCGATTGACGGCAGGGATCCATTTGTTGCGCATGGTTTCAGCCTTGAGCATGGCGTCGTGGCCGCGGAAGCCCTTGACCTCGATAACAAGAGTCGTTGGTTCTGGCGCGTCCAGTCGGATCAGGAAATCGGGCCGATAGATATGCGGCTCGCCTTCACGAAGGTATGGCACCTCGAAGCCGAGGTTGTGGTTCTTGGTGTAAGCTAGGACCTTTGGGTGATCCTCGATCCGGGCGGCCAGTTTGTCTTCCCAGTCACTGTCAGTAATGATCCAGTTCAGGTGACTGCGATCCGGACGCGGCCAGTAACGCGTGGCGACAGATGTGTTGAAATGCACGCCCATGGTCGACCCTTCGGGTTGGTAGGGGTCAAGAACAGCGCGCAAGATACTATCACCGCGCGGCCCCTCGATGAGTGCGCCAAAGATGATGTCACAAACTTCGTCGGCGAGTTCGCGATACAAGAGCTGGGCGGGCACCGTATCGCCCTTGCATTCGAAATGACCCTCTTTCAACCACTGCAGAACAATCCGCTTAGCCGGCATTAGCAGATGCATCTTTGGCGACCCGTTCTCGTCGCGCAGCTTCTCGAAAATCATGTGCTTGGCGACATTGTATGCGATCGTCGAGAGACGCGCGGTCTTGAGATAGTCAAGATTTAGCTTCTCACTTTCGCCAACGATGCCTTGCATGGTCACCACTGTAGCGGCGACTTTCTCGGGCGTCAGAACATACGGTTCAGTGTTTGAAAAATCGACCTCCAACCTCTCCGATGGCAGCTCGGCTACGTAGCCCTGCACACGTGGAAAAGTGATCTCGAGGTGATCGCGTTCGGGCGACATGGCACGCACCTGTATGACATCCCGCGGCTTCTGTGGCGGAGCTACACGAGGCTGGTCGGAGAAGTTCAGTCCATCAATACCCATGATGTCAGCATATTCCGTGCGGAATAGCTTGGTTTCAGGGTCGAGGTCGTAGGACAATCGGCGTAGAGCACGCCCGATGACTTGCTCGCAGATGAGCTGCGTGCCAAACGCGCGAAGACCGAGAATGTGGGTTACGTTGTTTGCGTCCCATCCTTCCGTCAGCATGGAGACTGACACAACGCAGCGCACCTGCTCTCCAAGACGGTCCTTTTTCCCGACGGTATTCATCACCTCACGAAGGATGTCGGCGTCCGTGAGGTCCTCGGATGAGCCACGCTCCGCTTGTTCTCTACGAAAGGCTTCGATCTCTTCTGCGTGAGCCGCCCGGAACGTCTTATCGATGTCGCCGCCTGCTTCAAGGGTTGCGCTGTCGATTAGGACAGTGCGCGGCCGAGGAAGCCGTTCATCGTCTGCAGTAGAAAAATTCGCAAAGAGAGGACATTTCCCGTGAACAACTTCAATGGTGCCGTCCGGGTTCTCACGTTCATACCCCGACATGTAGTCGCGAAGAAGCTCAGAGTTAGTTGTGTTGTTACAAACGACGATGAAAACGGGTGGTATTCCTACACCTTCTTGTTGCCAGAGTTTGAATGTCTTCTCGTAATGGCCGTAGAGGGCATCGATCGCCGTCTTTAGTGGAATAGGCAAGCTCTGAGGATTTGGTTTGGTTTGGCCCCGCGCCTTTTTAGGCATCTTTTTCCCGATTTCCTTCCAGAGATCACGGTAGAGCGGCACCTCTCCGCTAGGAAGATTGTCGGCAACGGGAACCCGAGGCAACTTCACGATCCCGCATTCTATTGCATCCATCAGCGAGAAGTCAGAAACGACCCAGGGAAAAAGTGTGCCTTCTACCCATCCTGAGCCGGCAAGAAAGAAGGGAGTGGCAGACAGATCATAGACGATCTGCACACCAAGTTGACGCTTAGCGGCTTCGAGCCCCGAGATCCAAAGGCGAGCGGCTTCGGCGTTTTCTTCAGCCTCTTTTTTCTCTTCGCCCTTGAGACGCTCTGTTTCTGTATTCGCGCGCTCGCGATAGCAGTGGTGAGCCTCGTCATTAATGACATTGATCTTACCCAGCCCCATTAGTTCAGGCATGACCCGTTTGATCATTTGTCCTTCATTTTCGAGTGTTCTCAACTGGTCTCCATGGCCTTGCAGAGCCGATCTTGTGCCCTTGGCAAGTTGCAGAGTCTCACGCAGCTTGAACGCATGATAATTGGTGAGAACAATTTTGGCCTTCTGCATCTCTTGCATGAGATCTGTCGGCACAAGGTTTAGTCGAGCGTAGTAATTTTCAGAATCATTTGGCAGCAGAACGCGCAGGCGGTCTCGGATCGTGATACCTGGGGTCACAATCAAGAAACCGCGCGAGTATGATTTGGAGTTAGGGCTTCGCACTGCATTGAGCGTTTGCCAAGCTATAAGCATCGCCATAACAGTGGTCTTTCCGGCACCTGTGGCTAGCTTCATCGCCACCCTGAAGAGGTCGGGGTTTGCCTCTGCGTTTGCGGCTTCCAGCCTTGCCCGGAAGCGTTTGCCCTGCGAACCCATCTTCGGCGCAACTTCGGCCAGAAAGATTGCTGTTTCCACTGCCTCAAGCTGGCAAAAAAACGGCCGGATCGTCTGGCTTTCATCCTTCTGGATGGCACGCCAGTGTTGCAACAACCTCTGTGTCGTTGGTGTTACCCGCCAATCGTTTGGATTAGGTATGGCCCGCCAGCTATCAACCTGACTACGCAAGTCGTTGACGAACTCAGTTACGTTGTAGGCCATCTCTTGGGACTCGAGGCCAGCCTCATTCAAACCAAGTTCCGCTTGCAAGCCACCGCTCTTCTTAACGCTCTTTGCCTTCGGCATCGCCGAGATAAGATCGGAACGTCGGCGACTCGGGACGATGCTATCTGTAGGCCGACCGCTCGCGTCAAGTTCCCAGTGCTCCGCAGGCACAAAGTAGGGCGAATTGAGGATGGGATGCTCGAAAAATGACACAAATGCCTCACGTAAATAGATTTTATCACCAAATCAGTTGATTGGCACACATGCAATGGTTGTTTCAAATGCGAGAAATTGAAGCAACCCATCGCGACGACACTGCAAGAAAAATATTTAATAGTTCAATCCTTCAGACTCCTAACGGCGCGTTTCTCCTTGTCCTGCACCTATTCAGGCTGGATATTTCTCACCTCGTCCAGACCCGCGACAATTTCGGTCTCAGAATCAGTGGCACGGTCTTCGAGTAGCGCAGATACCAGCCTTTCAGTTTCACCCAATTGTCTTGTAAGCCTGCTCTGGTAGGTAGCGGACAATTTGAGAACGCACCATCATTTCTCTGGCCACTCGTGCACGCGTGCATCGTGACTGGTTTTTCAACAGTAAGACCACATGAAAATACTTAGAATGAGTAATCACTTTAACCCCTGCAGAAATAGGACTTTCCCCCCAGGGCAACACAAGCCTTATCTGTGATGTCCTGGGGGGATAATCTGCATATAACAGGTGGTGAAGAGCTTCTGACACTAGGTGGCTTCCATTGACCTAGCAGCGCTCCGATCCCGGCTTTGAGGCCAAGCGGTTACAGTCTTTCGACTGAGCAACACGTCCGGCTTTCCTCCAACCTAGACGTGATCGGTTGTTGTGACCCGGATCTAAGCCCGATGCACATTGCAACCGTCTTTCTGTGCCATTTCGTCATACGACTGGCGGCAACCACTTGGGGCGTCCGATGCTTTCCACCGGGGAGCGATCCAAAGTGATCTTTCCTGCACCTTCCAGATAGGTGACTCGCTGCCCGGTCATTTTCCCGGCGCCGGCGTTTCTTGTTGGTCTGGTATGAGGTGTCAAAGAACATAGGCATCGAAGCGCGTTGTTCTTGGCTGACTGCTTGCTGCTTTGTGCTGCCGTAACGGCCTCTTAAAAATACCAAAATTCAGCTTCGCCCACAAGGCGATTTCCAGGGCGAAATGCACTTTTATCTTTAGCACGAGAGTTTTGCGTTTGGCACAAGGGGACAGTAGATATGTATAGAACACGCGCGCAATGCCGCAGTCTCCTATGCGCATCAACAGGCCGGCTGGGACGCTCACTGGCAGCGTCCAACGCAGTTTTCGACGCAAGACAGCACTGATGTTATAAAGCACGCCCTGAGCGCTCTCAGCGCTTTGGATCGTTCGCCCACAATGTGACCATTGCTACAGGAGGTTTGGACCGTCCGGATTCTGCGGACCCAGAACCCATCCCCTTAATCATGCGTGGGAAAACCTAGGACTTCGATGTTGTTGGGATCTGGCGAACGGGCTTGAGCGAGGCGCTGAGCCATTCCTCACCCACTTGCGTGATTGGGCCTATTGTTTGCGACTCAGCACCCATCAGACAGATCCAGCTGTTGCTGGTCTCCATTTTTTCAAACCCGAATTGTCCCTGCGACTCACGCTTTGGCCGACCACAACAGAACCAATAACTATGACTGCTCCTATGGACTGGGTGAAGCTAAGCGTTTGTCCCAAGTATACCCAGCCGAGCACGACAGCTGTAACAGGACTCATCATGCCGAGCATCGAGACTGCACTGGGCTCCAGGCGCGCTATTCCTCGGAACCAAAGAGCATAGGTTGCTGCAGCACCGATCAACCCAAGCCAAATCAGGCCGGCGACATTTGTCGCGCTGAGCGCAGGGAGAGGCGGCTCAAGAAACAGAGCGACTGGCAGCAGTATCAAACCACCGGCTGTTAATTGCCACGCTGTGAAACTCAGCGCCGAAACCGGAGGTTGCCATTTCCGGCTGAGAACAGTGCCAGCAGCCATTGACGCGGCTCCTCCCAAACCCGCTGCTATACCGATCCAATCAAGTTGTGCTTCTGGTCCGATCAGCAGCAGCGATACACCGATTACGCCAGTCGCGGCGGCGCCGAGCGCACCAAGTCGGATTGGGGTTCCCAGCCATCCCCAAGCCATCAAAATCACGATCATTGCTTGCAACGATCCCAGGGTGGCGGCCACACCACCAGGTAACCTATACGCAGCAACGAAGAGGAGCACCCAGAACAGAGCAAAGTTAAGACTGCCTAAGACGAAGGTTCGGCCGAGCCATTCCCGTGGTGGAACGCAGCGCGTCACTGCAAGCAACAACAAGCCAGCAGGCAGAGCTCGTAACGCAGCCAGGGTAATCGGATAGCCAGCCGGGAGCGCTTCGGTAGTTACCAGATAAGTGCTTCCCCATACCGCTGGGGCGAGTGAGGTGAGAAGAATATCGGTTGAGCGTGACATTTTATGTCTCCCGGCAGAGGCGTTTGAGAATTTGAGTGAGACGTCAGAAGCGCGCGGGTTACGCTGCTTCCGCTTGGAGGTTTGATCCAGCGAGACATGCGGCAATTCTTGCAACATGAGCTCCCTGGAACCGCGCTCCGGCTAGGTCAGTTTCGGTAGGCGTGCGGGAACCATCAGCACCGGCGATCGTTCCGGCACCATATGGTGCGCCGCCAATGATTTCTTTTGATGTAGTCTGGCCAGCAAATGTGTAGGGCATTCCGGCAATCAGCATCCCAAAGTGTTGAAGCGGGACTTGTGTTGTCAGAAGGGTGGCCTCGTGCCCGCCATGTTGCGAACCTGTTGATGCAAAGACCGCCCCGACTTTTCCAACCAGAGCATTTCTGGCCCAAAGCCCTCCGGCCTGGTCAAGGAAGGACTTCATTTGCCCAGCCATCATGCCAAATCGGGTCGGCGTTCCCAGAATTATCCCATCATAGTTTTCCAGATCTGCCGGCAAGGCGATAGGCGTATCATCCACGACATAGCCAGCCTGCTGGCGGACTTCCTCAGGGACGGTTTCGGGCACACGCCGAACGTCAACTTCAGTGCCGGGAACACTTCTTGCACCTTCAGCTTCGGCATCGGCCAATGTGTGGACGTGGCCATAGCTTGAATAGTAGAGAACGAGAATACGTGACATAGGATACCTCTCAGGGCTGTGACTTGTTCCCTGAGAGAATGGAATTTGTTGCGCCGCCAATTAAGGCGCGCTCTTTGACAACACTCTTTACTTGTATTGAATAATGTCAGGACCTGAGAGCCTGGCGCAGATGATCAAGAAAGGCTGTAACCTTTGCGTCCATTCCCAAGCGAGATGCTGTAACGGCGAATACTTCCGGCGCAGGCAGTTCGTGGTCAGGAAAAACTCGCACCAAGGCCCCGCTGGCTTCGGGAGCATCAGAGACGAACTCGGGCAGTGTTCCGATACCTTGCCCCGCTATTAGCAGATCCCGCAAAACGAGGCTGTTGCCGACGCGCACGCGTGGATCAAGCTCTAATGTTGTGACATCTTCGGCGGCCGAGAGCTTCCAGCTCGTCAAATGATCAGCAAGCAAAAAGCCGATGATTGCGTGGTTTTTCAGATCCGCTGGCTGGGTCGGCGTCCCATATCGCTCCAAATAGTCAGGAGACGCAAATATTCTTTGCCGCATCACGCCGATCCGTCGCGCAACAAGGGCCGAATCCGGCATGGCAGCACGGATGCGTATCGATAGATCGAAGCCGCCCTCGACCATATCGATCACCTTGTCGTCCATCGAAAGAGTAAATCGCAGATCTGGATAGGTTTCCAAGAACTCTGGAAGCATCGGTGCGATAACGGTTTGGCCGAAGGAACTTGACGCATTCACCCGAAGGTGCCCACGCATCGCTTTTGCACCTTCCCTGATGGTCTGTTCCGTTTTTTCGACCGCGTCGAGAATTCCAATTGCGTCTTGGTAATAGAGACTGCCAGTGTCAGTCAGTGACATGGATCGGGTCGTTCTGGTGAGGAGGACGGTTCCCAGACTTTCTTCCAGAAGCTTGATTTCTCTGCTGAGAAGCGCAGGAGAAACACCAAGGTCTTCCGCCGCGCGGGCAAAGCTACCGCGCTCAACGATGCGGCGAAAAGCTTGCATGACTGACAGTTTGTCCAAGTTATGACCCTTCGAAAAAGCTGCTTTTAACGTGTTACGCGATAGATCGGCTCGAAGACATGCCCAAACTCACATTCTTTCAGGTCGAGCTGATCCAATTCAGATCTGTTTGGGGAGCATCCATCACACCTATGATCAAGAGCTTGGGAGTGGTTCTCGGCTTTCAGCGCTCCTCCCTACAATCTCCCCATCACCAGCCTCTCTATTAGACAACCAGCTTTTAGGGCTGACCTAGCACTACTTTGTATATCAAGGCACAGTCAGCCTCTACGCGGTGCAGCTCACTATTCACGACTATTCCCCGACAATTAGCAATCGTCGGTTTCTCTGCTTCGGAGACGCTCAATACACTGCCTGGCTTAGACCTGTGCTTATGCACTGTATGAGGTTTTGTCTCTGGAGCGCTGTGCTCTGGCCTGAGTTGCGTCCGTCTTCTTCTGTGTGTCAGGTGTTAGATGGCCTGTGTTTCGTCGCTGTGCGCGCTTTTCTGGCCTGTGTTGGGATATGTAGATTCCGGAGAGCCATGTTTTATTGGGTTTGTTTCGATCAAAGGTTTACATTTTTCTGGAAAAAACCTGATTTCGGTCCGGATTTGTCAACTTAATGTAAACTTAGTGTAAACCTTTTGGCCCGAAATCGGCTGTTTTGAGGGGTGAAAGGTTTACATTCCGTCCATCCCGGCCGTCGCGATGTAAACCTTTGTCAACTTTATGCAACCTCTGAGGTTGCGCGAAATCCACATTACGCAGAGCAATCTGGAACGCATCTTCTTTTTTTTCGGCAATCCGGTAGCTATCAGAAAGAATAGAAAAAAGAGAATATGGCGAGCAATGATAACGAACGGTCAGGCGGACATTTCGCGCTTTCTTAAGCGCTGCGTTTCGATTGACCTAGAGGTGGACCCCATTTCCACCAGAATATTTGCATTCGCGGCCACAACGCACGCTGACTCCCGACCGGCCCTAGTTGAAAAAAGCAACTCCGCCTCGGCACTCTCGCAACTCGACACATATTGTAACGGTTTCGACAGTGTCATCGGTCACAATATCCTACACCACGACCTGCCCCACCTGGCCGCTGCGGCGCCCCGGTTCGCTGCCTTGGCTGAAGCACCAATCGACACACTCTGGCTCAACCCTTTGGCCTTCCCGCGAAATCCGTATCACCATTTAGTCAAACACTATCACGACGGACGGTTGCAATCTGGTCATGTCAACGATCCCGAAAAGGACGCGCGACTGGTCTTCGAAGTGCTGCAAAACCAGATTGAGGCGTTCGTCAAGCTAAACACAGTAACCCCAGATGCGCTGGTTGCCTATCATTTTCTTGTCACACGCCCTCCACGCAGCGGAGGGTTTGACGCACTTTTTACTGCTTTGCGTGGCATTAGCAGACCCGATGAAAAAGAAGCTTTTAACGCTGTTCGCCGGCTTTTGGCTGGGCATGTATGTATGCATCGGCTCGAACAGACTCTGGGTCGGATGGAAAACCCCAACCTTGCCTGGCCTTTGGCCTACGCCTTGTCGTGGATTTCTGTGGCTGGCGGCGACAGTGTCATGCCACCTTGGGTTCGCATGCAATTCCGCGAGGCCTCACTGATTGTGCGTCACTTGCGAGAGGCCGCTTGCAATGATGACTCTTGTCAATGGTGCGTCGAACAAAACGATCCCAAACGGGCGCTAGACCGCTGGTTCGGCTTTCCGTCCTTCAGACCCGAACCCATGGACGAATTTGGTCGACCCCTACAGGAACGCATTGTGGCCGAGGCAATGGCAGGCAAATGCGTTCTGGGCATCCTTCCGACCGGAACCGGCAAGTCGGTCTGCTATCAGATTCCAGCCCTTTCGCGGTTCGACAAGACCGGTGCGTTGACCGTCGTTATCTCACCGCTTGTCGCACTCATGGCCGATCAGGTGCAGGGCCTGGCGAGAGCCGGGATATCCTCGGCCGTCACGATCAATGGTCTTCTGTCGCTGCCTGAACGTCACGATGCTCTGGACAAAGTGCGCATGGGCGATGCTGCGATCTTGATGATTTCACCCGAACAGCTTCGCAACAAGTCAGTTCGCAGCGCTCTGGCACAACGCGAAATTGGCCTTTGGGTGCTGGACGAAGCACATTGCATCTCAAAATGGGGCCATGATTTCAGGCCCGACTACCGCTACGTCAGCCGGTTCATCAAAGAAAACTCCGGCGACGCCCCCGCTCCGATACTTTGTCTTACCGCCACTGCCAAACCCGAGGTAGTGCGCGATATAAGAGAGCATTTCAAAACACGACTGGATCAGGATC
The DNA here is from genome assembly GCF_059613525.1 of Ruegeria sp. SATB045. Taxonomy (NCBI): domain Bacteria; kingdom Pseudomonadati; phylum Pseudomonadota; class Alphaproteobacteria; order Rhodobacterales; family Roseobacteraceae; genus Ruegeria; species Ruegeria sp. SATB045. The sequence goes on along the minus strand of NZ_JBXWSR010000012.1, from coordinate 90,439 downwards.
TGATCCTGCTTGACGGTGGTGCCTCGCGCACGAACCTTTCCTTTTCGGTGCGTGAAACCCAGCGCGCGACGAAACTAGCAGATATTCTGAACGCGATCGAACAGGGCTTGCCCGCCTCTGGCGTCTCCGGAGCCGTGGTTTATTGCGCGACCCGAGGTGCGACAGAACGCGTGGCCGAATTCCTAAAACAGCAGGGTGTGAGCGCCGAACGTTTCCACGCTGGTCTACCTCCAGAAGAAAAGCACGAGATCCAGGAGCATTTCCGGACGGGCGAATTGCGCGTAATTGCTGCGACCAACGCCTTTGGCATGGGCATCGACAAACCTGACATCCGTCTCGTAGTCCACGGCGACGTGCCTGGCTCGTTGGAGAACTACTTGCAAGAGGCAGGACGTGCAGGACGTGACCGTGACCCCGCTAGCTGTGTGCTATTGTTCAACACTGAGGATGTAGAACGCCAATTCAGCCTTTCGGCCCGTTCCCGCCTTGCGCGGCATGAAATAGGTGCCATCCTTAAAGCGCTGCGTCGATTGGATGTGCGCACTCGAGACGAAGGTAAGATCGTCGCCACTCCGGGCGAGATCGTGAGAGAAGAAAAAGACTTTGAATTCCAGCGTGACAACAACACTGAAGACACGCGCGTAAAGACCGCCGTTGCTTGGCTGGAGGAAGCGAGTCTGTTGCGGCGCGAAGAAAACAGCGTGCAGGTCTTCCCCGCATCCCTACTCGTGCGCGATGTGGATACCGCCGCCACCTTGTTGGATAAGGCAGACATCACGGGCGCTCGGCGCAAACAACTGCTGGCAATCGTGCGTCATATCGTAAACACCCCTGTGGGAGAAGGTGTTTCCACCGACGAATTAGCTGGAGCTAGCGGGCTCTCTTCCGCTGAGTTGCGCAAGGCGCTGACCGATCTAGAGGCGATGGGAATTGCCAGTGATGACACCAACATAACCATCTTCGTGCACTCTGGCGTGGCCGACGCGTCGCAAGCACGGCTGGATCAGGCCGCCCGGCTTGAAGAGGACCTAATCGCCGTTATGCGAGAAATGGCTCCCGATGCTGATCAGGATGAACCGATTCCATTCAACCTCTCTATTGCCTGCCAGGAATTGAGACAGCGCGGCCATGGCGAGGTGCGACCGGATCTGGTCGAAACCCTGCTGCGTGGCATGGCGCAGGATGGGCGTGACATGGAGGGTGGGCGCGGTAATCTATCCTTACGGAAAACGGCTCGCGGTAGCATACTTGTGCGACTTCAACGGTCGTGGCGCTATGTCGGTCAAACCGCGGAATTGCGCCGTCAGGGTGCACAACGCCTACTGGCGCATCTTCTATCCCTTGTGCCGAAAGGCACACACGGCAAGGACGTTCAGGTCGAGACCACTCTGGGAGCGATGCTATCCACAATTACCGGCGACACCCTTTTGCGCAGCAGCATCAAAGACCCAAACCGGCTGATGGACCGGGCACTTTTATGGCTGCATGAACAGCAGGTGGTTACGCTGGGTCGCGGGCTGTCAATTTTTCGCCCGGCCATGACAGTGCATCTTGGCTCCAAAGGCGGTGGTTTCACCGTCCAGCATTTTGCACCACTCGAGGAACACTATGACGAACAGACCATCCAAACCCATGTGATGGCAGCCTACGCAGAAAAAGGACTGGAAAACATTGAGACAGCGCAGCGCTTGTCCGACGACTATTTCGTGCTGGAGCAAGACGCCTTCATGCGCCGATGGATGCCGGGGCGCGGAACCGAATTCCGGCGTCAGGCCACTGGTGCCACCTATAAGGCAATTGTCGACGACTTGGGCAATCCGGTGCAGCAAAAAATTGTGCGTGACAACCGGGAACAAACCAACGTCCTTGTGCTGGCAGGACCAGGCTCGGGCAAAACACGAGTCCTGGTTCATCGCATCGCTTATCTGCTGCGCATCAAACGCGAGGATCCCCGCGGTATCCTCGTGCTGGCCTACAACCGTCACGCAGCTGCCGAAATACGTGAACGCTTGCGCCGGTTAGTAGGAGATGACTCAACCTTAGTAACCGTCTCAACTGTTCATTCACTGGCTATGCGATTGGTCGGTGCTAGTTTTGCTGGAACTCAAACAATCGAAGCCCCCGATTTCAAAGGTCTATTGCAGAGGGCCGCGGCCCTACTGCGAGGTGATGGCCTAAGCAAGCAAGAGGCCGAGGCGCTGCGTGACACACTGATACAGGGTTATCGCTGGATTTTGGTCGATGAATATCAGGACATTGGCCCCGACGAATATGCGCTGATCGCTGCTGTGGCGGGTAGAACGCTGGACGATCCCGATCTGCGACTCAGTCTCTTTGCAGTGGGTGATGACGATCAGAATATTTATGCCTTCTCCGGTGCATCGATCCGCTACATCCGCCAGTTTGAACAGGACTACGCTGCAAAACCGGTTTTCTTAACCGAGAACTACCGCTCTACCGGTCATATCGTCGCCACCGCCAACGCCGTGATTGCAGGGGCCGCCGCGCGCATGAAGCTGGGTCACGACATCACCGTTAACGAAGACCGGAGAATGACTGACCCCGGTGGGCAACTGGCCAAATTGGACCCAGTCGCGCAGGGCCGCGTCCAAATCCTTGAATGTCCGGCCGGGGATGACGCCCAGGCCATGGCTGCGCTGGAAGAATTGATCCGTATATCTCGTCTTGACCCCGATTGGACGTGGTCACGCGCCGCGATTATATCACGCGATTGGCGCAAGTTGATACCAGTGCGCGACTTTGCTGAAAACCTCGGCATACCTGTCGAAATGGCCAACGAAAACATGCCAAGCCTCTGGCGGATGCGCGAGATGCAGGCATTTGTCAAAGCCCTACGCGAGACCCCCACAGAGCTTTATTCGCTCGAACGATTGACCGAAGTGCTGAACACAATTCCTCCCTCGCTCTGGACCAACCGAATTGGCGAAGGACTAGGCCTTCTGGCACGCGAAGTCGGATCGCGAAGCTTGCCTGTCCCAGACATAGTCGAATGGTTCGCAGAATGGGCGCGAGATAGCTGGGACGAACAGCGAGGTCTAAAGCTACTTACGGCTCACCGTGCGAAGGGGTTGGAGTTTGACGATGTGGTCATCCTAGATGGTGGATGGGAGCGTCCCTCTAAAGCAGAAGATCAGGACGCCCCCCGCCGATTGTTCTACGTCGCCATGACACGTGCTCGCCGCAGCTTGGCCGTGATGAGCAACGACAACCACGAATACCTACCAACAGAAGCACCTTCGGTTCTGACCCGTCGCGTGTCACCCGACATGAAGGCGTTGCCCAGTCCCCGCCGTTTTTTTCAAGCAGCTGAAGCGCGGATGGTTGATCTTTCCTATGCTGGACGCCTGCATCCAGGCCATTCTTCTCTGAGTGCTGTTAATGCGGCACGCGTCGGTGATGCAGTGTTATTGGTAAAGGACGGCGACCGCTGGTTGCTACACAACGAAAAAGGGCAAGTGCTGAGCCGCATGTCCAAATCCTTCGCACCACCGCCAAATACCCGGTTTGAGAGGGGGGAAATCGCCGCCATCCTTAAATGGAGAAAAGAGGACTCAGGTGAAGCCTTCCACCATACGCTCCGCCGCGATGCATGGGAGGTGGTTTTGCCGGAACTCGTTTTCGTGTCCGTCAACTAGGACATCACTAACAATTTTCATGTTTCCAGAGGGATCCAGCGAGGCTTAGCACTTCAACCATTCCTCCCCGCCTTCCTACTACGCAATTCCATCAAGCTCTCCAAAGCTCGCATAGGCGCCGCAATAGCTGCACCCGGCGCAGGGTAATGCCGAGGTCGCTGTCATTGCTAACATCGCGCAGGAAACGCAGCCAGGCGCGTTCGTTAGGTGTCAGATCGTCATTCTTATCACACATGTATCTTATCTCCCGAAAATCGCGTTGATCGCGGCCTGTGACCTGCTGGTCAGTCTGGGATCGGTGTTGCTGGAAGCCTTACGGATCGCCTGCAACCAACCAACTTCGTTTGCAGTGACGGGTTCACCGAACACCTCCACAACGGCCTCAGCTGCCGTCCGGCCGATCGCCTGCTCCAGGGCGAGCCGCATCACGAAGGCCGGATCTGCTTCCAGAGCGTGCGCCAGGGCCGGGACGCGATCCAAGGCCACCTTGGAGCGGCCCTGCTTGATCATCGTGATCATGTTCTGGTTCACATAACCGGCCTGCGCCGCGATCTCCGCCTGGCTCTTGGTCGGCTTCAGTTCGAGCACCCGGCGTTCGACATACATCGCCATCCGGGTGTCTAAGTGCGGTTTCTTTGTCATCGCTATCCTCTCAGATCTGACGCAGCAAGCGCTGCATGTCTTCGATATAGCGAAGGGGTGATTGGGGATTCCGAGGGAAATGATACGCCGTTTGTGTTCCCGTATTCTCGTTAATAGAAAGCGAGCTCAATACTTCCGCCTTGACGGTCACGACGTCGTAGTTTCAATTTCTCTCATAGGTTTAGTGTTTTTTGGGGAAATATGTTGGCCTTCCGGTTCGTTCACACTGCAGATATTCATTTGGACTCACCGCTAAAGTCTCTAGCCATGCGCGACGAAGCACTGGCCGAAGTAGTTGGGAACGCGACCCGAACCACATTCAGGCGGATTGTCGATCTGTGCGTGTCTGAAGATGTCCAGGCGCTGCTGATTGCCGGCGACCTGTATGACGGCAGTCAAACATCAATGAAAACTGCTCGTTTCCTCGCTCTAGAGATGGAGCGCCTAGACGCAGCGGGCATTCCGGTTTTCATTATCCGCGGCAACCACGATGCGGCGTCCAAAATCACGCGTGAGCTAGTTTTGCCGGAAAACGTGACGGTGTTCCCGGGCAAAGCACAGGTCGTCGAGACTGACTGGAACGATCATTCAGTTGCTGTTCACGGTGTTTCATTTCGTGACCCCCATGCACCCGACACTCTGTTGAACCGTTTTGCGCCACCAGTGATGGGGGCTTTCAATATAGGAATGCTACACACGTCCCTCGGCGGAGCACAGGGGCATGATCCATATGCACCTTGCACGCTGGCCGAACTTCAAGCGACCGGGTTCGACTATTGGGCGCTGGGGCACATCCACCGGCGGACCATTCATACCGGCACGACAACTGTAGTCATGCCCGGAATACCGCAGGGTCGCGACATCGGCGAGGCCGGGAACAAGTCGGTTTCGCTGGTTTCGGTGGCCGACGACGGTTTGATCGCAGTAGAGGAACGGCACCTCGCGATGGCGCAGTTCGAACGGCTCTCGGTGGAATGCCACCTATTGTCTGACTGGCCAAACCTAATTGAGGCGCTGAAGCATGCTCTGCACACAGCGCGGCGTGACCACGCTGGTGAGCACCTGATCGTCCGACCGGTGCTGACCGGAGAAACTCCATTGGCCTGGAGAGCGGGTCGTGACCTCGACCTGCTACACGCCGAGGCGCAGAACGTCGCCGAGCAGATCGGCACGCTTTGGATCGACAAGATCGAGCTTGCGTTGTCCGCCGTCAGCAATGCGCCCACTGGAGGCGCGTTAGAGGAACTGGCTCAGATCATCACGCAGCGAGGTCTTCCCCTTGATGATCCGGCCGTTCTGGAAGACGTGGAACGTCTGCTGAAGTATATCCCACGAGAGTTGCGAGCGCTCCTGGGTGATAGTCAGGAAGAGACAGCCGCGACTATTGTCCATGCGATGCAGCAGGGTGCAATGGAGGTTCTTGCGCGCCTCGAAGAGACCGATGGTTGAGCGATGCGATTGAACCGGCTCGACCTCACCCGTTTTGGCAAGTTCACTGATCTGAGCCTGTCGTTTCCCGTCCAAACACCCGGTAACCCCGACCTGCACGTGATCTACGGTGCAAACGAAGCTGGGAAATCCACCTTGCTCGAAGGTTGGCTGGACATGCTGTTTCAGATCCCCGTGCGAAGCAGCATGGGATTCATTCACCCCTATCAGTCGATGCAGTTGGGGGCCGTGCTAGAAATCGACGGGCAGACGCATGAACTGCTTCGGGTCAAGAAACGTGACAATTCTCTGCTCGACGCCAGCGGTGAACCGCTGGGTGAAGCGCTGCTGCATGGCGGTCTGCGAGGACTCGACCGCACATCCTATGCGGCGATGTTCTCGCTCAATCGACAGACCCTGGACGAAGGAGGCGAAAGCATCCTCGCCAGCAAGGGGGATCTCGGTGAGTTGCTGTTTCAGGCAAGCGCGGGGATGACCGATTTGGCGGCGCAGTTGGACGAATTGAATACAGAGTCGGAGGGGTTCCTGAACAGGACCGGACGCAAGGGTGCGTTGCGCGATCTTTGTGCCGCCTACGACGACTTGGGAAGGCAGATTAAGGAATTGGACACTGCTGCTTCCGAGTATGCTCGCCTATCGACTGAATGCGATCGGACCAAAGATGCCTGGCACAAGGCGCGCGAAGCGGCAGAAGCTGCACAGACCGATGTAATCGAGACCGAACGTCACATCGCAGCACTACCGCTTTTGCCGCGGCTGGACCGTCTAGAGGCGGAGATCGCCAGTTACGGTTCGCTGCCAGAACCTCCAGAGGGATGGCTTGCCGAACTTCCCGAACTTGACCGCACGGAGACCGCCATTGCCACCCGACTTGAGGCCGCGAAAAAGACTGTGGCAGGGTTGGTAGCCGAATTAAACGACCTCCCACCCGACGGGGTGGTTCTGAAAGCACGCGAGGACATCGAGGCGGCGGAACAATTGAAATCGGCCCATGACACCGCGGTGGAGGACTTGCCCAAGCGGCACGGAGAGCTCGAAGCCAAGACGCAAGCAGTCAATGATTGCCTGTCTCGACTGGGGCACGTCGGGGCGGATCCGACCAAGCTGTTGCCCGAGGCAAGAAGCCTGGGGCGCCTGCGCGCGCTGATCGAAAAAAGTTCTGGTGTTGAAACCGCGTGCGATTCTGCGACTAGAGAATTGCAGCTTGCTAAAGATGACCTCGAGCGCGCTGAGCGGCGTTTAAGTAAGGCTGGAGGCAGCGTGTCAAATTTGGGTGGGCTGGCCGGTTTGGTGCAAAACCTTCGCCGCGACGATCCTGTCGGCGCACACGACCGTGTAAGCACCGAGCTTGAAGAGAAGGAAGCGCGTTTGAAATCGGCCCTGTCTGCGCTTTCGCCCTGGACGGGAAACAACGATGAACTGGCGAGTTTGACTCCACCAGACGACGCCGCTCTTGAGCAATTGGACGCGGAAATCGCCGAGGCTGATAGGGCGATCGACCGGGCGGATGATTGGCTGGATCAACTAGAACAGTCTGTGACCCAAGCTCTCGCTCGACGCGATGCAGTCGGAACAACTGCCGTAGTTACTCTGGAAGAAGCAGCTCAAGTGCGAACACGTCGGGAATTAGAATGGTCCCGCCACCGTGCGGATCTGACGGACAAAACTGCAGAGTGCTTTGAGGTTGCGATGCGCCTCGACGACCAGGTGACTGCCACACTTGCGGATCAGCGCGCCCATGCCGAAAAGACAGCCGAGGCCGAGCGTGCGTTGGTCGAAGCCCAACAACAAGTTGACGCTGCCAAAGTGAAATCGGCCGAGGCCATGGAGCGGCGCAAAAACCTGGCGAAACGGCTTGCCGGAATCGCTGCCAGGGTCTCCCCCGCACTCCCCACCGACATCGACCTGCCAACTTTCCGCGCTTGGCTCGACAAGCTCGACATAGCACAGGATGCCCTGGTCAAGCACGATGACAAGGCGCGCGATCTTGCCCGGCGCGTGCAGGTCGTTGCCCAGGCTCGTTTGGATATTTCGAACGCTTTCTCACAGGCGGGCCGCGCAATACCCAAAGTTACGAGCCTGGCCCTAGCCCTTGAAACCGCTCAATCTCTCTTGGACCAGGCGTCTAAGGTTGAGGCTTTGAGCGAGACCGAAGCCGAGGCCCGCCAGAACCTGACCAGACGTGAGCGCAACAAACTAGAGGCAGACGACGCGCGCGCCGCATGGCAGGTGGAGTGGGAAGCCGCCTGTGCCGACACTTGGATGGCTGACGCGCCGCCCGCTGTCGACGAGATGCGTGCGATCCTCGAAGAGCTCGACCAACTACGTGAACATCAGGACCGCATCGGTGAACTGACCCACCGGATAACGACCATGCAATCCAACCGCGAAAGGTTTGAAAAAGAGGCTCGCGATTTGGCGGTTCGCATCGAAATGCCTTCCGATCTGCCAGCGACTGATCTGTGGCGTGACATCACCCGGCGACAGCGCGCAGCGGAGAGCCGCGAAGATCAGCGAGCCAACCTCTCAGATCGTTTGACGACGGCCAAACAAGCCCTCTCGGAGTTGGAAGAGGAAGCCGAGATTCATCGCAATCGGACCGTCGAATTCTCCCGTCACTTTGAAGTTGAAGTTTGGGCCGAAGCGCGCGACGCGCTCACGCGAGCAGGGGAACTGTCGAAACTGCGTGAAACTCAGCGCGAACTGACCGAAGACCTCTGTGCAGGGATGCGATGCGATACAGTCGAAAAAGCACGTGCGCAACTGCGTGATCTAGATGCCGATGCGCTCGCCGCACGCGCCGACAGCCTGCGGACCGATTTGAAAACCCTGCGCACAGCACAGGAAGAAGCACAGGACGACTTCCGCAAGGCGGAAGACGCCGTCGAAGCGGTCGGTGGCGATGACGCAGTTGCCCGTCTGGAAGAACAACGCCAGACATTGTTGCTTGAGATTGAGGACGGCGCCCGGCGCCACCTACGGCAGCGTTTGGGGCTCTTGGCAGTCGAAGCTGCTCTCAGGAGCTATCGTGACACTCACCGCAGCGGTATGCTCGAACGCGCATCAGAAGCCTTCCGCATCATGTCGCGGGACCGCTACTCCGGCCTCGCCGCACAGCCGGATGGTTCCCGCGAAGTATTGGTGGCGCTGGCCGCTGGGGGTGGCTCGAAACAGGCTGACCAACTCTCAGACGGCACCCGGGCTCAGCTCTACCTTGCGCTACGCATTGCAGGCTACCACGAGTTTGCTCGCAACAACGGCCCAGTGCCGTTCATTGCCGATGACATCATGGAAAGCTTCGACGACGACCGCACCGCCGAGGCCTTCGGCCTGCTAGCTGAGATGAGCAAAAGCGGTCAGGTGATCTACCTGACTCATCACGCGCATCTCTGCGACATCGCGAGAAATGCTTGCCAATCTGTGTGTATTCACGAGTTACATGAGTAGGTTGTCGAAACCGTTAAAACGCCGTCGCTTAAATGTAAGAAATCAAGGAGGCTACCCAAGTATGCCGCAAGAGACTTGGTCGCGGTGGAGATGTTACTTCTACACAGGGATGCATTCTGCAACCAATCTAACTGAAGAGGTCGATTGTTGATTCGGATTCAGGTGAATGTGCGCGTTAGTCGCTTGAAAAGTATTGAGAATTGATGTCTATCTGGTTTGAGAGGTGGGCTTTGAAACTAATTTTTTGTTGTCAGTTGGAGTATTAAGTGCAGCAGACGCTATTCAAACATCCTGTCTCGGTTGTCCGAAGGATTCCAGCTTGGTAGAAGGCCTGAAGCATGTCACTGGTTTTGAAGACGGTTCGGGCTTTTCCGCGAGGTCGGACGACAGAAGAATTGCTTGTTCTCGTTGGTGCGGCTTTTTCACATGACAAGCGGCTTGCGACTCTAAGCGAACTGGAGACTCTATTTCGCGATGGTTTGATAGCTAAAGGCAAGGACGGTCGCTGGCGTGCAAAGGTCGACGGTTTAAAACCCAGACATGAGAGCGTGTCGGCTTCGAGAGGTAGAGGACCGGAGGGCTTCGTTGATGTCATTCACGCTGCCAACGCTTCCTTCTCCTTGGAACCGACGGCGGTCGAACTTCCTGATCAAGAGGACGAAAGTTCAGATGCTCCGGATCCGCAGGCGCTGCTGAGATATTGGCGCTCGGCCTTGCGTGCCGATCCACGAGGAGCCACGACCCAGGTTCTCGACAAACATGGAATCGAGTGGGCGTTGATCTCTGGGCGTGGCCCTATCAGTCCCGAAGAAGGGCGAACTCTGACTGTTTCAATTGAACTCGACGCGATTGATCCTGTCTTTCGAGAGGCTCTGGTGCGAAGGGAAGGTCACGAGAACGCGCTCGCAGTGGGTTGGCCGATGGCGGTCGGACGACGTGGCGGAGTTCCTGTCTTCCAACCCGTTGGTATGTTCGCAGCAGCTTGGGACCGCAAGGATGACCGGCTAATCCTGACGATTGATGCCGATGATGTCCTGGTGAACCCTGATTGGGTCAATAGTGCCGCTCGTGCCAGCGGTTGGAAGCGCGACGACCTCGCTGACCTTTTTTTCGCGGACGATGGGCTGGGGCTGCGGGCTCAGGATTTTGTGGAGAAGGTAAGGATTGCCGTTGCCAGTCAGATACGTGGTCGCGTTGTCGGCGCGGACCTCGCCACTCAGCTCGATGCCTCGGCTCAAGGGATATTTGACAGCGCTGCGATCTTCCTTCCAACTGACTCTTCCTTCACCGCGGGTGCTGCTCGTGACCTGGATGCAATTGCGACATGGCCGAAGGACCGCCTTGAGAGAACTGCGCTTGGCGCAGTATTCGGGCTGGACGTTCAAGACGGCACGGACAAGGCTGCTGCAATCGACGCAGTTCCGCTAAACCAGGAACAGTTGCGCGCGGTTCGATCAGCATGCCAAGCACCTTTGACTGTCGTGACCGGTCCGCCTGGGACTGGCAAAAGCCAAGCGATCGTATCTATGGCCGCGTCAGTGCTCGCAGATGGTGGCAGTGTTCTCGTCGCCTCCAAGAACCATCAGGCGCTTGATGCTGTGGAGGACCGTCTTGGCTCTCTTGCTCCGGACGTCCCATTCGCCATCCGGACACTGAACCCGAATGATGAGACGGATACGGGCTTCAAGGACGCCCTCAAACAACTCATCGACAGCGAAAATGTGACGCGCAACGCCCCTCTTGACGATTTTGCATTGGGCCAGCTGAAAAGTGACGCGATCGCAAGAAGCGAAATGGTCAGCATGATCGACAAGATCACGGATTTGGAATGCGAAATTTCCGATATTCTGGACCGCATTCAGGTCCGAGAGGATCGCGGGCGACCCGACAACCAAGACCCAGAAGACGTTGGACCAAGACAAAGTCCCCTGCTCCGCTTTGTCTCTTGGATTGGTTCGTTTTTCGCCAAGCGCCTCGCCAAAGAAGCGCCGGCGACAGACCGTGCTTCGTCTCGTCTCGGTATGAGCCTCAGAGAACTTCAAAGGGCACTGGCCGACAAAAGATCTGAACGCGATGCGCTTGGGACACCTGACGACCCGATCGCCCTAGGCGAGAAGATTCGGGAAGCGACCGAGAAACTCCTGCCTGGCATTCTGTCTGCCCGGACACATCTCCCGGAGGACGAGCGACGCGAAATCGCCGAACTCTACGATGACTGGACATTCGATGGTGGGCGGGGACATCCCCCCACAGACCTTTCGCGCGTCCTCATTTTACATCGGCCCTTGTGGCTTGCGTCGATCTTGGGAACGCCTCGACGCATACCTCTCGATGACGGGCTGTTCGACCTTGTGATTTTCGACGAGGCGAGCCAATGCGACATCGCGACGGCCGTTCCGTTGCTGGCGCGCGCCAAGCGGGCAGTCGTTGTTGGGGACGATCGACAACTGTCATTCATCCCGCAACTCGGTCAGGCTCAGGACCGCAATCTGATGCAGGCTCAGGGTCTACCGGTTGCCAAAATGGGGCGCTTCGCACAAAGCCGCCGTTCACTATTCGATTTCGCATCGCGCGTATCTGTTGCCAAAAACAGGATTACGTTGAAGCACCAGTATCGCTCGGCGGGCCCGATCGTCGATTACATCAGCGAGAACTTTTACGGCAACCAGTTGCAGACCTCGTATGACCCGAGGCGTCTGAGAGTGCCAGAAGGGGTGCGCCCCGGCCTCGCATGGGAACATGTTCCTGCGCCCGCGGTCCCGCAAATGGGCAACGTCAATTCGTCGGAAGTGAGCGCAATTGTTCGCCACCTTAAAAAGCTGATCGTTGAAGACAAATACACGGGCAGCATCGGGATCATAACGCCGTTTCGCGCCCAAGTGGCCGCAATAGAGAGCGCGGTCGATGCCGTTCTCGATGAACCCAAGCGCATTGCCTGCGAGCTCAAGGTTGGCACAGTCGACGGTTTCCAGGGACAGGAGCGGGATCTCATCATGTTCTCGCCGTGCGTCGGTCCACGCAGCCCGCAGTCTGGCTTGACCTTCTTTCAGCGAGATACTCGTCGCTTGAACGTTGCGATTTCGCGGGCCCGGGCGGTTGCGATGATCTTCGGCGATCTCGATTTTGCACGTTCAGGGCAATCGAAGGCGCTGGCCAAGCTAGCTTCGAGGGCGACGGAAGCGCGGACTAAACGAGGCGAAGGTGTCTTCGACAGCGATTGGGAACGCAAAGTCTACCACGCTCTTAAGAACCGCGGTCTGGATCCACAGCCCCAGCACGAAATAGCTGGGCGGAGGCTCGACTTCGCGTTGTTTGGAGCGAATGGCGTAAAGCTCGACCTCGAGGTCGACGGACGCAGATGGCACGAAAGTCCGGACGGACGTCGAAAGACATCCGATCTCTGGCGCGATCATCAACTGAAGTCCATGGGTTGGCGGGTGCGCCGGTTCTGGGTGGACGAACTTTCAAGGGATATGGAGGGGTGTCTTGACCGAGTCGAACAAGACCTATCGTAAGTCGAGCAGAAACACCGCAGTTGCGTTGGGGCTGGGTGGGGCGGCCGTCCTTGCCTCGGGCTTTCTAGTTCTGCAAATCAACTCCCTCGACCGTCGATATGGCCGTATCGAGGAAAATCTCGGCTACTACACCGGGGAACTACAATCCGCGCAACAGCAACTGGCTCTTGCTCGTGAGCAATTTCGCGAACTTTCTGACCAGAAGCAAAGTTTGTCTCAGGAAGTCGCGAGCGCCGAAAGCAGCCGGCAAAGCGCGGCTAAGAGAGAGGCGGATGCGCAGGCTCGTCTCGAACACAGCCAGGCTCAATTGACTGCAGTGCAAGACCGTTTGGCCGAAGCACAAAAAACGATTGCGGATGCGCAACGAATTGAGCGCGAAACTACTCAGGCTTTGCAGCGAAGAAATAGCCTCGTAACAGAGGTGGTCGACCTTGAAGGCGAGGTGCAGACCCTCAAAGAGAGCCAGCAAGAATTGTCTGCGGGGGTCGATCAAACACAATCGGCTGTCGATCGCCTTGAAGAGAGAAGGACTGATCTCCAGCGCGAAGTGGATAGACTTGCGCCCGCTGTTGAAGACCTTCGTGCGCAGGAGCGTCGTGTCGAACAACTGCGAAATGACGAGGATCGTCTCGAACAGAGCCGCGCCGATTTGAATGCGAATATTGCAAGTGCACGAACTGAATTGGCGACCAGGGTAGACGAGGCCGTAGCCGCCGAGGAGAGGCTACGCGCGCGTCAGGCACAGGTCGCATCTGCAGAAGCTCAACTTGAAAAGCTGAATTCAGAACTCGATGACCTTGAGGCTAGAAAAACCGACATGCAGGCAAGCGTCTCGGGTGCAGAGACGCGACTTTCTTCATTGCAAAACGAAATGGAGGTCGCACAGAATGCGGTGACGCGAGCTGAAGCTCAGCGCGCTCAAACCACGGAAGCACTTAACATCGCTCAGGAACAGTTATCGACGCGAAGCGCTCAGCTTTCTACACTTCAGTCGCAGATCGCATCGGCAGATGAAGAGCTGGCCGAACTTGCCGAGAAACGGGCGGAATTCAGCAAATTGCAGGCTGAAGTAGATCAGCTGCAAGCACGTCGAGCGACACTTGAGGAAGTGCTGCCCGAACTCGAGAGGCGGGTTCAGGAAAAACGGGCCAACTTGGGCTCGATCACGACAGAAGCGGAAACAGAGCTCGGGCGTGTTGCTGATCTCAAAGGCCAGGCTTCCAGTCTGAAGGCCGAAGTCGAGCGCCTCAAACAGCGACACGACGAACTCCAGATGGAGACGCAGACCGCCGCGAGTGCGGCGCAGGCCGCCCGAGCGTCCCTTCAAGCCGAGCGCACTCAACTTGAGGAAATCGAGGCACTTTCGAACGCGCGGACGACTGACCTCAGGCGTTTGAGAGAGGCTCTCGCTGCTGCCGAAGATGAGCTTTCCGAGACACGAGCGGAACTGTTGAAGCGACAGCCAGTGGACGAGGAACCAGTATCAACCACAAGTGAAAGCGCTGGCACTGGTGAAAAAGCTCAGTCTGACAACTCCGAGCCATCGAGCAGCGATCAGTGAGGTAACCGAGAATGCTTACGGACAATACAATACTTGTGCTGGCGATTGCGGGTGTCCTGATACTGCTCGCCGTAGTTCAACTTTTTTTGGCCGCCCGCCACGACAGGGCAGTAACGGCAGCAGGCCCGATTGAGGAGCTTGCCGTTTACGAGAAGCGGCTTGAAGAAAAGCAGCGGCTCATGGACGACCTCGAAGCAGAAGTCGAAAAACGCCGAGAAGCGATGGCCATCGTCACCGACATCGAGGCTGAGGTCGACGGTCTGCGGCGTCAGAAGGAGGAGCTTCTTACAGAATGGGAGAGCCTCCGAGAACGCCGGGACGAAGTTGCGGCTGTTCGCAAGGAAACAGAGGACGCTGTTGTCGAACGCCAGCAACTCGAAACGGAGATCGCTCCGCTGCGGGCGGAGTATCTGGAGGTTAAGGAACGTCTGGAAAAAGCAGAAGAGCTCATCGAGCGCACTGATGATTTGAAGAAGGATCATGACCGAATTTCCAAGCGTGTCGAAGAGCTTCGCAACCAACAGCAGAAGCTCGAAGAAGCTGAAGAAAGAGTTTCTCGTCTCGAAGAGCGCTTCTTCGAACTTGAGGCGTCAAATGCCCGGCTGGAAGGTCGGAAAGCGTCTCAGGAAAGCCAGTTGGCAGAATTGGAAAGCCGCATAGCATCGGAACACGAAGTATTGGCCGCGACCCATACCGAACATTCCCGGTTGGATGCCGAAGTAGCCGCGATGAACCAAGAGACACGTCGCTACAAGGGGGAAATTGAAACTCTCCAAGAAACAAGGAGCGCGCTTGACGCTCGATTGGCGCACCTCAAGGCCGAGATAGCTCGCCGAGAAGGTCGAACTGTCGACGGGGACGCCGGAGATACAGATCCGCTCCGCGAACTCAAAGAAACGCCACCAGTCATCACGGCAATGAGGACGTGGGACAAAGCGCCCCGAGAGAACGAGGCGGACGCCATCAAACGCGTTGAACGGCGCCTTCGTGCAAAAGGTCTCGACTATCCTGCTCGCACGCTTCGTGCCTTCCATACGGCCATGAAAGTCAACGAGACAACCCAGATGGCAGTCCTTGCCGGCATTTCTGGGACCGGCAAAAGCCAGCTCCCGCGTCAATACGCGGCCGGTATGGGCATCGGGTTTTTGCAAGTTCCTGTGCAGCCGCGTTGGGACAGTCCGCAGGACCTGATGGGCTTCTATAACTATATTGAAGGCAAGTTTCGACCCACAGACATGGCACGCGCTCTTTGGGCGCTCGACGAGCTTAACAACGACGACGCGGAACAGGATCGCATGATGATGATCCTGCTGGACGAGATGAACCTCGCAAGGGTCGAATACTACTTCTCGGATTTCCTCAGCAGGCTGGAAAGCCGCCCCCGCCCCGACGATGTCGGCGATGCAAACGAACGCAAGGACGCTGAGATCGAGCTGGAAATTCCGAACATGGAACGGCCACCCCGGATTTTTCCAGGTTACAACCTCTTGTTCGCGGGAACGATGAACGAAGATGAAAGCACGCAGTCGCTGTCCGACAAAGTTGTCGACCGTGCTAATATCCTTCGTTTTTCCGCCCCGAGGAAAATCAAAGACGGACGGGCAGAAGGAACGGTCGAGCCTACGTTGGCTCTTTCTCAACAAACATGGGAAAGCTGGGGGCGGTCGAGTGTGTCTGTCGATGGTGATCGGAGTGTCACCAGCCGGATCGAACAAATGGTTGATCTGATGCGGGATTTCAAACGGCCTTTCGGGCATCGGCTCGGACGTGCCATCATGGCTTACGCAGCGAATTATCCCGAGGTGGAAGGCGGCCGTGGTGTCGACGACGCTCTCGCAGATCAGGTCGAGATGCGCCTTCTCCCGAAACTCAGGGGTGTGGAAACAGATATGGCCGGTCCCCAATTCTCAAAATTGATAAACTTTGTGGAACGCGATCTGAGGGACGACGCCCTGGCGCAAGCGATCGGTGAGTCAATGTCCCTCGCCGAGGCAACTGGACAGTTCGTGTGGAGCGGGGTCACGCGTTGATGCGGTTTCTGGCCCGTCCATGGGCGACAAAAGCCCTTGGAGGGGACGAAGCCTTTGGGCCCGAAGACAGTCTGATCGGTAGCTACCAAGGGGCGAACCCAGGCGGCTATGAATACGTGACGCTCTTGAAAGGAAACGTCCGAGGTAACGATACCGGAACAGTTCTGTTTCCATATCCAAAGCGTGAGGAAGCTGTCGGGCCTGCGCGTAAGGGCTTCCCGGTGCGTCCAAGGTCGGGGCACGATCCTGCCACTCCGGACGAAGAAGAAGGCGCAGAGGCCCTTCGGCACATGAACGAAGTTCTTGCGCGCATCCAGGAGCTGGAAGAAGCGATTGAAGACCCTAGCGATACATGGGGGCGCTTGAGGGATGCTTGGAAGCGTGCCGAGGATGAAGCCGAGCCCAAAATGGCAGAGATCGTTCGGCAGGCGCGGGGCATGCTTCCGGTGCTTCGCGATCTGGAAAAACGCATCCGCCGGGTTCTACGTAGGCACCGGGAGCTGACTCCCCTTGATCGGGTGCAGGAGATGGATCGGGCCTCGATGGTGTGGCTTAGCCGACAACCAGGGCGAAACATTGCGGAACGTGCAGGTTCTTCGCAACGAATTCTTGCGACGGTTCGCCGTGAGAATTTCGATACGCTCGAGAACCGTGTGCTGCATGCCTACACGCGTCTTGCCACAGATGTTGCACGCGAATGGACCCGTGAGCACCCTCGTGCAAAGGACAGTGTTCGCTACAAACAGGTTGAGGCTTTTAGAAAGGCCTGTCGAGTATTGTCGCGAACACTCAGTGACCTTGATGTCATGATCGCGTCGGCCGGCGTCCAGCCAAACTATGTGCTCATTCAAGATCGCAACTATCGCGAGGTTCATGAGGGATGGCTTAGGCTTCTTTTACGCCGAAAAATTGAAGATGATCTTTGGGCTTGGCAGGCCGAAACTTGGACGGATTTCTCTGTTCTGTCGATCATCCTTGCCATCGACGAATTGGACGAGGCAGAACTTGTCGCTCAGTCGCCGATTTCGTGGTGCGGTGAGGCAACAGGTGGACGCTGGTTCAATCAGGATCGGCCGATCGCCGTCTTTTGGCTTCGCGACACCAACCGCATTGTTGAAGTCCAAGCACGCCCTGAGCGACCAGGAATCATGTTGAGCGCGGCACAAGCGCACGTCGCCCTCAGAATTTCCGATCCAAAACGGGCTGACCTTCCGCGCAGGGTCGCGGTATGGACGCCACATGCGATGCGTAGAATTGACCTCAAGGATGCTGTGCAGGGGGCAGCTCAACTGCTTCACCAAATCCAGCCCCTCGCTCAGACGGAAATTTTACGGAATGGGCTGATCATGACCCCAGCACGTGGAGTCGCTGCTGGAGAGAGCGCAGCTTATGGGAGAGCGAGCGCTACGGCAATCGCCATAGGCCCTGCCGGTGAAGACCTCTCGAAGGGATTCCAAGCGGTGCGCGACTTTATTCGCAGTGAGCTATACGAGGTCGCAACATGACCGACCGAAAACTGTGCGGTTTCGACCTCAACGGATGGAGGGATTTCGTCGCGAAGAATTGGCACTCTGTTCCGGGTGAAGACGAAATCATTGGGCCTACCGACATCGTCCCAAGTGGCCCGCTTTCGTCGATTGTGCGGATCGGAGAAAGCCGCCTCTCAGGTTGGATCGGAGGACCGCAGGCTGACATTGCTCCGCATGGTCGCGGTGGTGGTTGGGGGGATGTCGGGTCAGAAGGAAGACGCATTCCCGTTCGGTCACTGCTGGAAATGCAGGATGACGGTGTCGAAAAACTCGCTCAGGCATTTTTGGGATCTGCTAGCGGTTCAGCAAACACGGTCGTTTCGATCGATGAGGGCCCGGATGGCGATGAGGTCATCCAGGAGCACCTTCTCGAGGCAGTTGCTCGAGGGAAGTTCCGCAATGGTGCATTGGTCTGGCGGCCTGTTCTTACCGCGTTGTTCGCCATTCATCGCGATCAGGTTACTGAAGGGCATCTTGTAGGCGTCGTCTCCCATCAGCGCCGAGGCTTGTCTGTTCAAAAACTGCGTATTCGAAGCGCCAGGAATGTTCTCGCTCCGGAGAGACGCGAAGCCGCTGCGCAAATACCGTGCGACGCTGGATACGAGTCCCTTTTCCAATGTGCCCGCAACGCCGCTGTTGGAACCGAGGGTTTTTCGGCGCGAACAGCTCATCGTGCCATCGCAAATTCGGTCGGAAAAGCTGGCTTAGGGATGGATTGCTATCCTGAGATGCTCCGCGTGCCCAACGGTGATTGGGAACTCTTGGACCTTACCAATTATGATGCGTCTGAAGCGGTCAGTATACCGTGTTCAGAGCTTAGTCTGGCCGATTGCGACATCGTTCTCTTTGAGACACTGGCGGAAGGTAGGCTCAAAGAACGCTTGAGTGATGCTATCCAAGAAGCGTCGCCAGTTGAGGTGCATTCACTTCCCGCAACGGCTGTTGCGGAAGGTGCGTTGGAAGCAGCACGCCGAGCCGGGGACGGGGAACCGATCTTCTTCGACTTTCTACCACGATTGTCCACCATCGTGTTCGGATCGGACGGCGCAAAGAATTTCGATCTTATACGGAAAGAAGAAACGCTCGAAGCAGGTCGGATTTACAGAAGCCCTGAAGCAGCATCTCTCGCAATTCCGGCAGGGCAGGAGAGCGTCTCAGTATTCCTGCGGAAAGAAGAAGCTCCCTGGCCTCGAAAGGCAAGCGTATCGCTTGGAACTCCCCTGAAGCATCAAGCCGCCGTTTCGCTTTGGGTAGAACAGAAGCCGGCCGCCGGGCGTGCGCGAATCCTCATGGAAGCGCCGGACTTGGGGCGGAATTTCGTGGTGGATTGGGATGAAGCACTGGAAGAGGAAAGGCCCTGGTCTGAGATCATAGAGAGTTTGGATACGCAAGTATCAATTCCCAAACGTCTGGTTCTTCCCTGCGGCATGGAGGCATGGCACGACAGCGACCGTTCCGCGGGTATGCTAACTTTGCTCGAATCCGAACCTAATCGCAGCCGCACGGATTGGGCGACCCTTCGGCAAAAACTTTCACAGCGTCCATTTGGCAAATACTGCATCTCAAGTGACGGCGACGTGCCTCCGGAGATCGCGGCAGAAACCCTTGAGCGGTTTGAAATTCTGACCAGCAAAGCGCTTGAGGTTACTGAAAAGCGCCTGAGGGGCGAAAGCGGTTACGGAACGGAAGACAACGAGGCTCTCAAATTCTTGAGTTGGCAGTTCCGCCGATGCCCGCGCGATGTCGCGACGTGGCTGATGGACTGTATTGAAGCGTCCGGGCGCAACCACCCGTTCGTCAAACATCAAGCAAGTTGGGTTCTCGTATATCAGGGCCTTGGCCGCATAGTCGGAAGCGAAGAAGACGAAGCGAGAGCAATGCGGTTGCTTCTGACATCGTCCATTGAGGACTGGACCTGGAACCGGCAAAGCGCGGCCATGGCTTTCATGCTGTCTCGTTCTGACAGCGCTCCATCTTACCTGAAACGAGAAGACGTAGTGAAGCTGACCAAGAGGACAATTGCGGACTTCCAACGTAATATCGGCGGCCAATATACAATGTTTAACTACGCGCCTTTCCTACTTGCAGGCCTGGTAAGATGGCGTCTCGTTGATCCTAGTGCATTGGTGATCGGGGCCGACCCGTTGGCGGATGACCTCTTGGCTATCATTGAGAAAACAGAGCGCGACCTGAAGGCCCGTCGTGGGGCCAATACTAATTTCCAAAGGCGGCGGTTGAAGTTCTTGCCTATCCTCCAAGACCTTAAGTCAGAACTGGCGGGAGAAGGTTCGAATCCTGACCTATTGTTGGATATCTATGGAGCAAGTGGAACGTGAACATGAGCGCGCAGGTAGTCTGAGAATTGGCGTGACAGAGCCAAACAATATCCCTAAGAAGCGTGATGTTCAACATCTTTACTTTTTGTTGAACATACGCCATGTTCAACAAAATTAAAATCCGTTGAGCACAGTGGAAGCCAAGATGTTCACGCGCCATTCATCCATAGCACATGCCGCTTATCACGATCTCCTGCGTTCACTGCGGGACGATTCTGTTTCGGACATCCGAGGCACCCCCACACGAGTCGAACGCAACGACAGGACCTACTGGTATGACACCTACCGGGTCGGTTCCGATGTCAAAAAGCACTACTTGGGAGAGGATTGTGAGGAACTGCGCGGCAGGCTGGAACAGCACAAAACTTTGAAAGCCCAACAGGAAGACCGCCGCCGCAACCGGGCGCGCCTCGTGCGGCTCCTAAGAGCAGAAGGTTTCCTGGGTCTGGACGCTGCCACGGGCAGCCTGCTCTCTGCGATGGCAACGTCCGGCGTATTTCGTCTAGGCGGCACCATAGTGGGGACGCACGCCTTCCGCCTTTACGAAGGTGAATTGGGTGTGCGTTTCGACATGGATATGACCGCTCACACGGATGACATCGACATCGCCAGCTTTTCCAGGTTGTCGCTGGTGCTGGAGGACACTGCATCACCACCGCTGGAAGATGTGTTCCGCGATTTCGACTTCATGGCGCAGCCCAGTCTCACGGCTGGACGCACCTGGCGTTGGAAACAGACACGAGGCGACACGCTGATAGAATTCCTCACTCCATCATTTGGTGAGGATGAGGATGTGCGCGAACTGCCCGCTTTGGGAGTGGATGCGCAAGGACTGCACCATCTGAACTACCTCATCGCGGAGCCAATCAACGCTGCTGTAACCTACCGGAGTGGCGTTTTGGTGCAAATCCCGCAACCAGAACGCTATGCCATCCACAAGTTGATCGTCGCGGACCGTCGCCGTCCCGGTGAAAATGCCCTCAAAGCAGAAAAGGACAGACGACAAGCCGCGTTTCTAGTCGAGGTGCTTGCTCAGGATCGGCCGGACGAATTGAATGACGCCTACGAAGATGCACTCTCTCGTGGCCCCAAGTGGCGTTCTAGGATTGAGGCTAGCCTGGACCGCATGCCGAAAACGCAGCGGCTGTTACGGGAATTGCAGGATTAACGCGCATGTAGACAGTGCTCTCAGGTTCAATGAACCTGTCGAACCGTGTCTTAGTTGGTTTGCTTGGCAAAGCAGGTTGAAAAACAGGGCCCCTTTGACCAAAAATCAATAACTTGGCCACCTGCGCCGATCTTCGGGAGGCAGGGGTCGGAGGTTCGAATCCTCTCACTCCGACCAATAAAACAAGGCGCCCTAGGGCGCCTTTTTGTTTTTAGAGGAATGGCCGCAACGATATCCGCAACGTTTCGTTCGATAGATGTGCTCAGTTCGTTCACTACGGGCATCCACCAACTGCCGAATTAGCACTTCATATCTTCCAGTCCATAATTCCCGCTGCGTTCTTAAGCGCATCTTCAATGACGCGGAGGCCTTTCAATGGGCGTGTGACATAATCTGTCCCAAAACCGCTCGAATAAGATTCGAGCCAGATTTGATCGTTGCTTCTGAGGCTCGCAACACTCCTGTAGCAAGTAAAATCAAACCGGCGAGACACCATTCACATTCAGGTAGATCGCGTAAAGGCTGCTGGTTCCGGCTGCGAACAGCCGGTTCAGCTTGGCGCCGCCAAAACATACATTTCCGACCATCTCGGGTATGTGCACCTTGCCGATCAGATCTCCTTGGGGGTTCAGGCAATGAATACCGTCTGCGGCGGAACTCCAGATGCGGCCTTCACGGTCTGGCCTGAAACCGTCGAACAATCCGGCAGAGCAATTGGCGAAAACCTCACCTCCTGAAAGGGTTTTTCCGTCTTTCGATATGCTGAACCGGCGAATATGGGCCGGGCCTTCGGGGTCATGCGTGATACCGGTATCCGAGATATAGAGTGCGCTCTCATCCGGTGAAAAAGCCAAGCCATTAGGTTTGACGAAATCAGTTGCAACCGCTGTCACCTCGCCCGATGCCGGGTCCACGCGATACACGTGGCAAGCGCCAATCTCGCTGTCGGCGCGCTCTCCTTCATAGTCCATCATGATCCCGTAGGAGGGGTCCGTGAACCAGATGGACCCATCCGATTTGACAACCACGTCGTTCGGTGAGTTCAAGCGCTTTCCCTGCCATGCGTCCGCCAGAACCGTGATGGATCCATCATGCTCGGTTCGGGTGACACGCCGGGTCAGATGTTCGCAGGACACCAGCCGACCCTGCCGGTCCACAGTGTTGCCGTTGGCATTGTTCGAAGGTTCCCGAAACACCGAGACCGAGCCATCGGTATCGTCCCAGCGCATCAGACGATTGTTGGGAATGTCAGACGGAATACGGCCGGAACGGTTCCTGAAAGCGCTTCAGCAACAAGGCACAACGCTACCCCGCGAAATCAAACGGCTGCGTGTCGATATCGCCAAGGAGCACCTAAAAGAAGACCGGATGACAATTGCGGAGATTGGTCTGATGCTTGGCTATTCCGACAAGTCCCACTTCACTCGCTTTTTCCGAGGTCAAACCGGAATGACACCAACCAGGTTCCGCCTTGGCTTGTAATTAAGTAGCAAATACCTGGAGTGGTTATCCACTACTTAACAAGTGCGGGCCGACAAGACAGTGTCAGACTTCAAACACCTTCAAATCGGCGAAAAGCCAAAGCGATCAACCCGGCGAGGACCATATAGACCAAGGCCAACAGCAGAAGCGGCTCGTATACGATAAACGTGTCAGATCGAACCCGCGAAGAGACTGCGTAAATCTCGACCACCGTGATCGTTGCGACCAAGGGTGTCGCTTTGAGCTGCAGGATCGTTTCTCCGCCCAAAGTTGGCAGCACGTTGCGCACAGCCTGGGGCAGCCATATCCGGCGGAACATCGTAAAACGTGGCATTCCGAAAGACTTTGCAGCCTCAAGCTGCCCTTTCGCGACACTGGAAAACGCACCCCGCATCACCTCGCCTTCATAACCAGCGAAGGACAAGGTCAACGCAAGCACCGCATAAGGCCATGCTTGGCGCAGGTAGGGCCACAGCTCTGACGACCTAATCCAAGGAAACTGCGGAAACAGCGAACCCAGTCCGTAATACAACAGCCAAATCTGCAACAGCAGGGGCGTGCCTCGGATTATGGTGCAAAACACTCGGGCAGGTGTTGCCAGGTACCAAGGGCCGATCGCCTGCGCCAAGCCCAGCGGCACCGCCAATAAAAACCCCAGAACGGTTGTCACCACCAGTAGCCAGATCGTCGTCCAAAGGCCCTGCAACGCCAGCGGCGCGTATTGCGGGATCCAATCCCATCGCAACGAAAAGGCACACCAGATAATCAGGGCTGCAAACAACAGCATCATAACGATCCGGTGCGGCTGCATCAGCGCTTTCACGGTGATCACGAGGAACCCCCTTTCAACGAAGGCTGACCACGGCGCGCCCATTTCTCGATACGGGCAAAAACCGCACCCGAGAAAAGGGTGACCATGAGATACAGAAAGCCCGCCGCCAGAAAGAAGGTAAAGTAAGCACGGGTACTGCTTGCCGCCTGTCGTGTTTCAAGTGTCAATTCACTGAACCCGACAACGGCCAGCAAGGCCGTATCCTTGGTCGCGATAAGCCACAGATTGGCCAAGCCTGGCACCGCAAATCCCATCATTGCTGGGATCGTCACGCGACGCATGATCATAAATGCGGGCATTCCATAGGATTTTGCCGCTTCGATTTGCCCGACAGGAACCGCCTTGATAGCCCCACGAAGCACTTCGGTGGCATAGGCCCCCTGTACAACGCCCAAGACCCAGATGCCTGCGGCGACACCGCTGATTTCAACTCGACCTCCTCCGAACGCCTCAGAGATCTTGTTGATGATATCGCTGCCGACATAGTACAGGATCAAGATCAACACCAGTTCAGGCACCGCCCTGATCACCGTTGTATAAATGGCAAGAAGGTCACGTGTGACCTTCCCCCCATAGAGTTTCCCGTAGGCACCGAACAGCCCGATTATCAGCCCCATTCCAAAAGCGCCCACGGCGATCTGCAGGGAATTGGCAAGCCCGCGCAACAGGTTGCCGCCCCAGCTTGACAGCGACAGCAACTCGGCGCTGGCGCCGAGGCTCAGTGTCTCGAATAGTCCGGTCACAACAGCGCCTTAGTAGATGCTGGTGGTGAAATAGCCCTCGGTGATTTTCTCGTGCGTGCCGTCAGCCAGGATCGCCGCGATCCCTTTGTTCAGCGCTTCCAGAAGCTCGGTATCGCCCTTGCGTACGCCTGCACCCACACCACGGCCCAGAATCGCCGGATCATCCGCAACGGCTCCCTTGATCTCGCAGCAGCTGCCATTGTCCGAGTTCACGAAATCCGCCATCGCGATGCTGTCTGCCTGGGTCGCATCAATTCGGCCTGCGAACAGATCTTGATTGGCTTCGTCCTGAGTCTGGTAGACTTTCAACTCGGCGTCCTTGAAGTATTCCTGCGCATAGGCTTGGTGAATCGTCGAGGCCTGAATGCCAATGATCTTGCCAGCCAGCGATTCAGGCGTAGGCTCAATATCAATTGATTTGTCGGCCACAATCACCGCGGGCGTATTGTAGTACGCATCACTGAAGTCGATAGTTTTCAACCGCTCTTCGGTGATCGACATCGAGGCCATGATCGCGTCGATCTGCTGACCAGTCAAAGACGGAATGATGCCGTCCCAGGCAACAGGCGTAATCACGCAGTCAAGCTCGGCCGCAGCACAAACCGCTTCGATGACCTCAATTTCCCAGCCAACCCAGTTGCCCGCGCTGTCCGGCGAGGCGAATGGTGGATAGGGTTCAGCTGCAATACCAATCTTGACTTGCTCGGCTGCAGCACCGCCTGCCGCCAGCATGGCTGCGGCAGAGACTGCAGTCAGGAATGCTTTGATTTTCATAAGTTTCTCCGTGTTGATAGCGTTTATTTTTGTTTTATCCGACCGAGCTGAGGAATTGCTTCAGCCGCTCGGATTGCGGATTTCCAAAGATCTCGGCAGGTGGGCCCTGCTCTTCGATACGACCTTGATATAGGTAGACGACGTGGTTCGCGACCTCGCGGGCGAACTTCATCTCATGCGTGACCAGCAGCATGGTCCGCCCCTCAGCGGCCAGGTCACGGATCACGGTCAGAACTTCTCCGACCAGTTCAGGGTCCAGCGCGGATGTGGGTTCGTCAAACAGCATGGCAGACGGATCAACGGCCAACGCCCGTGCAATCGCGGCTCGCTGCTGCTGACCACCCGAAAGGTAAGCGGGAAACGTGTCCTCCTTACCGCCCAGGCCAACCCTGACCAGCAATTCACGCGCGCGCTCTATCGCTTCTGCCTTTGGGACCTTCAGGACATGCACCGGCACCTCGATCACGTTCTCTAACAAGGTGCGGTGCGTCCACAGATTGAATTGCTGGAACACCATCGCCAGTTTGGTGCGAATACGTTCGATTTGCTTCTGGCTGGCTGGGCTGCCATCTGCCCGCATCGCGACCTCTTCGCCGCCGATGACGATTTTGCCCGACGTTGGCGTCTCCAGAAAATTGATGCAGCGCAGCATGGTTGACTTACCAGAACCCGAACCACCGATGATCGCAACAACATCACCTTGATGCGCGATCAGATCCACGCCTTTCAGAACTTCTAAATCGCCAAAGGATTTATGCAAATCCTCTACCCGGATCGCCTCTCGGCGGGTGTCGGGTTGCTGTGCTGATGCGGCAGCGGCTGTGTCCATTTTTTGCGACCCCAATTTTCCGATTGCAGTAAGCCGCGAACATCGTAATTATGCAAGCGTATAATTATTGCAACCAGCGAAAACGAACCAGTTGTGAGCGAAGAACGCAAAAAATTCAGGCGCGAGTCGGCCGAATCCCGGCAGGAAGCTTTGATTCTAGCCACGCTGGAACTGGTTGCTGAACAGGGCGTGCGCGGCGCCACGGTGCGGGGAATCGCAGAACGCGCAAATGTCACGGGGGGGCTGATCCGCCACTACTTCAGCTCCAAAGAAGATCTGATCGTCGCTGCCTACGAGCACCACATGAACACGATGACCGACCAGACCTTTGCACTTGCGACGGGCACAGAGGTCGGCGCGCAAACCAGGCTCGCCGCTTTCGTGACGGCGTCTTTGACACCACCCGTTGTCGACCCCCGCGCCATCGCCCTGTGGGCCAGCTTTCTGAACAAGGTGCAGCACGACCCACAGATGAAAGCGACGCATGAACGGACATATGCCTATTTTCGGGACCAGCTTGAGGAACTGATTGCAGCCTCGCTGAACGAAGTTGACCGGCCCGCGCCCCCTGCCCGTTTGCGGCAATTGGCCATTGCGTGCAACGCGGTGATCGATGGTCTGTGGCTTGAAGGCGGGGCGCTGCCGGACGCATTTGAACAAGGTGAACTGGTTGAAATCGGGCTGCAGTCCGTTTCCGCCATTCTCGATTTGGATCTAACGCAGGAGAGCAAGCCCAAATGAGGCTGACAGCAATCACCGAACGGCTGGCCGGATTGGGCGGCGGCAAGTGGGAAGTCCACCTGAAGGCGCGCGCATTGGCCGAGGCAGGCGCAGACCTCGTGGAAATGACGATCGGCGAACCGGACGTGCCAACACCGCAAGAGTTGTGCGACGCGGCGGCCTTGGCATTGCATTCGGGCCGCACCGGATATTCAAACGGGCGCGGAGAGGCCGGGCTTTGTGCAGCTTTGGCCGAAACATACACCGAAAGCCGTGGGCGGCAGTTTCTGCCTGAAAACATTCTGTGTTTTCCCGGCACGCAGACAGCACTTTTTGCGGTGATGCAGGGCCTCGCAGAAGCCGGGTCCGAAGTTCTAGTCGGCGATCCCATGTATGCGACCTATGAGGGTGTCATCCGCGCCAGCGGGGCTGAACCGGTTCCGGTGCCGCTGCGCGCTGAAAACGGGTTTAGACTTCAGGCTGACGATCTCGCCGCGCGTATCACGCCGCGCAGCCGGGCGATACTGCTGACCACTCCTCACAACCCGACAGGCGCGATCCTGACTGCGGAAGATATCGGTAAAATCGGTAAAATTGCGCAACAACATGACCTGTGGATCATCTCGGACGAAGTGTACGAGCATCTGGTGTTCGATGATGCCAACTTTGTGTCGCCGCTTTCTGATCCGCAGCTGGCAGACCGGGTCATCGCGGTCTCGTCGATATCGAAATCCCACGCCGCCCCCGGTTTTCGCAGCGGCTGGTGTGTGGGCCCGGCCGAGTTTTGTGCAGCGCTTCTGCCGGTCTCCGAAACCATGCTGTTTGGCAATCAACCCTTCATCGCGGACATGACGGAAAAAGCAGTACGGGACGGATCGTCGGTCGCGGCGGGCATGGCATCCCGCTTTGCAAGCCGCGCCCTGATCCTGGAACATCGGCTACACGCCGAAACCGGGCTTGTCGTACACCGCCCAGAGGCCGGCATGTTTGCGTTGGTCAATGTATCAGCCTGCGGCATGGACGGGGACACTTATGCTTGGGACCTGCTGGAGCATGGCGTTTCCGTCATGCCTGGCTCGGCCTTTGGCGAAAGCCTTGCAGATTGGGTCCGGGTCGCCTTGACGATTGACGACGAGCGTTTCGCAAAAGCACTGGACCGCATCGTTGCCCATGCAAACCTCAGCGATCGGAACGTCGCATGACCAAACAAACAGTGGGCGAAGCATTGGTCGCAGGGCTGAAACAGCGCGGCGTGTCTTGTGTCTTTGGCATTCCCGGAGTGCATACGGTCGAGCTGTACCGCGGCCTTGCGGCCTCTGGAATCCGTCATGTCACCCCTCGGCATGAACAGGGTGCGGGCTTTATGGCTGACGGCTATGCGCGCGCGTCGGGTAAACCTGGCGTAGCTTTTGTTATCACCGGTCCCGGCCTGACAAACACCCTGACCCCGATGGCGCAGGCACGCGCGGACTCCGTGCCAATGCTGGTGGTCTCGGGCGTCAACGATACAGATACGCTCGGCCAAGGATATGGCCATTTGCATGAACTGCCCGATCAGCACGCCCTTGCCAAAACTGTGGCGCTGGTTTCTGAACATGTGAGCCTGCCCGGTGATCTGGACCCAGCTCTGGAGCGCGTTTTTGCGACCTGCTGCTCGGAACGTCCCGGCCCCACTCATATTGAGATCCCACTGGATGTGGCAGGACACGCAGCCGAACGCGCCCCTATCGCCAAGACCCTACCCAGCTGGGCCCCGGACGGCGACGTGATCCAACAGGCTGCCGCGCAGCTCTTGGCCGCAAAACGCATTGTCATCCTGGCCGGTGGCGGTGCGAAAACCAGCGCCGAAGGCCTGAAAGCCTTAGCCGAGCGCCTAGACTCTCCAGTCGTGCAAACCGTCAACGCGCGTGGGTTGATGCATGATCATCCATTGACCGTTCCCGCTAGCCCCAGTTTGAAATCTGTACGCGTACTGATCGAAGACGCCGATTGCGTTCTCGCTTTAGGGACCGAGCTGGGCCCAACAGATTATGACATGTACGCTACGGGAAAGATGCCCATGATGCCCGGTCTGATACGTGTTGATGTTTGCCCGGATCAATTGGCCCGTCATGACACGAAAATTGCCATACAGGCCCGGACTGATCAGGCAATATCCGCATTGCTTGCTACCCTGCCCGACCGGCCCGACCAGCGGGATGGCGCAGGTCGCGCCGAAAAAACCCGCGCCGCAGCTTATGAAGAGATCGGTCCGGACTACCGCGCCCAGGTCGAGATCCTGGCAGCCATGCGCGCGACTGTCCCCAACGCGCTTATAGTGGGCGATTCCACACAACCGATCTACGCAGGTAACCTCTATTATGACCACGACCGTCCGGGCGGATGGTTCAATGCCGCCACCGGTTATGGCGCGCTCGGGTATGGCATTCCGGCCGCTATCGGTGCAGGAATTGCCGATCCTCAGGCCCCTGTGATCTGCATTGCCGGCGATGGTGGCGCCCAATTCTCGCTGCCCGAGATTATGGCCGCGGTGGATCACAACCTGCACATTACCTTTGTCTTGTGGAACAACCACGGCTACGGCGAAATCGCGACGTCAATGCAGGATGTTGGGGTTGAAGTGATCGGATGCGACCCGACCCCACCTGATTTTGCCGCCACCGCAGCCTCGTTTGGCATACCATATGAACGGGTTTCTCAGAACCCTGCTAAGATAGCGGCCGCGTTGGCTTCGGCCCGCGCGCGAAACTGCCCTTCAATTCTGGAAATCGACATTACCGGGGATCGCCCGGATCAGGAGTAACTCATGCGGAATCCGACCTTTGAATTTGCACGTGCCATCACCCGCAAGCCCGCCACGACAATTGCAGAAGGGTTGCGCGCCGAGGATATCGGCAATCCAAACCTGGACGGGATGCTAGCCGCGCATTCGGCCTATGTCAGTGCGCTGCGCAGCACTGGGGCAGAGGTGATCGAGCTTGAACCGCTTGACGCTTATCCTGATGCACAATTTGTCGAGGATACCGCACTTTGCCTTCCACAAGGTGCAATTCTGATGCGTCCCGGCGCGCCCTCTCGCATGGGTGAAGTGGCGGAAATAGCATCGACGATCCGTGCCTGCTATGACGACGTCCGCGAGATCAAAGGCCCCGGCCATGTCGAAGGCGGCGACATTCTGGTGACCGGAAAGGAAATCTTGGTGGGCCGTTCGGATCGCACCGACGCGGCAGGCGTGGCCGAGCTGGCGGAAATTGCCAATGAGTGGGGCCATGCTTTGCGTGAGGTGTTTACGCCTGAAGGCGTGTTGCATTTCAAGACCGATTGTTCGCTGATGGATGCCGAGACCATCCTTGCAACCAAGCGCCTGGATGCGTCCGGGTGTTTTGAAGGCTACCGGGTTTTGCATGTCGCCGACGGTGAAGAAGCGGCTGCCAATGCAATTCGTTTCAATAATCTGGTACTGATGGCAGCAGGTTTCCCGCGCACAGCCGACACTCTGGACAAGGCGGGATTTGAGGTTGTTCAGATCGACAATACCGATTGCGCTAAACTGGATGGCGGGATGTCCTGCCTGTCCTTGAGGTTTTGAGGGTGTCAGGGACAGGCAGTACAACTGGACTTGAAGCATAGTTTATGTCTCAAGCCTTTTGACAATCTGTTCTGGATTAGGCGAGCAATTCCCCAGATTGACCGACCATTAGCGTTCCACCATTGGCCACCTCGACATAGACACCCATGTCCATGTGACCCATCACCTTTCGAATAAGATAGGGTACATTCAAGTCCCGCTCGGCCGTTATCGGGTTAACTTCAGTTGCTGCGCACCTTTTGGTTCGCGAGAGAATTTTCAGCTTAACATCACCAAATCTCAAAACTGAACCAACGGAATCTAGCTCGGCAAACGCAGGTAACCCGTCAATCTCGATATTCGATCGGAAGCGCGCTGGGTGGACATTCGCGTTCAGTTGCTTGCCCAGTTCTTCCACAGAAGCCAGATTCAAAACGGATATCGCGCTCATCATTTTCGGTGATACCACAGACACATCCGTAAACCGATGAGGCGAAGACGAGACGAACTTTGGCGGTTCGGGATCTTTTAAACCAATCTCCGACGAAAGAAAATTTGCCGCGCTCATCCGATCTTCGGGCGTTCGCATATTAAAGCGTCGTATCTTGCTGTCAGCTTTGATCTCAAGAGCTTGGGTCTCGGGGTCAAAATTTGTTTGAATGCCTGCCAGAGCAGCCTCATTTAACAAAACGACAAAACGATCTTTCGGCAGTGGTTTGGGGTTCTGCTCATCGAAACCCGAGTTGTATCTAGCAAATCCGAACAACCGATCACCAGGAATGCCCTCTCCTGCTCGCAGCGTCACAGTTTGCATAGGCTCCGAACTCAAGCCTTTTACTGGGTAGCGGCTCATTCGGACGATAGAGAGATTTTTCATAAGTCTGCACCTTACCAATCGAGTGACCCAATACCCAGAGCAGGCTGCGCTGTTTGACGCTATCTACAATTCGCAAAGGTATAGACCAAATAATCTGTGAGCGCTTCAGACGCGGCTTAGCTAAACCTACTGGTTGCATGATGACTGCGATCACGAGCTTCGCCAATTTTAGTCGATATGGCCATTTAGAATATCTCCGCCAAAACAACTCATGCATAAAACTGATTTTATAATAAACATAATAATCAGATGCTTATAGCAAATCTTTGCGATTTTCTCCTATCTATTGAGGTACGAACCTCAAAAATTTCTGGACTTGAGGTGCGTACCTCAAATAGCCTTGGTCATATGCCGCGATTCGCACATCCTCGATTGACGGCGCAAAAAAGGGAGGAATGGATGACTTACACAAAACTGGCTTCGGCCAGCGCAATAGTCCTTGCCGCTACTACTCTTTCTACCAAGGCAAATGCTGAAGATCTGACACTATGTTGGGCTGCGTGGGATCCGGCCAACGCGCTTGTCGAGCTGTCAAAAGAATTTGAAGCAGAGTCTGGCCACACGATGAACTTCGAATTTGTTCCATGGCCAAATTTTGCGGACCGGATGCTAAATGAGCTGAACTCTGGGGGTAAACTCTGCGACCTGTTAATTGGTGACAGCCAATGGATCGGCGGTGGTGCCGAAAACGGTCATTATGTCCAACTTAACGAATTCTTCGATGCTGAAGGCATAAGCATGGACGACTTCGCGCCAGCCACTGTCTACGCTTATTCGACCTGGCCCAAGGGTACACCAAACTACTATGCGCTGCCTGCGATGGGCGATGCGAATGGATGGTTCTACCGCAAGGACTGGTTTGAAAACCCCGATATCCAAGCCGCCTACAAAGAGGCGACCGGTCAGGATCTGCGCGAGCCTCAATCTCAGAAAGAGCTCTTGCAGATCGCGCAGTTCTTCCAAGGTCGTGAAATCGACGGCAAGACGGTTTATGGGGCCGCAATTTTTACCGAGCGCGGCTCGGAAGGGATCACAATGGGTGTGACCGGGGCACTGTATCCATGGGGCTTCAAGTATGAAAACACACCTGGCTCGTATGACATGGAAGGTGCCGTAAATTCACCAGAAGCAGTGGAAGCACTGGAATTCTACAAAGAGTTCTACGAAACGGCTACACCTCCGGGATACACCAACTCTTATATGGGTGAGAGCTTGGACGCCTTTAAATCCGGTCAGGTCGCCATGGCGATGAACTGGTTTGCCTTCTTCCCTGGTCTGTATGCCGACCCCAATACCGGCGGTGACAAGATCGACTTCTTCGTGAACCCACCGCAAAATCAAGCGGGTTCAACACTTGGTGGACAAGGAATTTCTGTAGTCAGTTATTCCGACAAACAGGACGCCGCGCTCGAGTACATAAAGTGGTTCGCGCAGCCAGACGTTCAGGCCAAATGGTGGGAGCTGGGTGGTTACTCGGCACATAACTCAGTGCTGGAAGATCCCGGTTTCGTTGATAGCCAACCGTTCGCGGGTGACTTCCTTGAAGCAATGGGCGGTGTGCAGGATTTCTGGCAAGAGCCTGCTTATGCTGAGCTTCTGCTGGCAATGCAGAAACGCATCCACGACTACGTGGTCGCTGACCAAGGTACAGCTCAAGAAGCGTTGGATCTTCTGATCGAAGATTGGACGGAAGTCTTCGAAGACGAAGGCAAGCTGTAACCCGGACACAGGCCGGAGCGGGAGCAATCCCGCTCCACCTTCACCCGTGAGTCCGAAACCAACAAGAACTGGCAAAGAGATGTCTGACAGGACCGTAGATCGCGTTGCGCAGGCAACGCCCGAGCGAGTTGCGCGAAAAATCCGGGGATTATCCGATCGCGCGATCGCCTGGATATTCATCTCCCCAACGATTTTTCTATTGCTGGCGATCAACATCTTTCCGTTGATTTGGACCATCCAACTGAGCTTTACCAACTACAAGGCCAATCGGATCGGGCGTGAAGTCAAAGATGTCGGTCTCAGGAATTACGAGCGTATTCTGACGGACTCTGACACTTGGCTGAACATGCAGGCGACGGCGCATTTCCTGTTCTGGACGATCTTTTTTCAAGTTCTGATTGGGTTCACGCTGGCATGGTTGATCAACAAAAAATTCAAAGGCAACGATCTTTGGACTACGATCATCGTGCTGCCGATGATGCTGTCTCCGGCGGTTGTCGGAAACTTCTGGAAGTTCCTGTATCAACCTCAGATCGGCTTGTTTAACTACATAGTGTCCTGGTTTACCGGCAAGGACCCATCGAGCTTTGAAATGCTGGGATCGGTCACGTTGGCCCCATGGGCGATTGTGATTGTCGACACCTGGATGTGGACCCCCTTCGTGATGCTGATCTGTCTGGCCGGTCTGCGCAGCATTCCAGATTACATCTACGAGGCGGCTGAGATCGACAGGGCCAGCAAGCTGCGGCAGTTCTTTACGATTACCATCCCGATGGTGCTACCGTTCCTTATGTTGGCGGTGCTGTTCCGGGGAATTGAGAACTTCAAGATGTTCGACCTGGTGGTTCAGCTAACTGGCGGTGGTCCGGGTTCTGTTACGGAACTCACCTCGATCAATCTAAAACGAGAGGCGTTTGAAAAGTGGCGTACAGGCTATGCCTCGGCCTATGCGATCATCCTTTTCGTCACCGTGTTCGGCCTTGCGTCGATCTACGTCAAAGCCCTGAACAAGGTGAAACAGAGATGAGTGGTTTTTCCGTCACTGAACCTTCGAACCGGTCCAAGTGGATCGCAGGCTTTCTGGTCATCACTTATGCGCTGATCACGATGATCCCGCTGGTCTGGATTTTGCTGACTGGCTTCAAATCCCCGGCCGATGCGATCAGCTATCCGCCCAAAGTGGTCTTTGACCCAACGCTTGAAGGGTATGTGAATCTCTTCACCACGCGCACGCGGCAAACGCAGGAGTTTCTGGAAGCCAACCCGCCGCAGAACTGGGCCGATGAGATCGTGCGCCAATACGACATGGTGATTGTCGGGCCATCAAAGTTCGGTGAGCGTTTTATGAATTCGGTTATCATCGGGTTCGGCTCGACCTTCCTGAGTATTTTCCTTGGCACGCTGGCCGCCTATGCGTTCAGTAGGTTCAAGGTCCCGCTCAAGGACGACCTTCTGTTCTTCATCCTCAGTACAAGGATGATGCCGCCGGTTGCTGTTGCTATCCCAATCTTCCTGATGTTCAGGAACCTTGGATTGAGCGATACGCACCTGGGAATGATCCTGCTTTATACAGGGGTTAACATCTCACTGGCGGTTTGGTTGCTGAAGGGTTTCATCGACGAAATCCCACGAGAGTACGAAGAAGCCGCCCTTATAGATGGCTACACGAGGTTTCAGGCATTCTACAAAGTGGTGCTGCCGCAAGCCGCCACAGGCATCGCATCAACTGCGATCTTCTGCCTGATCTTCGCGTGGAATGAATACGCATTTGCCGTGCTGCTGACCTCCGCGAACGCGCAAACAGCGCCGCCATTTATCCCGACCATTATCGGTATCGGTGGCCTGGACTGGCCGGCTGTGGCGGCAGGTGCCACGATCTTCCTTATCCCGGTCATGATTTTCACCATCCTAATGCGCAAACACTTGCTGCGCGGGATCACATTCGGAGCCGTGCGCAAATGAGCGAGTTTCTTACCGGATTACTACGACTCCGCCGCGGCCCATGGGAGATGGTCGCAACCATCCTAATTGCACTGGGTGTCTTCATGCTGATGCAGCCCTTTGTCCTTTGGGCCTTCACCTACTCTTTCATCGTCACGCTGATCGGAACCGTCATGTTCATCATCGTCAGCCATTTCCCGGAGTAGAAATGGCCCAGATCGTAGTCAAAAACGTAAAAAAGATGTTCGGCGACTTCACCGCTGTACGCGAAAGCTCGTTCACGATTGAGGACGGTGAGTTTTTCATGCTTCTTGGGCCATCCGGTTGCGGAAAGACGACGACGCTGCGGATGATCGCAGGGTTGGAACTTCCAACCTCGGGTGAAATCTACTTGGACGGTGAAGAGATCAGCCAGCGACCGCCATCAGAGCGAGACATCGCTTTCGTGTTCCAGATGTTCGCGCTGTATCCCCACATGAACGTGCGCAAGAATATCAGCTATCCACTGATATCGCAGGGTATGCCCCGCGCCGCTGTAAAGGCCAAAGTCGAGGAAGTCGCAGGAATTTTGGGGATCAAGGACATCCTCGATAGCCCAGTAGGTGGACTTTCAGGCGGCGACAGGCAGCGCGTGGCGCTGGGGCGCGCGA
Source organism: Ruegeria sp. SATB045 (assembly GCF_059613525.1). NCBI lineage: Bacteria > Pseudomonadati > Pseudomonadota > Alphaproteobacteria > Rhodobacterales > Roseobacteraceae > Ruegeria > Ruegeria sp. SATB045. The sequence goes on along the minus strand of NZ_JBXWSR010000012.1, from coordinate 54,971 downwards.
TTGTTCGCGAGCCCAAGGCGTTCATGATGGACGAACCTCTTGGTGCCTTGGATGCCGAATTTCGCGAGCATATGGCGGAAGAACTGCGCGCTCTTCATGATCGCATGGGCGCAACCACTGTGTACGTTACACATGACCAGCTGGAAGCCATGCAGATGGGCGACAAGATCGTGGTGATGAACAACGCTGTGATCGAGCAATTCGGTACTCCTCAGGAAATCTACGACAAACCGGCCACAATGTTCGTTGCAGATTTTATTGGGTCTCCTTCGATGAACTTCCTGCCGTTTCAGGGAAAGGTCGCGCCTGGCTCGGAAATGGTTCGACTGAATGGCCATGACGAAGCCGTGCCCAAACTGATGGAAGGGGCGGAAGGTGACCTGGTTTTCGGCGTTCGTCCCGAGCATGTTTTTCTGTCAGACGACAGTGCCTACCGGGCCAAAGTCCTGGCAGCGGAATATCTGGGAACCACCCAGATCGTGACACTGCAAAGCCCGAACGGAGAGCTGAAAGCCCGCATTGATGCGCGTGAAGTGGTTAATCCCGGCGAGACGGTAGGACTGGAATTTCGCTCACCTGCAGTAACCCTGTTTGAAAAATCTACCGGACGCGCGTTGAGATCCGCTTTGAACGACGAGGTACTAAGCAATGGCTGAAGTCGTTTTGCAAAATATCTCGAAGTCATTCGGTAGTCTAAAAGCGGTGGATGGTATATCGATGACGATCCCCAACGGTGCCTTTGTGGTGTTGTTGGGGCCGACGGGCGCAGGGAAAACAACGACGCTAAGATTGATATCCGGACTTGAGAAACTGGATTCAGGAACGGTGCACATTGCCGGGCGTGACGTTGGAATAGATACGCCTGCCCAGCGTGATGTAGCGATGGTTTTCCAGCAATACTCGCTATACCCCCATATGACAGTACGAGAGAACCTGTCTTTTCCCCTGCGGTCACCGATCCTAAAAACACCCGAAGATGAGATCGCCAGGAAGGTTGGCGAGGTCGCGGAAATTCTCCAAATTCCGCACAAGCTGGATAACAAAGCAACTGAGCTGTCCGGCGGCGAAATGCAGCGCGTTTCAATTGGACGGGCGCTTGTGCGGGACCCCCAGATATTCCTGATGGACGAACCCCTCAGCTCTTTGGACGCTAAACTTCGAGCGGATTTGCGTGTGGAACTGAAAAGGATTCAGGCAGACCTAGGATCAACCTTACTATACGTGACCCATGATCAGGTCGAAGCCATGACAATGGCGACGCATATCGGCGTTTTGGAAAACGGCAGGCTGGTTCAGTACGGTACCCCTCGCGACATCTATGAAAATCCCGGAAGTGTGTATGTTGCCAGCCGCTTGGGACTGCCACGGATCAACATCCTTCCGTCCGCGTTATTCGGAGGCGATCACAAAGGTCCGCAGATTGGTCTTCGCCCGGAAAACATCATCGAAGGTGAAGGCACGGATGCACGTGTAGTGCGTGCCGAACACTTGGGAGATCAAACGCGGCTGCACCTAGACTTAAACGGCCACCCGGTTGTGACCCTGATTGATATCCATCAGGACTACCCCTCTGGGAAAGTAATAAAAATCCGACCACACAACCCATTGTATTTTGACGCGTCCGGCACGCGAGTGACTTAAGGAGCAAAAGCATGGCCCAGTTCCTCAACACGAAAGAAACTCTGGTGACAGAGGCCATAGATGGTCTTCTTGCGTCATCCGGAGGACAACTTACCCGGCTGGACGGTTACCCGCACATCAAAGTCGTCTACAGGTCCGATTGGGACAAGTCGAAAGTCGCTTTGGTTTCGGGCGGAGGGTCTGGGCACGAGCCAGCCCACGCGGGTTTTGTTGGCGCTGGTATGCTGACAGCAGCAGTATGTGGAGAAGTATTTGCATCCCCGTCAGTTGAGGCGGTTTTGGCTGGCATTCTCGCCGTTACGGGTGAGGCTGGGTGCTTGCTTATCGTGAAGAATTACACAGGTGATCGGTTGAACTTTGGTCTGGCGGCTGAGCGCGCCCGCGCATTGGGCCGCAAAGTAGAGATGGTTGTTGTCGATGATGACATCGCCCTGCCCGACCTTCCGCAACCGCGTGGCGTGGCAGGAACGCTGTTCGTGCACAAGATCGCTGGTGCGCTTGCTGAAGATGGTGCTGACTTGGACACCGTCACCAATGCCGCAAGAACCACTATAGCGAAGGTCGTCAGCATCGGTATGAGCCTGGACACCTGCACCGTCCCAGGTTCTCCGAAAGAGGACAGGATTGCGCCCGGCAAAGCGGAACTCGGCTTGGGCATCCATGGCGAGCCCGGTGTACAGCAGGTGGAATTCTCGAATGCTGTATCGGCCATGTCCACAGTGGTGGGTAAGCTGAAGCAACGGGTGGGTTCCGGGGATTGTGTGGCGTTGATCAATAACCTTGGCTCTACAACACCATTAGAAATGGCTGTCCTCACTCATGCCCTGTCTGAGACCGATATTGCCAGCCATATAATTGGCCCAGCACCAATGATGACATCGTTGGATATGCACGGATTTTCTGTTTCTATTCTGCCCGTAGATCAACACGAATTGTCAAAACTAGAAGCTCAGGTTGATCTGGTTGCTTGGCCCGGTGTCAAATCCATCACCCCAATAAAAGTAGCGCCTTTGCCTGATGGTTTGGCTCCGATCGATCCAATTCCTTCGAATAATTCTGCGACGAAGGAAACGATCTCTCGTTTGTCTGAACTTCTCATCAACGCTGAGAAGAACCTGAACGAGCTGGACGCCAAATCCGGGGATGGCGACACGGGGAGCACTTTGGCGACTGCAGCAAGGGCGTTGCAAGGTAGCCTTGACCGAATGCCGCTTGCTGACTTGACACAACTGTTTCCGGCGTTGGGCAATGAATTGAGCCAGACGATGGGTGGTTCTTCCGGCGTAATACTTGCAATCTTCTTTAACGCCGCTGGAGATGCCTGTGCGAGCGGCGCTTCGGTACCGAAGTCTTTGGTCGAAGGTCTGAACCGCGTTAGCCAAGTCGGCGGCGCCAAGGTCGGTGACAGGACCATGATTGACGCCTTGGCACCTGCGCTTGCCGCACTCCCATCTGGCCTTACTCACGCGGCAAAGGCAGCTCGCGAAGGTGCAGACAACACGGCCAAAATTCGCCGTGCGAAGGCGGGCCGGGCAGCCTATGTTCCCGAAGAAAACCTAGTTGGACATAACGATCCCGGCGCTGAGGCTGTTGCTTTGTTGTTTGAAGGCTTAGCGCGGGAGATTGAAGGCTGAAGAACACGTGGAAGACCAAAAACAAAAACTAGAATTGGTTAAAAAGCCAACTGTCAATGACATCGCGCGTGTTGCGGGTGTCAGTCTGGCGACTGTTGACCGGGTCTTGAACAGACGCCCCGGCGTGCGGGCCGTAACCGTACAGAAAGTACAAAAGGCAATTGATGAGCTGGGCTATGTGCGCGACACGGCTGCGGCCAACCTTGCGCGAAACCGAGTTTACAACTTCCTCTTTGTGTTACCGGACACGGATAACGAGTTTGTAGAGGCGATTAGCAGTCAGATCGCAGAGCAATCTCGTGACCAATTCATCGAGCGGACACGTACTTCGATAAAGAAGGTAGCTCCGTTTGAGCCGCAGGATATCGTCAACATTCTGGATACTGTCGAAAGCTTGGACGTTGATGGAGTTGCCGTTTTCGGTCCTGAAACACCTTCTGTCCGCGACGCCGTAAAGAGGGTCAGAGATAAGGGCGTTCCAGTCGTCGCCTTGGTGTCTGACTTGCCGAGTTCTGAGCGGGACCACTTTGTGGGAATCGATAACGTGTCTGCAGGACGCACAGCTGCCCAGTTGATGGGGCGATTTGTAGATCGCAAAGGCAAAGTACTGGTCCTGACAGGTTCTCGTTTGGCCCGCGATCACCTAGAAAGGCGTCAGGGTTTTGATCTTGTTGTGGCAGAGGATTTCCCTCATCTCGAAGTCGTGGCATCGGTCGAGGGCCGGGATGACCCAGATCTGATCTACACTTTGCTGCCCGAAATTTTTGAAACCTACCCGGATCTGGTCGGAATTTATTCGTCAGCTGCGGGCAATGCAGGTCTGATTCAATTTCTTTCCGAGAACAAGCTCAGTGAAGATCTGGTGATCATTGCTCATGAGCTCACACCGCTTAGTCGGGAAGCGCTTAGGCTGGGTACATTTGACGCTCTAATCTCGCAAGACACCGGCCACATCGTTCGTTCCGCCGTACGTCTGCTGCGCGCAACTTCGGACAAGGTTCCATTCAACAAAGCGCAGGAACGCATCCGTATCGACATCTATCTGAAGGAAAATTTACCGCCATAGAGGCATAGGTTTTGGGGAGGAATTATTATGAAGACGATCAAAGGTCCAGCTTTGTTTCTTGCGCAATTTGCGGGGGACGAAGCACCGTTCAATTCGTGGGACGCGATCACCAAATGGGCGGCGGATTGTGGATACAAAGGCGTTCAAGTGCCCAGTTGGGACGGCCGGCTATTCGACCTTGAACAGGCCGCGTCCAGCACCGGTTATTGCGATGACTTCAAAGGCAAAGCCCAAGAAAATGGCGTCGAAGTTACCGAACTTTCAACGCACCTTCAGGGCCAGCTAGTCGCCGTTCACCCAGCCTATGACAGTGCGTTTGATGGCTTTGCAGCCGAAACCGTTCGGGGAAACCCGAAAGCCCGCCAAGAATGGGCCGTGGATCAGGTTAAAAAGGCACTGTCAGCATCAAAAAACCTAGGCATTTCGGCACATGCAACATTCTCAGGCGCATTGGCATGGCCCTATGTCTATCCTTGGCCGCAGCGACCTGCAGGCTTGATTGAAACGGCGTTTGATGAACTCGCTCGTCGTTGGGTACCGATCCTTGATCACGCCGAAGAATGCGGCGTTGATGTCTGCTACGAAATTCACCCTGGAGAGGATCTCCACGACGGCGTGACCTACGAAATGTTTCTTGAGAGGACGGGCAATCACCCTCGCGCGTGCATGTTATACGACCCGTCGCATTACGTTCTTCAGTGCCTCGACTACCTGGACAACATCGACATCTACAAGGACCGAATACGCATGTTCCATGTTAAGGATGCCGAGTTTAATCCAACCGGTCGTCAGGGCGTTTATTCCGGGTATCAAAGCTGGGTAGATCGGGCCGGACGGTTTCGGTCGCTTGGTGATGGCCAAGTGGATTTCGGTGCAGTCTTCTCAAAGATGGCCGCGAATGACTTTGATGGCTGGGCTGTGGTCGAATGGGAGTGCTGTCTCAAACACCCCGAGGATGGTGCGCGCGAAGGCGCTCGGTTTGTGTCAGATCACATTATCCGTGTGACCGAGAAAGCTTTTGATGACTTCGCTGATGGTGGTGCCGACGAAGCCGCAAATCGTGCAATGCTGGGGATTAAGTGATGGTCACAGGACGCAGTGAAGAAACGTCAGGACGCATTCGGCTTGGCATGGTTGGCGGCGGAAACGACGCCTTCATCGGCGGCGTTCATCGCATAGCCGCGCGACTGGACGACAAGTTCGAGCTGGTTGCTGGAGCTTTGTCTTCGACACCACAGAAATCTCTTGAAAGTGGTGAGGCATTGGGCCTCGAACGAGTTTATGAAGACTTCAAGCAGATGGCGATAAGGGAAGCCCGGCTGAAATCTGGGATCGAGGCGGTGTCAATCGTTACGCCAAATCACGTCCATTATGCAGCCGCACGTGAGTTCCTGAAACGCGGTATTCATGTCATTTGTGACAAGCCACTCACTTCGACCCTTGCCGATGCAAAAAAGCTGGTCAAAGCGGCAGAAAGCGCGAACGCCCTATTCATTTTGACCCACAATTATACGGGCTATCCGATGGTTCGGCAGGCGCGTGAAATGGTTGCCAACGGCGATATTGGCAAGATCCGCGTGGTTCAGGTTGAATACCCGCAGGACTGGCTGACCGAACAGCAGGACTTCAAACAGGCGGAATGGCGAACCGATCCCGAACGCTCGGGCGCGGGTGGATCAACCGGTGACATCGGAACCCATGCTTACAACCTTGCCTGCTTTGTGACCGGGCTGACAGCGGAAAGCTTGGCGGCGGATTTGCAGGCCTTTGTGCCGGGGCGCAAAGTCGATGACAACGCGCATGTCTTGCTTCGTTTCGAAGGCGGAGCGCGTGGGATGCTGTGGTCTTCTCAGGTGGCACCCGGCAATGAAAACGCACTTCGTTTGCGCGTCTATGGCGAAAAAGGGGGATTGGAGTGGTCTCAGGAAGATCCCAATTACCTTTGGTTCACGCCATATAACGAGCCCAAGCGCCTGATCACCCGAAATGGAGCTGGAGCTGGTGACGCTGCCAATCGGTTGAGCAGAGTTCCTCCGGGCCATCCCGAGGGATACCTAGAAGGTTTCGCTAATATCTATGGAGAAGCTGCTGAGGCGATCCTAGCTTTCCGAAACGGGATTTCACCTGACGCTTCGATTGTCTATCCAACGGTTCACGACGGGCTCAATGGTGTTAAGTTTGTAGCCGCTTGCGTGCAAAGCTCTTCAAGGAATGCGGCTTGGGTCAAGTTGGAATAAATCCCGGTGCAACGTTCAGATCACACACCACTGCGAGATCTTCGAAACCGGAAACGAAAGCTGGCGCTTTAAAAAACAGCGGAAAACGTTAATACCAAACCCCGCAGGCCCGCCACAACTGCGTTAAATGGAGGTTGCGCGGCGCCAGGCCTGTTCATCACTAAGGCGATCAAAATTGGATGACGACTGACATAGCCTTGATTTTGTAAGCGTTGCATGTAGCCCCGGACCAGGGTCTTTCGACGACAGAACCGTCGCAGTAAATTGGCCTCACGAACATGATACAGCACCCAAAACGATGGCTGGTTTCTTCAGCAAGTCTTTAGAGATTTGATCGCAGCGAAGTGAACTGATCAGCTTGTCCGTTGTTTGTAATAGGTGTCTTTGTGCACAATTAGCCCATCGCGATAGGTCAGGATGTCGACGCTGAAGAACTCTTCTTTCGAACCATCCTTATGCGTCGCGGTGCGCCGGTATTCACAGTAGGCTTTGTTGCCCGAGATCGCGCAGTCTAGCGTTTCCCAGTGCACGTTTTCGACTTTTTCGAACAGCGCAGAAAATGCACCCCGGATCGTTTCGGCGCCTTCCAGACGCACGCCATGCTCGTCCGGACCGACGGCGTGATCAAATGTGGCGTCGTCTGCGAAATGCTTCATAACGGCATCGATGTCATTGGCATTAAACGCGTCGCCGACGGCGTCGACGAGGTCTCGGGTCAAAGCGGTCATGATTGCGGTCCTTTTCCTTGAAGCATATCGCAAGTGTGCGTGAAGAAAGGGCTTGCCGGGTCGACAAGCACGTTCAATTCGTCAAAGTGATCGACGTCCGGGACGATGTAGAGGCCGACCTCGCGGTCTGAGGTCCCATATTTTTCGACATACATCCGAGCTTGCCGGTGAAATTCGTCGGTTTCCGCGCCACCGACAACGACCAGCTGCGGTGCATTCGTGATTGGCGGGTGGTTGGTCATCGGGCTTTCCGCTTCGGCCTCTTTCGGCGTCATCCGGATACCGGCATTCAGCGCTTCAGTCAGGCGCACCGGTTCCAGATAGCTGAGCGGGGACACCGGGATGCCGGATTTGATCAGGTCTGCAGGAAGATCGTCGCCAAGCGAGGGCCAATCGGTCGCCATCATCATCTGCGTAATATGGCCGCCAGCCGAATGACCCATCACGGTGATACGGTCTGGTTTAAGACCCAAATCACGCGCATTGCGCCAAATAAAAGCCATCGCTTCGCGGATTTCTTCGGAAATATGCGTGATGGTTACCGATGGGCACAGGTCATAGCCGACGATTACAACATTGCACCCTGCCGCGACAAAGGGCGGAGCGATGAAGCTGTAAATCGACTTGTCGCCGCGTTGCCAATAGCCGCCATGGACATACACCAGTGTTGGGGCATCCACATCCGGACAGCGGAAAACATCGAGCTTTTGTTTCTCACCTTCGCCATAGCGGATATCGAGGCTGCAATCGGATGTGGCGCGCGCGGCCTCGCTGTCGCGGCTCCATGCGGGAATGACAGTCTCTTCATAGTCAGGCCGCCCTGCCCGCAGATTGTATTGCGCGTCGAACTCATCAGGACTGAAGCGGGTGTGATAGGTCAGATGATCTTTCATGGCGAAGCCTCGGGTTGGGGTGCTGAGAAAAATGCACCACGGCAATAGACAAGTGGGGGGATGGGCACGTGGGTGTAGTTAACGACACGACCCAGAAGGATTTCATGATCGTCGGCATCGACCCTGCTGTGAACCGTGCATTCCAATTGTGCCGACGCTCCGGGGATCAGCGGGGTCGCGGTTCCGGCGGTCCATTCGGTATCGGTAAACCGGTTTTCGACATCACTGGCGAAGTGCACCGCCAGGTCTTTCTGATCGGCCGACAGGATATTGACGGCGAAATGATCGCATTGCGCCAGCGCCGGAGAGACACGGCCGGACTTTGCGACGCAAACCGAGACAACCGGCGGCTGCAATGAGACCGAGGTAAAGGAATTGGCGGTCAGGCCCCATGGCGCACCGTCCGCGTCATAGGTGGCGATGATGGTCACCCCCGTCGGAAAGGCACCAAGGGCGCGGCGATAGTCGCGGACGTCCATCATAGCACCCCTTCGCTGGCACAGGCTTTTTCCAGCGCAGCCCATTCATCGGGGTTGGTCCCGAAATGACGCATGACGTGATCGCGGTACGCGGGGCGGGTCGCCAGTCGCTGATACCAGGCCTCGACATTCGGCAAGGGCGGGCGGTCGACCTCGACGTTGAAGTAACGATAGGCCACACAGCCCAGGGGAATATCGGCCATCGTAAAGCTGTCCCCGCAGACATAGGCACGATCCGCAAGGTGTTGATCCAGAAGTGTCAGGGTCTCATGCGCCTCATCACGCAGCTTTGCGATCTTTTCCGGGTCGCGCTGGTCGAGTTGCGTGCGCACCGTTGCGAAGAACAGGTAGATCACCGGCCCAAACGCACGGCTGGCCGACCACTCCATCCACTGATCCGCAATCGCACGGCTCTGAATGTCCGATGGGCTCAGCGTTCCCGCACCGTAGCGGTCACAGAGATAACGTACGATGGCGAGGCTTTCCCACAATGCAAAGTCGCCATCACGGATCGCCGGGATCATCCTGTTAGGATTGATCTGCGCGTACATTTCGGTGTCGAGCTTGCCAAAGCTGCCGCCGGCCAGTTGCAGCGTATAGTCCAACCCCAGCTCATTCGCTGTCCAGATCACCGGAATCACATTCGATGAATAGGGACGTCCCCATATTTCAAGCATGTTCCAGCATCCTTTTTTGCGCGATGGATTGCGTGCCGAACTTGGGAACCACGTGCTCGAACAGGCGATGCCAGCTGGCGAGGATCTTTTCGTAAGGCACACCGGTATATTGCTGCATCAGCATGAGGTGATCGAGGCCGATGGTTTCCTGCCGCTCGGCAAAGCGATCCGCGACGTATTCGGCATCGCCCACCACAATGATCCCGCGCTTGTTGAGGAAATCAAACCAGTCCATATCCTCATCTTCCGGCGTCATCTGTTCACCGACATCCAGATAGCCATGCTTGGTCCATTCCCCTTTGGGACGCGACCCGCCGAGGAATTCATAATAGGCATTGATCGGGCCGCGGATCGTGTTCACCGCCTCTTCGATGCTTTCACCGACATAAAACGCCGTGCAAACACCAACGCCCTCGCCCAGCTTTACTTCACGCCTTTCGCGTTGCGACAGGGCCTGACGATAAGGCTCCCAACAGGCAAGCGTTGCCTTGGGACCCGCCGCCATCGAGATCACGCCCCAGCCACGTTCGCCTGCCAGTTTGAACGTGGGCGGAGCGTTCGACATCAGCCAAACCGGCGGATGCGGGTTGGAATAGGGGCGCGGATGCACATACATCGCTTTGTATTCGCCGTCTTCGTCGTGGTAGCGCGGGTCCTGAGGATCAAAGAACCGGTTGGTCTCTTTCCATCCGGGAACCGGGAACTGATAGAACTCTCCGTGATGGGTGAACGCCTCGTTGGTCCAGGCTTTCAGGATAATCTCAAGGCTTTCCTGATACAGTCGCATCACCTTAGCATTATCGCGCCGGTCCGCGTCCTTATTGAATTGAAGGGTCGAGCGTTCGTTGATGCCCTTGGCAACGCCAAAATCAAACCTGCCTTGAGTCATATTATCCAACATTGCAGCATCTTCGGCGACACGCAGGGGGTGCCAATCGGGCAAGATGATGGGGGCCGTCCCAACCCGCAGTTTCTTGCAGTGTGCGGCCACGTGCGTACCCATCTGGATCGGGTTGGGCGGCGCATTCATATAGCCATTGTGAGCAAAGTGATGCTCGGTAAACCATGCTGTCGTGAAACCAGCCTGCTCGGCTAAGGAACACTGTTCGAGGATCATTTCCAGCGTGCGTGCCCATGGAATCGTCTCGCCGGGGCTAAAATTGGCAATCAAATCAAAGCGCATAGCTTCCTCCCATGCAGTCCAAGCGTGGTTGATTTTTCCCCCTTATTTCAACTAAGTTGATTTTGTATCGATAAGTCAACTGAAATCATTTATCCTGAAGACATGAAAAATGACATGTCCCAGACTGACGCCCAACGGCTCGGCAGTGAAATTCGCGAAGTGCGTAAAGCGCGTGGACTGACCCTTCAGCACCTGTCCGAAGCGGTGTCATGTTCCAAAGCCTATCTCAGCAGGATTGAACTTGGCGCGGCCAAGGTATCAGAGGGCCTGCTTGCCGAAATCAGCGATGCGCTGGCTGTTGACCCGGGTTGGTTCTTTCCCACACAGGCGGGAGAAGGTCCGCTGGAACGCAAGCACGTCGTGCGACGCGAGAACCGCCGGGCGCTGTCTGCGATGTATACGCGGTCAACAGATGAGCTGGGCTTTGAGGACGAATTACTTTCCAGCACGTTGTCCGGCCAGTGTTATCTGATACTGTCGCGATTCCGTCCCGGCGCAGGACAACCGCCCGAGCCGCTGGAAGGGTATTCCTTTGAAGGTGAGCAACACGCCATCGTCCTAAGCGGTGAAGTTGACTTGCGTCTCGGGGACGAGATCATTTCTTTGCGTGAAGGAGATAGCTTCTCCTACCCGTCCATGATCGCGCACCGCTTTCGCAACAAGACAGAAAAAGAAGCGACAATGGTCTGGGCGATGTCACCTATACGCATCACCTGGTGACGTTGGGCCTTGTCAAAGGCTATCCAAGAAAAGCTATGCGTATGTAGCGGTCGCAAACGTTTTGGCCGCCGTTCGTCCCACCTGCTTGCATTCGACGGTGACCAAGGATTTAAGTTCGGACATTGCTGCCGTCCGCTCTGTCAATTCGAGCATCAGCGAGCTGCGTATTTAAGATTTTCTTGTTTGTTAAGACAGCAATGATCCCGCTGCGGGACAAAAAGTGGCGTAGATTTTATTGAAAGTGCTGACAACTATTCGGTCAGACGGACGGCCTTGTAAAGCTGCCGAAACCGCGTCAATCTTTCGAACAACGGCGCCAAATCTGCGGGCTCGAACCTGTCGGTTGATGGCGGTTGAACTGCAAGATCAGTTCTCTCCAAAGCGCCTAAACCCAAAGCTGCCAGCCTTGCCGCACCATAAGCCGGACCGGAATCTGCCCCAGCTGACCGCACAATTGGCTTTCCGGTCACCGTCGCGATCAGCCTCAACAACAGATCTGATTTGCTGCCTCCTCCTATCGCCGCGAGCTCCGGCAAATCTTCGATTGTGCCGCCGAAACTCTGCGCCGCATCGGCAAAGCAGAAAGCAATCGCCTCTACCACGGAACGGCAGATGTCTGCGCGTGTTGTGGAATCCTCCAGTCCAAAGAAACAGGCTCGGATATGCGGGTCGCCATGAGGGCTGCGCTCACCCGTCAGATAAGGTAGAAAGACTGGAACTCGATCCCTGCTGGCCGTTTCGGCAAGCGCGACAACCTCGGCCGCGGACAGTTCCAACTGGCTGCCTATCCATGAAATCGGCCGTGCACCATTCAACATTGCTGCCATTTGATACCATCGGTCGGGCAGTGTGTGCGCAAAAGCATGCACATAACGTTCGGGGTTCGGCTTGTAACTGTGATCTGCCACAAACAACTGGCCAGAAGTCCCCAGGGATATAAATCCGCGACCCGGTTCGGTGGCGCCCAAAGACACAGCGCCTGTTGCTGCGTCTCCGCCTCCGGCAACAACTGGAGTTCCAGGTTTCAAGCCGGTCTCAGTCGCGGCTTGCGCTGTCACAGTCCCAACGACACTGTGCCCATCGAACACCTGCGGCAGCCAATCCAATGCTACATCTGTGGCTTCGGCGATACCTGCGTGCCAGCCGCGCGACGCCTGATCGAGCCACATTGTCCCAGCAGCATCGGACGTATCAGTTCCCAATTCGCCATGCAGCCGTAAACCGATGTAGTCCTTGGGCAGCAGGATGTGAGCCAGTTGGGCATAGTGCTTTGGCTCATGCTGTTTTAGCCATGTAATCTTGGGCGCGGTGAAGCCCGGCAAAGGGAGGACCCCAGCGATTTGACCAATCTGCGGCAAGGCCTGTCGCAGTTCGTCGCATTCCTGCGCCGCTCTGCTGTCATTCCACAGGATTGCCGGGCGGATTGGGCGCAGATCACGGTTCAGCAATACGGCTCCGTGCATCTGACCTGACAACCCGATTGCCTTCACCTCTGACAGTTTGGTTTGCTTAGAAAGCTGGCCTAAAGCGTCGCGTGTCGCCTGCCACCAAAGATCCGGGTGCTGCTCTGACCAACCGGGTTTAGGAGAAGAGGTCTTTGTACTCACCGAAGACGTTGCAAGAATTCGACTGGAATCCGCGCAGACAAGTTTGACCGCTGACGTGCCGATATCGATCCCGAGATACATTCAAACCCCTTACCTGCACAAAAGTCCGGAACTTGTCTTGCTATTGATCTTTTTAGCGCGCGCAAAGAATATGTAAAAATAGGATAAGATCAAGGCGGCTGAGATCCGCAGGCAGACTGGCATGACCAAGATAAAGAATATGGAAGAATTCGCAGCCCTCAGCGGGATCTCGCGTCCCACTGTGTCTAAATACTTCCACGATCCAGACAGTGTTCGTCCATCGACGAGGGCTCGCATCGAAGAGGCGCTGGAGCGGTTCGACTACCGTCCGAACATCTATGCTGTGAACCAGAACCGTAAACTGACAAAGAATATTGGCATCGTCGTGCCCTATTTGGCCGATCCATTCTTTGCCGAAATTGCGCGGTATCTTGAGCAAAGCTGTATCGCAGCGGGGTATCGCCCGTTTCTGTTCAGCTCTCACGGTGAACAAAAGTTGGAAAACGAAATCCTGGACGGTTTGCAATCTTTGAAACCAGCAGGCGTGTTGTTTGCGCCCTTGGGACGTATCTCAGACAAATCTGCAATTGAGAAATTCTGCGCTAGCGTGCCGACAGTTCTGTTTGACAGCAACCTCGACGGTTTGGGCGCAGCGTTTATCGGGTCCGATAATTTCAGCTTTGTGTCTCAGACCGTGGAATACATGACCCGTACTAGCGAGCCGCCTTCGTTCTTCGAAATGCGGACACCTGCAAACCCCAATGCAAACAAACGGCGAAAAGCTTATATCGAGGTGATGGAACGTCTGGGTTTTGAGCCGCATGTGATCAAAATCGAAGGTACTGGTTGGGCCTTTGAAGAGATTGGGCGGCTCGGCGCGCTCAAGGTGCTGGATGAACGCAAGTTGCGCACGGATTCAGTTCTGTGCAGCAATGACCGATTGGCCATCGGCTTTCTGGCAGCGTGCTTTGAACAGGGGATTCGCGTCGGGCGAAAAGACGATTGCGCTTTGCGTGTGGCTTCAAATGACGATCATCCCTTTGCAAAATTTACCTGCCCGTCACTGACTACCGCAGCGCACGATTATGATAATGTGGCGGCGCGAAGCGTCGAAACACTTTTCGAACTCATTGAAAACGGAGGGAAATTTGAAAATCGGACGGAGACTCTGTTCCCGGCTCGGTTGGTTTTAAGAGAATCCGCATAACACTACAAAATTAACGCGCGTAAAGTTTTTATTGACTGCGCGACAATTTGCGATCTAACCTCTCTGCACGACATCCAAGCTCAGGGAGGACAGGGATGTATCTGAAGCACGCACTTCGTGCGGCGACTGCAATGACTTTCGTCGCAACGGCAGCGGCCCATGCGCAATCCATCACTATCGCGACTGTAAACAACGGCGATATGATCCGGATGCAGGGCTATACAGACAAATTTACCGAAGCGACTGGAATTGACGTCGAGTGGGTAACGCTGGAAGAGAACGTCTTGCGCCAGCGCGTCACCACCGACATCACCACCAAGGGCGGTCAGTTCGACATCATGACAATCGGCATGTACGAAACCCCGATCTGGGGTGCTAACGGCTGGCTGGTTCCGCTGGATGGTTTGTCCGAGGACTATGACGTTGGCGATATCCTGCCCGCAATGTCAGGCGGCCTGAGCCATGAAGGGACGCTCTACGCGGCGCCGTTCTATGGCGAAAGCTCGATGATCATGTATCGCACCGACCTGATGGAAAAAGCAGGCATGGAAATGCCCGAAGCGCCAAGCTGGCAATTCATCAAAGAGGCCGCGGCGGCCATGACCGACCGTGACGCTGACATCAACGGTATCTGCCTGCGCGGCAAAGCCGGTTGGGGCGAAGGTGGCGCGTTCATCACAGCCATGTCCAACTCGTTTGGCGCGCGCTGGTTTGACGAAGACTGGAAGCCCCAGTTCGACCAGCCAGAATGGGCCGACACGCTGAATTTCTACGTTGAAATGATGTCGGAATCTGGTCCCGCAGGCTATGCCACAAACGGTTTCAACGAGAACTTGTCCCTGTTCCAGCAGGGCAAATGTGGCATGTGGATCGACGCGACCGTTGCGGCGTCATTTGTGACCAACCCCACAGACTCGACCGTAGCGGATAGCGTTGGTTTTGCACTGGCACCTGACACCGGATTGGGCAAGCGCTCCAACTGGCTTTGGGCTTGGGCATTGGCTATTCCGGCCGGCACACAGCAAGAAGACGCAGCCAAACAGTTCATCGAATGGGCAACGTCCAAAGACTACATTGAGCTGGTTGCCGAAAACGAAGGTTGGGCAAATGTTCCGCCGGGTGCGCGCACCTCTCTGTATGAGAATCCGGAATATCAGAAGGTCCCGTTTGCCAAGATGACGCTGGACTCGATCCTGTCCGCTGATCCGAACAACCCGACGGTCAAGCCGGTTCCATATGTTGGTATCCAGTTCGCTGCGATCCCGGAATTCGCAGGCATCGCGACCCAGGTCAGCCAAGAGTTCTCGGCGGTCTATGCCGGGCAGCAAACGGTCGAGGAAGCACTGGCCAAGGCACAGGCGTTTACCGCAGAAGAAATGGAAGCCGCAGGGTACTGAGGTCTTCTCCCCGCGGGCGGGCAGTAATCTGCCCCCCGCCTTACCCTTCCACAATTCGCGTTTTTCTCGCAGGCTGAGTTACGCCTGAACAGAGAGGGTTTGCGTTATGGCTACTCAACATTCCCGATCCGTTGCTCGCCTGATGATGGCACCTGCAGTGGTCCTGCTACTTGGCTGGATGCTCGTGCCGCTGACGATGACGCTATATTTTTCCTTCAAGAAGTACCTGCCTCTGCGGGGCGGTGATCTGGGCTGGGTCGGTTTAGACAACTATGTTCGATTTGTTTCATCCAGTTCATTCTGGCCGGCAGTTCAAGCAACACTTGTGATTGTCGGAGGGGTCCTTGTCATCACTGTTGTTCTGGGCATCCTTCTCGCGATGCTTTTGGATCAACCGATGTGGGGTCAAGGTGTTGTCCGCATTCTTGTAATCGCTCCATTCTTCGTCATGCCCACCGTGTCCGCTTTGGTCTGGAAGAACATGTTCATGGACCCGGTCAACGGCCTGCTGGCGCATCTGTGGCGCTTTTTCGGGGCCGAGCCAGTCTCATGGCTGTCCGAAGCATCCATGACCTCGATCATAATGATCGTCTCGTGGCAGTGGCTGCCCTTTGCGACGCTGATCTTACTGACCGCTATCCAATCTCTGGACAGCGAACAGCTGGAAGCGGCCGAAATGGATGGCGCACCGGTTCTGAAGCGCTTCTACCACATCATTCTGCCGCATCTGAGCCGCGCGATCACCATCGTAATCCTGATCCAGACAATCTTCCTTTTGTCGATCTTCGCCGAGATCTTCGTGACCACCGGCGGCGCATTCGGTACCCGTACACTCACCTACCTGATCTTCCAGCGTGTGTTGGAGAGCCAGAATGTTGGTCTCGGATCAGCCGGAGGTGTCTACGCAATCATCTTAGCCAACATCGTAGCGATCTTCCTGATGCGCATCGTCGGCAAGAACCTGGACGCGTGAGGAGGTAAGACCATGGCCCGCACCGTCACAACCCGCCGCAAATCGCTCAATACCGCCTTGGCCTGGGCCGTTGGTCTGCTGATCTTTTTCCCGATCCTCTGGACCATCCTGACCAGCTTTAAGACCGAGGCGCAGGCGATCGCCAGCCCACCGCTGTTTTTGAACTTCAACTGGACGTTGGAAAACTACGCCATCGTGCAGGAACGCTCGGACTATATGCGGTTCTTGTGGAATTCGGTCATTATCGCCGGAGGCTCGACTGTTCTGGGTGTCATCATCGCGGTACCCGCCGCATGGGCAATGGCCTTTGTGCCGTCCAAGCGCACCAAGGACATTCTGCTGTGGATGCTGTCCACCAA
This sequence comes from Ruegeria sp. SATB045, assembly GCF_059613525.1. Classification (NCBI taxonomy): domain Bacteria; kingdom Pseudomonadati; phylum Pseudomonadota; class Alphaproteobacteria; order Rhodobacterales; family Roseobacteraceae; genus Ruegeria; species Ruegeria sp. SATB045. The sequence continues at coordinate 38,149 of NZ_JBXWSR010000012.1, read as the reverse complement.
GATGTTGCCTGCAGTTGGTGTTCTTTATCCGATCTACCTGCTGTTCATTCGGTTGGGCCTGCTGGATACGCGCGGAGGGCTGGTGGTTGTCCTGATGCTGATCAACCTGCCGATCATTGTCTGGATGCTTTACACCTATTTCCGTGAAATCCCCGGCGAAATTCTGGAAGCCGCGCGGATGGACGGGGCGACGTTAAAAGAGGAAATCCTCTATGTGCTGACCCCCATGGCCATCCCCGGCATCGCCTCGACCGTTTTGCTGAACTTCATCCTGGCCTGGAACGAGGCATTCTGGACCCTCAACCTTACTGCCGTCGACGCGGCCCCGCTGACGGCCTTCATCGCCAGCTATTCCAGCCCCGAAGGCCTGTTCTTTGCCAAGCTTAGCGCAGCTTCGACAATGGCAATCGCACCAATCCTGATCCTTGGCTGGTTCAGCCAGAAACAACTTGTCCGCGGCCTGACCTTCGGCGCTGTGAAATAAGGAACACGACACATGGGACGTATTCAACTCAAGTCCGTGACCAAAAGCTTCGGCGATGTGCAGGTCATTCCGCCGCTGGACCTGACCATCGAAGATGGCGAGTTCACCGTCTTCGTCGGCCCCTCAGGCTGCGGCAAATCCACCCTTTTGCGTCTGATCGCTGGATTGGAGGATATCACCTCGGGCTCTATCGACATTGACGGCGCGGACGCCACCGATGTCCCGCCCGCGAAACGAGGGCTGGCGATGGTGTTCCAGTCCTATGCTCTGTATCCCCATATGACCGTGCGCAAGAACATCGCCTTTCCCCTTCGTATGGCGAAACTGGATCAGGCCGAGATCGACAAGCGCGTCGAAGGCGCCGCCAGCGTCCTGAACCTGACCGACTATCTGGACCGCCGTCCAGGACAACTATCGGGCGGCCAACGCCAGAGGGTTGCGATCGGGCGCGCGATCGTGCGCGAACCGGCGGCATTTCTGTTCGACGAACCTTTGTCGAACCTCGACGCGGCGCTGCGGGTCGGCATGCGGCTGGAGATTAGCGAATTACACGAACGCCTCGCCACCACCATGATCTACGTGACCCATGATCAGGTCGAAGCCATGACGATGGCCGACAAGATCGTCGTCCTTCAGGCCGGAGTAATCGAACAAGTTGGCAGCCCGCTAGAGCTGTATCGGACACCGCGCAACCTGTTTGTTGCGGGTTTCATTGGCTCCCCAAAAATGAACTTCATTGAGGGCGACGAGGCCGCAAAACACGGTGCTCAGACCATCGGAATACGGCCTGAACATATCACAGTCTCAGAAACCGAAGGGGACTGGTCCGGGGTGGTGAGCGTTTCCGAGCATCTGGGTTCGGATACATTTTTCCATGTCCACGAGACCGGGCTGGCTGACACAATCACTGTCCGCGCTGATGGCGAGGTCGGTTTCCGTCACGGCGACCGCATTCACCTGACACCACGCGCCGATGTGATACACCGGTTTGATGCCAAAGGCTTGCGGATCGAATGACACGTCTGGCTGGCAAAACCGCCCTGATTACTGGGGCCGCGCGCGGCATAGGGCAGGCCTTTACGAAAGCCTATGTTGCGGAGGGAGCCCGTGTCGCCATAGCCGATATCGACATCCAGCGTGCGCAGCAAGCCGCGACTGAGATCGGTACTGCGGCTTTGGCCGTGGAAATGGACGTGACAAACCAGCCGAGTATCGACGACGCCATCGCCTGCACCGCAGCTCAATTCGGCCCGATCGATATTTTGATCAACAACGCAGCGATCTTCACCGCCGCCCCGATTGTTGATATTGAGCGCGCCGACTACCAACGTGTCTTCGACATCAACGTCGCCGGCGCCTTGTTCACCCTGCAGGCCGTCGCGCGCCATATGATCGCGCATGGCACCAAGGGCCGTATCATCAACATGGCGTCACAAGCAGGGCGGCGCGGTGAGCCTCTGGTCGCCGTTTATTGCGCCAGCAAGGCGGCGATCATTTCCCTGACTCAATCTGCAGGGCTGAACCTGATCGCACACGGGATAAATGTGAACGCCATATCTCCGGGTGTGGTGGATGGCGAGCACTGGGACGGGGTAGATGCGTTCTTCGCAAAACACGAAGGAAAACCCCCCGGACAGAAGAAATTAGAAGTGGCCGCAGAAGTTCCCTACGGCCGCATGGGCCGGGCCGAAGACCTGACCGGGATGGCGGTGTTTCTCGCCTCGGACGAGGCAAAATACATCGTTGCACAAACCTACAATGTCGATGGCGGAAATTGGATGAGCTGATGAGCCCTGTGACACACGCAACCCCACCGATCCAACTGCGGCGAGACAAGCTTGCAGAGCTGCCATCTACCGTTGGAACTCCTAGCTATCAGCATTCGGACTTGACGCCCGGTATCGTTCATATCGGCCTTGGTAATTTCCACCGTGCCCATCAGGCTTGGTACATTCATCAGCTCATGCAGCAAGGCAAGGCCCGCGATTGGGCCATCATCGGAGCAGGAGTACGCAGTTATGACGCTGAAATGCGCCAGAGGCTGCTAGCGCAGGGCTACCTGACCACTCTGATTGAGCTAGACCCTAAAGGCGTATCGGCGGAAGTCATAGGCCCGATGATCGACTATCTGCCGATTGAGGCAGGAAACGCTGCACTGGTCCGCGGGATGGCTGATCCGTCTATCCGCATTGTATCTTTAACTGTGACTGAGGGCGGCTATTTTCTGGATGCCAACACCGGCGCTTTCGACGCGGATCACGATGATATTCTCCACGATGCGGCAAACCCAAATCGCCCCCGCACCGCTTTCGGCGCAATTGTTGCAGCGCTCGGGATACGTCGTGCAAATGGCTTGACCCCCTTCACCGCGCTGAGCTGTGATAACCTGCAAGGCAACGGCACTATCCTTCGAAACTGTATCGTTGGGTTAGCGCGCCTGTCGGATCCTGATCTTGCCGATTGGATCGACCGGAACGGCGCATTTCCCAATTCGATGGTAGACTGCATCGTGCCAGCGACTACAGATCAAGTGATTTCTCAATGCCACGCGCTTGGTGTTGACGACCACGCCCCAGTTTCACATGAGAACTTTCGCCAATGGGTCATCGAAGATGACTTTTGTGCAGGGCGTCCACCTTTTGAACAGGTTGGGGGCACACTGACCGATGATGTTCACGGATACGAGGCATTGAAGCTACGCATATTGAACGGAGGCCACCAACTGCTTGCGAATGTTGGCGAGATACTAAATGTCCCGACGATTTCAGCCTGCATGCAAGACTCCGACATACTTGCGTTTTTTAAAAAGGTTCAAATAGAAGAAATTCTACCCCATGTCGACGCTGTTCCTGGAACGACCCCGCAAGAGTACCTTGGGCTGGTTGAACGTCGATTTGAAAACACGGCAATTCACGACACAACGCGTCGGGTCGCGTTCGACGGATCGGCGCGTCACCCTGGGTTCGTGCTGCCGTCGATACGCGATGCAATTGCTTCAGGCGCTTCCATAAAAGGACTGGCTCTAGCTGAAGCTTTATGGTGCAGGATGTGCGCTGGGATTCGCGAGGATGGCTCAGAAATCGCCGCCAATGATCCTGTTTGGGAAGATCTGAGAAAAACTGCGCTAGCAGCCAAAACTGATCCCGGACTTTGGCTTGCGCAGGATCTGTATTGCGGGGAATTCGGCGATGGCTCACAGTTTACCGTAGCCTTTGACCATTGGTTGGACGGGATTTGGAAAAATGGGAGCAGAGCGGCCCTAGCTGAATATGCTTCTCATAGCTCTTCTTCGAACTAGCTTCCCGCAATTCCAATCAAGCAGCTGAGCGAACACTGGTTCTAGCCAAGTAAAACAGCGTCAATTTTCGAGACAGTACCTAACAAACGATGCAGCTACAGTGATTTTCAGCTTCGCGCTCAGCCCTAAGTTTAGACATGTCTGCTTCGGGTCGAGGCCACTCATCAGCAACCATTGAGCCAACGGCAATCCTAAGATAGGGCATCACCTGTGCGGGGTTGCGACCAGCGGTTTCAACAATTTTCATGCCGCCATCGATGATCACTTTGATCAACGCCGGATAGTCCGGCGCGTTGACGGTTGGCAGGAAGGTGACGTTCACGGCGACTGGTTTATCGGACATGTCCTTGCATTGCGCGATCTCATAGGCGAGGTCGGCGGGCGTCTTTTGCGTCAGCCCCGTGATGGTGCCCAAACCACCTGCATTTAAAACGGCGGTCACCAGTCTCGCAATTCCTGCTCAGTGCGTTCCGGTTTGAATAATTGGATGCTCAATTCCAGACATTTCAGTGATTGCTGTCTTCATATCGTGAGCTCCTGCAACCTCGGTTCTGGCCGTGGGTTTTCAAGCGCAACAAAGACTGACGCATTGTGGAAGCAAGAATATCCCATCTGGGTTAAACACTCAGCCTGCCCTAAGCGGGCAGGCTCTTGGTGATTTTGTTAGTTCTCTTGGTCGCCCATTTCTGCTTGTAGATGGGTCACTCTGCAGCGACGCTTTCCATTGCGTCACCTCTACTTCTCCAGCGGAAATAGAACATGAATGGCAGAACGACCAGATACATCGTGATCGAATACAAAGCCGAAGGCAGCGCCATGGGGACTTCCCCGAGTGAAGAACTCGTGCCAGTGATCACAATGGCCAGTGTGATACCCAGAGGCGAGTTTTGGACGCTGGTTTCGATACCAACCGTTTTGCCCTCGCTCTTGTTAAGCCTGAGAATTTTACCAAAAGCCAAACCAATTAGCATCAGCACCAACGGCAGGGTCATGGTCGAATACCCGAGGGTGGGCATGTAAGCGATGATCAGATCTCGGTTTGCCACAAATAACGCGAGGATCAGCAGCGCCCAAAAGACGACTGCCGTATTCTGAAGGGGATGCTCCAGCCTACGCGCCATGTTGTTGAAGAGATGCCGCACGATGATGCCGGTTATGACGGGCAAAGTTGTGACGAGGAAGGTGAAGATCGCTATCTCGAAAAACGAGAAATCGGGTGCGCTTTCGCCCATGAAATACAAAACCGACCAAGTGGCCAGCGGTGGTACAGTTATGAAGGCCATGACGCTGGTGACCGCAGTCATCGAAACCGAGAGCGCCAGATCACCACGCGATAGTTTGGTAATAACGTTGCTGCTGACACCGCCGGGGCAGAAGCTGAGTAGCATTAATCCCGCCGCCATGACCGGCGGCAGATTGAATGCCATTATGACGCAAAACGCAGCAATCGGTAGCAGAACGATCTGCGAGAATGCCCCGATGGCGAAGGCGGTGCGGCGACGGAACACCCGGCGGAAATCGTCGATTTCCAGACCAAGCCCCAATGAGGCAGAAATCCAAAAAGACAAAAACACCGTCCCGGATTAATCCGTAGTGGTCCGGACAACTTCAGAAAGTCGCTGAAAACGGAACAAAGTTCGGAGCATGTGTGCGGAGGTTGGCATGAGGACCATTTGCCGTTTTTCTTAGCTAAATAGTGCCGCTTACAGTTTTGTTTGAGGTAGTACTTAATTGTGCCAGACGCATAGCATACGGGCAGACGGGACTTCTTTCTTAAGCTATGACTAACTATCCGACGGCGCACACGCATTGCAACGTACCTGCTTAGCTCATTTAATCGCGGTTACTCCCCCTAATTGCGCGTAAAGATTTTTGAATTTCTTTGACGATAATAGGTGCTACAAGTCGGGCTCCAGCGTTGCTCATATGATCATCGTCATGATAGTAAATGCCGTATTCATCGGCATTCAGACAACGCATCGTTTCGTGGTTACAGAGCGACTTTTGAACTTGCGCACCAAATACGTTAGGTATTTCTAAAGTAAGTCGGTCAAACAGTGAATTAACGTACGATGTACGTTCAATGTAGGCAGCGTAAGATGTGGTAATGGTAGCATTTCCATCATCAAAGAGAATTTTTTTCAAACCGTAACTCGGAACATTCCAGCCTGCTTCTGGAATAGGATACACGAGTACAACATTAAAGTTATTTGCAAGGTCCCGTATACTTGTCTCAATTCTCTCAATAACACGCACACGTCTTTCATGATCATCCCACTTGCTTTCGGAGCGCTCGAGCAAGTCAACCCAGACAAGTCCCCCTTTTTCCACCCCGCCTTCGGTATTGTCGAAGCGACTTCCATCAAGGAATATCTGAAACCGTGATGCGAGTACCACGGTGCCGATACCCTGTTCTTTGGCCCACTCAAAAGTTCCAGATAGGAAGTCTTGACAGCTAGATGCACCCTCTGCAGTGAAACGTCGGAAACCCAGCAAAGGCAGACAACTTTGATGCGACACCGAATAATATCCGACACCGGCACGGTCTAAAGCCTGGCCTACCCCTCCTCTGAGTGCGTTTGAATGACTGTCGCCGATAATCAGCACGTCAATTCCTATGCCACTCGTTGAGGTACAATGAGACACAGGATGCTCTAATTTATTGCCGCCATTATCAAAAAGACAAGATAGGTCCAATGTATCCTTTTCCGCTGCAACAAAGCGCGTAATTTCTGTGCCCCATCGCCATTCGAAACCACTGCCGAGATACCCTGCCAACCCAATCGCCAAAAAAGAAGCGCCACTCGCTGCGAACACGCTACGCTGGGTTACAATTTTGGAGTTTCCAAGTTTTCTGACAGGCTGCTCTACCCAATACCATGTTGCATATGCCAATATCAGGGACACAATAACCAGCAATGACATCACAGTATGGCTTGGTTCTGTAAGGCTACGCAGTCGTGCAAATGCAAACACCGGCTGATGCCACAAATATGCGCTATACGAAATCAAGCCGATACCGACAAAAACGCGTGTCGATAGCAATCGGGCAGTCCAAGTGTTCTTGTCCGCAAAGAGAATAATCAGAGCCGTGCCTGCCACAGGTCCGAGAGCAAAGACACCAGGGAAAGGAATACTTTCATCATAGTAGAATATTGCAAACACAATTAGAGCCAGTCCAGTGGCGCTAAGTAAACTGCTTGACCGCTGCTTCTGGCCAAAAGTTAGAAATGCACATATTGATCCTGCCAAAAGTTCCCAAGCGCGAGTTGGTGCAAGATAAAAATTTGCAATTGGAAAACGACGCGAACCCCACTCAGACAGAAGAAAGCTGAACGCGGCTATCGCAACTATGCTCCAAAAGACCTTATTTCTCCCGAACCGCCATGCCAGCAGCAAAAAGACCGGGACAATGAGATAAAACTGCTCTTCAACTGCCAAGCTCCAAGTGTGGAGTAGAGGCTTCAACTCAGCGGCGGTGCCAAAGTACCCGCTTTCCTGCCAAAACAGTATATTTGAGCAGAATAAAATCACAGCAATCAAACTTTGTGCAAAGTCCATTAGCTGCGATGGCAACATCCACATATAGGCGAAAGGCAGGCAAGCGAGCATCACAACAAAAAGCGCCGGCAATATTCGTCGCGCTCTGCGTTCATAAAAGCGTAAAATAGAAAAAGAACCCTGCTCCAGCTCGCCAATCAGTATGCTTGTAATCAGATAGCCGCTGATGACAAAAAAAACGTCAACGCCCACGTATCCACCACTGAACACGCTATAGCCCGCATGAAACAAAATGACCGGCAGCACAGCAACAGCACGCAAACCGTCAATCTCTCTTCTATACCGCATAACTCCTCAAGAATTTTGCCACTTAAAAGGCTTAAATTATTGTAGTAAGTTTAAAAAGTTAAACCTTTCAGCAAACTCTACGCCACTTCTCCAGAGTCTTGCGTCCAAAAAACTAGCCGAACTCCAACGTAAGCGCTGAAAAACTTCACTTTTTCCTATCTGATCTATTTCCCAACCCCTATTCGCACTCAAAACGGCGTTTGCGCGACCGTTTAGTTGCATTTAAAAAAGGAAAACATGAAGCTTCCAGATCTCCCCATGTTTCAAGGCAAACGCTTCGGCATCGAAACGCATTAATACAGTACCTTTGGCCCGGTGAAACAGGCGGATGAGGGTCCGACATTCGTGCGCCACGCAGGACGGGTGTCCCAAGTCGTCATGACTGAGGATCTGTTCGACGCGCTTCGGCCAGACCCGCGACGTGCCTAGGGTATTTACGAAATGACACTCCGCGAGGAGCTTCTCCCATTTGAAGCTTTGAACAGGTCAATCGCCGAGAATGAAGGTGACGAGAGTTGGAAGTCTGACGTCAATCCGGGCGTAGTCGGTCCGTCACAGCGTCTGAAATTTCGCGACCCATGGATGTTTGACGCTCCAATAAAGAATATGAACGTCGGGGTATGGGTGATATGTGAAGCAATCTTTGGTTGAGTAATCAGCCCCCCCTGCGGTGCCAACACATCATCACTTTATTCTGCCTACTAGCGGACATTGATCCTGTTTATAGAGAAACCCAGCGATGAGCCGAGATTGCATTTCTTCTACATTGCCGCGAATGTCCACATATGAAAAAGCCGACCAAAAGTGACCTCTTTCAAAGAGCCAAACAGGAGTTGCTCAGACGGATTAACTCGCCCGCAGTGTCCTCTGATTTCCTTTCCCAAAACGGAGCGCCGGCTGACCTGATCGAATTTGCTTTGAGTGCAATTATGCGTTGTGCTGAAACACAGGCTGCTAGAATGGTCTTCTCCGGGAAGTTCAGAAGGCTTTACCAGCCGTTTGTTTCCATCGTGCGTGATTCAGAAAATAGGGTGTAAGTCTTGATCTGCGAACCAGCAGGACAGGTGTTACGCTTGGGGAATCGCTAGATAGTTACGATTGACGCTTTCTACTTTAAGGCGACTCTTGCTTTTACCTTGTCGAACGCCTGTTTCGTACAGTTTCTACAAGGCCCCCACTTCGTTTTCTGCTTCACATCTCGAAGGGTGGCTTTGAACAGCGGCGTTGCTGTACCCGGCTCAGCTGGGCGTCGACAAAGGCCTCCATAGCAGACGCTCCGCAGCTCGAAATGCTGCGACGCAGCGCTGACAAGGCTCCAACGGCCGCAAAGGGCCGAATATGACTTGTTGCATTCAGCCGTTAAACCAAATCGGCGCATCGTCTTCTGACCAAGTTGCATACTTTCTCATCACCAGCAAAAAAGCTTCACTGTTTAGGAACTGATCCAACCAAGCGATTAAACTTGGCCACTTCTGTGCATCAAACCAAGCCCTGTCTATATATGCAACTGGCGAACAAATGGCAGAAGCGCTAGATCCGCTAGGGTGGGTCTCTCCCCAAAAAGCCAGGCCCGCCCAACTAACCGTTCGTTGAGGTCGAGCAAGTAGCCCATCGCTTTCTTGCGTTCCTCATTGAAGTCTAGATCCGGATAACGCGTAGCGTATTTTGTGTGATCCAGTGCAGTTTTGAACGGGCCATCATTTGCCGAAATTAGGCCCCAGCCTTCTGGGGGCATGTCCAAAAGCCGCTGCGGGTCATTTTGTTGGAGCGCCCAAACCATGATTTCCAAGCTTTCATCTATGACTTTGGCTGGAAGTCGAAGCGCGGGCACTGTGCCGGACGGAGATGTTTGCAAGAAAGCTTCTGGTTTGTCCCGCAAGAGAACTTCGCGCAGCTCGACTTTTACACTTGAACTCGCAAGTGCGAGCCGGGCTCTTATCGCGTAAGGGCATCGACGAAACGTCCAAAAGATTGGGTAGTTGTCCATACTAGATTTTTTCTCCAGATCTATCCGTCTGGTCAAACCTCCAATTGATGGTCAATTGGTACTCCTGCTTACTCTGTATGGGCAGACAGGTGTGGTGATCCTGCGGCCTCAACAAATAAACGCTGCAATGGCGACAATGTCAGCTTTGCGGCCGCGGCCGTAGTGTCAATAACGAACGTTGGCCGTTTGAGAGACGCTGAGTGGGGACCTCAAACGTCAGGTTTGCTGCAGCCTAATGCAAACGTGAAGCCACGATCCTGTATTCCCGGCTTAGTATCTCCCAAGGGATTTCCCTTCGAAGGAACTAATATGCTTCGCCATCTGTTCGCTATTGCCGTCGTACTCTGTTTCGCTTCCGACATGCTTTGGGCGCAGACCGTTGGGCCGTCGCGGGACTATGTGACGGCTGAGTTTGGGGCACCACCGACGATCCAGGAAGGATCTCTGGATGCTTCTGTAAAAGAGGCCTTGGAAGAGATTTTATTGATCGCAGTAGCGCAGGCCGCATGGGACCCTGCAAATGCTGCGGCCTTTGATACAATCGCGCAAACGTATGATCCTCGACTAGTTTGGATCATCACCGACATGCAGCGTTTTGCTTGGAGGCCAGAATTCTACGCTGCGCTGACACGGGCCGCGGCGACGATCCTCGACATTCCTTTAAATACCGGACTTCGGCGCCCGGAGATTATCAACAAGATGATCGCGTGGGACATTCCCGCCTATCCGGGCTACCTCGCCCATAAGCGCCATGTCTTCACTAACTATGTTTCCGGTTGGGACAAAATCTTTGTCGAGGGCGATATCGCATGGCAACTCGTGGATTGGGGCGGGGTTTACATCGATGCGCGTCCCTATGACTCGACTGATGATGTCTGCCATTGCATCCCTGCCGTCGATAATCCCGAGATCAGTATCGCAGCCGAGGCGACTTGGTTGGAAGATGATGATGTTATCTTCGGCATCGTGGTGAACGGTCAGGCGCGCGCCTATCCTCGGAGGATAATGGAAGTACGTGAAATGGTGAATGACACACTCGGGGGGCGTGATCTTGGTATTCCCTACTGCACGCTTTGCGGAGCCGCGCAAGCCTACTTTACTGATCGATTACCGGCAGGCGTAAAGCGGCCCATTTTACGAACGTCTGGCCTGCTTATCCGCTCGAACAAAGTCATGTATGACATCGAAACACATTCTGTTTTTGACACATTCCTTGGCAAGGCCGTGACGGGCCCATTGGCTGATATCGGGCTCCAATTGGAACAAGCGACGGTTATCACGACTAATTGGGGTTCTTGGCGCGAGGCTTATCCGAACACAACGGTCCTGGTTGAAGCTTTGGCCCTAGGTCGCGACTTCAACCTGCGCGAAACACGCGACGCGAATGGCCCAATATTCCCGATAGGAGACGTCGATCCACGCCTGCCTGTGCACGAAGACATAATCGGCACAATCACGGCCAACGGAACTCCAGTCGCCTTTCCCCGTGCAACAGCCGTGGCTGCATTGGTTGCAGGGCAAGACGTCGCGTTTGAAGACGTGAGATTGGAACTATTTGCAGGGGGTGTAAGGGCTATCGGATTAAACGGCGAAGAACGGTTGAGCCATCAGGCCTTTTGGTTTGCTTGGTCGCAGTTTTACTCGGAGACCGTCTTATGGACCGAATAGAGTGAACGTTTGCTTCGTGAGAGCTGCACTGCATCGGCAAGCGCATCGGTCAAGGTCCGGAACGGGCCGCAAGTGACAACTTGCTGATTATCTGAAGGATGGGAGCAAATTCGAGATCCAGAGAACTGTGTAGGACGTAATGTACGTATAGAGACAATTAAGAGGTCGCGATGTTTCGTTCATACTTGCTGGCAACGGCCATTGGCTTTCTTTCGACCGGAGCGCTCCATGCTGGACTTGAGGTGCGCTTTGTCGAGGGTGCGATTTGGGTTCCTCGACCCTGAGAGTAGACCTTTCGCCATCTTCCGACCGTCTGATTTTTGATGTGTCGGAGGCTGGCGCAGGGATGGAGGTGTTTCGACCTCTTGAAGTTATCGATGGCGCAGAAGCTTTGCTCGATGTGCCTTCGGTTGTGGACGGACAGGACTTCATTGACCTCCAGATTGTGTCCCTCCAGATCGGATCCAGTATTTCCTTTACCATCGACGTCGATGACACCATCGGTCAGAGGAAGATCACTGTCAGCGGTTCAGAGATTGCCGGCGCCAAAGTGACATATGCGAAAGAAGGTGAAAGCAATAACGCGGTTTTCTCTTCTGACGCGCAAACCTTGCCGTCGATCCCAGATTGCTGATGGCCGTTTGTGTGGTTAAGTCATACGAATGAGGTTTCAAAGATGACAAAACTGTTGATACGGGTTGGCTTCTTAGTCCTCGTGTTGGGTGGTGGCATCCTGATAGGAGCACTGACTGCACCAGGTGCATGGTACGCGAACCTATCCAAACCCGTGTTCAACCCGCCCAACTGGATCTTTGCTCCGGTTTGGTCGCTGCTCTATGTACTGATCGCCTGGGTGGGATGGCGTCAGTTCGAGGCGGATAAAAGCTCTGTCAAAATGAAGCTATGGTGGGCGCAAATGGGCTTGAACTTCCTATGGTCACCAGTCTTCTTCGTGTTGAATCTGCCTTGGTTCGCCTTCGTTGTCATTCTATCGCTGTTGATCGTGATTGCCGCCTTCATTCAACAGGTGCGCAGATCAGATCCGATCGCAATGTTGGCCTTTCTACCGTATCTGGCCTGGGTAGCCTTCGCTTCGGCATTGAACCTATTGATCGCGATTTTGAATTGAACACAAGCAGAGTGCGTACCACCACCTACGTCTGACCGCTTCACGGAAGCCGGAACCCGTTCACTTGGACAGGTACTTGGTGCGGGCTAGTTATATCTGCATCACGCAATAGGTGAGTGAGGGCATGGCAAGTGCAAGTGGTATGGTTCAAACGGGACTTGCGTGTGGAAGATCATCGGGCACTGGCACGAGCCGCTCAGCTTGGACCAACTTTGCCAATATACGTTGTCGAACCAGAGCTTTGGCAACAGCCGGATGCCTCCGCAAGGCGCTGGAGTTTTGTTTCTGAAACACTCACAGAATTAAGGGCAGATCTTGCTCGGTTAGGCCAGCCTTTGGCTTTGCGGTTCGGTCCAATTGTAGACATTTTGGATGAGTTAAATCAGGCTGGGCTGTTGCACGCTCTTTGGTCCCACGAAGAGACCGGTAACGATTGGACCTATCAGCGAGATCTGAAAGTTGCCGCATGGTGCCGTGAACAGGGGGTGCCCTGGACCGAAGTACAAAACCATGGCGTCTGGCGAAAACTCAGATCGCGGGATGGGTGGGCGACCCGCTGGGACAGGCTTATGGCTGAGCCAATCACACCTGTGCCCGCATTGCCGCCAGTTGAACTTGAACTCGGGCACATACCGACGGTACGCGATCTGGGCTTGGCCAGTGATCCTTGCCCGCAACGTCAGGCCGGGGGTAGACGTGCCGGTTTGGAACGCCTTGCAAGCTTTCTGTCCAGTCGCGGCGAGAACTATCAGTGCGAGATGTCCAGCCCGGTGTCGGGTGCAGAGGCGTGCTCCCGGCTTTCTCCGTATCTCGCCTGGGGTGCTCATTCGATGCGTGAGGTTACGCAAGCTTGCGACGCGCGTCGTCGGAGCCTTCCGCAAGGGGCGCGAAACTGGCAAAAATCTTTGCGCTCTTTCTCTGGTCGGCTGCACTGGCATTGCCACTTTATCCAAAAGCTTGAAGACGACCCCCTGATCGAATTTGAGAACTTGCACTCGGTTTACGACGGTCTGCGTCCGCAAACCCCAAGCACCGAGCCTCTAGGCGCATGGAGTGCGGGGGAAACCGGATATCCGTTTTTGGATGCCTGTATGCGATCTCTACAGGCGACGGGATGGCTTAACTTTCGGATGCGTGCGATGGTAATGGCGGTGGCAAGTTTTCATCTATGGCTGGATTGGCGTGCACCTGGGCTGCATCTGGCGCGTATGTTCACCGACTATGAACCTGGCATACATTGGAGCCAGGTCCAGATGCAATCGGGCACTACGGGCATCAATACAGTGCGCATCTACAACCCGGTCAAACAAGGATATGATCAGGACCCGGCTGGGATATTCATCCGAAGATGGTTGCCTGAACTTGCTGAAATTCCCGATAGATACATTCATGAGCCTTGGAAGTATGAGGCTTCAACCCAAGTGATCGGGCGGCGCTATCCTGTTCGTATTTTTGACCACCTTGCGGCGGCAAAAGCCGCACGCAAACGAGTCTGGGCAGTACGACGTGGCCCCGAGTTTCGCTCGGAGGCCCAAGCGATTGTTGCCAAACACGCCAGCCGAAAGACAAACCGCAAACAACGCTCGAAAAAGGACACTGCAACCCAATTGAGCCTGCCCTTCGGAGATGCTCTATGAAAATGCGTAAGAAATCTGATCTGCCCCAGAAAACCTGCACCAGATGCGGTCGTCCGTTCACATGGCGCAAGAAATGGGCGAAGGTTTGGAATGAAGTCCGCTATTGCTCGGTCCGGTGTCGGCGAGCGCCATGAGCGGTGTGCTACCGGGACTAGCCTTGAGCGACGAACCGATCGCGTTCACCCCAACACGTGCAGCCGGGTTGCAACGTCTTGAGCGCTTTGCGGCGCGCACCGGTCGCCATTACGCAAGCACGCGAAACTACGACTTCGGCGCTGAACGGCGCACGAATGTTTCGGCTTTGTCACCTTGGATACGGCATCGGCTCATAACTGAAGAAGAAGTGCTGATACGTGTACTAGCCTCGCATCGCCTCGGGCAGGCTGAGAAATTCGTGCAAGAGGTATTTTGGCGCACATATTTTAAGGGCTTTCTGGAACAACGACCCAGTGTCTGGTCCATGTACCAATTCGAATTGGTCAAAAGCTATCAAGCGTTGGAATCTGATCCAAGCCTGCAGTTGACCTACAGCCAGGCCGTGTCCGGCGCGACCGGAATCGACTGTTTCGATCACTGGGCGACAGAGCTGATCCGAACGGGATATTTGCACAACCATGCGCGCATGTGGATGGCGTCGATCTGGATTTTTACGCTTCGCTTGCCATGGGAACTGGGTGCGGATTTCTTTCTCAGGCATTTGCTCGATGGTGATCAGGCGTCGAATACACTCAGTTGGCGATGGGTCGCTGGGTTGCACACGAAAGGCAAAACCTACCTGGCCCGCCCCGAGAACATCGAGAAGTATACCAACGGTCGTTTTAGTCCGACAGGTCTTGCACAAGTGGCTGATCCTTTGACTGAAGCTGCCGATCACCCAAGGCGACCAATCGCGCCATGCAACGCGCCACCTTCGGGACCTTATTTGCTTTTGCTGACCGAAGAAGACCTAAGTAGTTACGATATTATGCCGCACGAACCGGCAGGTGTGTTGGGTCTGCTGGCGACTCATGGTCGGTCTCCGCAGCCAATTGGCGAGGCGGCGCAAAGATTTACGAAGGACGCATTGCGCGGCATTCTGGCGAGCACTGACGTGCAGCCTCAATCCGCCGATGACTGGAGTGTCCCAATCCTCGCGGCCGCCCAGCGGATCGGGGTCAGAACCGTCGCCACCGCCTATCCTCCCATTGGTCCCGTACGGGCGCGTCTGGACCGAGCCGAATCCAAATTGGCCGAGGCGGGCGTGCTACTGCATCGGGTAAGACGCAACCACGATAGTATCGCTTGGCCCTACGCCAATGCGGGCTTCTTCAAGTTGAAAACGAAGATCCCCACCATTCTGGCAAATCTTAACTTGTTGCGATGAAGCGGCGCGCGCCGCATAGCCGACGATCGCCGACCCGACAAATGACCAACCATTTGCCAAAGGAGCCACGCGGCATAGTTCGTTGGTAAATACAGCGCTCCGGAACGACCATGCCCATCGCCACGATCCTTCTGCCCAACCAGCTTTTTGCCGATCATCCGGGCTTTTCAGAGCCCCCGGATCAGGTGATTCTGTTCGAGGATCCGCTCTTCTTTGACGATGCGAGATATCCTGCGCGGATGCATAAGCAAAAGCTCTGGCTCCATCGCGCCAGCATGGCACGCTATCATCAGGATTTGATCGCCAAAGGCTTGAACGCCGATATCTACCTTTATGAGAAGCGAACAGATGCGTGCTTGGGTCTGTTGCAACAGCTGGCCAGGGACGGTGTCGATCGCGTGGTGATGGCCGACCCAGTGGACTTCATCGCTCAAAGCCGCTTGAAAAAGGCTGCAGAGGCCGTGGGCATCTCTCTGGAAATACGCCCATCACCCGGCTTTCTGAACACACCAGCAGATAACGCAGAGTGGATCAACGGCCGCAAACGTTGGTTTATGGCCGAGTTCTACAAAAGCCAGCGCCGTCGTCTGGGTGTCTTGATGGACGGTGATCAACCTATGGGTGGCCATTGGAGCTTTGACAAAGACAATCGCAAAAAGGTTCCCAAAGCGATGCTCGGGAGTCTGCCCTGGATTGATTGGCCAGCACATGACGCCATTGATCACGCTGCAAAGAATAGTGTGATCGCAGATTTTCCGGATGCGCTCGGATCGTTGGACACGCTCTACTACGCGACATCCCACAGAGCGGCTGCGGATTGGTTGAAACAATTCCTGGAACGTCGATTTGATCGGTTTGGGGACTTCGAAGACGCCATCGTCGAAGGGGAAAGCTGGTTGTGGCACGCCGTTCTGACCCCCGCGCTGAACATCGGGCTGCTGACGCCCAGACAAGTACTGGACGCGACGCTTGAACACGCGCAGACACGGGATATCCCACTCAACTCGGTCGAGGGGTTTGTCCGACAGATCATTGGCTGGCGAGAGTTCATGCGCGCCACCTATGAAGACCTCGGCGTCGACATGCGGACCACAAATCATTGGGGCCACAGCCGTAAGATGCCCGCCTCGTTTTACGATGGCACCACGGGCATCGACCCGATTGACGACACAATCAGGCGCATTCTGCAGACCGGCTATTGCCATCACATCGAACGTCTGATGGTGCTGGGTGGTTTCATGTTCCTTTGCGAGATCGACCCTGATGAGGTCTATCGCTGGTTCATGGAGATGTTCGTAGACAGCTATGACTGGGTCATGGTCCCAAACGCCTATGCCATGAGCCAGCATGCAGATGGCGGACTTATCACCACCAAACCCTATTTTTCGGGTTCAAACTACATCCGAAAGATGAGTCATTGGAGCAAAGGACCTTGGGCAGAGGTCTGGGATGGCCTGTATTGGCGTTTTATCTTCAAACATCTGGATAAACTTGCACACAATCCGCGCTGGTCAATGATGTGTCGAGCAGCAAGGCGGATGAATGCGGAGATCAAGGAAAAGCATCTAAGCGTTGCGGATGCTTTCCTGGATCAGCAGCCCTGAAAGAGCTATCGGGCATCGATCTATGAATTACCCGGTTCTACTAGGAAATCCATCCTAGGAAAGATAGACAGCCGACCATCTGAGCCATAGGCGACCGAACGAAGACGCTGCCTTCTCCCTCGGGCAACCCTATTTGACAATACCTTGTGCTCAGCTGCGCCTGAGGGCTGCACAAATATTGTCGAATAGCATTGCCTCGCCCCCATCCGCGTTCGCCACATGACAGATCAGCAGTAACAGGCGCCTTCGGCGTCTGGTCTGCAAATCAGCCCTTAATTTGCCCAAAAGGAAGTCAGGATCAACGCAAACAGATCCTTCTCCAACACTGGACGCCACCCGCGTTGCCGCAACACTTCGTTATTCGATATCAAATGCGATTCAATTGCATTTTCTTTCGCGTCAGGCAGGAGATGTGGGCTGCTGGCGGACTACGGACGCTTCTCTTTTCCGTTGCGCATCCCTGACCAGGGCGGCAAGCCGATAGAAACCGTGAGCCATTTTTGTGTAGGGCGTAAGGAGGAAGAGCGCCAGGACTGATCCAAGATGGACAGCAAGCAACACGGGCATAATTGCCGACCAACCGAAAGCGTAGAGAACAAGCCCGCTTAACGCTACAAAGCCAAGCAGTAAGATGAATCCGATATCTCCACCCCAAGCTGAGACGTCGCCAAGATTGCGGTCCGACTTCTGTTTCAACAGGACCATCGCGCAGCAACCGAGAGTGAGCAAAACGCCCCCTTGTACGCCAAACAGCTTTGGCAATGACCAGAACCCGTAAGGTGCGTGATGGTCGAACCCGTAGTGCATGATCGTAGCTACTGAGGTTGAGGCAAAACACAGCAAAAACCCGTACATGATTGCATGATGCACCGTGATTGCGGAACGAGCCCAGAAACAGCTTCAACGATTTTGATTCAACCAGCCAATCACCGGGCACATAGTCGATCACCAAGTGCGCGAAATCCGGCTGCCCCGTCATCGGACACAGCGAGGTAAACTCGGGCGCAGTGAACCGCACGCAATAGTCGATATCGGCCTGCGGGTTCTGTACCCGTTCCAGTTCTGCCGCCTCGGGCGAGGTAGGCAGTTCGGTTTTCCCGCCCAATTGGGTCAGATCGCTGTAGATGGTTTCCATTGTCTTCTCCTGATGGGGTTTCAGACCCCGCGTTTGTTGCCCCACAAAAGGACATGCAGTTGCGGCAGCACCCGAGGGGTGAACCAGCCATCTGCGGTGACTTTATCGACCAGCCACAACAGCCGGTCCGACAGGATTTGCGGATCGACAGGCTGAGTGGGGTCGACCGTCTCATTGCTCGGCTGTAGATACAGTGGCAGCGCCGGATAGCGATCCGCCGCGGCACGGGCCCAAGCGTAGTCACGTTCGTCAAAGATCACGATTTTCATCACTGTTTTGGGGCCGTTTCCAGCAGCCAACAAGCAGGCGTCGAACGCAGCCCAATCTACCGTCTCCCCACTGGAGGGCGGTTTGGGACTAAGAACCAGCGTATCCAGTTCGCTGAACCACGGTTTTGCGATGGAGCCCTGCGTCTCGCAGGCGAACCGATAACCCTCTGTCCGTCCCAACGTGATCAGAGGGGCAAAGTCCTGAATGGCAGGGTTGCCACCCGACAGCGAAACGGTCAAAGGCCGCCCGCCCGACAGGTCGCGCACCCGGCTCCAGACTGCATCCGTGGTCATCGCCGCCCAGTCATGACGATAGGCAGTATCAACCGCATGCAGGCTGTCGCACCAGCTGCACCGGTAATCGCACCCGCCGGTGCGCACGAATACAGTTGGTTCACCGATCAGCGCGCCTTCGCCCTGAATCGTGGGGCCGAAAATCTCGGCAATGCGTAGGCGGGTCATGGGCGATACTCGGCCCATGTTTTCGGCGTTTCGCTGACCCGTACGGCGGCGGTCTCCGGCCAGCGGGCAGCGCACCAGTCATAGAAATGGCGCGCCATATTCTCGGCCGTGGTCAGGATGTTCATCACATCGTTCAGGTGGCGATGATCAAACGTCTCGTCGATATAGGTCTTGAGCGGCTTCAGCTCGCCATAATCGCGGACAAACCCGTCAGCGTTCAGGTCTGTGGCGGCCAGTTCGACCTCAACCACATAGTTATGCCCGTGCATTCGCGCGCATTGGTGATCGTCGGGCAGATGGGTCAGCTGGTGCGAGGCGGAAAAGTGGAATTCCTTGGTGATCCGATACATCAGGCGCTTTCCTTCTGTGCCGTGGCGGCCACCCAGAAATCGGGGTCGTCATAGATGGTTGGGTCGGGGACACCCGCCAGATGGAACGCCTCGCGGCGTTCGACGCAGGTGCCGCAGCGCCCGCAGTGATTGTCACCACCCTTGTAACAGGACCATGTCTGCGCAAAGGGGGTGTTCACACGCGCGCCCTCGGTCACGATGTCGGCTTTGCTGCGATGCACGAACGGCGTGAACAGCGATACATCGGCATAGCCGTCCAGCGCCAGTTTCTGCATCGCTTCAAAAGCCTCGGTGAAGGCGGGACGACAATCGGGATAGATAAAGTGATCCCCACCGTGCACTGCGGTGGCCACAGCATCCGCCCCACGGGCGGCGGCGGCACCGAATGCAACGGTCAGCATGATGGCATTACGGTTGGGCACCACGGTCACTTTCATGCTGTCTTCGGCATAATGCCCGTCAGGCACATCCACATCATCGGTCAGAGCCGAACCGGTCAGAACCGCCCCAACGGGGCGCAGGTCGATGATGTCATGGGGAACGCCAAGGCGCAGCGCGCATAGCGCAGCATAGTCCAGCTCTTTGCGGTGACGCTGGCCATAGTCGAAAGAGATCAGGCCCGCCAATTCGTGATCCTGCGCAACCATATGCGCCAAAGATACCGAATCCAGCCCGCCCGAGCAGATTACGATCGTTTTCATATTTTGAACCCTTGTTTTGTTACCCGGGTAGGCTGCGACCGGGATGTGCCCTGTTATACAGGGGCCTTAGACTTGGCAAGCGGCAACGAAACACCCAATCCACACTGTCGCACACGTTTTCGGCATAGCTATTGGTCGCGTCGTCTACGCCGGGCGGAATGCCCGAATGTAATCGATAGCAAAGCCCTCAGTTCTTCACACGACAGTGAGCAAAGCGCTAATTGGAAAAAAAATATTACCAATTTCTGGCTCACAGGTTATGCTATCCTCGCATCGACATGGCCTGACATGTGCATGGCGATGATCAATGGGAGGAAGAAATGACCAAAAAGCTCATCACGCGCCGCAGCGCGTTTAGAACTATTGCAGGTGCAAGTGCGGCCACGCTGGCGGCCCCTCATATCGCGACCGCAGCGGGTGAAACCACCACCTGGAAGATACAAACATCCTGGCCCGGGGGCATCGGGTTGCAGACGTTCAAAGACTGGTGCGCTACGATCGAAGAAAAAACCGGCGGTGAGCTGGCCTTCCAGGCCTTTGGCGCCAATGACGTGGTTGGGGATTTCCAACTGGCCGACGCAGTGAAGAACGGTGTGCTGGACGCTATCAACCCGTTCACCATCTACTATCAGGGCATCATCCCTGCCGCCGTTTTCCTCAGCTCATACCCGCTGGGGCTGCGTCAGCCGCATGAATATGACACGTTCTATTACGGTCTGGGCGGCATCGACATCGCGCGCGAGCTGCTGGGCCGTCAGGGTCTGCACTTTGTGGGGCCGGTGCATCACGGGCCGAACATCATCCACTCGAAGGTTCCGATCCGCTCGGTTGACGACTTCGCGGGCCGCAAGATGCGCCTGCCAGGCGGTATGGTTGCCGAGGTTTTCTCGGAACTGGGTGCTGAGACAACCGTTCTACCGGGCTCGGAAATCTTCCCGGCGCTGGAAAAGGGCACTATCGACGTGGCCGACTTTGTGGGCCCCGCCGTGAACCACGCCTTGGGCTTCAGCCAGGTGACGGACTATATCGTCATGGGACCTCCGGGCTTTATGTCAGTTTATCAGCCGGTCGACATCATGGACATCACCGTGGGCAAGGCCGCGTGGGACAAGCTGAGCCCACAGATGCAGGAATTCGTGGAAATGGAAACCCACGTCTATTCGGATTTGCACCACGCCGCCATTCAGGCCGCCGACCAGGAAGCTTGGAAAAAATTCGAAGCGGAAGGCACCGAGATCACTCGCTTGTCGCAGGACGATGTCGAGCTGATGACCGAGGTCGCCGTGCCGATCTGGTTCAAATATGCCAACCGCGACAAAGATGCGGCGCGGGTCTTCAAGATCCAACTTGACTACATGATGTCGGGTTCCTTGGGCTATGTGACGCCTGAAATGATCGAAGGCTATACGCTGGACCTGTAGTCCGCTGAAGCCTAACCAAAAGTCCGCGCGAATTTCGCGCGGGCATGCCTTTTCCTTGGAATTCGGAACGTACTATGCCGAGCGTCGATTTCACGCTGCCGCACTGGCTATATTGGGTCGGGCTGATCGCCTTTCCGGCCCTGGCCATGGTGCTGGCACGCAAAGCCCAACCTGAACAGCGCACCTATGGGTTACCGTTGGGCTATCTGATCCTTGTCACCGGAGGAATGCTGGGCCTGCACCGCTTTTACTTGCGCAGCTTGCTGGGGTTGGTCTATCTGCCAGTTTTCCTGCTGATCCTCTACGCCAATGGCGAAGAGCGAACGGCCCGCAACGAATTCTCGAATGCGGTCAATATCGTCCGTCAGGCCGAGCGTACGATCACGCGCGAAGCCGAACGGGTTGCAACCGCCGAGGAAGGGCTGGAAGAACTGCGCGCCGCCGCCGAGGCTGCGCAGGATGGGACAGCATTGCAAAAACGCCGAGCCGAGCGTGCTCTGGAGCGGGCCGAGAAGGCCATTGAAACCGGGCGCGAACGTCTGGCCGAATCCGAAACCGCCCTAGCCGAGGCGCAACCTCTGGCCGAGGCCAGCGGCGCAAACCGCGCTTTGTGGAGTTCGGTAGCACGTTATGCGTTCTATGCAATTCTGGCCTTTATGGCGATCGATGCTCTGATGCTACCGCGACTAGTGGCAAGTGCGCGCGCCAAGGCTGCTGCGGATCCGCATGAGCCTGAAATGGAGATTGATGAAGAAACTGCTGCACGGGCTGCAGAAATGGACCCCGGTGCACGCAAGGCGGACCAGGATTATGCCGAGAACTGGATTGACCGCCTGTCTCTCTATGCAGGTGAGTTCGTCAGCTATTGGGCCGTAATCGCGGTATTCGTCTACTACTACGAAGTGATCGTGCGCTATGTGTTCAACGCCCCCACAAACTGGGCGCATGAATCCATGTATCTGATGTTCGGGATGCAGTACCTGATCGCCGGGTCCTATGCGATGCTGACCGAAAGCCATGTGCGTGTGGACATCTTCTATGCACCGCTGACCAAGCCGAAACGGGCGTGGGCGGACCTGTTCACCTCAATCTTCTTCTTCATCTTCGCGGGAACACTGCTGGTGACGTCCTACATCTTCGCGATGGATGCGATTGCGGTTCCGACCGGCAACTCGGTCGTCTCGGACTGGGCGCGCGGAGAGATGAGCTTTTTCCAGATGTTCGGAGCGCTGACTTTTGGCGATTGGACCGATCCGAATATTCGCTGGGGTGAAATCAGCTTTAACGAATGGGAAATCCCGCTGTGGCCAATGAAATGGATGATGGTCGTGGGCGCGGTTCTGTTGATTTTGCAAGGGGTGTCGAAACTGTCCAAAGACATCCGAACGATTGCACGGGGGTACTGACCGATGGGTCTTGATATGTCCATCGAGCTGTTGACGCTCGTTATGTTCGGCTCGCTGCTGGTTCTGCTAATGGCAGGCCTGCCGCTGGCCTTTGTGACCGGAGGCCTGGCCTGTGTCTTCCTGTTCGTTCTGGGGGATGCGCGTGCACTGAACATTGTGCCCAGTCGGATTTTCCCGCTGATGACGAACTATCAACTATCCGCAATTCCACTTTTCATCTTTATGGCCTCGATGTTGGAAAGGGCCGGAATCATCAACGACATGTTCGATGTGATCTACAAGGTGCTCGGTGGGCTTAAAGGTGGTCTGGCTGCGGCAACAATCATCGCCTCGACCGTTCTGGCGGCGATGGTGGGTGTGATCGGCGCAGCTGTGGTGACGATGGGAATCATCGCCCTGCCCGCCATGCTGAAACGCGGCTATGACACAAAGATCGCCATGGGTTCGATCATGGCCGGGGGGACGCTGGGCATCCTGATCCCGCCCTCCATTCTGGCCATTATCTACGCCGTTGTTGCCGAACAATCGGTTGGGGAGCTGTTCATCGGCGCGGTCATTCCCGGCCTGATGCTGTCGGGTATGTACATCATCTATGTGGTGGTGCGGTCCTATATCAACCCGGTTCTTGGCCCGCCAATCCCGGTTGACGAGCGTATCTCGAACCGAGAAAAAATGCGCCTGCTGGGCAAGATGTCCGCGCCCATTGCGCTGATCGTAATTGTTCTGGGCGTGATCTTCTCGGGCGTTGCAACCCCGGTTGAGGCGGCGGGTATCGGCACCTTCGGCGCCTTCATCGTGGCCGCGATCCACAACAAGCTGGACTGGCCCACAGTGCGCGAGGCGTGTCTGACCACGCTGAAAGCCTCGGCTATGGTGATTTGGATCATGTTCGGTGCAACGATCTTTGTGGGACTTTACGTTCTGGAAGGCGGTCAGCAATTCGTCCAAGAGACGATGCAAGGCGCGGGTCTGGGCCCTTGGGGTATCCTGATCGTGATGCAGATTCTGCTGGTGGTTCTGGGCATGTTCTTGGACTGGGTCGGCATCCTGTTGCTGTGTGTCCCGATCTTTGTACCGATCATCAAGGCGCTGGGGGCGGCTGCCTTTGGGTTTGATGACCCCAATGATTTGGTCTTGTGGTTCGGAGTTCTGTATCTTGTGAACATGCAGATGAGCTTTTTGTCACCACCTTTCGGCTATGCGCTGTTCTACTTGCGCGGTGTAGCGCCACCGTCGATCCCAATGACGGACATTTTTAAAGCCGCCTTGCCGTTCTTGTTCCTTCAAATTGTCGGGTTGGTGATCTGTATGCTGTTCCCTTGGGTGGTGACCTGGTTACCAAACATTGTTTACGGATAGACGTCAGGCGCGGGCAGAGTAAAATCTCTGCCCGCGGGCGTTAAACCTAGGCACAATCAAGCGGCGGACGCGCCTTTCAGTGCGCTTTCGATAATTGATTTCAGGTGCCGAGCGTCAATCGGCTTTCGCAGCAAAGGCAGACCCACTTCCTCACAATACTCGGTCAATTCTGGCGAACGATTGGCCGAGATCACACAGGCAGGTAATGGACCGAATTCCTGCCATAACACGTCTATCGCCTCAGTTCCGGTCATACCTTTGTTCAACTGGTAGTCGGCAACCACAATATCCGGAAGAATGCCAATTTCCTGCAGCAAGCCAACCGCTTGTGCCTGACTTTCGCATTCCAAAACCTGCACGCCCCAGGATTCCATTGTCATGGTCAACGCCGTGCGCAGATTTTCGTCGTTCTCAATCAACAAAACAACCGCGCGTGTCAGAACCTTGGTGTCTGGCGAAGCCAAATCAGCAGACCGGCCATAACAATGAGACGCCGGTTTAGCCAAAGGCACCTCTACCGAGAAGACCGACCCCTTTCCCAATCCGGAACGTAACTTCATAGGATGTTTCAACAGGACACACGCGCGCTCAACGATAGCCAGCCCAAGTCCCATTCCTTCGGCAGCGCTGGCATCCGAATGAAGCCGTTGGAATTCCTGAAAGATGATATCTCTCTGATCCGGTGCAATTCCGATACCGGTATCCCAAACCTCGATCACGATAGAATCTTTTCGACGCCGGGCGCCAACCAGTACCTTGCCTGCTTCAGTGTAGCGAATGGCGTTTGACAGAAGGTTCTGCAGGATGCGCCTCAAATAACTTGCATCGCTTTGAACCAGCGCGCCGCAAGAGACGACGCGCAGCTCCAATCCCTTGGCCTGTGCGACCGGACGAAAGGAATCTTCGAGCTGCGAAAACACGTCATCTATTGGCAATGTCGACAAATGGACAGTTGCCCGTCCTGAATCCAGTTTAGAAATATCAAGCAGCGCATCCAAAATATGTTCAACGCTGCTAAGTGCACTTTCCGCCTTGGCGGCCACGTCCCTCGCGTCTGTTTCGTTCAACCCACTTCCAAGAGTGGCAACGTAGAGCTTAGCCGCCGACAGCGGTTGCAGCAGGTCGTGACTTGCGGCGGCAACAAAGCGCGATTTCGAAGCATTTGCCCGTTCCGCGTCCTTAAGCGCATCCGCAAGCTCTTCGGTGCGGGCTGCGACGCGCTGTTCCAGCAAGGCTTTCGAGTCGTACAACGCCTGGGCAGATTTACGCTCAGCGGTCACATCGGTGAACGAAATCACAAATCCCCGGTCGGACATTTCCTGCGCGAAAACAGACAGGATCTTTGCCCGACCGCTATGCATCTCGAACCTCAACGGTGGCCGTTCGGACGTTCGGTTAACCCACGCAAGCAGGTCGGCGTCACTTACGCCCTGTGCAAAGCGGATTGTGGTGCTCAGGCGATTGAACAGAGTTTTGAACTGCGCACCCATCTGGAACTGCGCATTTGGGATTGCCAACAATTCACTGGCCCGGTTGTTCCAACCAATAAGCCTCAGCTTACTGTCAAAGATACATACACCCTGATCGATATGTTCCAGAGTAGCACGGATAAGTCGGGCCTTGTCGTCAAGAATGCGGTCCCTCTCCTGACGTTCGATACGCATGATATCCGTGACATCAGTTTGCAAGATCACTGTGCCACCGTCGGGTGTCCGATGTTCAGAGACTTGCATCCAACGATTGCCATTCAACCTGACGTTAAAAACAACGTGGTCATCCGCATGGCGCGCGATACGACGTTTTGCCCAGTCCCACGGCGACACTGCCTCGGGGAGTGACAAAAACCGCGAGCGACTAACCAGTTCAACGTACTCGGTAAATTGCAAACCAGGCACCAGATGAGGCTGGATATCGGGCATGTGTATACCAAAGCGGCTGTTGCACAGCACAAGCTCTTCTTCCAAGTTGAACAGGGCAAAGCCCTCTTGCACCGTTTCTATTGCATTCGCGAGGTCCGCCCGCGCCGCCTCTGTTGCCTGATTGGCTTGAGCCAGACGAGCATTGGAGTCGTTCAGCAGATCCAGCGCACGTTCAAGATCGAATGTCCGAGCGCGGACTTCCTGTTCCAGCACTGCAGCCCTTTGAAACTGTGCGTAAGCTGCGCCGCTTGCATCAGTCGATTCCTCAACCCTGCGCATCAGTGCCTCGGCGATCTTCAAAAGCTTTTCATTCTGCCGGTCTGGTGGATCGTCCGGGTTGATCAGGGATTCAATCATGTCAATCCTCTTCCGGCGGGTAAATCGCAACCCCCGTCAACGTTTGGTTGACATGGATCGAATTGAATTGCTCGCCATAAGTAGAAAACCCAACCACGTGATTGTCGGCGAGGATTGCAGACAAAGCACCCGTCATCTGTTTTTCCTGCGCTTCCAGACGCCTGAGGATACAGTCGCACCCAAGAATAGTATCCGGAGCCTCGGCTTCTGTTAGGCCCTCGATTTCTTGCTCGAGATGCTCGACCATGTCGCGAGGTTCAGCCAAAGTCAGAACCAATCCTTCGTCGATGGCCGAGAAAAACACCAAATCCCCGTTCTCATCCACGCGCTGAATGGCCCGAACGTGATGCTGCCCGCCAATCTGTACGACGACCGGATGCGCAGCAAAGGTGAAGGTCGTCAACTGTTCGGGGTCTTTGCCCAGAATACGGGCGTATTCGCGCGCGGCAGGTTCTGCGTTGATCTCACGAACGATCCGCCGGGCGGGGTCGGCTTTGGTCACGACCATTCGTTGCGCTGTTGGCACCAGATGATCTGTCTTGAAAACCTTGATCGGACATCGAGTTCGTATTTGCGCCAGAATTGCAGCATTTTCCAATGCCTGCCCGTCGTGCAGGACGTAAGTTGTTTCGAAATCCGTTCCATCCCCGGCGGAACCCCCAAACAACGGAACTGGCCCTAACCCCAACGCGAGTTCTGAAGTCAGCGCGTCTTCTTTCGTTGAAAGCCCGTCAATCAATAAAAAGGTGAATTCGTGGTGCCAGTCAGGGTTTGCCTCCGTCATTTCATTACGGTTTCGGATCATCTGATGAATCAGATCCTTAGCCAGAAATGTATCCAGATCAGGTACTGGCAAGATGCGAGCGTCGAAATGTGATGCAGGCAAGCCGATGGCCACGATCTGGTTTTCTGTATAGCCGGCCCCCGCCAATTCACCGGCTGTTGTACAACCAACCACTGGCGCGGGCGCAAAGGCTTCGGTTGCCTGTGCAATAACCGATGCAGCGTCAGCTCTATCCGTCACAAAAAGAATGACCAGAGATAACTCTCCGGCACCGAAAGTCTTCAATAGTCCGGTGACCGCGTCTTCGGTGTCGTATGGCACACATGCAGTTCTTACGATACCTGGCGCGCGGGTCGGAGCCGTTGCCCACCCGACAGCTTGGTCCATCGAGCCTCCTCCCTAAAGCGCGACGATTTTCTGTGAGTATGCAGCTTAACTCGACTCTTGCAAGACACTGGCAAAGGACGCTTTCTTTGCTATCAAAACGGCCTGCGTACGACTTTGGACACCCAGCTTGCGCATGATTGCAGTGACATGCGCTTTGACCGTGGTTTCGGCGATCGAAAGGTCATAGGCAATTTGCTTGTTCAGCTTGCCTTCACAGATCAGCTGAAGAATACGGGACTGCTGATTGGTCAACGTTGCAAGCCGCCCGACTGCATCGCTTTGTTCATCTGCGCCGTCCAGATCGATCAGAACGCATCCATCCGGCAAAAAGACATTGCCCGCGTGAACGGTTTCGAACGCGGTTCGAAAGACGTCACGCTGGCTGTGTTTTGGAACGTACCCAGACGCACCCGCGTGAATAACCTGGCTAATCACCCGATTGTCCGTCATTGAAGACACAACGATCACAGGCGCATTTGCGACGGCCTTCAGACGGACAAGCCCATCCAATCCGTCAACGTCAGGCAAGTTCAGATCCAGCATGATTGCGTCAGGTTTCAAACCTCCTGCAATCATCTCAAGCGCATCTTCCAGACGGTCGGCGGTGTGGATTTCACGGATATGAGCCACGCTTTGTAATGTCATCGACAAAGCGTCACAAAACAAAGGATGATCATCGACGATCAGCACATTCTCGAAATCGTTTTGCCCGACGGCATTTGCAAGCATTCGCATTGGCCTTTGCAATCATGTTGCCCAACCTACCAAAGCGTAGCAAGAGAACAGAGTCACGCCAACTGGCGGAAAGTCGTATAAAAAACGCGCGCCCAAGCGAGGCGCGCGTCAAAGTCATGAGTTGCGGAGAAGATCAATTTGCCGACGCTAGCTCCTTGGGCAATCGGAAAGTCCACAGCGTGCCGCCCTGGTTCAGATAGTTAACCTTCTTTGCCACTTCGCCGCCCCAAAGCGGAACTGCGCCACCCCAGCCAGAGATGATCGAGACATACTGCTCGCCATCCTGTTCCCATGTCACAGGCTGGCCGACAATCCCGGACCCTGTTTGGAACGACCAGAGTTTCTCGCCGGTCTCATCATCCAGCGCGATGAACTCGCCTTCGGGTGTGCCAAAGAACACCAAACCACCGGCAGTGGTCATCACACCTGACCATAACGGCGCGTCGTTTTTGTACTCCCATTTCCACTCCCCGGTATCCGGGTCGATGGCTTTAAGAGAACCGATGTGGTCTTCGTAATTGGGCTTGATGGTAAAGCCCGCGCCCAGATAGGCGGCACCTTTCTTGTAGGTGATCGGCTCGTTCCAGATATCCATACCCCATTCATTTGAAGGCACATAGAAATTACCGGTGTTTTGAGAGAAGGCCATTGGCATCCAGTTCTTGCCGCCCAGGAAGGACGGCGAGGCAAAGATAACCTCACCTTTCTTACCATCGGCTGCTGCAGCCGGGTCACCGGGACGATTGTTTTCGACAAAGATCGGGCGACCCGTGTCATCCACGCCATCGGCCCAAGTAATGTCTTTGACAAAAGGCGTCGCCGAGACGAAAGCACCGTCTTCGCGGTTCAGAACATAGAAGTAACCGTTGCGATCCGCTGTGGCAAAACGCTTGTTGCCATCACGGTCTGTATAGGCCACGACTTCGTTGACACCGTCATAATCCCAACCCTCGCGCGGGGTGGTTTGAAAGTGCCACTTGATGTCGCCAGTCTTTGGGTCGATCCCAATACGGCTGGCGGCATAGAGGTTGTCGCCTTTGTTGCCTTCAGTCGGAGTTCCAGCGTCCCGCAGCCACGAGTTCCAAGGCGCTGGGTTGCCCGCGCCAAAGACCAGCGTATCCGTGTCCGCATCATAAGACCCACCCAGCCAGGTCGCCCCGCCACCGGTTTTCCACATGTCACCGGGCCACGTTGCGTTCAGCTCTCCGGTCATAGTGCTTTCTTCACCATTCAACGTGCCCATGTGGCCTTCAATCACCGGGCGTTCCCAGACCAGATCACCAGTGTTCACATCGCGCGCTTGAACAGCCCCGACGATGCCAAACTCGCCCCCGGAATTGCCGGTGATCACCAGTCCATCTACGATCAATGGAGCAGCGGTATAGGAATATCCCGCCTTGTAGTCGGCAATCTTATCACGCCAGACAACGTCTCCAGTGTCCTTGTTCAGCGCCACAATCCGTGCATCCAACGTTCCGAAGATTATCTTGTCGCCGTATATTGCGGCCCCGCGATTAACCACGTCACAACAGGGCAGGATACCTTCGGGTAGACGGGCATCGTATTGCCAGACCTCTTTACCGGTCTCAAGATCAATCGCATACAGGCGAGAGTAAGAGCCGGTGATATACATCATGCCGTCGTAGATCAGCGGCTGGGTTTCCTGTCCGCGTTGTTTTTCCCCTCCAAGGCTGAAAGCCCAGGCCGGCAGCAGGTTTTTGACGTTGTCCCTGTTAAGCATGTCCAGTGGGCTATAGCGCTGAAGGTGCCGCCCCATACCGTTGGTTACGACTTGCGTGGTGATCGTTTGGTCATTGGCCAGATCGTCTTCGGTAACTTCTGCATAGGCCGCGCCTGCTGCAATCACACTTGCAACAGTTGCCATGATAAACCGGCTCATCTGTGTCCTCCCTAGACTTATGTCTTTCCTCCGCGCCGAATCTCCGACGCATCGGGATTGCAGGCGAGAGTATTATTGGCGGGCAGAACTCGTGGTGAAATTGCACAATGGTCGTAGGGCGGAAATCATGGCTTTCAAGCGCGATCGTCAATTATTCTGGATAAACCAGTTTTCCTGACCAGCTTCGGCCAACGCTCGGTTCTAGTCTGAGATGCTGCTTAGATATGCCAGAATAAAGTCTTGAACCGTGCGATCATCGATGCCGACATGCCGCATCTTGGTGCCCGGCATGAAGCCGTCGTTGTCTTCCATCCATGCCCGCAGAGCGGCCGGTGTCCAAACGATACCGGAACCAGCCAGAGCATCCGAATACTGATAACCTTCTACAGTCCCTGCTTTGCGCCCAACGACACCGTCAAGTTGCGGACCATAACTTGGACCAGTTGCATCTGGCGCGTGACAGCGTCGGCATTCAGAGAAAAAGAGCGTCTCGCCCGCCTCAATCTTGACTCGGTCGAATGTGGATTGAGCAAGTGTTGGCGCTTTCGAAACGGAACTGACGGCGAGGCCGAGTAGCAGGGTAAGATGTTTCATGTGGTCCTCCTAACGTTGGCCGAACTGTAAATCCGCGGCCATCGATACCGGCTTGACGTGGGTCAAGAAAACCGAGGAAGAGCATCATCCTTTAGTCGTAGTTCTCAGAAAAAAAACTGGGTTCAGAATAGAGGTGCGTATTTCCACTCGTCAGCGTCGGGTGTGACTTCGTTAGGATCATAGCCCGAATCCCTTAGGCGTTTGGCGATCCTGAGGCCGTCCTGTGCGGCCTCGTCAACATAGGCCCGACCCAGTTCCTCGTTCCTTGTTACACCGTGACCACGCAAAAGGTTGAGACCATAGTTGAACTTGCCCACCGGATCGCCCAGATCGGCGGCGCGCTTGTCCCATGCGGCCGCTGCATCAGGGTCATAGGGTCCGGCCAGCCCATTGTTATCCAACTGACCCATCCAGGTCATTGCACCGGTGTACCCTGCTTCGGCACAGGTGCGAAACAAGCGTCGCGCCAGATCGTGGCGGCCTGACTTTGTCATGTAGTAACCAGCAGCGCAGGTGGTCATGTCGGTTACGCCATTGTCGATGTTGCTGAGGACTTTGCCCCAGCCCGTGTCCTGCGGGTTAAGCGTTCCGTACTCGTCCTCAATGGTCTGCGCCGTGACTGCAGACGCCAAAAGCAGAAAAAACGCAGCAATGCGGATCATGGCAGTACCCTCCGGTTTTCGACAATGTACAGTAGAATGTACAGTAGTCGGCCTACGATTTCACCGTGGTATTGGTCGTAGATGCTTAGCCGCGCTTCATGCCACGCGCCGGATCGTAGCCCCAAAAAGCAAACCCAAGAAAAATAATACCCGCCAATATCGTCCACCCCAATGCCACAGCATTAAACTGCCCATAGAGCGCGAATCGGATTAGCTCGACCGCGTGCGTAAAAGGGTTAAGCGCGCAGATATCTCTTAATACGGCCGAACTTTCTGCCATCTTCCAAAGTGGATAAAGTGCTGAAGACAGAAAAAACATCGGAAAGATCACAAAGTTCATGACGCCCGCAAAATTCTCAAGCTGCCTGATCGCCGAGGACAAAGCCAAGCCCAACGCGCCCAGCATCAATCCAGCGACGATCAGCGCTGGAAACACGTAGGCGTATCCGATCCAGGGCATGTCGATACCGTAAACCGCAGCGACCGCCAGAAAAGTATAAACCTGCAGGATCGATATCGTCGTGCTTGCCAACAAGCGACAAAACAGCAACCACCACCGCGGCAAAGGGCTGGTGAGCAGTAGCCGCATCGACCCCATTTCACGGTCGTAAACCAGGCTGAGAGAGCTTTGCATGCCATTGAACAACATGATCATGCCGCACAGGCCGGGGACGATGTAGATCTCATAGGTGATATAAGTCTGGTACGGCGGAGTAATCGACAAACCCAATGCTGCGCGAAAACCAGCAGCGAAGACAACTAGCCAAACCAGAGGACGTACAAGCGCCGCAACAAACCGGCTGCGTTGCCGCACGAACCGCAAGGCTTCTCGGATCAAGATTGCGCGCAAAGCGATCATTGCATCGATCATGAAGCCGCTCTGGTCATCGACAAAAAGGTATCCTGCATCGGAGCGCCGCCAGTGATGTCTCGGCAAATACCCTGATCCAGCAACTTACCACGATGAAGGATCGCCACTTGGTCGTCTGGCCCGATCTCGTCGGTCAAGTGGGTAGCCCACAACACCGTCAAACCGTCTTGCGAAGACAGGTCATGCACATGTTTGGTGATGGCATGACGCGACGCAGCATCAAGCCCAACGGTTGGCTCGTCCAACAAGAGGACCGAAGGCACATGTATCAGGCATCGTGCTATTTCCAACCGTCTGCGATGACCTCCATTCAGATCACGCGCACGTTCAGTAGCACGTTCAGCCATATCCAGACGCTCTAGTACGGCTGTGATGCGGCCCTCAGCTTGGCGGCCGGACATACCGTGCAAAGCGGCAAAATAACTGAGGTTTCGATGAACCGTCAGGTCCAGATCAAGCGTAGGCTGTTGAAAAACGACCCCTATCTTAGCCAAGGCTTTCCGCGGGTGTTTCGCGATGTCAATTCCAGCGATTTCAATCTCACCCTGCCTGGTGGTGAACAACCGTGTCAGCAGGGAAAACAGCGTTGACTTACCTGCCCCATTCGGGCCCAGCAACGCACAAAACGCGCCCTGCGGGACGTGAAAACTCACATCATCAAGAGCGCGTTTCTCGCCATAGGCATAGCTGACGTTTCGGACCGTTAGCCCTGTCACTTAATGGTAATCTCCAGCCGCTGTGTCTCACCGGTGCTGCCCGGCACTTTCAGATAGTAGCTGCCCGGCTTGATCGCGACAAAGCCTATTTCCATTTCACCGGCCTCGTCGAATTCGATCGAATCCAAACCCAGCGGCCGGATCTCTAAACCTTCTACCACAATCTCATCGACCCAGATGGCACGAAAGAACTCGGGGCCGATGATGGCAAGCTCCTGACTTCCGTCACCTTGAATTTCGAACTCGTAGTAAGTGCCGGATTTTAGTTCCCACGGAGAATCGGCCAAGGGTTCTCCGGCTGAAAGGATGATGGGCGGTAGGTCTTCCTTGTTTTTGGCCGACAACAACCCGGCCAGGCCGAACCCCGAGTCATCGTCGGCATTGACGAGGCTGGGTAAGGTCATCGCGGCAGCAATTGCCAGCGTGGATAAACGCTTCATTTGAATTCTCCCTGATCAGTTTGTCGGGCGGAACGCTGCGCCCCATGGGAACCGCCCGACCTTGATGGTTTTGATTGGTTCACGTTTTGCAACATCGATGACGGTCACATCGCCGGACACACCATTTGTAGTGAACAAGAGTGATTTGTCCGCGTTGAAATCCATGTGCCAAACCCTACGACCGACGAGGATGTAATCCTCAACCTCATAGGTGTCGGGATTGACCGCTGCGACGTGGTTCGAAGGTCCAAGCGCGACAAAGGCAGTTTTGTCTTCGTTGGACAGTTCAAACCCTACGGGCTGAACTCGATCAGGATGCACACCTTCGACTTCAAATTCAATCTTGGCTTTTTCGGTCTGGGTTTCCACATCAAAGACAGTGATCGTACCGCCAATCTCGGAACTCACCCAAAGCTCGGTTCCATCCTTAAGGAATTCGGCGTGGCGTGGGCGGGAATCGACCAGAGTATTGGCGAAAAGCTCCTGCGTTTCCGTGTCGATCCAATGAGCCATATTGGTGGTTTCAGAAGTCGTGATTGCGATTTTTCCATCCGGCGACACCGCCATGCCTTCGGGTTCGATCCCGACGTCGATCTGCGCGATAACCGTTCGCGTTTCAGTATCGACCACAGTGGTGATCGCGTCATCCTCGTTGGCGATGTAAAGATGACGATCATTGGGATGTAGAACGAACTGCTCAGGGTCTTCGCCAGATGGCAAGTCGTGCAGTATCTCTCCGGTTTCGGGATCCATGACCTGAACCGAGTCGCTGTCGGAGGCGCAGATGTACAGCACCGAGAAATCTTTCGAAAACGTAATTCCCCTCGGCCGCTCACCAGTTTCAATCGTGCGGATGACCTCAAGAGTCTCGATGTCAATCACGCTGAGCGTGTCGTCTTTTTCGTTGCTGATCCACATCTCATCCGCTGCTGCGGGAACGCACAATGCAGCAGAGGCCAATAGTGTCGCTAGTCTCATGCCCGTTACTCCTTGAATGCCTGACACTGACTTTCCGCCTCATCAACTCCAAGCGTATCCAGTTCTGTACGCTGATGTAGAAAGCCTTCCAGTGGCGCCATGGCGACCACCGCGCGGTCTGTGACCAAAGGAATTGGTTGCCGCAATTGCCCATTCCAAAACCTGAAGTTCATCGCCCTACCCTTGAACCCGGCAAGTTCGAATTCATCCGACAAAATATAGTCACGCAAGACCGCAGGGTCGTCGGACTGGGTACGTGTCACGGCTTCGCCCAGCGTTCGGTATGCCGCCCATGCGGCGTAGTCTTTGGACATCATGGTTCGGCCCGACTGCTCAAAGAACCGATTCTGCATCTGGGCCGCACCCCATTGTTCGACCACACGCGACCATGTGACGGGCTTAAGACCATCGGAACCAGCAACAGGGCGCGCCTTCCAGGTGTTGAATTCGACGTAGCGGCCGAAATCGTCCAATTCATCGGCCAATAACAGGACGTCATAGTCGCCGAATTCCTGCGTGAACAACGGAACTTCTTGCGCTGCGTTGCGACGCAGGTCAGCATCAAAAACCCAGGTCTTTTCAGCCCTCAGATCAAGACGGAATTTCTGCAATGACCGTTTCAGCGCGTCGGCAAAAGCTTGATCTTCTGGGTGGTTTCCAGAGATCAGAACCAGATCCTGCCAGCGGCGTTTGACCAGAAATTGAGCCAATGCGTCCGTGCGCATTAGCCCCGACGGCAAAGTGTGCAGCAGGTTCGGCCGACAGTCCTGCTCGCGTATGGAAAGTTCAGGGGAAGATGCATTGAAAAGCACCGCACCATCGGCCTCGACCAAGTCCGCGACCTGCAACTGAGCAGAGGCAGGCGCATCAAGAATTAGAAACGGACTGTCCGACAATGCCTTACGCGCTGCTGTAATCCAATCCTCACCGTCAGAAACGGTAGTGACTGTAAGCGTGTAGTCGTGTCCCAGAAACTTAGCGGTCGTCAGATTGTCTTCCAGCGCCAGTTTGGCACCCGCCGAACCAAGATCATCTGGAATCGGATCAAGGTTGGATAAAACGGGTGGACGCGCGACCTGCTGTTGTAGGTAAGTCACTGAAATACCAATCTCTGCCAACGCAGTGCCAGGCAGAAGTATCAGTGCCGCTACCGCACGGAACATCTTAATCATTTTCGCGCCTCCTCCTGCGCCGCCTTAGTAAAAACGGCCAAAATGCAGCCCACCATAAGACCTTAGTCGCAAACCTGCACGGATGTGCAACCAAGGTCGAATTTCACGCTGAGTCCTGCTGCGGTATGACCGTGAAAAGCATCGTAAAGGAGGAGAAGATGCGTCTTGGATTTCACAGCACATTGCTGGGCGGCCTTGTTGCCGGAGGTATGGCGCTGGCCCATGGCGATGTCGCCCCACAACCAGTCAACACAGACATCCTTCCAGATGTTGGAGAAGATTGGCTGATTGAAAACCCCTATCGCGACCAGGGCGAAGAGGTATGGCAGGCTGCAATCGAAATAGGCGATTCCGGCTATAACCAGAATTGTGCCCGCTGCCATGGTCTTGGTGTCGTATCGGGAGGGTTAGCCCCTGATTTGCGGTATCTTGAAGCCGAGGAATATGGCGACGAATGGTATGTAGAGCGGTTCCGCGAAGGTTATACGCAAAACGGTATTACTAAGATGCCCGCCTTTGGCGAATTGTTAGGACAAAAAGCAGCGTGGGCCATTCGAACCTATATCGAAACGCGTCCGGATGACGGCGCGCTGGACGATCACTCGGACCGCCTGAAGGAAATC
Organism: Ruegeria sp. SATB045; assembly: GCF_059613525.1. Taxonomy (NCBI): domain Bacteria; kingdom Pseudomonadati; phylum Pseudomonadota; class Alphaproteobacteria; order Rhodobacterales; family Roseobacteraceae; genus Ruegeria; species Ruegeria sp. SATB045. Next base: position 1,889 of record NZ_JBXWSR010000012.1, on the reverse strand, counting down.
AGGGATCTTCTGGCAGCAATGGCCGGCGGCGCCGAGGGGGACACGGCAGCGCTTCAATCGGAATTGACCCAGATCGCCGAAACTATCGAAACCGGATCCGGCGCGCCCGTGGCCGACAGCGTGGCTCTGCGTGCGGCGGTATTGATATCTGGGAATGCACCCAATTTCGCCGAAGCCGCTGAACAACTTACCATTGGATTGTCCGCCGCGCAGTAGCGCGGCAGAATGGGGCGCATGATCAAGTACGTTTTCGTTTTCTCCCTGTTGGCCACCACCCTGTTTTCAGGACCGGTTTTGGCCAGGTGCGAAGATCATGTGCCCCAGCCCAAACCTCAGAACGCAAGCCGAGATATCGTCGGTGCCGATCTCGATACCATAATCGACCGCGGTTATATTGAATTCGCAGCCTACGAAGACTTTCCCCCTTGGTCGTTTGAGAGAGACGGTACTATTCAAGGTGTCGATATTGAGATTGGAAAACTCATCGCCAGTGATCTAGGGGTCGAAGCTCGGTTCAATCTGGTCGCTGCCGGAGAGAACCTTGAAGCCGACTTGCGCAATTGGATCTGGAAAGGCCCGCTGATTAACGGCCGAGTTGCAAATGTGATGTTGCATATCCCCTACGACAGCGAGTTCGCGTGCCGGGTCGAGCAGGTTGTTTTTACTGGCCAGTACCACGACGAAGAAATCGCAATTGCCTATCGTCGGGATGCCTACCCCGAGGATCCTCCGGTCCCGGCTTATTTCCGGTTCGATTCGGTAGCGGTCGAAAATGACTCAATCGCGGATTTCTACCTATCCGCCTTTCCGGGGGGGCAACTTTCGCGCAACATTCGTCGGTTCAAGACAGCCGAAAAAGCTATGGAGGCATTGGCGGCAGGCGAAACCATGGCTGCTATGGGACCTCGGGGCCAGCTTGAGACCGGATTGACGCCTGACTTGGGAGTCCATGCGCCACCGCTTCCTGGGTTTGCTGTCAGCACCTGGACGAATGGTGTCGCCGTTCACTTTGCGTATCGCGGCCTCAGCTACGCCGTGGATGACGCCATTTTTGCAGCGCTTCAGGACGGGCGTATTGCTAACATCTTTGCGGAATATGGCCTGACACATTCGCCCCCGAAACTGCGGTGACTACACCCAAGGTCTTATAGGCACCGGGCAGATCACCGCGTAGCTTAACCGAAAATACTGGAGGGAGTGACATGGAACTACATGACAGCCGCGTCATTGCGGCCCCACGTTCCAAAGTCTGGGAGGCACTGCTATCGGCCGACATTCTGAAAGAATGTGTCCCCGGCTGCAAAGAAATGTCGGGAACAGCCGAAGATGGGTTTGCCGCGACAGTGGTGCAGAAGGTCGGACCCGTAAAGGCGACCTTCAAAGGTGAAGTGACCCTTTCGGACATGGTGGATCAGGAAAGCGTCAAGTTATCTGGGGAAGGCAAAGGCGGGGCCGCCGGATTTGCCAAGGGTGCAGCAGATGTCACCTTGTCGGATGCGCCCGAGGGAACATTGCTGGCCTACAATGTCGATGCGCGTGTGGGCGGCAAGCTGGCTCAGCTAGGGGGGCGGGTCATTGATGGTGTGGCCAAGAAAATGGCCGACCAGTTCTTTGAAAATTTCCAGAATGCGGTCGAGGAAGAACCTCAGCCCGTGCCTACCGAGGCTGCGCCCGAACCGGCAGCGGCCGCTGCTGTGTCCGAAGTGTCGCCTGAGCCAGCTCCGGCAGCGCCGCCGCCGGAAGAGAAAAAAGGATGGTTCAAGCGCCTGTTCGGTGGTTGAACCGAAAATTAAAGGGAGGAAAATCTGATGAAGGTTTCGATGACTGTGAACGGCGTAGCTGTGAGCGGTGATGTTGAGGGTCGGACGTTATTGTCTGGATTTTTGCGT